>NZ_CP032762.1:2000357-2667142 GCF_003641205.1 Rhodococcus sp. P1Y
ATCAGCGAGGACGGCAACCTGCTCGCCTATTCGACGGACACCGAGGGTGACGAGCGATACACGTTGCGCTTCAAGGATCTTCGCACCGGCGAACTGCTCGCCGACGAGATCGAGAAGGTGTCGACGGGTGCAACGTGGGCCGTGGACCACCAACACGTCTTCTATCAGACCGTCGACGAGTCCTGGCGTCCCGACACCGTGTGGCGTCACAAGCTCGGAACGCCCTCCTCGGAGGACGTCAAGGTCTTCCACGAGCCCGACGAAAGCTACTGGGTCGGGTTCGGGTCGACCCGCAGCGAGAAGTACCTGATGATCTGGGTCGGCTCGAAGATCACCTCGGAGTGCCTGGTCCTCGAATCCGAGAACCCCGAGGGCGAGTTCCGCGTCGTACTTCCCCGTGAGACCGGTGTCGAGTACAGCGTCGACCATGCTGTGGTCAAGGGAGAAGACCGATTCCTGATCCAGCACAACGGGTCCGTCAACGGATGGGGCACCGAGGGCGAGAAAGCGGAGAACTTCCTGCTCGCCGACGCACCCGTCGACGATCCGTCGAATCAGACGATCCTGGTCCCGCACCGCGACGATGTTCGTCTCGAGGACGTCGACGCCTTTGCCGACCACCTCGTGCTCAACTACCGCCGCGAAGCGCTGACGCGACTGGCGATCTGGCCACTCGGACCCGAGGGCTACGGCGAATACAAGGAACTCGAATTCGACGAGGAACTCTTTGCCGTCGGTGCAGGCTCGAATCCCGAGTGGAAGCAGCCGTTGCTGCGTCTGGTGTACACCTCGTTCATCACTCCTGGCCAGGTCTACGACTACGACCTGGCGACGGGCGAGCTGCTCTTGCGTAAGTCGCAGCCGGTGCTGGGGGATTTCGATGCTTCCCAGTACGTCCAGCACCGTGATTGGGCGGTGGCACCGGACGGTACCCGGATTCCGCTGTCGATCGTCCTGCGCAAGGATGTTCCCGACGGGCCTGCACCCACGCTGCTGTACGGCTACGGCTCCTACGAGGCGTCGATGGATCCGGCGTTCTCGGTGGCACGACTCTCGCTGCTCGACCGCGGAATCGTGTTCGTCGTCGCACACGTGCGCGGTGGCGGCGAGATGGGCCGTCACTGGTACGAAAACGGCAAGACGCTCACGAAGAAGAACACCTTCACCGACTTCGTAGCGGCTGCACAGCATTTGATCGACAGTGGTCGCACGTCACCGAAGCACCTCGTCGCCGACGGTGGTAGCGCGGGCGGGCTGTTGATGGGAGCCGTCGCGAACCTGGCGCCCGAGCTGTTCAACGGGATTCTCGCCAACGTGCCGTTCGTCGATCCGTTGACCTCCATTCTCGATCCGTCGCTACCGTTGACGGTCATCGAGTGGGACGAGTGGGGTAACCCGTTGGCGGACAAGGAAGTGTACGAGTACATGAAGTCGTACAGCCCTTACGAGAACATCGAGGCCAAGGACTACCCGGCGATCCTCGCGATCACTTCGATCAACGACACCAGGGTGCTCTACGTCGAACCCGCCAAATGGGTTGCGGCTCTGCGGGCTACCAAGACCGGTGATTCGGACTTGTTGCTCAAGACGGAAATGAGCGCAGGTCATGGCGGTGTCAGCGGTCGGTACGAGAAGTGGAAGGAAGCGGCGTTCGAGTACGCCTGGATCGTGCAGCAGACCGGCGCGGCCTGAGATCTGTGGGCGCCCAGTGGCGTGGTTAGGTGCCTTCTAGGGCACTCAACCATGCCACTGGTGGCGGAGCCGCCTACCGCCAGACGTACCGCACCTGGGGGCGACCGGCTTTGCCGTACTCGGTGTTTCGGGTGACCAGACCGTCGTCGGCGAGGCGTTCGAGGTAGCGCCAGGCCGTCACGCGGGACACTCCGACAAGCGCGGCGGCCTCGGACGCATTGAGGCCGCCCGGAGCGTCGCGAACGATGGCGGTGACACCGTCCATGGTCTGCGGCGCAATGCCTTTGGGTGTCGACGCTCGTTCGTCGGCCGTGCGCAGGTGCGACATCGCTCGATCGATGTCGCGCTGGCTCGCCGCGTTCTCGCCTGCGGGCAGTGCGTCGTGAAATTCGCGATATCGTTCGAGTTTGTCGCGAAATGCCGCGAACGTGAACGGCTTCAGTAGATACAGAACCACGCCGTGCGCCACCGCCGAGCGCACCACCGACAGGTCGCGCTCGGAGGTGATGGCTATGACGTCGGGACTCGGTCGCAGCCCTCCGAGTGCCGCGGCTACGTCGATGCCGTTGGCGTCGGGTAGTCCGATGTCCAGCAGCACCAGGTCGATCGGATCGACGGCCTCCGCGGCTGCTCGCAATGCGGCTGATCCGGTGTGCGCCATGGCGACGACGGTGAAGCCGGAAACCCGCTCGACATAGCTGCGGTGAGCCTCGGCGATGAGGGGTTCGTCCTCGACGATCAGTACGCGAATCATTGCAGTGCCCGACTCATGAGGCGTCGGCAGGGATAGTGACCGTCAGAACGGAACCGTAGGTGACCTCCGACGTCAGCGATCCGTGATAGCGCCCCACGATCTGTGTCACGAGCGCGAGTCCGAGCCCGCGCGATCCGGATTTGGTGGAGTAGCCCCGCCGCAGCGCGTTCCGGAGAACATCCTCACCCATGCCCGGTCCGCTGTCGGAGACTCTGACCAGCAGTTCCGTCGCCGAATCACGAACGGTCACTTCGACCCACGGCTGTTCGGATTCCTTCGACGCATCGATTGCATTGTCTATCAGATTGCCGACCAGGGTGACCAATTCGCGTGGAGTGAGTATCCCGGCGTGATCGAGCGCGGTGTCCTCGGTGATGGTGAGTTCCACGCCCTGCTCGGCAGCCTGGCTCGCCTTTCCGAGTAGGAGTGCAGCGAGGGCAGGCTCGTTGACGGAGCCCATCAGCCGGTCGATGAGGTTCTGCGAGAGTTCGAGATCGGCCGTCGCGAATTCGACGGCTTCCTGCGGACGTCCCAATTCCACCATGGTGATGACCGTGTGCAACCGGTTGGCGGACTCGTGCGCCTGGGACCGCAGCGATTCGGCGAAACTGCGCACCGAGTCCAGCTCGCCCATCACGCCTTGAAGCTCGGTTCGATCGCGAATGGTAAGGACGTCGCCGAGGCTTCGTCCCTCCCACATCACCGGATCCTGATTGACGACGAGCACGCGGGTGTCGGTCAGGTGAAGTTCGCCGCCGGAACTCATGTCCCGCAACGACTCGGGAAGATCTTGGCGACGGACCGGCCCGTCGGGAAGATCGAGAAGCCGCCTGGCTTCGTCGTTGACGATTTCGGCGGTATCGCCTTTGCCGAAGACGACCAGGCCCTCGCTGATCGAGTGGAGTACGGCGTCGTGATGCTCGTACATCGAACGCAGTTCGTCCGGCGCCATGCCGAGCGTTTGCCGACGCAGTCGCCGGCTCAGGGCTACCGAGCCTGCGGTCGCGACGATGAAGGCCGAGATGACGACCCCGATGATCAGCGGCAGCCCGGCCAAGAATTGGTCACTGATCTTGTCGCGGGTCACACCGGCCGAGACGAGTCCGACGATGTCGCCGTCGACGTCGGTGACGGGCGTGACCGCGCGGATCGACGGGCCGAGAGAGCCGACGTATGTCTCCGTGAACGTCTCGCCCGCGAGAGCACGATCGATGTTTCCACTGAACGGCTGACCGATGAGGTCGACGGTCGTGTGGGTGAAACGCGTTCGGTCGGGGGCCATCACGACGATGAAGTCGACTCCTGTGATCGCTCGGATCCGTTCTGTCTCCGGTTGGAGGCGAGCCGTCGGGTCTTCGGACGCGATCGATATCGGCGTCGATGGTTCGTTCGCGATGCTGGCCGCGATGGCGGTCACCTCGCGTCGCGTCGCGTCGTCGCTGTTGGTTCTCTCGTTGACGATCGTCAGGAAGCCACCGGCGAGCACGATGACGGCCATGACGATCAACTGCAGAACCAGGACTTGTCCCGCAACGCTCATCGGGCGCTTCGCCACGTCTCGTGCCTCGTTTCGGTAACCGGTTCTCGTGAACAGAATGAACGTATCCGTGACTACGGTCACGATTTCCACCAACATCATCTTCTAGCAAGGCGTGATCCAACTCACTCCATAAGTCACAAAGGACGTACCCATGACTACCAGCATCGATGCTGACGGCAACGGAAACCCGGTCGCCGAACCCAAGAAGAAGCGCGACAGGACTCACTGGCTCTACATTGCGGTGATCATTGCCGTGATCGGCGGCGTCATCGTCGGTCTGACGGCAAAGACGTTCGCGGTCGAGCTGGCAGTGCTCGGAACACTGTTCGTCAGCTTGATCAAGATGATGATCAGCCCGGTCATCTTCTGCACGATCGTGCTCGGCATCGGTTCGGTCCGGGCCGCCGCGAGTGTCGGCAAGGTCGGTGGCCTGGCCCTCGCTTACTTCATCGCGATGTCGACCATCGCCCTTGGAATCGGCATGGTCGTCGGTAACCTGATCCAGCCGGGCACCGGCCTGGACATCCCCTCTTCAGGAGCCGGCGAAGAGTACGCCAAGACCGCGGAGGGCGCCGGCGGCACGATGGACTTCATCGCCGGCATCATCCCCGAATCGCTGCTCTCGTCGCTGACTGCCGGATCCGTGCTGCAGACACTCTTCGTCGCGATCCTGGTCGGCTTCGCACTGCAGGCAATGGGCAAGCAAGGCGAAGGCATCCTCAAGGGCATCGGTGCAGTGCAGAAGCTCGTCTTCCGCATCTTGACGATGATCCTGTGGCTCGCGCCGATCGGTGCCTTCGGCGCCATTGCAGGCGTCGTCGGCAAGACCGGCTTCGACGCAGTGATTCAGCTCGGCACGCTGATGCTGGCGTTCTACATCACCTGCTTCATCTTCGTGTTCGGCTTCCTCGGAATGATCCTGAAGTTCGTCTCCGGCTTCTCGATCTTCAAGCTCGTCAAGTACCTCGCTCGTGAGTACCTGCTCATCGTCGCCACCAGCTCCTCCGAGTCGGCGCTGCCGCGTCTGATCGCCAAGATGGAGCACGTCGGAGTCGAGCGCACCACCGTCGGCATCGTCGTCCCGACCGGCTACTCGTTCAACCTGGACGGCACCGCGATCTACCTGACGATGGCCTCGATCTTCATCGCCGATGCCATGAACATGCCGCTCTCGATCCCCGAGCAGTTCTCCTTGCTTCTGTTCATGATCATCGCGTCCAAGGGCGCGGCCGGTGTATCCGGTGCCGGTCTGGCAACGTTGGCCGGCGGCCTGTCGAGCCACCGTCCCGAGCTCCTCGACGGCGTCGGCCTGATCGTCGGCATCGACCGGTTCATGTCCGAGGCTCGTGCGGTCACGAACTTCTCGGGCAACGCCGTCGCCACCCTGCTCATCGGCACTTGGACCAAGACGATCGACGCCTCACGCGTCAAGACCGTGCTCGACGGCGACATGCCGTTCGACGAGGAGACCATGGTCGACGACCACCTGCCCGAAGACGACAAGCGAGTGGTCGACGGCGATGACCGTCACGTCGCCCTCGATAAAGCCGTCGCCAAGGCATAGAGACCCCACCTGGTGACGCGCACCCCCCGTCACCAGGTGTGTAGTACAAGAGCGGCCCTCCTACCCGAGGGCCGCTCTTGTGTGTGCGCGGACAGGCTTCGTGCAGCCGACTCACCGAAAGTCGGTACCCACGGGTAAGTTCAGGGAATGACTGAAGTCCAGAACATCGGCATCAACACGCTGGGCGGTGCGCCCACCTCGCTCGATGAGTACGCAGGGAGGGCGGTCTTGGTGGTCAATGTCGCCTCCAAGTGCGGCTTGACCCCGCAGTACGCCACGCTCGAGAAGCTGGCCACCGAATACGCGGCGAAGGGACTGTCGGTCATCGGCGTTCCCTGCAACCAGTTCGGCGGACAGGAACCCGGCACCGCCGAGGAGATCGAGACGTTCTGCTCGACCACCTACGGCGTCACTTTCCCCATCACGGAGAAGATCGAGGTCAACGGCGAGAACCGGCACCCGCTGTACGCCGAGCTCACCAAGACCGAGGATGCCGACGGCACCGCAGGCGACATCCAGTGGAACTTCGAGAAGTTCCTGATCTCGCCCGACGGCGTCGTCACCAACCGCTTTCGTCCTCGTACCGAACCGGACGCGCCCGAGGTCCTCGCAGCGATCGACAAGATTCTGCCGAAGGAATCCATCGCCGTTTAGCAGCGATCAATCCTGACGTCGAGCCTCGTTCACCCTGGTGTGCGAGGCTCGCGGCATGTCTGGAGCACTGATCGTGTCGGTGAGCGGAATCAGGGACGACACTTGCGAGTACGCGGCGGAGTTTGCACGCGAGCTCGACAAGCGCGGTGTGGCGCTCTCACTCCTCGTTGCCCCGCGATTGAAGGACAAGTATCGGCTGACGCAGGACGAGAGCACCCAGGACTGGCTGCGTAACCGTCGGGACCTCGGCGACGCGATCATTCTGCACGGCTACGACCAGGCTGCGACGAAGAGCCGTCGCGCCGAATTCGCCACTCTTCCGCGGCACGAAGCGAAACTGAGATTGATGGCTGCCGATCGAGTGATGGAGCAAACCGGTCTGCGCACCCGGGTTTTCGCGGCGCCGCGGTGGATCGCGTCGCCCGGGGCGGTGTCCGCGCTCCCCGAAGCGGGGTTCCGGATGATCGCCGGGCTCAGCGGCATTCACGATCTGGAGTCGGGTGCGGTTGTACGGAGCCGGGTACTGGGGATCGGCGAGGGATTCAAGGCAGAACCCTGGTGGTGCAGGGCATTGGTGATCGGAGCCGGCCGGACTGCACGACGCGGCGGAACGGTTCGATTGGCAGTCAGCGCAAAGCAACTCGGCCGCAGCGGCCCGCGTCAGGCGATCCTTGACGCCGTTGATCTCGCGCTCTACAGCGGCGCGACCCCCGGCGTCTACGAGCACGTCCGACGCATGAAGGCGGCATAGGCGGCTCCGCCGCCAGTGGCACGGACAAGTGCCCTCCAGGGGCCGGGGGCGCGCCACTAGGAGAGGCGGCCTTCGCTGTAACGGACCAGCTGGTCCGCGCTATGTAACCCTCGACGATGCAATCGATGTCGAGGCGGCGCTCATGAAGAGACTTCTGCTCGTGGGACTCAGTGTCGTGGCCCTCGCGGCCTGCGGAAACACCGACGACGGGTCGGCTACGGCCGCCCGCGAATCGTCGGCAGCACCAGGACAACAGGCCGTGACGCCGACTGTGGCGCCCTCTGTCGGGGCCGTCCCCAACGTCGTGATCCCGAACTCCTTAAGTCAGATTCCCGCACTGCCGACGGAGGTCCGGATCCCGTCGGTCGACGCAACCCCTCAGGTGGTTCAACCTGTGGCGTGTATCGAGCCGGGCTCGTCCGTGGTGGTCGATGCGCTCGCTTCCATCCCTCAGTACTTCCCTGACGAAGCGTGGACGGCAGGTCGGATGGGTGATCCGTGCGCGTCGTTCACGTGGGTTGAGGCGGCGGCGTCGCCCTACGCGACCGCAAGCACTCCGGAGCACATCCTGTTCTTCGCGGGCGGTGTCTACCTCGGTACGGCGACGGCAGCGCCGTACAGCTTTACGTCCGTGGTGGGGCAGACCGGGGACACCGTCACCGTGAACTACCGATGGCTGGTCGCCGACGAGGCGTTTGCCAACCCCGAAGGAGGGCCAGCAGCTATCCGTTACCAGTGGGATGGCTCGCAGGTGAACATGCTGGACACCTTGCCGACGGAGGTAACCGGCTAAATCTGGACCGACGTTTCCTCGTCGAATGTCCGGAACTCGGTGACCTCGTCGGCCATGTCCTTGAACCGCCCGTAGTAGATACCGCGAGCCTGCTCGGCGACGACGGCCTGATGGATCGGGAAGGCCACCCGCGGTGCCACGGCGCGAAGAAACTCGACGTTCTCCGACAACTTCGACCAGGGCGCAGCGGTGGGGAGCGCGAGCACGTCGACCTTCTGCTCGGGTACGAACAGGGAATCACCGGGATGCAGAAGCTGGCCAGGATTCTCCGGCGTTCCGAGCAGATAGCCAGTGTTGTCGATCACGGGCAGTTCGGGATGGATGACGGCATGTGTGCCGCCGACCCCGGTCACCTGGATGCCGCCGATCGAGAAGACGTCACCGGCATGGGTTGCCGTCCACCGCGCTCCGAGCTGCGATGCCGTCATCGGATCCGAGTACAACGCGGCACTCGGATTTCCGTCCAACAGTGCGGGGAGGCGCTCGAGGTCGACGTGATCCGGGTGCTGATGTGTGATGAGTACGGCGTCGAGACCGGTGATGCCCTCGAAGCCGTGCGAGAAGTTGCCGGGGTCGAAGAGCACGGTGGTGCCGTTCAGTTCGACGAGTACACAGGAATGTCCGAAGTGTGTCAGTCGCATGACTCCACAGTAAGCGCAGTTTCGCGCCTGTCGCTGGGGCTGCGTAGACTCCTGTCCTGCCGGTACCGAACTTTCAAGGAGCTCACTCGTGGCCCGAGTTGTTGTCGATGTCATGCCCAAGGCCGAAATCCTCGATCCCCAGGGTCAGGCAATTGCAGGTGCGCTCGGTCGCCTCGGCGTAGCAGGAGTGTCCGACGTGCGCCAGGGCAAGCGATTCGAGCTCGAGGTCGACGACAGCGTCGACGACGCCGAGCTCGAAAAGATCGCGGAATCGCTGCTCGCCAACACGGTGATCGAGGACTGGAAGGTCACCCGAGAAGCATGAGCGCTCGCAACTTGTCCGCCCGCGTGGGGGTCATTACCTTCCCCGGAACTCTCGACGACGTCGACGCCTCCCGCGCCGTCACGTTGGCAGGCGGCGAGCCAGTCAGCCTGTGGCACGCCGACGCCGACTTGAAGAACGTCGACGCCATCGTCGTCCCAGGCGGCTTCTCCTACGGCGATTACCTGCGCGCTGGAGCGATCGCCCGGTTCGCACCGGTCATGGAATCGGTCGTGAAGGCAGCCGAGGGCGGCATGCCGGTGCTCGGTATCTGCAACGGTTTCCAGGTGCTGTGCGAGGTAGGCCTGCTCCCCGGTGCGCTGACACGCAACGAGGGACTGCATTTCGTGTGCCGTGACCAGTGGCTGAAGGTCGAGAACGCGGACACCGCATGGTCCTCGCGCTACGAGACCGGGGCCGAGATCCTCATCCCCGTCAAAAACGCCGAAGGCCGCTTCCAGGCGTCTGCGAATGTGCTCGACGAACTCGAAGGTGAAGGCCGAGTTGTGTTCCGCTACAGCGGATCCAACCCGAACGGTTCGCAGCGCGATATCGCGGGCATCTCGTCGGCCAACGGTCGTGTCGTCGGACTGATGCCGCACCCCGAGCACGCCACCGAGGCTCTCACCGGCCCGAGCGACGACGGTCTCGGAATCTTCTACTCGGCATTGGACGCCATCATTTCTGCTTAACTGGGTCGTTCCGCGGGCTCCACTCCTGCTTAACTGGGTCGTTCCGCGGGCTCCACTCCTGCTTAAGTGTCGGTGGCCACGGTTAGTCTCTTGCGTCATGACGCTGACTCCGGCAATGATCACTTCGATTCCGCCGATCCCGGACCGCTTGCACAGTGGTGGGCGGATCGGACCGGCGGAAACATCGAGCAGGAGAACGACGGTTGGTTCTACACCGTTGCCCTCCCATCCGTGCCCTACCTGCTCGCATTCCAGAAGGTCGACGACCCGACGCAGGGCAAGAACCGCATTCATCTGGATTTGACGACGTCCGACCTCGACGCGGAGGTGACCGGCCTGGTGGGTTCGGGCGCTTCGGAGGTCGATCGTCATACGATGGGCGACTTTCGATGGGTCACACTGGCAGACCCCGACGGCAATGTCTTCTGTGTATCCGGGGGGGTGTCCCTATGTTTTCTGTCAAGCTGCGTGAGCTGCGGGCGGTTGGTAAAGGGTCTTGTTCTTGAGCATGGCGAACAGGACGTCGCACCGGCGTCGAGCTAGGCAGATGAGGGCTGCGTTGTGTTTCTTGCCTTCGGCTCGCTTGCGGTCGTAGTAGGCGCGACTGGTGGGGTCGTGCAGTGCGGCGAAGGCCGAAAGGAACAACGCTCGTTTGAGTTTGCGGTTTCCTGATCTCGCTGGGTGCTCACCTCGGATCGAGGTGCCGGATCGGTGGGTCACGGGTGCGATGCCGGCGTAGGCGGCCAGGTGTCCTGCTGTTTTGAATGCCGAACCGTCACCGACTTCGAGAAGGATGCGTGCAGCTGTCCTGATTCCGACGCCAGGCATCGAGATCAGGACCGAGGAAAGAGGGTGGGCATCGAGCATCCTCTCCACGTCCAGGCCGATTGCTTTCCGTTGTTGCAGTGTCTCTTTGAGAGAATCTGCAAGTTTTGGTAGGACAGTCTCGGCAGCCGCGGACCCAGGGACTACGACGGTCTGGTCCTCGAGTGCGGTGTAGATTTCTACCACCAGTCGGGCGCCCATTCGTGGGGCGTTCTTCGCAGCGATGGCGGTCAGCTTTCGTTTGCCAGCAGTGCGAATGCCGGCGGGGCCACCGCACCGGGAGAGGATTTCGAGCACGGCGGGGTGGGTGACTCGCGGTCCGAGTACTCGTTCGAGCGCGGGGTGGATGCTGGTCAGTAGTCCCCGGATTCGGTTGCTGACGCGGGTTGCTTCGCCGGCAAGGTCGTCGTCGAAACCGATCAGAACACTGAGCTCGGCGAGTGTGTCATCGCCTGTGTCGACCCGCCGCAGCGTGTGCGGCATGGTCCTGGCCGTGTCGGCGATGATGAACGCGTCGCGCGCGTCGGTCTTGGCCTGCCCTGGATACAGGTCTGCGATTCGGCGCATCGACAGGCCCGGAAGGTACGCCACTCGGTGACCGCAGGAGCGGGCGACGGTGACCGGTAGCGCACCGATCGTGTTGGGTTGATCGACCACGATCAACACCGGTCCGTGCGCGGAGAGGCGGTCGAAAACTGTGCGTAGACGAGCCTCGTCGTTGGGTAGTGCTTTGTCGTATAGGCGGGTGCCGTCGACGGCGAGACCGACAGCGTGATGCTCGGATTTTCCCACGTCAATGCCGCAAAACACGGCGTAACTCGTGTCCATGAAGCAGTCCTTCGTCCGGTGTACCGCCGGTCGCCGATCCGACATCGATACCCGACACCCACGTTATGAAGAGACCTGCTCACGATCAGCGGCCCTGTCCCTATCAGCGGTTCATCGATGCCACCACACCCGGCGACACCACCCCCCGGATCATTGATGACAGGGGCAAGAAGTCATACCAGGTCTGGCGACCGCAGCCCTCGGTTTCAAGGACCGCCTAAAAGATAACGGGGGGTGTCCCTATGTTTTCTGTCAAGCTGCGTGAGCTGCGGGCGGTTGGTAAAGGGTCTTGTTCTTGAGCATGGCGAACAGGACGTCGCACCGGCGTCGAGCTAGGCAGATGAGGGCTGCGTTGTGTTTCTTGCCTTCGGCTCGCTTGCGGTCGTAGTAGGCGCGACTGGTGGGGTCGTGCAGTGCGGCGAAGGCCGAAAGGAACAACGCTCGTTTGAGTTTGCGGTTTCCTGATCTCGCTGGGTGCTCACCTCGGATCGAGGTGCCGGATCGGTGGGTCACGGGTGCGATGCCGGCGTAGGCGGCCAGGTGTCCTGCTGTTTTGAATGCCGAACCGTCACCGACTTCGAGAAGGATGCGTGCAGCTGTCCTGATTCCGACGCCAGGCATCGAGATCAGGACCGAGGAAAGAGGGTGGGCATCGAGCATCCTCTCCACGTCCAGGCCGATTGCTTTCCGTTGTTGCAGTGTCTCTTTGAGAGAATCTGCAAGTTTTGGTACAGTCTCGGCAGCCGCGGACCCAGGGACTACGACGGTCTGGTCCTCGAGTGCGGTGTAGATTTCTACCACCAGTCGGGCGCCCATTCGTGGGGCGTTCTTCGCAGCGATGGCGGTCAGCTTTCGTTTGCCAGCAGTGCGAATGCCGGCGGGCCACCGCACCGGGAGAGGATTTCGAGCACGGCGGGGTGGGTGACTCGCGGTCCGAGTACTCGTTCGAGCGCGGGTGGATGCTGGTCAGTAGTCCCCGGATTCGGTTGCTGACGCGGGTTGCTTCGCCGGCAAGGTCGTCGTCGAAACCGATCAGAACACTGAGCTCGGCGAGTGTGTCATCGCCTGTGTCGACCCGCCGCAGCGTGCGGCATGGTCCTGGCCGTGTCGGCGATGATGAACGCGTCGCGCGCGTCGGTCTTGGCCTGCCCTGGATACAGGTCTGCGATTCGGCGCATCGACAGGCCCGGAAGGTACGCCACTCGGTGACCGCAGGAGCGGGCGACGGTGACCGGTAGCGCACCGATCGTGTTGGGTTGATCGACCACGATCAACACCGGTCCGTGCGCGGAGAGGCGGTCGAAAACTGTGCGTAGACGAGCCTCGTCGTTGGGTGTGCTTTGTCGTATAGGCGGGTGCCGTCGACGGCGAGACCGACAGCGTGATGCTCGGATTTTCCCACGTCAATGCCGCAAAACACGGCGTAACTCGTGTCCATGAAGCAGTCCTTCGTCCGGTGTACCGCCGGTCGCCGATCCGACATCGATACCCGACACCCACGTTATGAAGAGACCTGCTCACGATCAGCGGCCCTGTCCCTATCAGCGGTTCATCGATGCCACCACACCCGGCGACACCACCCCCCGGATCATTGATGACAGGGGCAAGAAGTCATACCAGGTCTGGCGACCGCAGCCCTCGGTTTCAAGGACCGCCTAAAAGATAACGGGGCACTAGAGCTCGTGTAGCTCGCGGAGCGTTGCCGCGAACACCCCTGCCGATGCATCGCCGCTGACCTGGCAGTACTCGCCGTCTCTCCAGAAGTACACGTGGTCGGACAACGGATTGGGCGTATCTCTCGACAACATCTGCGCGACGCCGACCATCAGCTCTGCCGCGCGCGCGGTTTCCTCGAACGTGCGTGGAAGGAAGTTGTCGATCTCGTACGCGTTGGGGATCGTGAACAGAACGCCGAAAGGCGCCTCGTCCAGGTAGCGATCGATGAACGTAGGCATGTCGGCCACCTTCGACGCGAGGTAGATGGAGTCGCCGCGCAACACGTCGATGGTGATGTTGTCCTTGATCATCGACTCGCGGCGGTCGAACTTCATCGCTGCAGTGTTCGCGCGTCCGAATGCCCACGCCGTCTCCAGGTCTCGACCTACGAGCGCAACGTCGGGCAGCGTCAACGCGAGGTCCGGGAACGTCAGATTCAACATGCGCCTCGGCGAATCGAAGGCGTCGACCAGCGGACGCGTATACGAGAACTCGTTCAGTTGCCGCAGAAGGCTCGCAGGCGCGACCCGCTCACGCAAGCGCATGTAGAACTCGTCGTCGGGCATGGAGGCGATGTGCGCCGGATCGCTGTATTTCTGCATGTCCAACAGCGTCGTCACGTGTGCTTCGACGACGTCGTTCCAGGAACTGTTCGAGTAGTTCAGGCACCGATCCACCAGGTTGTCCAACCCCACGTAGCCACCCGAATCGAGCCGCAGCGTGACGGCGTTCACTTTCGTGGCGCGAATGCCACGCCGTGTGAGTGAGGCCATCACTTTCTTGCGAATGATCGCGACGGTGGTTGCCCTGGATGCATGTTCGGCTAGATCGCTCATTTTCGTCCCCCGGGTTGCGTGTGCTCCTTGGTCTGTTCGACGCAGCTACTGACACAATGGTTCCCATGCCGTTCAGTGTTTCTGCGTCTGCTGCCGCTCTGTGCAACTTCGTCGACGTCTCACCGTCGCCCTTCCATGTGTGCCGCACGGTTGCGGTGCAACTGGAGGAAGCGGGGTTCGTACGCGTCGACGAAACGGAGGCCTGGCCTACCGAGGTGGGCCGGTATTACCTCATCCGCGGCGGCTCCCTCGTCGCATGGAGCACGGAGAGCGATCGCACGGGCCCCGCTCTTGCCGGCCACCCGTTCCGGATTGTCGGCGGTCATACCGACAGTCCCAACCTGCGCGTCAAGCAGCACCCTGATCTGGAGTCCGCAGGGTGGCAGATGGTGGGACTGGAGCCGTACGGCGGCGCATGGCTCAACTCCTGGCTGGACCGTGATCTCGGAATTTCCGGGCGCTTGAGTGTGCGCGACGGAAACGGCCTACGGGAGGTCCTCGTCAAGATCGACGAGCCCATCCTGCGTGTACCCCAACTGGCGATCCATCTGTCCGAGGATCGCAAGGGCGTGACGCTGGATCCTCAGCGGCACGTCAATGCCATTTGGGGAGTGGGCAATTCGCCCCGTTCATTCCTCGATTTCGTTGCCGAACGTGAAGGCGTCGACCCGTCGTCCGTTCTCGGTTGGGAACTGATGACCCACGATCTCGCGCCGAGTGCGGTCGTCGGCGTCGAGAACGAATTGGTCAGTGCGCCGAGGCTCGACAATCAGGGAACCTGTTATGCCGGAACGCAAGCGCTCCTCGCGGCCGTCCGGAACCCGACGGCCTTCACCCCCGTGTTGGCACTGTTCGACCACGAAGAAGTCGGCAGCATGTCCGACCGCGGCGCGTTCTCGGACCTGTTGAACACGGTGCTCGAGCGAATCGTGTTGGGCCGCGGCGGGGGTCGCGAAGAGTTCCTGCGCGCTATGGCCGGATCCATCTGCGCGTCGGGCGACATGGCACACGCAACACACCCCAACTACCCCGACCGGCACGAGCCCGCACACCGGATCGAACTCGGTGGCGGCCCTGTGCTCAAGGTCAACCAAAATCTCAGATACGCAACCGATTCCGAGGGTGCCGGTGCATTCGCGTTGGCGTGCGAGCAGGCTGGGGTTCCGTTGCAGCGCTATGTCCACCGGGCTGATCTGCCCTGTGGTTCGACGATCGGACCGATAACCGCCTCGCGGACGGGAGTGTCGACCGTGGACGTCGGTGCGGCTCAGCTCGCGATGCACTCCTCGCGCGAGCTGATGGGTGCATCGGACGTGAAGGCCTACGCCGACGCATTGGGCGCATTCCTGGCTCCGGCCTGAGCGCGGCCCGCCCCGCCCGTGCGTGCGTAGTTACGGCGGGCGGGAATTACGCACGCACGACCTGCTCAAGCCTCGTGAGTGCGTAATTACGTCGGGCGGTACTTATTTGCGCACGGGCGCGAAGCGCAGGCACGCATCGGCCGCCAGCCAGAACAACTGTTCACGAACGGTGCCCGCTTTGGTCCATCCCCGGTGCTCCCAGTCGGCGGCGAGGGAATCACCCGCGTACAGCAGTTGGGCGAACTGGACCCCGCGGTACTGGGCGACTGCGCAGAAGGCCGACGCCTCCATGTCGACCGTCAAGCACCCCTCGTCGACGCGTCGGGACACGCGGCTGCGGGTCTCGCGGTAGAGGGCGTCGGTGGTCCACGACCGACCGGTGACGAAGGAAATTCCGGCCTCGGTCAGAACGCTCTGGAGTACAGCAACCCCGGCAGGGTCGGCCTCGACCACTCGGCCCGGGGGCAGGTAGTGGAACGAGGTGCCCTCGTCGCGGATGGCGCTGTCGACGACCATCACGTGGCCCATGCCGAGCTGATCGGTGAGAGCGCCTGCTCCGCCGACAGCCACGAACTCCGAGCATCCGAGCGCGATCGCTTCTTCCAGGAACAGTGCAGCCAACGGGGCGCCGACGCCCGGATGGAACACCGCCAGTCGCTCGCCGCCGCGCTCCACCTCGTAGACGGGGTGCTCACCGTGCTCGGATCTGAGCACCGACAACACCCGTGCCTTGCCCTGACCGGCTATGGATTCGATCACTTCGGCGAAGAAGCACACCACGGCTTTCCTGGGGATATCCACACCCTTGACCACCATCTGAGGCGTCAGGACGCCTGATTCGTCCAAATCGTTCTCTGTCAGCGCGATGTCCACCAAGCCATGCTTACACGAGGGTTTGCATGCTGCTTTTGGGGCCTGTCACCCTGCGCGGATAGACTCTCCGAAGGCATTTCGCTCCAGGAAGGGACCCCACTCCTCGTGTCCGACAGCTTTGAGAAAATTGACACTGTCTCCGCCGCAGTCGCTTCACCTGACGTCGCGCAGCCGTACAAAGAACTCGGACTCAAGGACGACGAGTACGCCCGCATCAAGGAAATCCTCGGTCGGCGGCCGACGGATGCCGAGCTGGCCATGTACTCCGTCATGTGGAGCGAGCACTGCTCGTACAAGTCCTCCAAGGTGCACCTGAAGTACTTCGGCGAAACCACCACCGACGAGATGCGCAAGTCCATGCTTGCGGGCATCGGCGAGAACGCAGGCGTCGTCGACGTCGGTGACGGGTGGGCCGTCACGTTCAAGGTGGAAAGCCACAACCACCCGTCGTACGTCGAGCCCTACCAGGGCGCTGCCACCGGTGTCGGCGGCATCGTCCGCGACATCATGGCCATGGGTGCCCGTCCGATCGCCGTCATGGACCAGCTGCGTTTCGGTGCTGCAGATGCGCCCGACACCCGCCGCGTCCTGTCCGGCATCGTCTCGGGAGTCGGTGGATACGGTAACTCGCTCGGCCTCCCCAATGTCGGCGGCGAAACCGTGTTCGACGCCTCCTACGCCGGCAACCCGCTGCTCAACGCTCTGTGTGCGGGAGTCATGCGCGTCGAGGACATGCACCTCGCCTTCGCGTCCGGTCTGGGCAACAAGATCATTCTGTTCGGTGCTCGTACGGGTCTCGACGGCATCGGCGGCGTGTCCGTGCTCGCCTCGGAGACGTTCGACGGTGATGAGACGGGAGGCGGCAGGAAGAAGCTTCCTGCTGTTCAGGTCGGCGACCCGTTCACCGAGAAGGTCCTCATCGAGGCCTGTCTCGAGCTGTACGCGGGCAAGCTCGTCGTCGGCATCCAAGACCTCGGCGGCGCCGGACTGTCGTGTGCCACATCCGAACTTGCATCAGCCGGCAGCGGCGGTATGCACATCGCGCTCGAGCAGGTCCCGATGCGTGCCACGGGAATGACCCCCGCGGAGGTTCTCTCGAGCGAATCACAGGAGCGCATGTGCGCGGTGGTCACGCCCGACAATGTCGAGAAGTTCATGGCCGTCTGCAAGAAGTGGGACGTGCTCGCGACGGTCATCGGTGAGGTCACCGACGGCGACAACCTCGAGATCACGTGGCACGGCGACACCGTCGTCGATGTTCCGCCGAAGACCGTCGCGCACGACGGCCCCGTCTACAACCGTCCGGTCAAGCGTCCCGACACCCAGGACGCACTCGTCGCGAACACCACAGCGTCGTTGAAGCGTCCCGGCACCGCGGACGAGCTGAAGGCCACTCTGCTGAAGATGATCAGTAGCCCGCAGCTGTGCAGCCGCAAGTTCATCACCGAGCAGTACGACCGTTACGTCCGCGGGAATACCGTGCTTGCCGAGAACGCTGACGCCGGAGTGATTCGCATCGACGAGAAGACGGGCCGCGGCATCGCGCTCGCGACCGATGCGTCCGGTCGCTACACCGCTCTCGATCCGTATCAGGGCGCGCAGCTCGCTCTTGCGGAGGCGTTCCGCAACGTCTCCGTCACCGGCGCGACGCCGAAGGCTGTGACCAACTGCCTCAACTTCGGTTCTCCCGAGGATCCGGGCGTCATGTGGCAGTTCCAGCAGGCCGTTCGCGGTCTCGCCGACGGCTGCGTCACACTCGGCATCCCGGTCACCGGCGGAAACGTCAGCTTCTACAACCAGACCGGTTCCGAGCCGATTCTCCCGACGCCCGTCGTCGGTGTTCTCGGCGTCATCGACGACGTGCACCGCCGCATTCCGACCGGCCTCGGCCTCGAGCCCGGCGAGACGCTCATCCTGCTCGGCGACACGCACGACGAGTTCGACGGATCCATCTGGGCGCAGGTCGAGCATGATCATCTCGGCGGAGTCCCACCGAAGGTCGATCTGGCACGTGAGCAGCTGCTCTCCGACATCCTGCTTGCAGCTTCCCGTGACGGATTGGTCTCGGCCGCACACGATCTCTCCGAAGGCGGCCTCGCGCAGGCTGTCGTCGAAGCAGCGTTGGCAGGCGAAACCGGATGCCGCATCCTCATTCCCGAGGGCGCAGATCCGTTCGTCACCTTGTTCTCCGAGTCCTCCGGCCGCGTGCTCGTCGCTGTGCCGCGCACCGAAGAGACTCGATTCACCGGCATGTGCACCGCCCGTGGTCTGCCGTGGACGCGCATCGGCGTCGTCGACGAAGGCTCGGACGAAATCGAGGTTCAGGGGCAGTTCTCGGTCGCGATGACCGAACTCCGCGAAACATTCGAGAGCACCCTGCCCAGACTCTTCGGGTAGGTCAGTGACCACGGAGGAGGTATCGCACAACGATCTCAGCACCGTAGAGCGTGAACACACGCACTACCGACTGCCGATCGACTTTGCCGTACCTTCTCCCGAAAAACATCCCTTTGTCATGTGGGCGTGGGGTCTGCTGAAGCTGGACTTCACCGGCATCGTGTTCGGCGCGCTGTTCTTCTGCTGGTCGCTCACTCCGTCTCTGCTGCCGCGTGATTGGCTGTTCCAAGGATTGATAGGCGGAATCAACGCCGCCATCGGCTACGGTTTCGGCGTCGTCGTCGGGTGGGCCGTGACGCGGTGGTTTCTCGCCGGCAAGTCGTGGTGGCCGCTGCCGCGCAAGGTGGAGTTGCGGATCAAGTTCGCGTTCGTGCCGATCGCGATCTTCGTGGCGTTGTACATGTTGTATCTGTCCGCCGGGTGGCAGCGTGAACTAGCTGCGCTCATGGATGCCGAGGGCACGACGACCACGGGATATTTCCGGACCGGTGCGCTGAGTATCGGTGTTGCTGCCCTGTTCATCTCGGGAATGCGCGTACTGCGTGATCTAGTACGGTTCCTGGCTCGCCAGATGAACAAGGTCGTCAAGATGCCCCGCGAGGTCGCCAACGTCATCGGGGTCGTGCTGGTGGTCGTCCTCGTCATCGCGCTCGTGCAGGGCGTTCTGCTGCGTGCGGTCTCCGAGGTGACCAACTCGATCTTCAGCCTGCAGAACAGCGAAACCCGCGAAGGCGCAGTGCAACCGACGGTGCCCGAGCGCTCCGGCAGCCCGGAATCATTGGCCCCGTGGGACTCCCTCGGATTCGAGGGCCGCAACTTCGTGTCCAGCGGGCTGAGCGCCGACGAGATCTCCGAGGGACTCGGCAGGCCTGCGCTTCAACCGATCCGTGCCTACGCGGGCCTCGAAACTGCGGAGACACAGGACGAACGGCTCGACATCGTCGTGCAGGAACTCGAACGAACCGGTGCTTTCCAGCGCCAGGCACTCGTCGTCGTTCCCACCACCGGAACCGGATGGGTCAACCCGACGGCCATCGAAGCAGAGGAGCTCATGTTCGGCGGCGACGTCGCTACTGTCGCCGCGCAGTACTCCTACCTGCCCAGTTGGATCTCGTTCCTCGCCGAACGCGACAAGGCCGCCGAAGCCGGTCGGGCGCTCATCGACAAGGTGCACCAGCGGTGGCTCCAGGAACCCGAGGAGACCCGTCCACGGTTCTACGTCTACGGCGAGAGCCTCGGTACCGCGTCCGGCGAAGGAGCCTTCGACGGTCTTGCCGACATCCGCGACACCGTCGACGGTGTCCTGTGGGTGGGACCGCCGAACTCCAATCGGCTGTGGGGTCAGTTCGTGACTCGCCGCGATCCGGGAAGCCCAGAGGTGCGGCCCGTGTACGCCGACGGTCTCGTCGTTCGCTTCGCCGACAATTCGTCCGGCATCCCGCCTGAAGGCGAGCCGTGGCTCAGCCCGCGGATTCTGTACGTGCAGCACGCCTCGGACCCAGTGGTGTGGTGGTCGCCGGACCTGCTGTTCGAGCGTCCCGACTGGCTCGCCGAGGCACCGGGGCCGGACCGTCTGCCGGACATGCGGTGGTTCCCGATCGTCACGTTCTGGCAGGTCGCAGCCGACCTCACCAACGCGGCGGGCGTGCCGGACGGGCATGGACACAACTACGGAACGCTCGTCCTCGACGGATGGGTCTCGGTCGCCGCACCCGCGGGTTGGACCGACGAGGACACCGAAAAGGTGCGCTCGGTGATGGACGAGTACGCAGGTCGGGACGGCCCCGAGAAGTGAAAGCCCTCGTGCTCGGTGCAGTGACGACTGCGTGGAGCGGTGCCGTCGTCCCTCGGCTGGCACTCTCCGACCGCCGTCGCGCAGTGGTGAACACAGCTTTCGGGGTATCGCTCGCCGCTGTCACCCGAGCACCTCTCGGCCTGAAGAACTGGAGAAGCGGTCTGGCGTGGGGTCTCGGCGCCGCGGCGGTGCCCGTCGCGGCATCGGCGGTGGTCGCGTCCGTACCGTCGTTGGTCCAGCGGGTTCGACCGTCGGACGACGACTTGGCCGAGTGGGTACTGTTCCGGATCCCGATCGGCACCGTCCTCACCGAGGAACTCACCTTCAGAGCCGTGCTCGACGCCGCATCACCGGGTTCGTCGCCGATCTTCTTCGGACTCTGGCACATTCACCCTGCGCGTGCGGCGGGGGATTCCGTCGCTCTGACAGTGGTGGGGACCTTCTTCGCGGGTGTGCTGTTCTCGTGGTTGCGCCGGAGAAGTGGCAGTGTTCTGGCGCCGATGATGCTGCACTACGCCGTCAACGCGTCGGGAGCGGTTCTGGCTGTGCGTGCACGTGACCTGGTCGCTCGATAGCGGTGCCCTCGTGGCGGGAGTGGAGCCTGCAGGAACGACCCAGATAAGGGAGTAGGAGCCTGCAGGAACGACCCGAATAAGCTGATCGGCATGGCTCCGACCAAAACCGTCACCCCGGAACAAGTACGCACCGCGGTACTGGCGGTCGCGGACTGGGTGCGTGACGGCTCGGTCGACAAGCCGCCCCGCGCTGCCGTGGCCGACGCAGTACGCACCACCGTCCGCACGCTCGCCCAGGTCGCACCGGGTTCGAGCGTCGAAGTGCGGGTTCCGCCGTTCGTCGCGGTGCAGTGCATCACCGGACCCCGGCACACCCGTGGGACACCGCCCAACGTCGTCGAGACCGATCCCCGGACGTGGCTCGAGGTGGCGACGGGAACCCGTAGCTTCGAGGATGCGCTGGCCGACGGATCCATCACTGCATCGGGCAGTCGCGCCGCCGAAGTGGGCCACTGGCTGCCGATTCTTCGTGCCTGACGGCCCAGTGGCACGGATAAGTGCCCCGGGCGGCACTTATCCGTGCCACTGAGGTGGCCAGCCGGTTACCGCAAAACGGACGGCCGGGGAATGTCACCCGCCCACGATGCGTTGAGTTGGCTCGTGTGCCCGTAGACTGGGCCATGCCCCTCACCCCGTCCCCTTAGGGAGCAGTGCTGTGACCTCTGCCGATATTTCGGTAACAAGTCCAAACCTTCTGCTAGGCAAACCCATAGACGAACCCGAGAACGAGCCTCGTGAAGAGTGCGGCGTATTCGGTGTGTGGGCTCCGGGGGAGGATGTGGCGAAGCTCTCGTACTACGGGTTGTATGCGCTGCAGCACAGGGGACAGGAAGCCGCCGGAATCGCTGTGTCCGACGGTTCGCAGGTTCTGGTGTTCAAGGACCTCGGTCTCGTAAGCCAGGTGTTCGACGAGCAGACACTCGGTGCCATGCCGGGCCACGTCGCCATCGGACATTGCAGGTACTCGACCAGTGGGTCGGTCACCTGGGAGAACGCGCAGCCAATCTTTCGCACCACCAAGGCGGGCACGGGCATCGCCCTCGGCCACAACGGCAACCTCGTCAACTTCGCCGAACTCGCGACGCGAGCACGTGAAGAAGGTCTCATCAGCGACCGACTGCAGGGCAACGGGACATCGGATTCCGACGTCGTGGCCGCTCTCCTCGCGCACAAGGCCGCCGACTGCACCATCGAGCAGGCAGCGATGGAATTGTTGCCGACGCTCAAGGGAGCGTTCTGCCTGACCTTCATGGACGAGCACACGCTCTACGCCGCTCGGGACCCGCACGGTGTTCGACCGCTGTGCCTCGGACGACTCGATCGCGGCTGGGTCGTCGCCAGCGAGACCGCAGCCCTCGACATCGTCGGCGCAGCATTCGTGCGTGACATCGAGCCGGGTGAGCTCCTCGCCATCGACGCGGACGGTGTCCGCTCGTCGCGTTTCGCAGCTCCGGAACCCAAAGGCTGTGTCTTCGAATACGTCTACCTCGCACGGCCGGACAGCGTCATCGGCGGTCGCTCGGTGCATTCCACTCGCGTCGAGATCGGCCGTCGTCTTGCCGAGGAGCATCCAGCCGAAGGTGACCTCGTGATTCCGGTGCCGGAGTCGGGAACGCCCGCCGCAGTCGGCTTCGCCCAGGGTTCGGGAATTCCGTACGGCCAGGGCCTGATGAAGAATGCCTATGTCGGGCGCACGTTCATCCAGCCGTCGCAGACAATTCGTCAGCTCGGCATCCGGCTCAAACTGAATCCTCTCAAAGAGGTCATTCGCGGCAAAAGGCTCGTCGTAGTGGACGATTCGATTGTTCGTGGCAACACTCAGCGCGCCCTCATCCGAATGTTGCGTGAAGCCGGTGCACTCGAAATTCACGTGCGCATCGCGTCACCGCCGGTGCGGTGGCCGTGCTTCTACGGCATCGACTTCGCCTCTCCTGCAGAGCTCATCGCCAACGGCGTGGACTCGGAGGACGGCATCCTCGAAGGGGTGCGTCAGGCGATCGGTGCCGATTCCCTCGGATACATTTCGACGGAGGGCATGATCGCGGCGTCGGAGCAACCGGAATCGCGTCTCTGCACAGCCTGTTTCACGGGTAAGTACCCCATCGAGCTTCCGGCGGACAACGCCCTGGGCAAGCACGTACTGGAAGGGATGCTGGCAACAGCGGCGGGACAGAGCAGTGATCCCACCAACGCGAACGTGAGTGCGCTGAGCCGTCCCTGACGCCCTCGCTCGCAAAAATGTTTGCCGCGTTTCCTGTTTGCCACATATTCGAAACAGCTGATCGGTAACGTCCGGAACAAGTACGGACAACCGAACAGATTGAGGCATACAGATGATCCTGTCGCCCGGTAACGGTCGCAGTTCCAGGTTCACCAGAACGTTCGTCGGCATTGCGGCTACATCCGCAGTGGTGCTGGCCGTGGCCGCATGCGGCTCGGGCCGAACGGACGACAATGCGGCGTCGAGTGGCGACGGTGGTGGCGACACCATCACCGTCGGAACCACCGATCAGGTCACGTCGATCGACCCCGCAGGTTCGTACGACAACGGTTCTTTCATGATCATGAATCAGGTTTACCCATTCCTGATGAACTTCGCTCCGGGCAGCTCCGAGCTCGAACCGGACGCCGCCGAAAGTTGCGAATTCAGCGAGCCGACCGTCTACACCTGCACCCTGAAGGACGATCTCACGTTCGCCAACGGTAATGCGCTCACCAGCGAGAGTGTCAAGTTCTCGTTCGATCGCATCGTGGCCATCAATGATCCGAACGGGCCGGCATCGCTGCTCACCAACCTCGACAGTGTTGCAACTCCCGACGAGAAGACCGTCGAGTTCACACTGAAGACACCGAACGACCAGACATTCGCGCAGATACTTGCGACGCCTGCGGGCCCGATCGTCGACCAGACGGTATTCCCGGCCGATGCGGTTCTCGATGACGACGCGATCGTCGCGGGCAAGCCGTTCGCGGGTCCATTCTCGATCGGCAGCTATGACAAGAACGGCCTCGTGAGCTTCGCCGCGAACGGTGACTACAAGGGAATTCTGGGCGCGCCGAGCACGTCGAACATCTCGCTCAAGTACTACACCAGTTCGGACAACCTCAAGCTCGACATCCAGAACAAGGCGATCGACGTTGCGTGGCGTTCGCTCACACCGACCGACATCGATTCTCTCGATAGCGTCGACGGATTGACGGTCCACGAGGGACCTGGTGGAGAAAGCCGCTACATGGTGTTCAACATGAACACGATGCCCGGCGACACACCCGAGCAGAAGTTGGCCGTGCGCAAAGCAATTGCGGCATCGGTCGACCGGCAGGCACTCTCGGATGGCGTCTACAAGGGCACCTTCACCCCGCTCTACTCGGTGGTTCCTTCCGGTCTCGACGGCTCGAACAAGGCCTTCGGCGATGTCTACGGCGAAACCCCGAACAGGGAGGACGCTGCCGGATTCCTCAGTGCCGCAGGCATTGCGACGCCCGTTCAGCTCAATCTGCAGTACAACCCGGACCACTACGGTTCGAGCTCGTCCGAGGAATATGCTGCGATCAAGAGCCAGCTCGACGCAACGGGGCTGTTCGACGTCAACCTGCAGTCGACCGAGTGGACCACGTACAACAAGGAACGCGTCGCCGACGCCTACCCGGTGTATCAGCTGGGCTGGTTCCCGGACTTCCCGGACGCCGACAACTACCTGACGCCGTTCTTCGCACCGGACAACTTCCTGCAGTCGCACTTCGAAAGCCCGGCGATCACGGCGCTTCTCGACAAGGAACGTACGACGACGGACGAAGCCGAACGCATGGAGGTCATCGGCGACATTCAGACCGAGCTCGCCACCAACTACATCCCGACGCTTCCGCTGCTCGAGGGCAAGCAGATCGCGGTGTCGGTCGACGAGATCAGCGGTGTCGACGACACCCTCGATGCGTCGTTCAAGTTCCGTTTCACACCACTCGCACGAGGCTGACGCCGTGCCCACTACCGCGCCTGTCAGCGGAGTGGAAGGCAACAACGAGAAGCTCGTCCAGCAAGCGAGCGCGCCGTCACGATACGGCGCGCTCGCTCGCTATCTCGGGATCAGATTCCTGCTGATCATCCCGACGGCGTGGATTCTGGTCACCGTTGTCTTCTTTCTCATGCGCGTGATCGGCGATCCGATCACCGCGGCACTCGGAGGGCGGCTGCCCGCCGAGCAGATCGCTCAACGTAAAGCCGAGGCCGGATACGACCGTCCGATATTGACGCAGTACTGGGAGTATCTGAAGGGTCTGCTCACGGGCGACTTCGGAAAGTCCGCGACGGACAATCGGGAAATCGCCGACGTGTTGCTCGTGAACGGCGCCGCCACCTTGGAACTCGCGTTCTGGGCGTTGCTCGTTGCATTCCTCGTGGGTGTGCCGCTGGGGTTCTTCGCAGCGACCCACCGTGACCGGTTCGGCGACGCCTCGCTTCGGATCTTCGCGATTCTGGCGTACGCAGCACCGGTGTTCTTTGTCGGTATGTTGCTCAAACTGCTGTTCGCGGTGAAGTTGGGCTGGCTACCGGTCGCGGGTCGCGCAAGCACGAATGTCGAACTGGCATTGCAGAACGTCTCGCCGAAAACCAACATCCTGTTGATCGACTCGGTGTTGTACGGCGAACCGGCGTACACGGGTGACGTTCTGAAACATGCGGTACTGCCGGCCATTGCACTCGGCTTGCTCACGGCAGGGGTCTTTCTCCGGCTGGTGCGAGTGAACCTTCTGCAGACGCTGCAGTCCGGCTACGTCGAAGCGGCCAGGGCACGTGGTGTGAGCAGCCGGACCGTCACGCTGCGGCACGCATTCCGCAACGCGATGATCCCGATCGTCACGGTGATGGGTCTGCAGATCGCGACGCTGCTCGGCGGAGCGGTACTGACGGAGACGACGTTCGAGTGGAAGGGTCTCGGGTACGAACTCGCGCGTTACCTCAGCGCACGAGACTTCGTCGCCGTGCAAGGAATCGTGACTTTTCTTGCTCTGGTCGTCGCCGTCGTCAGCTTCGTCACCGACGCGATCGTGGCACTCATCGACCCGAGAGTGAGGTTCTAGATGAGTACCGAAGTTGTTCTCGCACAGGTCGATGCAGGCCGGCCGCATCGTCGCGGATTTCCTGGTCTTGCATTTGTGCGTTCCACGTCCGGCGTGCAACGGGCCACATTGATCGTCGGGCTGGTACTGATGGCGATCTTCATCCTCGCTGCAGTGTTCGCGCCGTTGCTGGCACCGTACGGCTTTTCGCAGACAAGTGACGACGGCGGAGAATTTGCGCGTCAGTCGGCGCCGTCCGCGCAGCACATTTTCGGTACGTCGGTGCGCGGGGAAGACGTATTCTCGCGAGTGATCTACGGTGCTCGAACAGCATTGATGGTCATCGCAAGTTCGTTGATCCTGTCCATCGTGATCGGAGTTCCGCTCGGATTGGCGTCGGGCTACATCGGTCGGTGGTTCGATCGAGTTCTCGTGCTGTTCATGGACGCGATGTACGCGTTTCCGTCGTTGCTTCTGGCGGTTGTCATCTCGATCGTCGTCGCGGGAGGTCAGTCGAGCAGCTTCGGTGGTATCGCCTCGGCTGCCATCGCGATCACGGCGATCTTCGTTCCGCAGTACTTCCGCGTCGTACGCAATGCGACGGTTGCCGTCAAGACCGAACCCTATGTCGACGCCGCTCGCGTGACCGGTGCCAGCACGGTTCGAATCCTGTTCCGGCACATCCTGTCCAACGTAGTTCAGACTCTCCCGGTCATCATCACGCTGAACGCGGCCGAGGCAATCCTGACTCTCGCCGGCCTCGGATTCCTCGGCTTCGGGATCGAACCGACGTCGGCATCGGAATGGGGATACGACATCAACAAGGCTCTGCCCGATATCTCCAACGGCATCTGGTGGACTTCGGTGTTCCCGGGTCTCGGCATCGTGTTGATTGTTCTCGGTATGACGATGGTCGGCGAGAGCGCAAGCGAAACGATGAATCCGCTTCTCCGTACACGAAAGAAGAGGGTGAAGGCATGACCGACGCGGCGTTGAAGCTCACGGGGCTTTCCGTCACCTTCTCTACCGACAGCGGCGACGTCGACGCCGTCACGGAGGTGTCGTTCGAGGTCCGGCCGGGTGAAGTGCTTGCCGTCGTGGGGGAGTCGGGCTCGGGCAAGTCGGTCAGCGTGCGGTCTGCGATCGGGCTTCTGCCCGATACAGCTCGGGTGGCCGGATCCGTCGTACTCGGCGGAACCGAGGTGACCGAGCTATCGGACAAGGCGTGGGAAAAGCTTCGCGGCCAGTCGATCTCGATGATCTTCCAGGAGCCGGGAAGCGCACTCGACCCACTGTTCACCGTCGGATTTCAGATCGTGGAGGCACTGCGTGCGCACCCACGTGACGACGGAAAACGCATGGACAAGAAGGCAGCCAAGGCTCGCGCCGTCGAACTGCTGACGATGGTCGGACTGCCCGATCCGGAGCAACGGTTCGGGTACTACCCCCACGAACTCTCGGGCGGCCAGAAGCAGCGCGTCATGATCGCTATCGCAATTTCCTGCGAGGCGAAGGTCATCATCGCCGACGAGCCGACAACGGCTCTCGACGTCACAGTCCAAGCGGAGATCCTCGACTTGCTCAGGGATCTGCGAGACCGCCTGGGCTGCGCAATTGTGCTGATCACGCACAGTATGGGAGTGGTATCGAACCTCGCCGACAGGGTCGTGGTGATGAACCACGGCACGGTCGTCGAGGAAGCTCCGGTGCGCGAGCTGTTCGACAGTCCGAAGGAGGACTACACCAAAAAGCTCCTCGCCGCGGTGCCGAAACTCGCTCCCGCAGCATCGGACAAATTCGTGGACAAGTCGGGCGAGCCGGTTCTTAGAGTGCGAGACCTCGTCGTCCAGTTCGGCGGTGGCGTCGGCAGCAAGGCGTTCCGTGCTGTCGACGACGTGTCCTTCGACATTCACCGTGGTGAGACCCTGGGGCTCGTCGGCGAATCGGGTTCGGGAAAGTCGACCATCGGTAGATGTGTCGCAGCACTGCAAAAACCGACCAGTGGGACGGTGACGGTGATGGGTCAGGAGCTCTCCGGCATGTCCCAGCGACAGTTGCGGCCGTTGCGCAAGCGATTCGGGTTCGTCTTCCAGGACCCGGCGACGTCGTTGAATCCGCGCTTGACCGTGGGGCAATGTATTGCCGAACCGATGGTGGTGCACAAGTACGGCAGTAGCGACGCCATCACGGCCAGGACGAGAGAGCTCCTCGACGCCGTCCAGCTGCCGTCGGGAACCGAGAAGCGATACCCGCACGAGCTGTCGGGCGGACAGCGCCAGCGGATCAGTTTGGCGAGAGCTCTCGTGCTGCAGCCGGACCTGCTGGTCGCGGATGAGCCGACATCCGCGCTCGATGTGTCCGTTCAAGCTGCGGTGCTCGATCTGTTCGAGGGGCTGCAGCAGGAATTCGGGTTCGCATGCCTGTTCGTCAGTCACGACCTTGCGGTCGTGGATCGGGTGTCGCATCAGGTGGCGGTGCTCAAGGACGGCGGTCTCGTGGAGATGGGGACGCCGTGGAAGATCCTCCGGTCGCCGGAGGAGGACTACACCAAGCGGCTGTTGGCGGCGATTCCGACGGTGTAGGCGCCGCGAAGCACCCCATGAACGGGCTCTCCGGTACCGTTAGACCGCAATTGCGCGCAAAAATCGCGCAACGATCACGAACACAAGGCTGGAGCCGCATGACCGAGGAAACCCGACCACCCCGCGCAACCTCCTCGGGTGGTGCTTCCTACGCCGCGGCCGGTGTCGATATCGCCGCAGGTGACCGGGCTGTCGAACTGTTCGCGCCGCTCGCAAAGAGGGCCAGCCGTCCCGAGGTCATGGGCGGCATCGGTGGCTTCGCCGGGCTGTTCGCGCTCAAGGGTGACTACAAGGAGCCCATCCTCGCGGCGTCCACGGACGGCGTCGGCACCAAGATTGCCGTCGCACAGGCTCTGGGCAAGCACGACACACTCGGGCTCGACCTGGTTGCCATGGTGGTCGACGATCTCGTCGTGTGCGGCGCGGAGCCGCTGTTCCTGCAGGACTACATCGCCGTCGGACGCGTCGTCCCCGAGATGGTGGCCGAGCTCGTCAAAGGCATCGCCGACGGCTGCATCATCGCAGGCTGCGCGTTGCTCGGCGGCGAGACGGCCGAGCACCCGGGCCTGATGGCAGACGGAGACTACGACCTGTCGGCTACCGGCGTCGGCGTCGTCGAAGCCGACGCGGTACTGGGACCCGATCGCGTGCGGCCGGGCGACGTAGTCATCGCAATGGGATCGTCCGGGTTGCACTCCAACGGATACTCGCTGGCGCGCAAGGTTCTGCTGGAGATCAATCACATGGACCTCGGCGGCCACGTCGAAGAATTCGGTCGCACCCTAGGTGAAGAGTTGCTCGAGCCCACCAAGATCTACGCCAAGGATTGCTTGGCGTTGGCTGCGGAGACCGACGTTCGAACCTTCTGCCACGTCACTGGTGGGGGACTCGCGGGCAACTTGGCCCGCGTCATGCCTGCTGGCCTCGTCGCTGAGTTGGATCGCACCACGTGGAGTCCTGCGCCGGTGTTCTCGCTCATCGCTCAGCGCGGACGTGTCGAGCGCGCCGAAATGGAGCAGACGTTCAACATGGGTGTCGGCATGGTCGCCATCGTTGCGCCCGAGGACGTCGACCGCGCTCTGGCCGTGTTGACGGCTCGCCACATCGATTGCTGGACGCTGGGGACGGTCAAGAAGTCGTCGGACAAGTCCGCCGAGACTGAGCGCGCCGTGCTGCTGGGCAACCACCCGCGCTTCTGACGTCGGAGCTCACTTCCGAGCACGAACATACGACTGAGGGGGAGCCGCACCGCGGCTCCCCCTCAGTCGTATGTCAATCGCTGGTCAGCGTCGCCAGTCCTCGTATTCATCCTCTTCGACGCGGGAATAGCCGTCCGCGTCCGAAGAGGAGATGCCGCCCGAGGTGATACCGCCACGGTGGGAATTGGACGAACCTCCGGAGAGCTCTCTTTGCAGACTCTCCAAGTCCGTTGTCGGTGAGCTGTACTTGAGCTCACGAGCGACCTTTGTCTGCTTTGCCTTAGCCCTGCCTCGGCCCATGGCGTTGCCCCCTCGCGGACTTGCGGGGCGGCCTGGGGAAATTTGGGCGCCCCGTTAGATTTGGTATTTCTTCCTGGCACACACTCTAGCGCGCGAATCGTCCAGATGCTCATACAGAGTCCGTGTCCCGCATGTTTGCTTCATCTCAGTACCGGGCATTGGACCTTCTACCTGCGTAAATGTCTTAAGGCTCGGTAAGGGTCACGATTCATGTACTTCTTTTCAACGCCGCTGTCGCGTCGCGCTCGACTTTCGGCGGCAACCCCGGGGCGCTGAGGAGTTTCGCCAACCCTGCGGGGTTGGTTCCGCGGAACAGGTCCCTGACGGTCACCCCGTGGTCCGGAACGCGGCCCGGAAGAATCGATGCCCCGCGCTGGACGGTCCCAGGTTCGACGACCCGGAAGTACGCACCGACGTCAGCGCGCTCGGTGAACCGCTTCAGCCAACCCGGCTCGTCGACCCAGCGTGCGAACGTCCCGCACGGCTTTCTGGCGATCGTGACTTCGAGGACGACATCGCCGATGTGCCAGTGCGAGCCGACAACGGCGTCGGTCACCTCGATTCCCGATGTCCTGAGGTTCTCCCCGAACCAGCCCGGCTCGACCGGTCGTCCGAGTTCGGAGGCCCAGCGTTGGGCCTCCGCCTCGTCGTACACGTATACGGCTTGGTCAACCCCGCCATGGAATTTCGTATCCCGACTGTGGTCACCGGCTAGGCCCAATTCGTGAACGTCGACCGGGCCGTCTACAGGCCTCTTGTCGATGGCGCTGCCGGAGACCCCGCGTCGTCCGATGGGCACGTCGGCGTGAACGACACACACCGCTTCGACGCGAGCCGTCACCGGCCGCGCAACCGATCGATTGCGGCCCGCCCTGCCTGCACGTCGTCGTAGCTCGGGATCGAATCGGGATCGATCGACGCGGCGCACGGTCCGGCAACCAGTTCGGTGTCGGCGGGAACGGTTCGCTTGACCAGTGCGAGGGCAACAGGACCTAGTTCGAAGTGATCGATGACAGTCCCCAGTCGGCCGACGGTACGACCGTCTGCAGTGATGGCGTCACCGGTCTCCGGTCGCCCTTCAGCCGATCCGTCGAGGTGCAGGAGAACGAGATGGCGAGGGGGCCTGCCCAGGTTGTGCACGCGCGACACTGTCTCCTGGCCGCGGTAACAGCCCTTCTCGAGGTGTACTGCCCCTGGATCGGTCACTCCACCGATCCACCGCACCTCGTGAGGGATCGTCTTCTCGTCGGTGTCGACACCGACACGAGGCCTGATCGACTCGACACGAAGGGCGTCGAACGTCCAGGTTCCGGCTGGTGTCGCACCGGCGTCGCGCAGTCTCGTGAACCACTCCGCCAATGCGGGACGGGGAACCAACAGGTCGAACGCGTTGGGGCCCGGCCACGGCATCCGGCGGACGAAGCCGCCGCCGCTCAGAGCGGTGGCATCGTAGTTCTCGGTGGGGACCGATACACCGAGGGCGTCGAGGACGCGCGCGGAATCCGCTCCGAGCAGCGAAAGCACGGCAAGTTCGCTGCCCTCGCGCGGTTCGGCCTTCGACCAGAACACCATCTTCTTCAGAAATGCCAGCAAATCGGGGCCGGTCGACGCTTCGGTGTCGATCCAGGTGATCCCGTCCAAGTCGGTCTGGACGAAGTGATGCTCTACGCGGCCGTTGACGTCGAGCGACAAATTCTCCGCGGAGTGACCGTCGGGCAAGTTCGAGACGAGTTGGCTCGAGATCGTGTTGAGCCAGGTCAACCGTTCCTCGCCACCTATCGCGATGACGAAACGGTTCGATCGGTCGATGACGGCCGCCTTCGACGTCGCGTCGCGTTGCTCGCCGAACGGATTGCCGTAGTGCCACGCCACGGCGCTGTCGACTGTGTCCTCCGGTGACGGCACCGCGTCGGGAAGGGTGAGAAGAGGGCTCAGGCGGATCATGGCGGTATCGGACACGGCTTCCATCGTAGGCTGGACGTATGTCGGAGCGAGTAGTTGTCACCCTGGACGGGCAGGTTCACGATCCGGATGCGCCGCTTCTGTACGCCGATGACCTGGCCGCTGTGCGTGGGGACGGGGTGTTCGAGACGATTCTCGTGCGCGGTGGGGCGCCGTGTGGTGTGGAACTTCACCTGGCCAGGTTGCTTGCGTCGGCGGCGGCGTTGGATCTGCCGACGCCGGATCGGGACGATTGGCGGCTTGTTGTCGGCCTAGCCGTCGACGAGTGGACGAGAACTTCAGATGACGAGGGTGCGCTGCGGCTGGTGCTGAGTCGTGGCCGCGAAGGGGGCGGTGAGCCGACGGGGTATGCCACGGTGGGGCCGCTGCACGAGCGAGTGACTCGGGCTCGCGCCGACGGCGTGGCAGCCATCACCCTGGCCCGTGGCTATTCGGTGGATTTTGCCGCACAAGCCCCCTGGCAGCTGCTCGGGGCGAAGACGTTGTCGTATGCGACGAACATGGCTGCGTTACGGCACGCCGCGCGTCTCGGGGCCGACGACGTGATCTACACGAGCAGTGAAGGGCGCGTTCTGGAAGGTCCTCGCTCGACCGTGGTGCTCGCGCGCGGTAAGACACTCATCACACCACCGGCAGAGCATGGAATCCTCTCGGGGACGACAGTGGAGGCGTTGTTTCAGGTCGCCTCGGACAAAGGATTCGACTGTGAGCGGTCGGACGTTTTCCCTGCGGATCTCATTGCCGCAGATGGTGTTTGGTTGATCTCGAGCATTACTCTCGCTGCAAGGGTCGTCTCGCTGAACGGGGTCGTACTGCCGGTGCCGTCGATCGCCGACGACGTCCGGTCGATGGTCGATACGGCGGTGGAGACCATCGGCGACGAGGTCTCCGACGCTTGAGCTACTACTACACGTAGTAGTACTCTCGAACTTGCTGGGGCACGCCCGTAAGCAGCGGAATCTTCCCGCGGGCCGAAAAGTTCGGAGTAGTCATGGACGCCTTGGACGTCTCGCGGTGGCAGTTCGGAATCACCACCGTCTACCACTTCATTCTGGTGCCGCTGACAATCGGTCTTGCGCCGATCGTCGCGGCGATGCAGACGATGTGGGTCATCACCAAGAAAGACTCCTGGTATCGACTGACGAAGTTCTTCGGCAAGCTGTTCCTCATCAACTTCGCGCTCGGCGTCGCGACCGGAATCGTGCAGGAATTTCAGTTCGGCATGAACTGGAGTGAGTACTCTCGCTTCGTCGGTGACGTGTTCGGAGCGCCCCTGGCGCTGGAAGGGCTCGTCGCGTTCTTCCTCGAGTCCACATTCCTGGGTCTGTGGATATTCGGTTGGGGACGCCTCCCGAAACTTGTTCACTTGGCCACGATCTGGCTCGTCGCCATCGGCGTCAACGCATCCGCATACTTCATCATCGCAGCCAACTCGTGGATGCAGCACCCGGTCGGTGCGCGGTACAACCCGGACACCGGTCGCGCGGAACTCACGAGCATCTGGGAGTTGATGACCAACAGCACTGCGCTCGCAGCTTTTCCGCACGCGGTCGCGGGTGCGTTCCTGACCGCCGCCACGTTCGTTGCGGGAATCTCGGGCTGGTGGATGGTCCGTGAGGCACGCAAGGGCAAATCCGAGAACTCGCGCAGCATGTTCCGCCCCGCAGCGCGACTGTCGTTCGTGGTCATGATCGTTGCGGGTGGTGCGCTCGCGATCACCGGCGACATTCAGGGCAAGCTGATGTTCGAGCAACAGCCGATGAAGATGGCATCGGCGGAATCGTTGTGCGACACGGAAACCGGTGCCTCCTTCTCGCTTCTGACCGTCGGTACGCACAACAACTGCGAATCGGTCACCCACTTGATTTCGATACCGGGCTTGACCTCGTTCCTCGCCGAGAACGACTTCGGTGCGACGGTGCAGGGCGTCAACCAACTCCAGGAGCAGTACGAGCAGCAGTTCGGACCCGGAAACTACAAGCCGAACCTGTTCGTCACGTACTGGGCGTTCCGCATGATGATCGGCCTCGCAGCAGGATCGGCGCTGTTGGCGCTGGCCGGTCTGTGGGTGACCAGGGGTGGCCGCGTCCCTGATCAGCGGTGGTTCTCGTGGCTCAGCCTCGCAGCCATCCCGACGCCGTTCCTCGCCAACAGTGCAGGCTGGATCTTCACCGAAATGGGCCGTCAACCCTGGGTGGTGGCACCGAACCTGAACGGAATCGATCAGATCAGGCTCACCGTGGACCAAGGGGTGTCGGATCATCCAGTGGGATTGGTCGTGGCCTCGCTCGTGACGTTCACCGTGCTCTACGCGGCCCTCGGGTGTGTGTGGTTCTTCCTCATCCGCCGCTACGTCGTGGAGGGCCCGCTCGAGCACGACGCACATCCGCATGCGGAAGTGGACTCCGAAGACGAAGATTCCGAACAACTCTCGTTCGCGTACTAGGGAAAGAAGACCATGGGACTCGAACAAGTCTGGTTTGTCGCGATAGCGTTCCTGTTCGTCGGATACTTCGTACTCGAAGGCTTCGACTTCGGTGTCGGGATGTTGATGCCGGTATTCGGTCGCCACCAGGATGCCGAGCTGGGGGAAAGGCGGCGCCGGGCCGTACTCAACACCATCGGGCCGGTCTGGGACGGCAACGAGGTCTGGCTCATCACCGCCGGTGGAGCGCTGTTCGCGGCGTTCCCCGAGTGGTACGCGACGTTGTTCTCGGGCTTCTATCTTCCGTTGCTGCTCATCCTTGTGGCCCTGATTCTGCGCATCTGCGCCATCGAGTATCGGGGCAAGATCGACGATCCCGTCTGGCGCCGGCGGTGCGACATCGGAATCGGTATCGGATCCTGGGTCCCCGCGGTGCTGTGGGGAGTTGCCTTCGCCAATATCGTCAGCGGGGTGGCGATCGACGAGAACAAGAAAGTCACAGCTGGGTTCTTCGACCTGCTCGGGCCGTACGCACTCCTCGGCGGCGCCACCATGGCACTGGTGTTCGCGTTGCACGGCGCGGTGTTCATCGCGCTGAAGACCTCGGGCGACGTCCACTCGGATGCAGTGAAATTGGCAGCGAGACTATCGATTCCGGCGGTCGTCGTCGGCGGTGGATTCGCGTTGTGGACGCAGTTGGCCTATGGCAAGTCCTGGACCTGGATTCTGGTCGGCCTCGCGGCGGTATCGCTGATCGCAGTGGTAGCACTGACCGCGCGAGTTCGGGAGGGGTGGGCGTTCGTGTTCACCACCGTCGCAATCATCGCGGTCGTGGTCCTGCTGTTCGCGTCTCTGTTCCCCAACGTCATGCCCTCGACGACCGACGCCTCCTACAGCCTCACCATCGACAATGCGTCGTCGAGCCCGTACACGTTGAAGGTAATGACCTGGGCGGCAGCCTTCATGGCACCGGTCGTCATGGGATATCAGGCGTGGACCTACTGGGTGTTCCGCAAGCGTATCGGCGCAGCGCACATCCCGGACTCGATCGGATTGTCACTCGGTCGCACCAAGTGACCACCACCTCACGGGGTCCCGTCGACCCGAGGTTGTGGCGCTACTCGCGCCCCGCCCGTCGGTACCTGGTCATGATCGTCGCGCTGGCGCTGGTGGACACCGCGGCGATCATCACGACGGCGGTCATGCTCGGCACCGTATTGGCTGGCGTCATCACCTCCGACGCACGCGCAGTGGCAGATTGGGCGCCCCAGCTTTGGATCATGTTCGGAGCCATCGTAGTTCGCACGTCGACGGCATGGTTTCAATCTCGATACGGACACCGAGCCGCGTCCAGAGTCGTGGAGGAACTCGAGAACGATGTGCTGGCAGCGGCGTCGCACCTGGACCCGCGGGAGCTCGACGCCGAACGTGAGGCGATCGCTACCGTCGTGACCAGGGCTCTGGGCGGTCTTGCGCCGTACCTGACGGGCTACGTGCCGGCGTTGGTGCTGGCTGCGACGTTGACGCCGATCACGCTCCTGGCAATTTCTGCACAGGATGTGACGTCGGCTGCGATCGTGTTCGTCACGTTGCCGCTCATACCGGTCTTCATGATCTTGATCGGGTTGCTGACCAAGGGCAGAGCCGAGAACACTCTGGAGTCGATGACGAGGCTGTCGGCCCAGTTGCTCGATCTGCTCGCGGGCCTTCCCACCTTGCGCGCCCTGGGCCGGGAGAACGGTCCGGGAGCACGCGTACGCGCACTCGGTGACGCTCATCGGCGAGCGACCATGCGGGCGCTGAAGATCGCGTTCCTGTCGTCGATGGTGCTCGAACTGCTTGCGACCCTCTGCGTTGCGCTCGTTGCGGTAAGTATCGGCTTGCGCCTCGTGTTCGGCGACATGGCGCTCGAAGCAGGCATCATCGCACTCGTTCTGGCCCCCGAGGTCTATGTTCCGCTACGCCGCGTCGGAGCACAGTTCCACGCGGCCGAAGACGGAGTCGTCGCCGCCGGCAGAGCTTTCGCGATTCTGGATCGCCCGAGGGCCAGCGGCACAGGTTCCGCGGTCGTCGACGCCGAGGGGGCTCGAATCGAGCTCGAGAATGTCTCGGTGGATGCCCGCGGTGGCAGTGCTCCGTACCGCGTCAGGGCCGAGTTCGCGCCCGGCTCGGTGACCGTGCTGGCCGGACCGAACGGCGCCGGAAAATCGACAGTGCTGAGCGTCGTTCTGGGTCTGACTGCTCCGAGTTCGGGCTCGGTTCGAGTGAGTGGGCACGACCTGAGGGATCTGGAGCCGAGGTCGTGGTGGGATCAGGTTGCGTGGCTACCTCAACGGCCCGTGCTGCTCCCGGGGAGCTTGGACGCAAATCTCGTCCTGACCGGAACTCGTCCTGACCCCGATACTCTCGAAAGGATTTGCACAGCAACTGGATTCGACGACGTACTCCGCAGGCTACCCGACGGCTGGGACACCGAGGTGGGCACCGGGGGAGTAGGCCTGTCGCTCGGAGAACTGCAGCGACTTGCCCTGACGCGTGTTCTCACCTCGCGTGCCCCCGTGATGCTGCTGGACGAGCCCACAGCGCATCTCGACGAGATCGCCGAAGCTCGTGTGCTGGCCGCGATACGAGCCGTCGCGGCGCAGGGCCGGACGGTGGTGATCGTCGGGCATCGTCCCGCCGTTCTCGCATGTGCTGACTCGATCGTGCAGATAGGCGCACATCATGTTCGGTGACCTCCCGAGAGCCCTCGGGCTGTTCGAGCTGCGACCGGCCAGAGTCGCAATCGCAGTAACCGCGGGCGTCGCGGCTCTGGGAAGCGCTCTCACCCTCGCCGCGGTGTCGGCATGGTTGATCACGCGCGCGTGGCAGATGCCGCCGGTTCTCGACCTGACCGTCGCCGTCGTTGCTGTACGCGCACTTGGGATTTCACGCGGCGTGTTCCGATACCTCGAGCGCTTGGCTACTCACGACACGGCCCTGCGCGGGATGACGTCCGGCCGTACTCGTCTCTACGAACGCCTCGCCGACGGTGCGCCTGCAGCCACGTCGACGCTGCGCCGCGGCGAGCTCATGGCCAGGGCGGGAGCAGACATCGACGCTCTCGGTGACGTGGTCGTACGAGCCGTCGTGCCCATCTTCGTGTCGGCGATTCTGATGGTCGCGTCCACGGCCGTGCTGGCGTTCGTCTCTCCCGCCGCAGCACTGATTCTTTTTGCTGCGTTACTCGTTGCGGGTGTGGCCGCGCCGGTTCTCGCAGGACGGGCCTCGAGAATCAGGGAGAACGAAGGCTCGGCGGCCAGAACGGCGTTCACCGAAGCGGCTGTCCGTGCGCTCGATCACGGCGCGGAGTTGCGGGTGGCAGGCAGGCTCGACTCCACTCTCGCGGAGGCGAAAGCGGCCAATCGTGCGTCGGTGTCCGCCCGCGACCGGGCAACGCGGCCAGGCGCATTTGCCGACGCCGCACTGCCGTTGTCCATCGGCGCGTCCGTGCTCGGATCTCTTCTCGTCGGAATCACGCTGTTCGGTCCGACAGGAGGGACCGAAGGCGGGATGACGCCGATGGCCCTCGCGATCATCGTGCTCGTTCCCCTTGCGGCATTCGAGGCGGCGTCGGTGTTGCCGTCGGCGGCGGTTGCATGGACCCGGGCAGGGTCCGCAGCGACGCGGATCGTGGCGTTGCTCGACGCCGCGGAACCTCAGGGGCGTGGTCACGCCCGCGAGAGGAAACTTGCCCGGCCGACTGCGGAGGGCGCAGCGTCTCAGCTGAACGCGTTGCCACGCGGCAGCCGGGTCGCCGTCGTCGGACCAAGTGGATCGGGCAAGACGACGCTGCTCATGGGCCTTGCGGGGCTGATTCCATCGTCCGCGCAGATCGAGGGGGCGCGGTTCTTCGCCGAGGATGCACACCTGTTCGAGACGTCCATTCTGGAGAACCTCCGTGTCGTCCGCGGTGATGTGACGAGGGACGAGGCGCTCGGTGCGCTGAAATCGGTCGGCTCGGGGGACTGGATCGCCGCGTTGCCGGACGGGGTCGACACCACATTGGTGGGCGGTGCCGGCGCGGTGTCCGGTGGCCAGCGTCGACGCCTCCTCCTGGCGCGTGCGCTTCTGTCCGACGCGCCCGTCTTGCTGCTCGACGAACCGACCGAACACCTCGACGACGTGAGCGGCGCGCGATTGCTTCGCCAACTGCTCGACAGCGACGGGGGACTGGTCGACCCCGCCCGTTCGGTGGTGGTCGTGACGCATCGATTACCGCCGGACACCCGTGCTGACCAGGTGATCGAGTTGCTCGGTTCGCCGACAGAATAATCCTTTGCGGAGCGCCGAATCCGGGCGTACTTTGGCCTTACACGAGAGAGGAGGTGGTCTGAAGTTGCATAACTCTAGGACGCGTGAGGTGGCTGCCCGCTAGCCGCTACCGCTGACGGATTCACCACCGCGCGAGCGGCGAGCGAATCCCAGGCAGCTACCCGGCCCCCGAGCCCTCGGTCCGTCCGACCGAGACCTGAGAAACACAGGTATGGTTCGGGGGCCGTTCGCATGTGTACCCGTTGCAGCCGTTGATTGGCCGAGGAGATCGGAAGCGGATCAGCCGATGTAGCGGACGAGGCGGGCAGACAGACGCGGTGCGAGCTCGCCGTCTGCGCCGATACGCTCTTCGACGTACGCCAGATCCGCACCTTCGACGATCCCGTACAGACGCTTTGCGCCGCCGACAAGGGCGCCGGAGGTGGATCGGATCACTACGTCGGTTGCGAGCTCCCACGACGACTGGTTGAGCGCATGGCCGTAGAAGAGTTCGACGACGCCGGTGCTGTGCGTCAACAGGAACTCGATGACCTCTTCGTTCTCGCTGCCCTTGGGGCCGTCGCCACCACTGATTCGCCAGAACCCCGCTTCGCGGAGGTCGGGGTGCGCGTAGTTGCCGTCGGAGTCCACACGCCACGACCGAGATTCCCAGACCAGGTAGGCACCGCCGTCGTGAGATACGACTATCTGCTGACCGAATGCGTATTCCTGACCCGACTCCGGGTCGCGGCCTTCACCTTCGCCGCGCCACACGCCGACCAGGGGCAGCAGGGCTAGCAAGGCTGGGTTCAGGTCCGGACCGAGGCGCAGGTTCGCGGTGTCCTCGGGATGCGGAAGGTCAGGGAGGGTCGGAATGTTGCGCGTCGACGAGGACGCGAACTTGTCGGCGGCCTCGGCGATTGCGTCGTTGGCGGACCGAGTGCCGTCCGTTCCGTCGGCGGCGGGCTCACTCACGATTCGTCGGTGACCAGGCGGTAGACGACGTAAAGCGAGAACGCGATGATGGCGACTGCGGCAAGCGCAAGCAGGACCTCGAAGAAGATGACCACGAGTTGGAGTTTAGACCTAGTTCGACCGCCGACCGAAATGCGGTCCTGTGTCCTCGGCAACGCAATAGTGGCTTGTCCCAATGATCAACCGCGCGAATGGTCGCTTGTACATTGTGTGTCTACAAGTGGCGTTCGACACGGTACCTTTCCACCTGAGCGTCGGGCTCGGGGAATGTTCGGCCCGGCGCTGATGTGTGTCTCGACATTTTTCCGGTACTGGGGAAGGACCTGTTCATGCCGCGCCATTTTCGTGCTGGCTCGTTGTTATCTGTTTCCACGGCGATGGCAGCGGCGTTGCTCCTGGTAGTGCCCTCGGCAGCGTCAGCGGCTCCAGGCTCCGGCTCTTCGGTGACGGGTTCGGCTGAGAGCGGTTCCTCGGGGTCCTCGGACGGACCGAATATCGATCCGAACAACTACGCGCAGGATTGCCCCGACGTTCTGATGTTGGCTGTGACTGGCGCGACCGACTCCGAGTCGGATCGCGATCCTCTCAACGAGGAGCCGCGCTCACCGCTGTCGAACTGGGTGGGAAATGTCACACTGCCTGCCGGCCAAGCCAGCGCGAACAACCCAGGTTCCGTCGGATGGCTCTACGTTCCGTACGCATCCACCTACGGTGTGGACATACTCTCCGACGTGCCGACGTATCAGGACTCGGTCGCCGAAGGAATCGCCGCGACCAATCGCCTGCTGGACGAGTACAAGACCAAATGCGGAGACGCGACGAAATTTGTCCTGCTCGGCTACAGCGTCGGCGGCGAGGTCATCGAGCGCGTGTCGATGGACATCGGACATCGAGATCCGGACGCGCTCGTCGCGGGCGACGACATTGCAGGCGTCGTGATGATCGGTGCCCCGTACCGTCCGGCCGGTGTGCCGAACTTCGACGAACCCGGCCCGACCAACGGTGGTTTCCAGTCGCAGACACCGAAGGACTACGGGACACTCAACGACAAGGTGACGTGGTCGTGCAGGCCGTACGACCTTGCGTGTGATGCTCCGGACAACATCGTCGCGCTGCAGTTGGCCCTCGGCGTTCTGGGCCAGATGCGGTTGACCGTGCTCAATCCGATTCAGACCCTCGCAGACTTTGCGCGTACCGTCGCCTCGATCGCCACTCGCGCCATCGTGGACATCGCGACGAACAAGAATTGGCTCGACTCCGACGAGACGCTGCTCGAGGTTCTGCTCAAGGTGTCCGATCGCCTGTACGAGGTGGACGAGCAGAAAGCATGGGCTCAGCTGACTCCCGATCAGTTGCTCGACGATCTGAACTGGGCGATGGGACCGGGCGCCGACAAAGTCCGCGAGAAGCTTCACCGAGAAGGCGTCGGACTCGTCGAGAACAACAAGGGGATCGTCGACGTCGCCATCGGCCCGTACATCTTCATCGGGTTCCTGCAGCATCTCCTGTACTGGAACAACAATCCGGGAGACGGTCGCGAATGGGAGAGCGAGAAGATCGTCGCCTGGGTGACCGACCTGGCACAGACCGAGCGCGAGAAGAAGAACGTCGACGACGCGCCCCTCGCCCCGTCCGAGGTGGACCCGGCTCCGGAGCCGGATGCGCAGCAGTTGCCCGAAGCGGCGCGCGAGCCCGATCCGCAGGCATTGCCGACGCCGGGCACACGCACCCGCGACAGTGACCTCGGAGCGTTCCTGGAATCGCTCGGAATCGTGCCACCCGGAGTCTTCCCGCCGCAGTACTCCACAGTTCCCGAGCGCACGACCGATCCGTCGACTGACATCGTTCCGGAGACGTCGCAGGGCTGAACTCGCTGACCCTGGGGTGACCGAATGAGTCATTCGGTCAATCCCCGGGGGCAGGCCAACACGCCAGGAGACAGAAAGAGCCCCGCACCCATTGGGTGCGGGGCTCCGTCGTTCTACGAAAAGGTCAGACTCCGACGGTCACGTCCGCCGAGTGGATGCCTGCACCCTGGGGAGCGATGTCGGCCTGGCCGTTGCCCGACGCCGACAGCGCCCGCAGCGTCCAGGTGCCCGGCGCTGCGAAGAAGCGGAAATCCCCGGTTCCCGACGCCACGACCTCTGCCGTGAATTCGCCGGTCCCGTCGAGCAAACGCACGAAAGCGCCGCCTACGGGTTCGCCGTCAGTGGCGAGGACACGGCCGGTGATGACCGTTTCCTTCTCCACGTCGACGCCTGCCGGAATGGTCTGGCCCTGTACTGGTGCGCCACACATGTCAGTGAACCTCCAACTCGATCGGTGCTCCGACGAGGGAGCCGTACTCCACCCAGCTGCCGTCGTAGTTCTTCACGTCGGACTTGCCGAGTAGTTCCTTCAGCACGAACCACGTGTGGCTCGAGCGCTCGCCGATGCGGCAGTAGGCGATGGTTGCCTTGCCGTCGTCGTAGCCCTTTTCCTTGTAGAGCGCCTCTAGTGCGTCGTCGTCCTTGAACGTGCCGTCCTCGTTGGCAGTGGTGCTCCACGGGATGTTGATGGCGCTCGGGACGTGTCCGCGCTGCTGCGCCTGCTCCTGCGGGAGGTGTGCGGGCGCGAGAATCTTGCCGGAGAACTCGTCGGGCGAACGCACGTCGATCAGGTTCTTGTTTCCGATGGCGTCGATGACCTCGTCGCGGAATGCGCGAATCGACAGGTCGGGAGCCTCGGCGCGGTACTGGGTCGTCTCGCGGGTGACGACATCCTTCGAGAGGGGACGGCCGTCGAGTTCCCACTTCTTGCGTCCACCGTCGATGAGCTTGACGTCCTTGTGGCCGTACAGCTTGAAGTACCAGTACGCGTACGCGGCGAACCAGTTGTTGTTTCCGCCGTAGAGAACGATGGTGTCGTCGTTGGAGATGCCCTTTGACGAGAGCAGATCCGAGAACTGATCCTGACCCAGGAAGTCGCGGCGAACCGCATCCTGAAGGTCCTTGCGCCAGTCGAGCTTCACTGCGCCTTCGATGTGACCGCCGTCGTAGGCGCTCGCGTCTTCGTCTACCTCGACGAAGACGGTCTTCGGGGCGTTCAGGTTCTGCTCGGCCCAGTCGGCAGAGACCAGGACGTCGGAGCGGGCCATGGGTTTCCTTTCGATCTTTCTTTACTTCGGTCAGTGGAGGGTGATGCGTCAGGCGCGAGCGGATTGTGTCCGGAAACGCGCCACGAGTGGGTAGATCTGGCAACCGAGGCAGAACGCGAACGCCGCGTTCAAGAACGCGGCGAACAGCGCGAATCCGGTGGCGACTGCGCCGACAACGGGTGCTCCGAGCGCGAAGCCGAGCACTCCCACGGCGGCGAAGACGAATCCGACGAGTTGCGCGAACTTCAGTGGTGCGACGGGCTCGCGCTCGATGGTTGCCGACAGACGAGGCGCAACGAAAGTCGCGAACACGGTGCCGTAGGGGCTACGACGGGGTCCGAGAGCCGCGCCGATCGCGAAGACGACTGCCTGAACTGCCAACAGAACAGCGGCTGCTGTGGTGCTGAACGTGGTCAGGGCAAGTACGAGTACGAGTACGACCGTCGTTGTCCACGCGGCGAAGCGTGGCCCTCGAACGTCGACCTGGGTGGCGGCGGAGGTTGTGTCATGGGACATATGTGTGGGTGCTCCTGCGTTCGTACACATGAACGGGCTGAAGGGCGGCGAACATGGGTTCACCGGCTATCTCGAACTCAGCGATCGTCCGGAAAGAGCGGACGGCGTTTCGGATATCAGCAGCAGCGACAGCAACAACCGCCCAGCCGGCACAGATCTACTGTGCGACGACTGGTGAGCAACAGCTCATGGCGGAAAGACACACCCGGCATCCTACCGGAGAACTGCGACCAGCAGAACTACTGGTTCGTCAGTGCCGAACGAAGAGCCTCGGACTTGGGGACGCCCGATATGCGAGCCTTCTCGTTCAGGTCCTCGTCCAGGACGAACGTCGTCGGTAAGGACATCACGTTCATCGCGCGTGCCAGCGCGGGATACGCATCGATGTCCAACTCCAGTTCGACGGGCCCGTCGAACTCCTCGGATCCTCCGACTTCGTCGACGACCTGTCCGACGACCCGGCGCACCGCGGCGCACGGTCCGCACCACTCGGCCGAGAAGTGCAGCACCGTCTTGGCGCCTCCAACGGCACCCGCTTCCACGAGAAGGGAATGCAGTTCCGGCGATCCCGACGAGTTCGACGTTCGAACCTCACCGGCGCGGGACCGAAGCGCGAGGCCGACGATGGTCCCCGCAGCAAGAACCACCACCAGAATTGTGATTCCGATCATGGCTGCTCGATCTGGTTCAGGTCGATCGTCACGTTCCTCGCGTCGCCTTCGATGACGATCTGCGAGCCCTCGGCGTACACGTCGGTGGGCAGGATTCCGAACGGCAGGCTCTGCCTGTCGATCGTCTTGGTGAACAAGCCGAGCACTGTGGACTTCGCGAAATCGGGGATGGTGAAATCTGCGTCGCCCTCTGGACCGAAGTAGAAGTCGCTCGCGACGATGTCCACGCTGTCGCCGTCGAGAATCAGGTCGGCCTGCACGCTCACCTTCACATCCCCGAGCGGTCCGACCGGGACCGTGCCGGTGAGTACGACGCCACCGCTCGTGGTCATTCCCGAGCCGCCGGAACCGCCGGTGCCGTCCGATTTGTCGGCCGGCGGTGCGGAAACCTCCAGGTCGACGATGTTCAAGAACCGGCCGAGGTCGGTTGCCTCGATCCGCACGCGTCCGTCGAGTTCGTCGACGGGCACGGCTTCGACCGACCCTCCGACCAAGTCGGACAGCGGAACCGCGACGCCGCGAAGGTTGGCTTCGATGGTGGTCGATCCGACGTAATCGTTGGGTACGTCCTGGGCTCGGATCTCGACGTTCTGATATTTGCCGTCGGCCGCCTGGGGCAGAAACGGGAAACCGTGGATTATCACCTGCGGGTCGGAGGAGAGGTCGCCACCGTCTCGGATCGCGCGCGAAACGCGATACTCGGAATACGCTGCCGCTCCGAAATCGACCAGGAGGGCAAGAGCGACGAGGCTCACGAGTCCGATGATCAGTTTGCGCATGCCGACCATTGTGACCGACGAATCGGGCACGGCGGGCGGCCGACCGCGCGGACACGCTAGTCTGATTGCTTGAACAAGCAGTCGACTTCGCATGGGGAGACGACGTGACAGCGGTAAGAATGGAGGCTGCGTGGAGCTCCTGCTTCTGACCTCCGATCCAAACCCGGAGGCCGTCCTGCCCTCCCTTGCGCTACTCGCGCATCACGTGCGACCGGCACCGACCGAGGTGTCCTCGCTTCTCGAAGCAGGTTCCGCGGACATCGCGTTGGTCGACGCCCGTACCGACTTGGCCGCTGCCCGTGGTCTGTGTCGACTCCTCGGCAGCACCGGCTCTGCTATCCCGGTCGTCGCAGTACTCACCGAGGGCGGCCTCGTCGCCGTCAACTCCGACTGGGGCCTGGACGACATCTTGCTTCCGGGTACCGGTCCGGCTGAACTCGACGCTCGCCTGCGGTTGCTCGTCGGTCGCTCGGGCGGTGTCGCGAGCCAAGAAGCGTCGGGAAAGATCACCCTGGGCGAACTGGTCATCGACGAGGGCACCTACACGGCGCGTCTACGCGGCCGTCCGCTCGACCTGACTTACAAAGAGTTCGAACTTCTCAAGTATCTCGCTCAGCACGCGGGACGTGTGTTCACACGTGCGCAGCTGCTTCAAGAAGTCTGGGGTTACGACTTCTTCGGTGGCACTCGGACCGTCGACGTCCACGTTCGGCGTCTGCGAGCCAAGTTGGGAAGCGAATACGAGTCGCTCATCGGCACCGTCCGGAACGTCGGCTACAAGGCGGTTCGACCGAGCCGCAACGCAAAAGGCGGTCCAGCTGCCGACAACCTCGACGGCCAGGGCAGCGACAGTGACAGTGACGAGTTCAGTGCACTCGGCAGCGCGACACACGGAAGTTCGAACTGACCGACCATGACTACCTCCTTCGATATCGCCCGGCTCGACTCTGCCTCGATCACTTCGGTTGTCGCCGAACAGATTCTGTCCATGGTGTCCTCGGCCGCCGAAGCGGACGGCACTGCGCCTCTGTCCGAGCAAGCGGTCAAAGCGGTTTCGGCCGACGGTGATCAGGTGCACCTCGTCGCGACGAGCGGTTCGACGGTCGTCGGATACGCAGGGATCGCCCCCGGCTCGCCTGCCATGGCGGAAGCCGTCGTACATCCGGATTTTCGCGGTCACGGTACGGGCAGAGCCCTCGTCGAACGCGCACTGACGGAGATCGGCGACGGCACGCGGATCTGGGCACACGGAAATCTCGAACCGGCGCAGTCGGTTGCGCGCTCGCTCGGACTGGAGATTGCCCGCGAGCTGCTTCAGCTCCGCCGACCCCTCGCGACCCCTGAACTTCCCGATGTTGCTCTGCAGCAGGGTATTTCGCTGAGAACCTACCGCGGGCACCAGGACGACGCCGAGTTGTTGCGCGTGAACAACGCAGCATTTTCCTGGCACCCGGAGCAAGGCGGATGGACCGGGAAGGACATCGAAGAGCGACGAAACGAAGGCTGGTTCGACCCGGCCGGTGTGTTTCTCGCGTTCGAAGAGGGCACGGATACACTGCTCGGTTTCCACTGGACAAAGGTGCATCCGGCCGAAGCAGGCGAGGACGAGATCGGCGAGGTCTACATCGTCGGAATCGACCCGCAGGCGCAGGGTCGCGGTCTCGGACGAATCCTGACTCTGGCCGGACTTCACTATCTGAAGAGCCGGAATCTGACGGACGTTCTGCTCTACGTCGAGGCGGACAACGCCGCAGCTGTGCATACATACGAGCGGCTCGGTTTCACCCGATTCCATGTCGACGCCGCGTACGCCCGTCCCTGAACCGGACATACTGCCCATTCTGTTCATCTTCCGTTCACCATCCCGGGGGTAACCGTCAACCGGCTCCCCTTACCTTTTCTCTGGGCGGCGCCGACGCTGCCCGGTGCGAGGGTCATTCCCAGGGCCTGCATCTTTATCTTCGTCGTCCGAGCGCAGTGAAGCCTCGGCTGACGAACACGGCACAAGATTCCCCGGAGGAAACAGGTGAAGCTCAAGCGCAGCGCGTCTCTCGTAGGCGCAGTGGCGATCAGCGCCATGCTGCTGACCGCATGCGGCAGTGACGCGAACGTCGAGACTGCTGAGGGCACGGACTCTGCAGCCACGTGTGAGGGCAAGTCCCCGCTGACCGGCGAAGGCTCGTCCGCGCAGCAGAACGCAATGTCCAACTTCACGTCGATCTACTCGGGCATCTGCGCAGGCAAGGCCGTCGAGTACACGACCAGTGGATCCGGCAACGGCCGTACCCAGTTCGTGGCAGGCCTCGTCGACTTCGCCGGCTCCGACTCGTCCATCAAGGACGAGCAGGCAGCCCAGGCCGCCGAGCGTTGCGCCAGCAACCCGGCGTGGAACCTCCCGCTCGTCTTCGGACCTGTCGCCATCGCCTACAACGTCGAGGGAGTCGACAACCTCGTCGTCAACCCTGACGTCGCAGCGCAGATCTTCACCGGCAAGATCACCACCTGGAACGATCCGGCGATCGCCGCACTGAACGAGGGCGCAACGCTCCCGTCCACGCCGATCACCCCGATCTACCGCTCCGATTCCTCGGGCACCAGCGACAACTTCCAGCGCTTCCTCGCGGCGTCCGCGCCCGAGGCGTGGACCCTCGACCACAGCTCCGACTGGGCAGGTGGCGTCGGCGAAGGCGCAAACGGCTCGTCCGGCGTCGCACAGGCAGTCAAGGCCACCCCCGGCTCGATCACGTACGTCGAGAAGGGCTTCGCCGACCAGGAGAGCCTCGGCAAGGCGTCGGTCGACTTCGGTAACGGACCCGTCGAGCTCAGCAGTGAGACCGCTGCAGCGGCCATCGACAGCGCAACGTTCAAGGGCGAGGGCAACGACCTCGTCATCGACATCGACGCTCTGTACGGCAGTGACGCGGCCGACACGTACCCGTTGGTCCTCGCGACCTACGAGATCGTCTGCTCCAAGGGATACGACGCCGAGACCTCGGCAGCAGTCAAGTCGTTCCTGCTCAGCGCAGCCAACGAAGGACAGCAGGGCCTCGAAGAAGCCGGCTACGTCCCGCTTCCCGAGACCTTCAAAGAGCGTCTGGTCACTGCGATCAACGCCATCGCCTGATTCAATGAGACTTTGGTTCTGCTCCGACGCCGCGGCTCTGCGCCGCGGCGTCGGGGTAGGGCCAGCGTCGTCAACCTCCACACGAGAGACGTGAGCGGTATGAGCGACACCCACTCGATCACCGGCGTTCCATCTGCGGCGAGCATCTCCGCGGGAGGCGTGCCGCGGAACACGGAAGAACCCACGCAATTGCCGGATAACAAGGCCAAGGGCGGCACTGTAGTTCGCCCCGGCGACAGAATTTTCTCCACCCTGGCGACGGGCTCGGGTGTCTTCGTCATCGTCCTGATCGCGCTGATCGGCATCTTCTTGCTGTGGCGGGCCATCCCGTCACTGCAGAACAACACGGTCAACTTCCTCACCTACAACGGTCAGTGGAACACCTCGGACACCTCAGCGATGGTGTTCGGCATCCGCGACCTGTTCCTGGTGACCGCCACGGTCTCGATCTTCGCGCTGATTCTCGCGATGCCGGTCGCACTCGGCATCGCGATCTACCTGACGAACTACGCACCGAAGAAGGTCGCGGGCCCATTGGGTTACGTGATCGATCTGCTGGCAGCGGTCCCGTCCATCGTCTTCGGTCTGTGGGGCCTTTACGTCCTCGCGCCCGCCATCAGCCCGTTCGCGGAGTGGCTCAACGAGAACCTGAGCTGGTTTCCGTTGTTCTCGACCGGTTCGGTCTCGATCGCCGGCGGTGGCACGATCTTCACCGGCGGCATCGTTCTCGCCGTGATGATCCTTCCGATCATCGCGGCGGTCACTCGTGAGGTGTTCATCCAGACGCCCAAGGGGCAGGTCGAAGCAGCTCTCGCCCTCGGTGCAACGCGCTGGGAGGTCGTGCGCACGACGGTCATCCCATTCGGCAAGTCGGGTTTCGTCTCCGGCTCGATGCTGGGTCTCGGCCGCGCGCTCGGTGAAACGATCGCTCTCTACATCATCATTCGCAGCGTCCAGTCGAGCTTCGGATGGACCCTGTTCGACGGTGGCAGCACGTTCGCTACCAAGATCGCCCTCGCCGCAGGCGAGTTCAACAACCAGCTGCAGGCCGGTGCGTACATCGCCGCAGGCCTGGTGCTCTTCGTGCTCACCTTCGTGGTCAACGCAGGCGCACGCGCCGCGATCGCAGGAAAGAAGGACTAGGCCATGACCGCAACTCTGGATCGTCCGGTCAAGGAACCGACCTTCAAGGGCGTCAGCGCTCGACGCAAATTCTCCAACGGCGCAGCCACCGTCCTGGTCAGTCTCGCGGTGCTCGTCGCGCTCGTGCCACTGATCTGGGTTCTCTACACGGTGATCTCCCGAGGCATCTCGGCCGTTCTCGCCCCGGCATGGTGGCAGAACTCGCAGGCAGGTATCACCCAGTTCATCCCCGGCGGCGGCGCGTACCACGCCATTGTCGGAACCTTGACCCAGGGACTGTTCTGCGCACTGATCTCCATCCCGATCGGCGTCTTCGTCGCGATCTACCTCGTCGAGTACGGCGTCGGAACTCGGCTTGCCCGGCTGACCACATTCATGGTCGACATCCTCACCGGTGTGCCGTCCATCGTCGCGGCGCTGTTCATCTACGCGCTGTGGATCGCAACGTTCGGGTTCGAGCGGTCCGGCCTCGCCGTGTCGTTCGCACTGGTTCTGCTGATGATTCCGGTCATCGTCCGCTCCTCGGAGGAGATGCTGCGCATCGTGCCGCAGGATCTGCGTGAGGCGTCGTACGCGCTCGGTGTTCCGAAGTGGAAGACGATCGCGAAGATCGTGGTCCCGACGGCATTGTCCGGCATCGTCACCGGCATCATGCTGGCCCTCGCCCGTGTCATGGGTGAAACTGCGCCGGTGCTGATCCTCGTGGGCTCGGCTACCGCGATCAACTTCAATCTGTTCGCTGGGCCGCAGACGTCCCTGCCGCTCATGATGGTCGACCTGCAGAAAGCAGGAACCGGCGTGCTCACCTCCGAGCGCATGTGGGGAGCAGCACTGACGCTGATCCTGATTATTGCCCTCCTCAACATCGGCGCGAAGTTGGTCTCCAAGTTCTTCTCGCCCAAGAACTTCTGACCCTTCCCCCAAGACACACCAGGAGCCGACCATGGCAAAGCGCTTAGACCTCAAAGACGTCAACATCTACTACGGCAAATTCCACGCCGTCCAGAACGTCACCCTCGCTGTCCCGCCCCGCGGCGTCACCGCGTTCATCGGACCCTCCGGTTGCGGCAAGTCGACCGTTCTCCGTTCACTCAACCGCATGCACGAGGTCACCCCCGGTGCTCGCGTCGAAGGTTCTGTTCTTCTCGACGGCGAGGACATCTACGGCAACGGAGTGGACCCCGTCGGTGTTCGACGCACCATCGGCATGGTCTTCCAGCGACCGAACCCGTTCCCGACGATGTCCATCCGCGACAACGTCGTCGCCGGCCTGAAGCTCCAGGGTGGCAAGGGCAAGAAGGAGCTCGACGAGATCGCCGAGCGTTCCCTCAAGGGTGCCAACCTGTGGAACGAGGTCAAGGACCGCCTCGACAAGCCGGGCGGCGGACTCTCCGGCGGACAGCAGCAGCGTCTGTGCATCGCCCGTGCCATCGCGGTCCAGCCCGACGTGCTCCTCATGGACGAGCCGTGCTCTGCCTTGGACCCCATCTCCACGCTCGCCATCGAGGACCTGATCGGTGAGCTGAAGAAAGATTTCACCATCGTCATCGTCACGCACAACATGCAGCAGGCCGCGCGCGTGAGCGATCAGACCGGTTTCTTCAACCTCGAGGCGACCGGCAAGCCCGGCCAGCTCATCGAGATCGACGACACCGAGAAGATCTTCTCCAATCCGACCCAGAAGGCGACCGAAGACTACATCTCCGGACGCTTCGGCTAAGGCCCCACACGAAAGAACCCCCGCACTCGCTGGAGTGCGGGGGTTCTTTCGTGCGCGGGGTGAAAGTGGTTCCTCGGCCGGCCCGAATGTCTGTTTCGGTCACTCTGTGTGAGCGAATGTCTGTTTCGGTCACTCTGAGTGTGCGAATGTCTCATTCGGTCTCGTGAGGTGAGCGAATGTCTGTTTCGGTCTCGTGAGGTGAGCGAATGTCTCATTCGGTCACCTCAGGGGTGCACGAATGAGACATTCGGCTCAGCTAACGACCGGTCAGGCGCTGGGGAGCTTGTTGGTGCTCAATTCGACGGGAAGTTCGCCGGTGACGAGGAAGATCACACGACGACCGACCTCGACGGCGTGGTCGGCGAAGCGCTCGTAGAAGCGACCCAGGAGAGTGACGTCGACGGCTGCTGCCACACCGTGCTGCCAGTCGCGGTCCATGAGGACCGTGAACAGGTGCCGGTGCAGATCGTCCATCGCCTCGTCCTCTTCGCGCAGCTTGGCCGCACGCTCCGGATCTCGGGTTTCGAGGACCTCACGAGCGGAGGCACCGAGCTGCACGGCAATGCGGCCCATTTCGGCGAAGTAGCCGTTGACCTCTTCGGGCAGCGCGTGGTTCGGGTGCCTACGTCGGGTGATCTTGGCGACGTGGAGTGCCAGCGCACCCATGCGGTCGATGTCGGCGACGATCTGGATGCCGGACACGACCGAACGGAGATCGCCGGCAACCGGCGCTTGGAGTGCGAGCAACTGGAACGCCTTCTCCTCGCACAGCGCGCTGAGTTCGGTGATCTTGTCGTGCTCGGAGATGACCTGCTCGGCTAGAACCAGGTCTGCTTGAAGGAGGGATTGGGTTGCCTTGTCCATGGCGGAACCGGCCAATGTGGCCATCTCACCGAGAAGGTCGGCCAAGTCATTCATCTGTTCGTTGTAGGCGACGCGCATAGCTCGCAAGTTTAGTAGGTCACACCGACCTGTGCGTCGTCGCGCGGGTGAACGGGGCGTGAATGGATCCGCTCAGGCGCAGGTGTCGTCGGCCGCGTTGGTGTATGCGAGGTTCTCGGGCAGGGCAGGCGCCACGGTGCTGCCATCGACTCGCGTTACCTCGACGGGCTGACCGAACACAGCGGGTGCCGTCGTGTAGCCGGGGAAGTCCGCTCCGAGAACGACCTCGACGACGCTGTCCAACCCGATGGCCTGCTCGACGACCGCACCGGGAATGGCCGACGCGACGGTGGCCGCTTCGGCTTCCTGGCCGGGGGAGTACCGGACCACGGTCTGAGCTGCGGTTCCGACGAAGTTTCCAACCTCGAGAATCTGGAAGCCGTAGGTCGAGAGCTCGTTCGACGTCGTCATGGCCCGTCCCTCGGTGTCCGATGCGTTGGAGACCTGCACGGAGACAGTCGTCGGATCGACGGCGAGAGTCGGAACCGTCGGGGCGACCTCGGACTCGGGAGTCGAGATCGGCTCCGCCCGCTCCTCGCCGGGAAGCGGGAGGTCGTCGATGATCGCGGTGAAGAGCGCCTCGATCGCCGAATCGACCGGAATCTCGTTGCCCCACTCGTTGGTTCCGTCCGTCGGGAGGGTCAGGAACGTGACGGCACCTGCGTCGACGTTCTGAAGCGAGCGGCCGAGCGTGATCAGGTCCTGCGTCTTGACGTTCTCGACGAACGTGTCGCGGGTGAATGCGCCGACAAATCCATTGAGCTTTCCTGGATCGAGCAACACCTGGTTGGACAGTGCGGACCTCAGGAGGGAGGACAGGAAGCGCTGCTGACGTTTGATCCGCCCGTAGTCGCCGTTGTTCTCGGTGTCGACGTGCCGGGCGCGCACATAGTTGAGTGCGGTGCGACCGTCGATCCGTTGTTCGCCGACGTTGGGCAGGACCGTACCGAGCTCGTAGTCCACGAGAGGCTGGGGCGTGCAGACCTCGACACCGCCGACCTCGTCGACCATCGATTCGAACCCGGCGAAGTCCATGCCGACGAAATGGCCGATCTTCAGACCCGATATCTTCTGGATGGTCTTTACCAGGCACTTCGGTCCGCCGAGCGCGTACGTCGCGTTGAGCTTGTCGCCGTCGGCGGCGGGGAAGATCTCGTCGGTGTACGTGTTGGTTTGGTTGTCGAAGGCCTCGCACTCCGGTCGTTCGACATCGAGATCTCGCGGAAACGACACGGCGACGACGCGGCTACGGTCGGCAGGAATGTTGACGAGCATGACGGTGTCCGATCGCGCGCCCTCGGCGTCTTCGACCGTCCCTGCGCCGATTTCGCCACTGGCGCCGGCGCGAGTATCGGTGCCGACGATCAAGTACGTCTCGTCGCCGTACTGGCCTGCGGCGTCGACGACATCGGTCGAATCGGGGTCGAGGGCGGCAACCTGAGCGAATCCTTGGTCGGTGCTGCGAAGGTAGCCCCATACGACGCCGGTCAGCGCCACGGACAAAATTGCGATGATCGAGACGAAACCCCGTGTGACATTCCGGATCCGATTCCGTCTTCGGACTTTACTCATCGCCAGCCGCGTCAGCGCGGGACGTTCCTCGGCGGGAACGCCGACCGCTTCGGGTTGCGCGACTACCGGAGGGGGCGTCCGGTCGGTGATCGGGGCGATCTTCTCGGTCGGGGCTTCCACCTCGGGACGTTGCGGCGCGGGCCGCTCTCGAGGTTTGGCGGCGTCGTCATCCGATCCGCGTCCCATCAACTCGGCGACCGACACGGCGTCGGAGTTGCTGGGCGAGCGCTTGCCGAGGCGCCTCAGGCGCCCGCTGTCCGTCTCGGACGATCGCGCAGCCGAAGCCGGCGGAGTCTCACGGTCGGCGCGCGTGGCGTCGGGCTGCGGAGGCTCGGCATGCCCTTCGGGTCGTCGGTGAATCCGCGAAATCTGCCGTTCCCACGGCGCCCGACCATCGGGCGCAGGCTGGCCCGAATCTCGATCGTCACCCACGGATTGAAAACCTGGCCTTCCTCGCGCATCATGCTTCGCCCTCTGGTCAGGCGATCCCAGCAATGATACTGGCGAAAGCTGTGTGGTCCACTTCGGCGGAGACCAGCGGTGTACGTCGCAGGTCAGCCGCCCGAATGCATGAGATCAGCGCCGACCGGCACCGCGATGTCCTCGGGGTCGTCGAGCCATCCCTCGGGAAGAGACACGGCCCCCGGGGAACCCTGTCGGCCGCGAGGACCCTCGGCATCCTTGGGAAACGGTACCGACGGGTCCAATTGGCCCAGAAGGTCGTCCAACTCCGGCAGCGTCTTGACGAGAGCCATCGAGACTCTCAGATCGGATCCGGCGGGGAAACCGCGGAGATACCAGGCGACGTGCTTGCGAAGCTCGCGCAGTCCCTTGCTTTCGCCGTGGTGTGCAGCGAGCAGTTCCGCGTGCCGTCTGATGATCACCGCTACCTCGCCCAGGTTCGGCGGGGTCGGCTCTTCCCGGCCGGCAAAGCGAGCGCTGAGCTCGGCGAACAGCCAGGGCCGGCCAAGGCATCCTCGTCCGACAACCACTCCGTCGCAACCGGTTTCGTCCATCATGCGTACCGCGTCCGAGGCCGAGAAGATGTCGCCGTTGCCGAGAACGGGCACGTCTGTGACGTGTTCCTTCAGGCGCGCGATCTGCGTCCAGTCCGCGGTTCCCGAGTACCGCTGCGAGGCAGTCCGCGCATGGAGTGCGACAGCCGCTGCACCCTCGGCAGCAGCGATCCGGCCGGCATCGAGGTGAGTGTGGTGCTCGTCGTCGATGCCTACTCGGAACTTGACGGTCACCGGAATGTCGGTTCCTTCGGTAGCTTTCACCGCGGCTGCGACAATTCGACCGAACAGGTTCCGCTTGTAGGGCAGCGCCGCACCGCCGCCCTTCTTGGTGACCTTCGGAACCGGGCAACCGAAGTTCATGTCGATGTGGTCGGCGAGATTGTCGTCGACGATCATTTTGGCCGCAGCGTAGGTGGTATCGGGGTCCACCGTGTAGAGCTGCAGGGACCTCGGGGTTTCGGTCGGGCCGAACGTCGTCATGTGCATCGTGGCCGGCTGCCGCTCGACGAGGGCGCGAGCGGTGACCATCTCGCACACGTACAGCCCGGACGTGCTGCCGGCCCGCGCCAACTCCTGCTCGCGGCAGAGCGTCCTGAAAGCGACGTTGGTCACACCCGCCATCGGGGCGAGCACCACCGGGCTCTGGAGTTCCAGTGATCCGATGCGCAGTGTCATGGGTGAAGCCTCGTTCGTCGTGTCGTGCTCGGTCTCGATAACGATCGAAGCCCGGCACCGAGGTCGGTGCCGGGCGCGATCACTGAAATTTCTTCAGCAGCTCAGGAAGCCTGCTTCTCTGCCTTCTTGGCTTCCCGTGCGAGCGAACGGTCGCGCATTTCCTCGAACTTGGTGGCCTGCTTCTCCAGGTCCTCGAGGAACACGGCGAGTTCTTCGCGCTTGGTCTCGCCGCGGCCGGTGAAATCGTCGCGCTCGAAGATTCTCCATTTGCGCAGGACCGGCCATACGACGTCTTCGAGGTGCTGACGCAGGTCGTAGATGCCGTGCTTGGCCATCAACACACCGTTGCGTCGGAAGTTCGGCATTCCCGCGCCCGGCATCTGGAAATTGGTCACGATGTCGGATAGCGCGTCGAGGGTCTGGTCCGGCGCAATGTCGAGAGCCGCAGCAGTGATGTTGCGGTAGAAGATCATGTGCAGGTTCTCGTCGGCGGCGATGCGCTGAAGCATGCGATCGGCGATGGGGTCGTCGCACACCTTGCCGGTGTTGCGGTGCGACACACGGGTCGCGAGTTCCTGGAACGTGACGTAGGACACGGAGTGCAGCAGGCCGGTCACGGCCCCTGCGGGTGACGCGAACCCGTTGGTCATGTGGATCATGCGCGCTTCTTCGAGCGCGACCGGATCGACGCCGCGGGTGACGACGAGGTAGTCGCGCATCACGATGCCGTGGCGGTTCTCCTCGGCGGTCCAACGACCGACCCAGGTGCCCCACGCGCCGTCCTGCGAGAAGTTCTCCGCGATCTCGCGGTGGTACGACGGCAAGTTGTCCTCGGTGAGGAGGTTGGTGATCATCGCAGCCTTGGCGACCTCGGACAGTGCGCTCTGCTCCGGGTCGTAGTCGACACCACCGAGTTCGGCGAAGTTGCGGCCCTCGTCCCACGGCACATAGTCGTGGGGATGCCACTCCTTCGCCATCGAGATGTGGCGGTTCACGTTGTCTTCCGCAACCGGAACGAGCTCCTGGAGCAGCTCCAGCTGTGTCAGATCCCTCGCCATTTAATGCCTCCATACATTGCGGTTAACCGTGTCCAGCCTACGGCACCGTAACTTCGCTGGGAACTTCGTTGAGTTCCCGGGAAGGTGTCACGGTTGCCGACCGGAATCAAAGGAGAATGCCCCCGGTGTGAGTTCGTTCCCCGGCGTCGAACCGTTACCCAGTGTACGACCGTGCATGTGCGAAGTGGGAACTCCCACGCTGGAATGTACTGACGATGTGCTGTGGACCAGCGGCGATGCGCCGCGACGACACCAGATGTTCTCCTGAAGTGCCCCCAGTAGGACTCGAACCTACGACCTGCGGATTAAAAGTCCGTAGCTCTACCAACTGAGCTATAGGGGCGCGGATCGAAAGTGTAGTGGGTCCACTTTCGATCCGATTCACGCGCCCCTCGAGCAGTTTCGGCTACCGACCGAAACTGCTGCAACCGGCGGGTGCCGGGATGCCTGCGAGCCTGTCGTCGATCCATTGGTGTGACCCTGGGAGACCCGAGACTGCGACGACCATGTGCTCGCCGAGGTATTCCTCCAGTCGCACCTGAGCGCCACCGGCGCACCACTCGTCGTACAGGGTCTCGGCGCCTTGCTTGGGGATCCAGAACTCCTGCTGGCCCTGGTAGATGAATACCGGTGACGATGGAGTCAGGTCTCCGCCCATACGCGTCTGGCGGATGATCTCCTCTGCGATGGGTGTGCGGTCGACGCCTGGGATGTCGGAGAGGGCCTGCACCGGTATCGGCGCCACTAGGCCGCCCGGTGCGAGGAGGTAGACGCACATGTCCTTGGCGATCTGCGCGAGTCGGAGCCCGTTCGCGTTCATCAGTTGGAACATCTCCGGGTATTCGCGTGCCACGCCCATGGCGGCGGACAGGAAGAGGGTGGAGGCGGCATTGTTGCCGTTCATGGATCCGAGCAGAATTCGATAGTCGATCGGTGCGCCGCCGAATGCAGTCCCGACGAGGTTGACATCGGGAGCGTACGACGGTGCCAATTGTGCTGCCCAGCCCGACGCGATTGCGCCTCCCGAATAGCCGGTCATGGCAATCGGTGATTCGGCGGGTAGTCCGAGTTCGGGCAGGTTCACCATCGCCCTGAGTGCGTCCAGGACGGCGTGCCCAGCCATCCTGCCCGCCGCATATGCCTGACGTGGTCCCTGATGGTCGGTGACGACAACCGCGTAGTTCTTTGCCAGAAAGAGTTGCACAGCAGCGATTTCCGGTGCGATTCCGCGCGGCAACGTCCATGACGGAGCGCAGGTGTTGCCGAGCGAGTCGATGGCCATGTTGTATGCGACGACTGGCCGCGTTCCCCCGCCCGTCCATGGGGCGAGGGGGACGATGACCGTGGTGACGCCTGCAACCGGACGGTCTTTCGAGTCGTTGGTCCGGAAGAGAATCTGGGTCGATCGCACCGGGGTGATCAGTGGGCCGACGTTGACTCCCCTCGTGTTCAGAACGGTTCCAGGAGAGGAGAGTTCGAATCCGGGAGGTGGATCGAACCATGGTTCTCCCAGGGGAGTCGCCGCAGCGAGAGCGGGATCCTGGGCAGGATTCATGAAGTCGGCGACTGGATCTGCAGCTGCCGACCACGGCCCCGAGAACGCCACGAGAAGCGCGAACAGTGCTGCCGCCAGACGGATGAAGAAGAGTCGAAGAGTCATGCTCTCACCTGAATTCGTTGTCGTCATGGACCACGATGTGTCACAGGTCACAATATGGTTGCGGCCGAGTTCTGGCGGGATCCCCCGCGGGTCGAGGCAAAACTGTTATACGAACCCCGTCTGAGAACCGTTACGCCGCAGCGGGATAGGTAGATCAGCGATTGAACTGTCCATTGCCGCAGCTTTTTCGAAGAATGCGGTTCGATTCGCGTGGAACGTTTCGGATGCGTTGTCAGGCAGTCCAGTTGAGCGCAGCTCGCACTAGCCGTCGAACCGCCCGCGTCGCATGCGCGAAACCGGGTACGCGACGCGTCGGTCGGTTCGGTCGGGTCGAATCCCCGGTGTGTTCGCCGCCGGAATCGAATTCGGGTGCGTGGAGGTCGGGCGGAATTGCCGTGTCTTTTCGCCTCGGTCGTCTGGCTGCGGCCCGAAATGTACAGTCGGCAGTATTCTGTCAAGCGGGCGAATTGAACGTGTCGCGTCGAATGAAAACGGCTCGAGTGCGCACCCCCTGCAGCGCACTCGAGCCGGTTGGATCGTACCACCCGGATTGTTTGCCGACCGCATGGAGATTTGTCCGAATAACTGTTTCGGATCGGTTTTCCGAGCGAGTGGTCGGCCAATGGGGCTCCGATTCAAGTACGCTCGGCTTGCGATACTGCCTGCTGATCGATGCAGGTAGCTTGGTTTCGGAGGCACGAAAGTAATGGCACAACAGGAGCGCGCTCGGCGGACCCGAGCGGCGATCGTAGAAGCTGCAGCGTCGGAGTTCGCGCGCCGCGGCTATGCAGCTGCGTCCGTGAACACCATCCTCGAGGGCTCGAACGCCACCAAGGGTGCGATGTACTTCCATTTTCAGTCGAAGGAGGACCTCGCCCGGGCGGTCCTCAATTCGGCCCTCGACAAGTACGTGATGATCACGGAGAAGTGGAAGTCGAGCACCCTTCACCCGTTCGATGTGATCCACGGCGTCATCGACGACATTGCGCGAGGATTCCAGAACGACGTGATCGTGAGGGCTGAATTCCGGCTCATCGTCGAACCCGAGTTCTACAGCGAGGTTCAGTCGGGCGGAGGCCGAGTCTGGGGAATGGCCGGCATCGAGCTCGCACGCCGGGCGCAGGAGTCCGGTGATCTGAAGCCCGAGTTCGGACCGGAGAAGTTCATGCGCGTGTTGGCGGCGTCACTGGCCGGCCAGCGCTACATGGCTGATCTCGTGTCGGACAGCAGTGATCTACGGAACCTGTTCGAAGAATCCCTCGAAGTTGTGCTGTTTGCGATGGCGACTCCCCAATGGATCGACAGGTGGCGCGCCGACGGGTGGGTCCAGCTCGATGCCGAGACGGTGAAAACCGCATCTGACCTGCCAGTTTGAGTTTTCCGCGAAAAGTGTCCTAAGCTATCCCAGCTCCCAACGGAACGCCGTTGAGGGTAACGGCGGAGCAGCTCGGTTTCGAAGAAATTCGGTATCGATTCATTCCGTCGGGCCCCCTTCGTCTAGCGGCCTAGGACGCCGCCCTTTCAAGGCGGTAGCGCGGGTTCGAATCCCGTAGGGGGTACGTAGTACGGATAGATGCCAGACACGGTCGGAATTGACAAACCGGCCAGCAGTACAGCAGTCTCTTGCAGGCCGCCGCGGTTCGAAGCAGGTTGATCGCCTGCTAGAGTATGCGACGGCAAGTTTCCCGAAGGGGAAATGTTCCACAGCAAGGCCCTGTGGCGCAGTTGGTTAGCGCGCCGCCCTGTCACGGCGGAGGTCGCGGGTTCGAGTCCCGTCAGGGTCGCTCAGTCGGTTCCGAAGAGTCCGGTTCGAAAGAATCGGTTCGGAAGTTCCGAATTGCGAGCAGTTCACCAGATGGCATTGTCACCGGTGCCGCCCGGCCAGGTAGCTCAGTTGGTACGAGCGTCCGCCTGAAAAGCGGAAGGTCGCCGGTTCGATCCCGGCCCTGGCCACCACAGCGTTCTCCGATCGTTCGCTTTCACACCACATCCCACCCCCGACTCTCGAGGGTGGGATTTTTTGTTCCCACCTGGCCCGACCGCGCATCGATGTCGTGGCTATTGTGAGCGGGTGGATGTGATCGATCAGGCGCAGCAAGACTTGGCTCGCGGCGACCATGTAGGTGCCAAGACGCGCTTGTACGAGGCATTGGCGCGCCAGCCTGCGTCGCAACCGATATTGGAATTGCTGGCCTACACCTATCTGGTGATGGGCGACAGAGCGTCTGCGGGGGCGGCGTGGTTCCTGACGGCCAAAGCGGACGACGATCCGACCGCGGCGGCAGCGTTCGCTGCGCTCGAAGCTCGTCACGGGTCCGCGATCGGAGTGGCGCGTGCTCTACCGATCAACGCGCCTTCGGGGCACTATCCCGCCCGTGCGAGGCACCGTCTCGATCGTCTGTCCGCGGCCATCCGCAACAACGGAGAGGAATGGGTGCCTCCGCGCGACATCGTCTACTTCGACGAGATGGGCGTGGACTCCGACGACTTCGCGGACGACAACTTCCCGGACGGGGCGTCGGTCCGGGGCGCACGTTCGGTTCAGCAGCGAGTCCTGGCCGCGCTGATCATCCTCGCGATCGCGGCGACGTCGGCGTCGGTCGTGCTCGCGATCGTATTCTCGTAGGACGTGAGGTTCCGCTCGTCCATGCCGGCGACGGGCGTAGAGTTTCTTTCGATCCAGACCAGCGACCGGCAAGGGCAGCATCATCGACGACAACTATGCGGTCAACCTCGCTCAGGCGCGCGTCTTCGCGGCTGGGTTGGCCGAACATATCGAAACGTGTTCGACGGCGATCGAAGTCGCTCAGGCCCGGGCTTTCCGCGCGCGCGCCGACAAGGCGACGACGCGCGCGCGTGAACTGGAATCGGACGCCGCAGCACTCCGGCGCGAGCTGTACGAGATGTATCGACAGATCGACAAGATGACTGCGCGCTTCCCCGAGCTACGCGGGGATACTGTCTTCCGCAGCTGAGTGCGTCACAAACGCGTCGCCCCACTGTGCAAGCGCCACTTGCCTGCTGGCCACATCGCCGACGCTTTTGCCTTCAGCGAGTGTGATGACGGTGCGGGACAACTCGAACAGGCTGATTCTGTTCTCCCGAGCCGTCGCAAACAAGCTGTCGACTTGCTCGGAGACGGTGCCGCCGAGTCTTCCGACGAGAACGCCTGTGGCGATGTCTACATCGGTGCGTGATGCGGGTCCCCGAGACGCCGTTGTATCGGGACTTCTGTCAGTCATGGAACTTTCCTCGTCAGCTCGATCGGGCGTGTGTCTCGGGGGCACTGTCACCCGTCGAGGGCGCTCACTCTGCCACACGACACCGACCGAAAAGTAGCCACGGGGCTAAGAATCGGTGGGCTTGGCCCGAATGTGCATTCGCTCGCCCTGGGGCCCGAACAAACTGAGTATCTCCACCGGCCGATCGTCGGCTGCGCCGAACCAATGTGGCACGCGCGTATCGAATTCGGCGGCCTCGCCGGGCTTCATGATGATGTCGTGCTCGCCCAGAACCAGCCGGAGCCTGCCGTTGAGAACGTAGAACCATTCGTAGCCCTCGTGTACCCGGGGACTGGGCTCGCGCCGGGCCGGATCGACGACGATCTTGTAGGCCTGCAGGCCTCCCGGTCGACGCGTCAGTGGCGCAACGGTGATGTGTTCTCGGCGGACCGGCGTCGACTTGATCCGAGGATCTTCGACTTCGGGTGCGCTGATGAGCTCGTCGAGTGGAATCTGGTGCGCCCGGGCGATCGGAAGGAGCAGCTCGAGGCTCGGTTTACGGTCCCCGGACTCGAGGCGGGAGAGCGTGCTGAGGGAGATGCCCGTCGCTTCGGCCAGAGCTGCGAGCGTCGTACCGCGTTCGCTTCGTAGGTTACGGAGCCTCGGTCCGACGCTCGCGATGACATCCGCGACGTCCGGTTCGGTAGCGTTCATGTACTAATTGCAGTTTCGGCAACAAGATTTGTCAAGTGTCGGTTAGGGGCACGCCAGCTTCGCCTGGTCATAGATCTGCTGAGCCTGCTCTGTCGACGGTCGCATCTGACCCGAGGCTGCCTCGATCTCCAGGTCGGCGACGACCGACGATTCGTCCGAGCCGCTGGCGATCTCGGTGCACGTGCTGGTGAGCAAATTCTTGATTGCAGTGTCGTCGCGGCTGTCTGCGAGCTCCCCGAATCGAGCGCGGAATGCGGCGACGAAGACTTCCACCTTCGCCTCGTCGAGCAGATTGCCGGCTTGCTCGCCGACGCTGGATGCGACGCTGCTGGCCGAACCGGCGACCCCGTCGAGGGTCTCGTTCGCGTCGGATCTGTCTTCGGTGCTGCACCCGGCGAGGACGATCGAACAGAGTGCGAGTGTGAGTGCAGGTTTCACGATCTTCATAGTTCGAGATCGTATCGTCGCTGGTTCGAAGGAATCGACGTGCGCCGGGGGCGAATAGTTCCATACTTGTTCGGTGACCAGGGATATCGCTGCACCGCACGTGACGGTTCGCCGTTCGCGAGTACTACGGGACGCGTACGGCAGTACGAGCGCCGAGGCGTTCATGATCATCGCCATCGCCACCATCCTGATCACCCGCCTGTATCTGGAACTGACCAACTATCCGCAGGTGGGCGGTAAGACACTGCACATCGCACATGCCCTCTACGGCGGTGCGCTGATGATGCTTGCGCTGCTTCTCGGGTGGATGTTTCTCGGATTCGGGGTGCGTGCGCTGGCGGTAGTGCTCGGCGGGATCGGGTTCGGACTGTTCCTCGACGAGGTCGGAAAGTTCGTCACGAAGGACAACGACTACTTCTACGGGCCGTCCTCGGAGATCATGTACGTCCTCGTGGTCCTCGTCCTGGTCGGCAACCGCATCGTTCGCGATTCCCGACGGCCTTCTCACGAGGAGACTCTGGCCAACGCCGCCCATATCGCAGCGCAGGGCGTTGCGCACGGGATTCCGGAGCATCGGAGGGAATGGGCGTTGCGCATGGTCGATCGAGCCGAAGCGGAGGGTGCGGATACGGACACGATCGCTGGACTGCGGCTGTTGCTCGAGAACTGTCGAACGAGCAGTTCCCGCTTGCACGATGCGCAGAAGTTCGCGCCACGTCTGATTCCAGCCTTCTTCAAGAGCCCTCGGTGGGTGCCGGTCGTAGCGTGGGCCACGACGCTCGTCGCGTTCGTCGGTGTCGTCTTCGGCGTTGTCGAGTTGGTCATCGGCGATCTGCATCTCGACACCTCGGATACGACGATCGACATCGACCGTATGGGAATTGCGAGCGGAATTCTGTTCGTGTCCTCGTGCTTGACGTTCGCATTGGCTCTGCCGTCGACGGTCCGGTTGCGCACCGGGAAATTGTGGCCCCTGCGGATGCTTCGAATTGCGGCCTTGATCTTCACACTTCTGAACGCGCTCGTTGATTTCGCGCAGGAGGGTTTCGCGGCCTTGATCAACGTCGCAATCGGCCTTTTCACCCTGGCCGTGCTTTCTCACCGGATCAATGTCCGCACGGCAGAAATCGCCGAGTACAACGCGGCGCACGGCGACGTGTTGTCCATGCCTAAGTAGGCAATTGGAGCGTTCGGGCGCTGTCGAATCGGCGTAGGTCCCCGGTGAAGGGGTCACGAAATTCGATTGTTCGAGCCAGAAGTTGCAGCGGTGACGAGTAGTCGTCGTGCGCGACCTCGTAGAACCGAGGGTAGAAGTTGTCGCCGAGGATGGGCACCCCCAACGAGGCCATGTGCAACCGAAGCTGATGCGTACGACCGGTTTTCGGATGCAATGTGTACAGGCCGTGCACAGTGTCGTGTGCAGTGAGTTCGACGTGCGTCTCGGCGTTCGGTTCACCGTCGACTTCCTCGGCGCGTAGTACGCCGCGCTCCTTGATCATTCGGCTTCGTAGAGTGGTCGGAAGAGTCAGAGATGAATCGTGGCGGGCAATGGCGTCGTAAATCTTGGTAACTTTGCGATCGGCGAACAACTCCTGGTACGGGCGTCGGGCCTCCGGTCGAACCGTGAAGATCAGTACCCCCGCGGTGAGGCGGTCCAACCGGTGGGCCGGACTGAGCTCGGGAAGATCGAGCTCGCGGCGCAGCACCACGAGCGCCGACCTCGTGACGTAGGCACCGCGCGGCGTCGTCGCGAGAAAGTGTGGCTTGTCCACCACCACGAGGTTGTCGTCCCGGTAGAGGATCGGCATCGGAAACGGCACGACCGGCTCGATCGGCGGATCCCGATAGAGGTAGATGTCGCTGCGCGGAATCAGCGGCGACATCTCGATCAGTGGCGTCCCTACCGCGTCGACGATCTCCCTCAGCGCCATCTTCTCCCTCAGACGTGCAGCGTCCTGCGGGAATCGGTCGACCAGATACTCGAGCACGGTGGCGAACGGTGACGAATCGGGCATTCGAACGCGGGTGGGTCCGAGCCCGTCGCGCACAGGGAGAGGAGCGCGGACCATAGCGCTCACTGTATCGGGCGGACCTCCCTAGACTTTCCCCGTGGACTGGGCACTTCGATCTTGCAGTTGGCACGGGCATGAGACCTACGCGCCCGACGAGCCTGAACTACGCGAGCGGTTGCACGTGGAGACCGCCGCGGGCGAGGCCTGGCGGTGTCTGCGATGCGCCAACTTCGTTCCAGGGCCGCCGACGGGTTCGGGGCCGGCCGATCACGCGCCCGAGGTACCGCGAGGCAGGTTGCTGCGTGACCGGGTGATCATGCGCGTCCTCGCTGTCGAGCGATTCCTGCGTGCACTCGTCCTCTTCGCCGCTGCGGCCGCTATCTTCCGATTCCGCGACGACCGAGGATCCATCCAGCAGGCGTTCGACGCCGAGTTGCCGTTGCTTCGACCACTCGCGAGCCAGATCGGGTGGAACATCGACGATTCGAAGGCCGTCCAGTGGATCGACAAGGCGTTCGATCTGTCCGAGACGACCTTGGTGTGGATTGCAGTGGCGGTTGCGGTCTACGGACTGTCTCAGGTGGTCGAATCAGTCGGGCTGTGGCTGATGAAACGCTGGGGCGAATACTTCGCCGTCGTCGCCACCAGCGCCTTCCTCCCTCTCGAAATCTACGAACTCACCGAGAAGGTCACCGCTCTTCGGGCATGCCTGCTGGCGATCAACGTAGCGGCCGTCGTGTGGTTGATCTGGAGTAAACGACTGTTCGGAATCCGCGGCGGTGGCGCTGCATATGCAGACGAACACAGTGCAGAATCGCTGCTGACGGTCGAACGTGCCGCGGTGTCCGAGGCTGCCTGACTCAGCAGTTGCTCGGCGCCTGCTCGCCGCGGAACCTTGCGTCGAGCCAGAGGTACGCCTCCGGTAGGCCGATGACCGTCGCCGAGAAATGCTCTGCGGCGGGATATCCCCGGAACTGCACCGTCGCACCGGCGGCGCAGTACCGCCCGACCATATCCTTGACGGGCTGGAACGGCGCGATGAAATCGTTGACGCCCTGCCACACGAACAGCGGTGCAGTCGGAACCCCCTCGTAGAACGTGACGCTGTTCTCCCGCAACACTTCCTGTGCGCTCGGTGTTTCCGCGAGTGACACTGCCGTGGTGAGATCGCGCCCACTGTTGAACGCACCGTCGATGAGGATCGAGCGTCGGCACTCGTTGAACATTTTGTTGCGCAGCGCGATACCACGGTCGTTGAGGTTTTCGGTGATGGGGAAGCGGCCTGGATACTCGCGTTCCAGGCCGAGTGCGACGGCCATGGCCATTCCGAATCCTGGGTGTGGTTGCGGGCTGTACGCGAGGTTCTGGGCGATTTGAGCGAGATCCGACGGAATTCCGCCCTCGGCGATGCCGGCGATCTTCAGTTCCGGCGCGTAGCTCGGGGCAAGTGCGGCGGCGAACGAGGTGGACAGGCCTCCGCCGGAGTAGCCGAGCAATCCCACGGGTGAGTCGGCCAGTGGCAGCTGACTGAAGCGCTGTACTGCACGGATCCCGTCGAGCGTGATCTGACCCGACATCCGTGCTGCGCCGTAGGCTGCCGTCGGACCGAGGTAGTCCGGCACTGCTACGGCCCATCCGCGGGCGACCATTCCGAGGTATACCGCTGGCTTTTCGACGAGTTCGTCGGTGAACAGTCCGTGCGAGGGTGCACATTTGGTGCCGAGTGCGTTGACGACAGCTTGATACGAGACGAGCGGTGTCCCGGCGCCGCGTCCGCGCGGCATCAGCACAGTGGTCACGGACGCGATGGGGTCCCCGGCCGAGTTGGTCGATCGATACTTGATCTGCCAGATATCGGTGTTCGGATAGGCGGGGGAGTCCTTGCGTCGACTGTCCAAGACGTCACCGGGTGCCGCATCACCGATGTCGGCGGGCGCTGCGTAGAACGGGTCGGGGTCGGCGACCAACGGGACGGGATTCGCACCCGCGGTGGGCGCGCCGACCAGCACACCGCCGAGTGCAGCGAGGGCGGTGAGTACAGCGACGAAGCTTCTACGCACGATGGTCCTTCTCGATAGGGGTGTGTACTACACGGACACGGGTATGGGCGGGGGAGCTGCGACTCGGGTGGGTAGCGCGAGAGCCAGGACGGCTGCGCCCGCGACGACTCCGGACAGGACGAAGAACACATGACGCTGCGCGACGATGTACGGCTGGGCTGCGTCCCAACCCGACGAGGAAGGGGCGAGTGCTCCGGTGATCTCGGACATCTGATGAAAGAACAAGAGACCGACCAGTGCCAGCCCGACGGCCTGGCCCACCTGCTGCACCGTCGGAATGATTCCGGATGCAGAACCCACGGTGCGTGAATCGGTTTCGGAGACGATCGTCGTCTGGAGCGGCGCGACGAACACGCCGATTCCCGCGCCGCCCAGGAAGAGTGGCCCGGTGAGGGCGAGGAGGCTGCGAGCAGTCGACTCGTGGTAGGTGAGCACGGCGAAGCACATCATCGACAGCCCGAACAGTACGAAGCCGAGTGCAAGCATGCGGGTTCCGATGAGGGCGAACAGCTTCGGCGACAGTACCGAGAACACGGCTGCGCCGACAGCGAACGGGACGGTGACCACGCCGGTTCTGATCGGGGAGAGCTCGAGTCCGAATTGCAGCGTCAGCGACACGGTGAAGAAGAATCCCGTGAACGATCCGAACATCAGAATCGACAGTGCACATCCGATTGCGAACGTCCTGTGCCGAAAAAGCTCCAATCGAAGCATCGGCTCGTGCCCTGCTCGTGCCCAACGAAATTCGTGCAGAACGAATCCGGTGAGAACGACAATCGACGCTGCGAGCGAACACGTCGTCCACACGGTCCATCCGTGTTCGTAGCTTCGAGCCAGTGGATAGATCAGCAGCAGCAGACCGAGGGCGGACGACGCGACGCCGATCAGGTCCAGCCGTGGCATCGCGGCGGGGCGATCGTTCGCCAAGTACACCGCGGCGATCGTCAAAGCGAGCAATCCTAGCGGCACGTTGACGAGAAAGACTGTTCGCCAACCCCATCCGAACAGATCCAGTGACACCAGCGTGCCACCGACGGACGGGCCGAGGATCGCTGCTCCGCCTGCTGTCGCACCGTACATCGCGAACACGACGCTGTGCCGCGCACGCGGGAAGGACGACGCGATGACGGCAACGCTCTGCGCCGAGACCAACCCGCCTGCTATCCCCTGGAGAACGCGCGCGCCCACCAAGAGCTCGGGCGATGCTGCGGAGCCGCACAGTGCCGATGCAAGGACGAAGGCAGCCATGCCGCCCACGAACACGGTGCGCCGACCGAGAAGGCCGCCGAGCCATGCGCCGGTGAGCAGAGTGCACGCGAACGCCAGGGTGTAGGAGGTGACGATGAGGGTCTGGGCGCTGGCCCTTGCACCGATGTCGGTGGCAAGGGACGGGAGTGCCACGTTGACGATCGTCACGTCGATCATCAGCATGAACACGGCCAGTAGACACGCGCACAGCCTGCGACGGGCGACGCGCTCTGTCGATGTCACGAGCGGCTACGCGGTCCGTCCGGCGACGGATTCGGCGAACGAGTACTCGCCGGTCCTGGCGACGGACAGGAAGATCTCGCTGATCTTGTCGTAGTAGCGACGGATCGACTCGCGTGCGGTATCGGTTCCCGGGTACATGAAGGTGATGCCGGTCTGTTCCTCGAAGCGGTTGATCCACATGTAGACCTCGTCGGAACTGCCCTGATTGCCGAACAGGCCACCGTTGATGCTCGACACCACATCGGCCCCCGGAAGCTTGCGAACGTCGACGTACGAAATCATCGGAGCCGACCACCCGGGCTGCGTCGTGATACCGCTCTCGGGCGTGATCAGTTCCAGCACACGGTGATACGACACGTCGGCCAGGAGCTTTCCGGTCTCGAATGCGCGCTGAGCAGATCCCGCGAGATGCGAGAACGCCAGTGCCCCGCCGACGGCGAAGTGCACCGGTACCAGGCTCGAGAACCAGCCGATTGCGCCGAACTCCCCTGGCGTGGACCGGGTGCTCTTGGGTGTGAGTCCCAGATAGCTTTCCTGCCCGGTCAATTCGTACTCCGCTATCGCGGCGGCGGCGAAGATTCCTCCGGTGAACTTCGCTCCGATTCGCTCGCACGCCTCGTCGAACTTCTGCGCTTCGTCGTGATCGAACAGTGGGAGCATGGTGACTTCGGACCGCGTGTACTTCTCGGTGCCGGCGCCGAGCGGTAGCGCGAAACTCGGCAGGTCACCCCCATTGGAACGCACCAAGTCGATCCATTGGCGAATCTCGGGGGACTCGAGCGTCAGCACGCTGCTGGCCTCGCGCTCGCGCCTGCAGTATTCGAGGTAGCTGCCGAGACACGGTCCCGCGTCGAGCGCACCCTTCGCAGCGTCCAAGTACAACCACCGCAACTCGAATACCGTGAGCGCTTGAGAAATTCCATCGGTGTCGAGATGGTCGACGGCTGCGTACACCGTGAACTCCGAACCGCGGTCGACGACTCCGAACGAGAAGCAGTCCCAACTCGTCGGCCCTGGTGTGGTGTTCTGGACGTGCTCACGAAGCGATTCCTGATCGTCGAACCGTCCATGTTCGGTCGGCACCAATTCGATCGTCTCCACATCCGTGACGTGACGTTCCACTCCGTCGTCGTCGACGTCGAACCAACTCGCGAACGTGTCGTGGCGTCGGACGAAAGCGTTGACCGCCTGCGTCATCGCCTCGGAATCGAGAGGCTCGAAGATGTCGAAAGTAACCAGGCACAGACGGGAGAAACGAAATCCGGAGTCGCGGTTTCGGTATGCCGACTTGAGATACTCCTCTTGGATGTGCGACGCCGGAACAGGATGCGGCGGAGCAGCATGGACCCGTGCAATGGTGTCGGCGGAGGGTTTCCACGTCGTCACCAGTCCTGGTTCGGGCTTCCAATCGCCGATGAGACCGAAGCTGACCACGTGTATCCCTCTTCCTCGAGCAGTGTCCTCCAGATGCGCACAACACGTTGCGCCGATCGATAGATAATCATGGTCGGGCTCGGAGCTCGACCGGGATGGTTTGCCCCTGTGAATCGGACCAAACAAGGGATCGGAATTCTCTGACTTCTGACAGAGAAGCAGGTACAGGTGGGTGTCCGAGCGCCAGCAGACATAGCATTTCCAAAATGCCCCACAGCACTGCCCGCCGGAATCGATTGCTTGCCAGCGCTGTCCGTCTCGCTGTGTCCGTGATGGTCGGTGTGTGTGCGATCTCGGTGAACACCGCTGCCGCAGCACCGCCGAACGAGGCGCACGTCGTCGATTCCACTGTCGTCGCCGAGCGGACCTACGGTGTGCACGTGTGGTCACCGTCGATGGGAAGACCCATCGAACTCACCGTGTTCCGCGCAGCAGATCCGCTCCTCCCCGCACCGACTCTGTACTTGCTCAACGGCGCGGCAGGCGGAGACGGTGGGAGTAGTTGGTTCGACAGGACCGACATCGAAGAATTCTTCGCCGACAAGCAGGTCAACATCGTGGTACCCGTCGGCGGTGCGGCCAGTTACTACACGGACTGGTACCGGGACGATCCGGTACTCGGCAGAAATCAATGGTCCACGTTTCTCGCGCACGAACTGCCTCCCGTCATGGATGCAGAATTCCTCGGTAACGGGATCAACTCGATTGCCGGAATCTCGATGGCAGGCACGTCGGTATTGCAGTTGGCAATCGCGAACCCCGGGGTCTACTCCGCAGTGGCGTCGTACAGCGGTTGTGCGAGCACGTCGGATCCGCTCGGCCGGGCCTACGTGAAGTCGGTCGTCGAGATGCGCGGCGGGGGAAACACCGTCAACATGTGGGGTCCCGACTCGGATCCGGCATGGATCGACAACGATCCGTACGTCAATGCCGAAAAACTGCGTGGCACCGACATCTACATCTCCAGCGGCACCGGAGTTCCGGGTCCGCTCGACGTCATCGACGGACCCGATGTGGCCGGAAGCCCGACCAAGCTCGTCGAACAACTGGCGGTCGGCGCATTCATCGAATCCGCGACCGACCGGTGCTCACGACAGATGCAGCAGCGACTCGAATCCTTGTCGATACCAGCTACATACCGTTTCCGCGACAACGGAACCCACTCGTGGGGCTACTGGCAAGGCGACCTTCACGATTCGTGGCCACTACTGGCGTCGGCGATGGGTGGACAGTGACGTGACGACCATCCGAAACTCGTGGCAGGACCCCACGTGGACGATCGAATCACTCATCGACTCCAAACGCGGTAGAACCGTCTCGGTCGTACTGCCTGCGCTGAACGAAGAGGCAACGGTAGCGGGCGTCGTCGAGTCGATCGCCCCGCTGCTCGGCACCCTCGTCGACGATCTCGTCGTACTCGATTCGGGGTCCGTCGACGCGACGGCTTCCGAAGCACGTCGGGCCGGGGCGCGTGTCGTCTCACGTGAGCAAGCTGTTCCGTCGGTCGCGCCGAGGCCGGGTAAAGGAGAGGTACTGTGGCGATCGTTGGCAGCCACCGACGGTGACTTCGTGATCTTCGTCGATTCCGACCTCGTTGCCCCGAGTCCGAACTTCGTGCCGTACTTGCTGGGGCCGCTGCTGTCGGTCGGTGGCGTCCAGTTGGTCAAGGGCTACTACCGGCGCCCGTTGCGGATCGACGGAGTGTCGATGGGTGAGGGCGGTGGCCGTGTGACCGAACTGGTTGCGCGCCCCTTGCTGAGCGCATTGCGACCTGAGCTCGCTGGGATTCTTCAGCCACTCGGAGGTGAGTACGGCGGAACTCGAGAACTCTTGAGTTCGCTCCCGTTCGCGCCGGGATACGGCGTCGAGATCGGGATTCTTCTCGATACCTATCATCGGTTCGGCATCGATGCGATAGGTCAGGTCAACCTGGGCGTCCGCGAGCATCGGAACCGTACGACCTCAGAGCTCGCGGTGATGAGCAGGCAGATCATGGCGGCGATGTTCGCTCGGCTCGGCATCGACGACTCGGCTGTCGGGCTGATGCAGTTCGGTGTCGACGGTGACCCGTTCGGCGGCGTGATCGCCGAGCTGATGCAGGGTGATCGTCCCCCGATGCGGCAGATTCGCTCGGAGAATCGCGCGTCGTAAACAAGACGCTTAACGCACCGTGAGTGGAAGGTCGTAGACGACGTTCCACCCACGGGCGAGGTGCTACTTATATCGAGACGACCATCTTCCCGGTGTTCTCACCGCGCAGGAGGCCGATGAATGCCTGCGGTGCGTTCTCGAGACCGTCGACGACGGTTTCGTCCCACTCGACGGTGCCGGCTGCGAGCCATTGCGCCATCTTCTCGGAGAACTCACCAGCGAGGTGGCTGTAGGAACCGACGATGAATCCTTTCAGCGTCAGCTCCTTACCGATGGCGAGCGCCAGGTTGCGAGGAGCAGGCGTCGGCTCGGTCGAGTTGTACTGAGAAATTGCTCCGCACAACGCGAATCGGGCGTACTTGTTGGCGGAGGCGATGGCAGCTTCGAGGTGTTCGCCGCCCACGTTGTCGAAGTAGACGTCGATGCCGTCGGGTGCGGCCTCTGCGAGTTGCTTCTTGACGGGACCGTCGTGGTAATCGAATGCCGCGTCGAATCCGAGTTCGAGTAGGCGAGCGACCTTGGCCGGCGATCCAGCACTGCCGATGACGCGCGATGCGCCGAGAGCCTTGGCGATCTGTCCGACAAGCGAGCCCACTGCTCCGGCAGCGCCGGAGACGAAGACGGTGTCACCCTCCTTGAACTGCGCAACCGACGTGAGGCCGGAATAGGCTGTGAGACCGGTCATTCCGAGTGCGCCGAGGTACGACGACGCCTTCGCCTGATCCAGGTCTACTGTGCGAGCGCCCTTCCCGTCGACGATTGCAACGTCGCGCCAGCCCTTTCCGTGGCTGACCGCGTCGCCAACCTTGAACTTGTCGTTGCGAGACTCGACGACCTCACCCACAGCGCCGCCGTCGAGCGGCGCGTCGAGGGCGAACGGAGGCACGTAGGACTCGACGTCGTTCATCCGGCCGCGCATGTAGGGATCGACCGACATAACGATGTTGCGTACCAGGATCTGACCGTCCTCCAGGGGTGGGAGGTCGGTGGTGACGGTGCGGAAGTTGTCCGCTACCGGCTCTCCACTGGGACGGGACGCGAGATGAATTTCTTTGGCTTGCACGTGAATTACCTGATTCCTAGTCTTCGGTGACGGTAACGGTGACGTCGATGTTGCCGCGCGTCGCGTTCGAGTACGGGCAGACCTGGTGCGCCTTGTCGGCGAGAGTCTGTGCTTCGTCGTGGCCGAGGCTCGGAAGGGTCACCTCGAGCGTGACGGCGAGCTGGAAGCCGCCTGCGTCGTTGGGTCCGATGTCGACGCGCGCGCCGACGGTGGAGTCGGTGATGTCGGCTTTTGCCTGCCGAGCAACCATCTGCAGCGCCGAGTGGAAGCACGCTGCGTAGCCGGCTGCGAACAACTGCTCGGGGTTGGTGCCCTCGCCGCTTCCGCCCATGGCCACGGGGATGGCGAGTTCGAGGTCGAGACGCCCGTCGGAGCTGCGCGCGTGTCCGTTGCGGCCTTCGCCTGTCGCGAGCGCCTCGGCTGTGTAGATGGTCTTCATGTCTGGTGTTTACCCTTCTGTGTCGTGTAGAGCGATGGTCAGTTTGGCCAACGAATCTCGGAGATGTTCGAGGTCTTCCACCGTCATCCCTGTTTTGCCCTCGAGTCGCTTGGGGATGTCGACAGCCCGAGTGCGCAGCGCGCTACCGGCTTCGGTCAGGTGAATCTCGACGCGACGCTCATCGGTGGTGAGGCGTCGACGTTCGACGAAACCTAGCCCTTCGAGCCGTTTGAGCAGCGGAGACAGGGTCCCGGTGTCGAGATCCAGTTCAGCGCCGATCTCACGCACGCCGCGTCCGTCCTTCTCCCACAGCACCAATAGAACGAGGTATTGCGGGTAGGTGACTCCCATGGATTCGAGCATCGGGCGATACGCCGCAGTAGTAGCCCGCGATGCGGAATACAGCGCGAAGCACACCTGGCGATCGAGTGCGAGTTCGTTGGTCACGCTGTGAACGGTAGTGCACGTTTCAGTTGTGCGCAACCTATATGTGGCTGCGCCACCCGTGCGCGAGTAATTACCGCGGGGCGTAACTACGCGCTCACGAGCCGCGACCTGGTCGTGCGTGCGTAATTACGGTGGGCCGTCATTACGCACGCACGGGCGTTAGCGCGTCAGAGTCTCCGTCAAGCCGTCGAGCACGAGGGTCGCCGCGGTCGGTCCGGCGTTGAGGTACCATGGATCATCGTCGACGGTCACTATGTGGTTTTCGGTTGCGGCGCTCATTCCGGTCCACAGGGGATTGCTCGTGTAGGTCTCCGCGCGCGAGTTCGGCCCGGCGTCCTGGCTGCCCACGAACACCCAGTCGGCGTTCGCCAATTGAATCTCTTCCTCACTGAAGTCCTGGGAGGTTTTGTCGAACTGCTGGCTTTCGGGGCGTGCGAGCTTGGCATCCCAGGCGATGAACCCCGCGAACGACGGCACTCCGAACACCCGCGCACGGTCGGCGGTGAATCTGACGAACGACACCGTGGTTCCTGGCTCGACCTGGGATCCGAGTTGCGATGCGCGCGTGGTGAAATCGTCCAGGAACGTCTGCGCTTGTTCGGTCTTGCCGAGGGCGTCGGCCAGGAGGAGGAAGTCCTGTTTCCAGTTGACTCCGGTACCTTCGGTCAGGACGGTCGGTGCGATCGCCGACAGTGTTCCGTAATTCTCTTCCGACCCAGCCTTGTTCGCGAGAATGAGATCCGGTTCCAGTGCCGCAATGGCTTCGAGGTTCGGGGCCTGGCGGTTGCCGACGTCGACGAATCCAGCCATCTCGTCGCTGTACTGCGGGAATTCGGTTGCGATGTACTCCGGAATCAGCGCTGCCCCGTCACCGTATGCCACACCCGTCGGGACGACGCCCAGCGTCAGTGCCGCATCGAGTTGGCCGGTTGCGATCACGACGATGCGTGTGGGTTCCGCTGGAATCTCGGTCGAGCCTCCGAAATGTCCGACGGTACGGGGGAATTCGCCGTCACCGACACCGGGGGAGCCCATGCCGTCGGGGACACCGATCGGGCCCGGTGTCTCGGAGAGGGCATCGACGGTAGCCGGCGTCGACGCGCTCGGGGCGGGTGTCTCGCTTGATCCGCATGCCGTGAGGAGTGCCGTCGTTGCAAGGAGGGACAGAAAGATCGGTGCGCGTTTCACGAGGTGTGCCTCTTGGATCGGATTGGTTGCAAGTGAGGCCACGCTATCCTGACTAACGCCGAAGCGACAACATCTGTGTCAGATGTAATATCGCGGGATGACCACGCCGTTCGAGCCGGTTGCCCGCGGTCTGCTCGACACGGCGTTCGATCTGCGCCGAGTCCTCAGGCTGCATCTCGACGAGTCGGGGACCGACGAAACTCTCCCGCTCGCGCAGTCCGAGGTGATTCGAACCGTCGCCGCATTTCCAGACAGCCGCATCGGCGACATCGCGGACCGTTTGAAGCTCAGGCAGAACACGGTCAGCACGCTGGTACGCACGCTGGTCGAGAAGGGCCTGCTCGAGCGCCGTCCCGACCCGTCCGACGGCCGAGCCGTCGTGGTGCGCGTGAACGATGAACGGGCGGCCCGACGCGAACGTCGGACTGATCGTCGTGTCGAGGTGCTCTCGGCCGAGATCGCCAAGCTTTCCGCCGCGGAACGAAAGGCCGTCGAGAGAGCATTGCCCACATTGGCGAAATTGAACGACGCCCTCCGGGCTCAGCGGCGCGGATAAGTGCCGCGTGCATATAGGTGCACCGACGGCTCCGGCGAAAGGCGTGCTACCGTCGTCGACATGCAGCGCACGTATTTTTGGTTTAGCAGGCCGGCCCCGGGTGGGTCAGCCAGCGACGCCATGCGCTGAGACCCCACCCCACGAGCCGGATTCGGACCGGCTCGAAGTGTGCGTGGAGCATCGAACAGAGTCGGTCTGAGGAACAGAAAGTTCTCTCATGACTATCGACGTAAACCCTGTGGACACCGATCTCGACGATCAGCGGACGATCAGCATCTCGCCACTCGTCGCGCCGTCGCTGCTGCGCCGCGAACACGCGGCCGACGACGCAGTATCGGCGACGGTACGCCGTGGCCGCGACGGCGTCGTCGACATCCTCGACGGCCGTGACGATCGACTGATCGTCGTCGTCGGACCGTGCTCGGTCCACGACACCGACGCTGCAATGGACTACGCCCGCAGGCTCGCGGAGAAGGCCACCGAGCTGGGCGACCGACTGCACATCGTCATGCGCGTCTACTTCGAGAAGCCGCGTACGACGCTGGGCTGGAAAGGGTTGATCAACGACCCGCACCTCGACGGTTCCTTCGACATCAACGAGGGCCTACGCGTGGGGCGCAAGCTCCTGGTGGACATCTCGGCGCTCGGTCTTCCCGTGGGGTGTGAGTTCCTCGATCCGATCACCCCTCAGTACATCGCCGACCTCGTCAGCTACGGAGCAATCGGTGCCCGCACGGCGGCCAGCCAGGTGCACCGTCAACTGTGCAGCGCGCTGTCGATGCCGGTGGGGATCAAGAACTCCACCGAGGGGGACATCCAGGTCGCGGTCGACGGCACCCGCGCGGCGGCGTCGAGCCACGTGTTCCCAGGCACCGACCTCGACGGTCAGGCCGCGTTGATCCGGACCACCGGCAACCCCGACTGCCATGTCATCCTGCGCGGCGGCACCGATGGACCGAACTACGACGCCGCGTCCGTGGCAGATACCGTTGCTCGGCTGCGTAAGTCTTCGCTTCCGGAGCGTGTTGTCATCGACGCGAGCCACGGCAACAGCCGTAAGGACCACAACAAGCAGGTCGATGTGGTGACCGATCTGTCGGCGCGCGTCGCGGCGGGCGAGCACGGGATCGTCGGGCTCATGTTGGAGAGCTTCATCGAAGCGGGTCGTCAGGACCTGACGCTCGGCCACAAGGACGAGCTCACCTACGGCCAGTCCATCACCGACGCGTGCCTCGACTGGGACACCACTGCAACACAACTCGACGTTCTGGCTGCGGCAGTGGAGAAGCGGCGGAGCTAACGCACCCCGCGCGGCCGGAACTGCACGCTGACGCGTGGGCCGGTCGCGCGGCTGCTCTTGGGAATCGCGTGCTCCCAGGTCCGCTGACACGAGCCGCCCATCACAATCAGATCTCCGTGTCCGAGAGTGAATTTGAGTGATGTGCCGCCTCCCCGCGGGCGTAGCATCAACTGGCGCGTCGCGCCGAGAGAGACAATCGCGACCATCGTATCCTCGGTTGCACTACGACCGATGTTGTCCCCGTGGAACGCAACACTGTCGGATCCGTCTCGGTAATAACACAATCCGGCAGTCGCAAACGTTTCACCCAACTCACGGCCGTAGTGCGCGTCGAGTGCTTCTTTCGCCTCGGTCAACGCTGGGTCCGGCCATGCTTCGGTCTCGGAGTAGAACCGCACCAGCCTCGGGACATCCACCACTCGGTCGTACATCTGACGTCGCTCGGCTCGCCAGTCGACCCTGTCGACCAGTCGGTCGAACAAATCGGTCGAACTTGCCCAACCTGGACGTACGTCGACCCACGCGCCATGGGACAACACGCGCCGAGAGACTCTCGATCCGAGAGGTCCGAAGTTTTCGTCCATGTCGGTGAAGAGTGAACCCTGCAACTCCACGCTCATGCGTGCAAGCGTAGCTCGGTTCGAACGTATGTTCCACCCCATGTGTACGGTAATGCATAGCCCACTATGTAAAAACGTTCACGTGCGGCGTAGCCGCCTCTGCCTTTATGGTGTCCGAATGGGACACGAAATTCAGGTCGTCATCGACAGCGTCAACCCGCACGAGCAGGCGAAATGGTGGGCAGCGGCTCTCGGCTGGCAGGTCGAACCGACCGATTCGGACTTCATTCGAGGCCTGGTGGCTGCCGGTCACGCGAAAGAGGAAGACACACTCGAGTTCGACGGGCAACTCGTGTGGAAGGTCGGTGCCGCCATCATTGATTCCGGCTCGCCCGCATCGCCGAGGGTCCTGTTCCAGGTTGTGCCGGAGCCCAAGACAGTCAAGAACCGAATCCACTTGGATGTTCGAGGGGGCGACGACAGGGAGGGTGTGGCCGCGACGCTCGTCGATGCCGGGGCGAGGATTCTCTACCGCGAATCGCAGGGACCCTTCGACTGGATCACGATGGCAGACCCCGAGGGCAACGAATTCTGCATCACTTAGCGATACGCTCCCGGAGTCTGTCCGGTCCACCGCTTGAACGCACGCCGGAAGGCTGACGGCTCCGAGAAGCCCAGTTTGTTCGAGATGTCGTCGACGGAATCGCCGCGGCTGAGTCCGGACACAGCCGCGTCTCGTAGAACTTCTTCGCGAATCTGGTTGACGGACGTGCCTTCCTGGCGGAGTAACCGTCGGAGGTGAGCGGTACTGACCGAGAGCATCTCGGCGATATCGTCCGTGCCAGGCGCCTCGCCTTGCAATCCGAGCTCCAATGCTCGGCGAACCTGCGACGACGCGGTGCTGTCGTAATCTCGCGCGGTGAAGAGCAAATTCGGCGACTCGCGCAAGTAGTCCGCCAACGTGTCCTCGGTCTGGACGATCGGCGCTCGCATCGCCGAATTGTCGAACTCCAGTACTGCGGCAGGTGCTCCGAACGTCACGTGGGTGCCGAACATTCGGTCGTACAGCTTGCCGGTGGCGGGGTCGGACATCTCGTACGGCAATTCCACCGAGTGCAGCTTCACCCGACCCCCGATGAGCCACGCGGCGAATCGGTGTACGAGGACCATGCGGAAATCGGTGAGAAGTTGCCCTGCGATCGGTCGGGCAGCGGCAGGTAGATGAGAGTTGTCGGCCGGCGGGATGGTCAGTCGCGTGGAGTCGTCGCCGCGGCTGATCAGCATCGGCGGCATTCCCGACAGAACGCGCGTCGTCTCCGACATCCGCTCCATGGCAGCGGCAAGATCGGGAGTGTGGATCAGCGTCAGGCAGATCACCCGAAAACTACCGCGGCGCATGGGCGTCGATGCCAGCCCGAACAGTTCGTCATCGGTCAACTGCCATGCGGCCTGGGTGAACAGTGTCACCTGCTCAGCGGTGAGACGTGAATGCGCATCCTTCAGCAGTTCCGGTCCGATGCCCGCGATCGACAACGGATAGGTGAGGTCGACGCCGCCGCTCGCGGCGAGAGAGACGGCTTTGACGACGAAGTCGACGGGGATGGTCCTGGGTGTCATCGACTCGTCAGAGCGTGCGCAGCCGCTCGGCTGCCTCGCTCAGTACCTCGTCCTTCTTACAGAAAGCAAAGCGGACCAACGTCTTCCATGGTTCGGGATGGTCGACGAATGCTGTAACCGGTACAGCAGCCACGCCGATCCGGTCCGGAAGTGACCGGCAGAACTCGAGCGCATCGGTTTCACCGATGGCAGCGACGTCCGCGCACACGAAATATGTTCCTGCGCTGGACTTCACATCGAGGCCGGCTTTCGACAAGGCGGTCGAGAGGAAGTCGCGCTTGTTTTCGAGTGCGGACCGTAACTCGGCGACCCAGTCGCTTTCGAAGTTCAGCGCGTGTGCGACGGCAGGCTGAAACGGTGTGCCGCCGACGAAGGTCATGAACTGCTTTGCAGCACGGACAGCATCGATGAGGTTCGACGGACCTAGCGCCCACCCGGTCTTCCATCCGGTGGCGTTGAACGTCTTTGCCGCACTCGACACGGTGACGGTGCGCTCGAACATCCCCGGCAGGGTCGCAAGAGGCAGGTGTTCACCGTCGTCGAACGTCAACCGCTCGTAAACTTCGTCGGTGAGGACGAGGAGGTCGTGCGCAATCGCGATCTCGGAAATCCGGACGAGCTCCGTGCGCGAGAGGACAGTACCCGTCGGGTTGTGCGGCGAGTTGACGATCAGGAGCTTGGTCGACGGGCCCACCGCACGCTCGAGGGCATCGACGTCGAGGGAGAACCCGGTGCCGTCGGCGACGAGGGGGACGGTTTTCCGGCGAGCACCGGCGAGGGCCACCGCGGCTGCGTACGAGTCGTAGTAGGGCTCGATGAGCAGCACCTCCTCGCCTGGCTCGACGAGCCCGAGGATGGTGGCCGCGATCGCCTCGGTGGCGCCGACGGTCACCAACACCTCGGCAGCAGGGTCGTACTCGATACCGTAGTTGCGGGCCCGGTCGGCGGCGATGGCGTCGCGCAGCACCGGCATTCCCGGCCCCGGTGCGTACTGATTGAGGCCGCCTGCGATGGCGTCCTGCGCCGCAGCGAGCATCGAGGCCGGCCCGTCGGTGTCGGGAAAGCCTTGTCCGAGATTGACCGCGCCCTTGGTAACGGCGAGTGCCGTCATCTCGGCGAAGATCGTGGATCCGAAAGGTCGCAGCCGATCGACGGTTCGATTCAGACGTTCCACGGACATTACTGCAGCTTAGCCGGTGTCACATTTCGGGCGCCCATCTCGTCCAGGTAGTGAAGCCACCTACTACCTGCAGGAGAGCTGATGACCAGAATTCCTCCCGTCGCACCCGAGGACGCATCGTTCGCCGTGCGTCTGGCCTACCGTGCTGCGGCGAAGATGGTCGGGGAAGTGCCCGAGCCGTTCGCGGTGTTCGCGCATCACCCGAAGTTGTTCTTCACCTCGCTCACCCAGGAATTCGCCGCAGGGAAGGCATCGACGACGCTTCCGGTCAGCGTCCGTGAGCTCGCGGTCTACCGGGTCGCGTGGACTCTCGGGTGTTCGTGGTGCGTCGACTTCGGCACGATGATGCAGCGGCTCGACGGCCTCGACGTCGACAGACTGAAAGACATCGGCGAGTACGAGACGTCAACGAAATACAGCGACGACGAGCGCGCCGCGATCGCCTACGCGGATGCGATGACCCAGTCGCCCGATGTCGTCACCGACGAGCAGGTCGCCGATCTGGAGCGACGGTTCGGCCGGGCAGGGGTGGTCGAGCTGACCTATCAGATCGGGCTGGAAAACATGCGGGCGCGAATCAATTCGTCGCTCGGCATCACCGAGCAGGGCTTCAGCTCGGGAGATGCGTGCCGGGTTCCGTGGGCGAGTTCAACTCCTGTGTGACGCCGCTGAGCTTTGCTGGATTAGCGAAATCGTAGGACGCCCACACCAATCCGTCGACGACGGTGAAACCGCCGGCCCGGGCGGGGAAGCTGCGTTCGCCGGTGATGCCGCGCGAGTAGTACCCGAGCTGGCCGTTCACGAGGGCGGGCATCATCGACGACAACGAATCCGGTCCGTACATCGCCACCAGTCCCAGGAAGAATCGGGCGCATTTGTGCGGTCCGCGGACGACCTGAGCGGCGGTGCGAGTCGTGCCGCCGCTGTCGCCGATCATCCGGCAATCGGGGTGAAGCGCGGCGGCTACCTGGTCGACGTCCCCGCTGGCCATCGCGGCCAACAGTCGTGTGACCGCAGCCGCGTGCGCTGAATCCTCCACAGGAGCTGGCGTCGCGTCGAGAAGTGTGCGGGCGCGCGCCGCCAACTGGCGTGCGGCTGCGGGGGTCACGTCGAGAATGGCGGCAACCTCGGTGAACGGGACGGCGAAACCGTCGTGCAGCACGAAGGCCACTCGCTGCGCGGGTGACAATGCATCCAAGACGACCAGGGCAGCCAACCTGGCATCCTCCCGATGTACGACGAGTTCGAGGGGCGTGCGAGGTTGCTCTCCCCATGTTCCGACCACCGGTTCCGGAAGCCATTGTCCTACATACGTTTCCCTGCGTACGGCGGCCGATTTGAGGCGGTCCAGGCACAAGCGCGCGACGACCGTGGTGAGCCAACCTCGTAAGTCCTCGATGGCGTCGGAGTCCGCGGTCGACAACCGGATCCAACTGTCCTGCACGGCGTCTTCGGCGTCGGCGACGCTTCCTGTCACTCGGTAGCCCACGGCGAGGAGGTGGCTGCGGTGCGACTGGAACCGTTCTGCGAGCGAGCTCGTGGCCATAGCCTTGCAGTCTATTGCCTACCGAATCGGTAGGATTGTCAGCTATGCGATTCGGACTCTTCATTCCCCAAGGTTGGCGCCTCGATCTGGTCGGCATCGACCCCTCCGAGCAGTGGGATGTGATGCAAGGCCTGGCCACCGCAGCCGATTCAGGACCATGGGAGTCGCTGTGGGTGTACGACCACTTCCACACCGTCCCCGCGCCTACCGAGGAAGCTACCCACGAGGCGTGGACGCTCATGTCGGCGTTCGCGGCCACGACTTCGCGTATTCGGCTCGGGCAGATGTGCACCGCCATCGCCTATCGCAATCCTGCCTACCTGGCCAAGGTCGCCGCTACCGTCGACCTCATCTCCCGCGGTCGCGTCGAAATGGGTATCGGCGCAGGGTGGTACGAGCACGAGTGGCGAGCGTACGGTTACGGGTTCCCGCCGGCCGGACAGCGGCTCGGTGCACTCGACGAAGGCGTGCAGATTTTCAAGCAGGCCTGGGAAACAGGTTCGGCGACGCTCGACGGCAAGTACTTCCAGGTCGACGGTGCTCGCGTGTGGCCGAAGCCGTTGCAGGAAGGCGGTATTCCCATCTGGATCGCAGGCGGCGGTGAGAAGGTGACGCTGAAGATCGCGGCCAAGTACGCGGACTACACCAACTTCGACGGCACCCTGGAGGGGTTCACTCGCAAGTCGGAGCTCCTGAAAGGACACTGCGACACTCTCGGCCGTGATTTCGACGCCATCGTGCGCTCGTCGAACTACAACGTCGCAATCGGTACCACCGAGGCCGAGGTGGAGGATCGGCTGAAGCAGCTGCAGGATCGGCTGACGAAGTACGTCGGTGCGGAGAAGGCCGAAGGCGCGATGGGTGCGTTCCGCGGACTGCCTGGCGTCGGGACACCCGAACAGATCATCGAGAAGCTCACCGCAGTGAAGGAAAAGGGTCTGAAATACGGCATCTTCTACTTCCCCGAGGCGGCCTACGACCGATCAGGGATCGAACTGTTCGAGCGTGAGGTCATTCCCGCGCTCAGTTGATCGAGTTACTGAAGGTTGTCGGGTAGGTCGTGCGGGTCGACCAGTAATTGCTGATTGTCGGCCTCACGCACCTTCTCCGACAGGCCGATGTTGGCCACCAACAATGACCATTCGGCTTCGGTGATCTCGGCGATTGCTCGCTCGATCACCGAGTGATCGGTCGTTCCCCAGGCGATGGGCATGGGCGAGACCATCTGCCAGGTCTCGCTGATCGTGTTCTTGCTTCGATCCGACAGCACCGAGATGGACGGAACGAGTTCGCCTTCTACGAGCTCGTGTCCGGGCAAAGACCGGATGCTGCGTGTCACGAGTGCGTAGTGAGGCGACTCGGCGTCGGGCTTGGCGATGTCGATCAGAGCGAGCAGCGTGACCCCCCGGGCCCTGGTCTCGGCGATGACTGCCGGGACCAGGCTTCCCTTCGCGTACAGATCTTCGACCGTTCCGACCTTGCGCGGCGCCCAGACCGTCACCCACAGCGAAGTCGCGGCAGTGATCACGAATACCGCGCCCAGAATGTACGACCACGGGTGCGCGAGCCAGAAGAACCAGACGGCAGCACCGATCAACACCACCGCGGTGACGATCGCCGAGACACGAAGCCTGCGAACATCGGCCATCGTCTCGTTGACCGACTTGGCGTGGGCTACATCGACAGGAAACTGGAATGGGCGCACACGCTCATTAGTAGCACGTGACGTCAGATAGCAGGTCCGAGCATGTCGTCCGCATCGGTGATGCGATAGGCATAGCCTTGCTCGGCCAGGAATCGCTGTCGGTGAGCTGCGTACTCGGCGTCGAGGGTGTCCCGTGAAACGACGGAATAGAAGTGAGCCTGGCCGCCGTCGTGCTTGGGTCGGAGCAGGCGGCCCAGCCGTTGGGCTTCCTCCTGGCGTGAACCGAACGTGCCCGAAACCTGCACTGCCACCGATGCTTCCGGAAGGTCGATGGAGAAGTTGGCGACCTTGCTCACCACGAGAGTCTGGATTTCGCCCTTTCGGAAGGCGTCGAACAGCACTTCGCGTTCCTTGTTCTTGGTCGAACCTTGGATCACCGGAGCGTTCAGCGCCTCACCGAGCTCGTCGAGTTGGTCGAGGTAGGCGCCGATGACCAACGTCGGTGCGTTCTCGTGCCTGGCGAGGATCGACTTCACGACCGCGACCTTGGTGTGGGCCGTCGAACAGAGCTTGTAGCGTTCTTCCGGCTCGGAGACCGCGTAGGCCATGCGCTCGGCGTCGGTCAGCGTCACACGCACTTCGATGCACTCGGCGGGAGCAATCCAACCCTGCGCCTCGATGTCCTTCCACGGGGCGTCGTACCGCTTGGGACCGATGAGCGAGAACACATCGCCCTCGCGGCCGTCCTCGCGCACCAGCGTCGCGGTGAGACCGAGGCGCCGACGAGACTGCAGATCGGCTGTCATGCGAAACACCGGCGCCGGGAGGAGATGGACCTCGTCGTAGATGACCAGACCCCAGTCGCGGGAGTCGAACAATTCGAGGTGCTTGTATTCACCTTTGGTCCGACGGGTGATCACCTGGTACGTGGCGATTGTCACAGGGCGAATTTCTTTCCGCTCGCCCGAATACTCGCCGATCTCCTCCTCGGTGAGCGATGTCCGCGCGATGAGTTCACGCTTCCACTGACGGCCTGCGACGGTATTGGTGACGAGGATCAGTGTCGTCGCCTTCGCTTTCGCCATCGCTGCAGCGCCGACCATCGTCTTGCCTGCGCCACAGGGGAGGACCACGACGCCCGAGCCGCCGGCCCAGAACGAGTCGGCTGCCATCTCCTGGTAGTCACGCAGGGTCCACTTGCCGCCCTCGGTGTCGAGTTCGATCGGGTGGGCCTCCCCGTCGACGTATCCGGCGAGATCCTCGGCAGGCCATCCGATCTTGAGGAGCATCTGCTTGAGGTGGCCCCGCTCGCTCGGGTGAACGATGACGGTGTCCTCGTCGACCTTCTCTCCGAGCATCGGTGCGATCTTCTTGTGCCGCATGACCTCGGTGAGGACTGCGCGATCGAGGCTGATCAGCGCCAATCCGTGCACCGGGCTCTTGACGAGCTGAAGGCGGCCGTACCGGGCCATGGTGTCCACGATGTCCACCAACAATGGCTGCGGAACCGCGTACCGCGAGTAATTCACGAGGGCGTCGACGACCTGCTCGGCGTCGTGACCGGCGGCACGCGCGTTCCACAGAGCGAGCGGGGTGATGCGGTAGGTGTGTACGTGCTCGGGGGCGCGTTCGAGCTCCGCGAACGGGGCGATCGCGCCGCGGGCCTCACCTGCGAGCGGGTGGTCGATCTCGAGCAACAGCGTCTTGTCGGACTGGACGATCAACGGTCCGTCGGTCACTTGTTCCTCCTAGAGAACTTGCCTTGCGCACCGAGAAAGTGCGCAACTTCTCCATTGTCCAGACTTCGGCCCGCATGCGCCACGTGCGACTAGTCGACCAACGCGACCGAGGTGATCCGGTGGAGGGTGAATCGACGTATCTCGCCTGTGGCCGGGTCGAATGCCTCCAGCTGCCCGCTGCCCATACCGACGGGGTCCACGACCCGCTGCGACGCTGTTCCCTGGGCGTCCACGTAGCCGATGGTCACGCTGCGGCGCACCTTCACCGCAGTCTGCAGTAGTGCCAACGTGGCGGTACCGGTAGCCCTTGTGCCGTCGGAACGAACGGCCTGTCCGCCTGCCGTCGATGCCCGATCGCCCGCACGTAGTTCGGTGACCAGACGTCCCAGTTGTTCGTCGGTCGGCACGGCAGGATTGCGGTAGTTGGCTCGGGTGCGGCGGAGCGGAACCCGAGCACCTCGGCTGCGAAGGTCGACAATCGTCCCGTTGGCGTCCTCGCCGGCTGGGGCGAATCCCGCGGCTCCGAGGACGTTCATGACCTCGTTGAGCGGGGCCTGCGAGATCGCGACGGTCGGCGCGAGGGCGCGTAGAGCCAAGTGCTCCGCTGCTGCCGACGAGAGCACCTCGGCGAGCAATGCCGGGTCCTCGCAACGGACGAACGACGCTGCGACGCCTGCGCGAAGCCGGCCGTGCCGTCGTGCCACGTCGTCGATCAGGTAGCTCAGACCCTGCGGGACCGGCGTTCGCGAATGGGTGACGAACAACGAGTGCAGTTCGGTTGCGGTCATGCCGACATCGAGAGCGCGGCGCAGGCTGTCTTCCGTGACGCGATACACCGTTGCTGCGCCCGCGGATTCGACGTCGGCTACCAGTGCAATGCGATCCTGCAGGTCCGGTTCCAGTGGTCCCGGTGCCACCAATGTCAGGTCGGCCTGAAGGAGGACGTAGTCGATCGGCGCAGGGAGCGCGGTGCGCATGGCGCCCTCGGCGTCACCTCCGTGCAGCAGCGTTCGACCCGGTGTCGACAGGGCACCTCGGCCGACGATGCCGAGGGCGGTGGCCTCGTCGAGCATCTTCGAGGTGGGGCGCAGGGCGAAACGCGCCGACGAGCGCGGCCGTCGCCATCCGAGACCGCGGGAGACGTCGACGGGTGTCGTCGCGACGCCCGATCCGAGTTCGGCCAAATAGTCGAGGATGGTGCGGCGGTCACGCGGTGCAGCGGGCGAGCGCACTTCCTCCGACAACGCTGCGACAGGCTTGTCGTTCGAATCACGCATTCCGATGAGCCAGGGTGCGCGTTGAAGGTCGAGCCATGCCGACGCGATGGCGAGCCACCGAGCGGCAGGAGTGGCCGTGGCCCACGATTCGACGGCTGCCGTCGGGCCCCAGTAGTCGTCTCCGGAATCGTTGGCGGGCAGCGGGTCGGGAGTGCCGCTCGCGATCAACGACGCTGCGGCGAGGAGTTCGACGAGCAGGCTCACTCGGTGCTCGTCGAGTCCTGCCGCTTTGGTGATCCGTTTGATCTCGCGCACGCCGAGGCCCCCGGCTTTGAGCGCAGGAGCAGGCGCGGCCGACAGTGCGTCGATGATCGCTGTGCAATGACGGATCAGCTCGAGCGCTTCACCGGCAGCCGCCGAATTGACGTCGGCAACCGTGAGTTTGGTGGTCGACGGTTTCGGCGGTGTCAGCGATGTCGGGTCCGAAATCGGTTCGCCGCGCAGTGCTTGGCCGACCTGCGCGGGGAGTTCGACGGTCTGCTCGTCGAGCCAGGTGAGCAGACCGGCACGAAGGAGTTTCTGAACGGGCCGATCGGGAGAGGTCCCCGGTGCCGCATCGCGGGTACGGCCAGTGGGGGACGAGCGCGCAAGAGTGTCGAGCAACCCGCGTTCGCTGTCGGCGATGCCTGCGAGGGCCGCGGTGACTTGATCCGGAGTGAGCGATTCGCCTGCGTCGAGAATTCGGCCGATTCGCCACGGAACGGCGTCGCGAGCCGCGGGTGTCATCCGCAGCGACTTCGTTCCCCACACGAGCGCGCGTTCCCGCAGCGCGACGAGCGCGCGGTCCACGGCTTTGACGCTTGCGCGCTTGTCGACGGCGGAATCGAGTTGCGCGCGTGTCACCGGCATCTCGTGAGCGCCTTCGATCGACAGAAGCTCGAGAATCGTCAGAGCCAGGGTGTCGAGTGTGTCCGCACTTCGGAGGATGGATGCACGCTGCTCGGCCCGTCCAGCCAGCACATCGATGGTCGACGGTGGTGGGACGGTCAGGTCCGGACGCAGCGTGAGGGTGCCGACGAGTTCGGTATCGCTACGCGACTTCAGCCACGTCGCGAGGTCCGGTGGCGCTGCTGTTTCGGTCATCGTCTATCAGATTAGAGACCTGGGCTGGTGTACTGCGCAGCGCAGGTGTCAAAATAGGCGCATGGTGAACAAGTCGAAGAAGCCCTATGTCGATCCAGGCTGGCCGGAAACCGCTCGCGGTGACCATGCGGTGAGCGAATTGGCGTCCACTCGCGCGGGAGGCTTGTCGCCTTACGGTGAGGAGACCGAGTTCCCACTTCCTGTGGCAGACCTGCTGTATGCCCACCCCGTGACCGTCGTCAACCGTTAGACGCTGACGCGCATGTGAACGAAAATACATACGGAGCTATGTATTTTCGTTCACATGTGCGAGTACGTAAAAAACCCCGATTGCACAGGGCAATCGGGGTTTTTCAGGTACTCGCGACTACTGAGGCAGGAACGCCTTGTTCGCCTGGTAGAAGTCGACCAACTGCGGATCGAGCTGGATTCCCTGCGTCGCGTTCTTGATGAGCGTCGCGATCTGCGGGTCGTTCGTGATGGTCTGAACTGCACCGGTGATGCCGTCGATGACCTCTGCGGTGCCGTCGACGGTCGGGATGCTGGTGAGGTCAGGGAGCTTCGGTGCTTCGGGAGTGGTCTTCGGCGCCACCGGGACGCTGCGCTCGGAAGGTGAGCTGCTCAGACCGAGGCTGGACGAGCAGGACGGCCATGCGCCCCAACCCTGCGAAGCGAGAACCTTCTCGGCGACTGCGATCTGCTCTTCACGGCTGGCCTGGTTGGCCGAGGCTGCGTACTGTCCGCCGCCGTGCGAGTTCCAGGTGCTGGGTGAGAACTGCAGTCCGCCCTGGAATCCGTTGCCGGTGTTGATGCCCCAGTTGCCGCCTGCCTCGCACTGAGCGAGACGATCCCAGTCGGAATCGGGTGCTGCGTTGGCTGTGCCGGTGAAGGCGATGCCCGCTGTGCCCATGATCGCGCCGGTCACGGCGACCTTTGCTACGGTGCGGCCGGTGGTGGTCGGCTTGCGATGACGTCCGCTCATACGAGTAAAAATCCTCTCCACTGGCGCCTGCGAGGTCAGCTGTCGGGTTCGGGCTGAGAGGTAGCCCGGCCCGATCGAAATCGGGCTTCACCCCAAGGAAAGTGCTGCGTGAGCAGAGCTTTCCGGTTATCCGAGAGGACGTGTGGGTCCCCCGTCCTCGTCCCCTGGGTGTTCTGGTGGGGGTCCGTTCCCGCGGGACGAGGTTTGGCGCTGCGGGTACGGATTCGGCCGAAGTTTCTCAGCCGCCACTGACCGTACTGAAATTCCCCGGAAGTGTCACCATTTGGTAACTGTTGCTTTTCCAGTCCCTGTTGGTACGTCTTCGAACGGGTGTTTCGGTCACGAACGAACGTGCAGCTAGCAGGGTTGGAGGGCGTGCGACGCCCGTCTGTTGCCCTTCCGTTATCTCACCGTTATGTGATGGAAGTCACATAGAACCGGTGGGGCTGAAGTGACGAAAGTGACGACAGTGTTCAGCTTCCGACGCACCTGCCGTCAACGGCTCAGATGTCCGTACGTGTGGATCAGGGCGACGAGCGCGGCGTCTTCGGCCGCGGTGAGGGTGACGAGGGCTTGGCTGTGCGCCCAGGCGAGCTTGCCCTGCGCGGCGGCCCGCACGTGGTCGGGCCCGGCGGTAGGGGAAAGACCAAGCTTCAGTGCCGGTGTGCGGTGTTCGACGAGACGACGCAATTCGTGGGTGACCGGGGATGCCGGATCGGCGCCGAGCATCGCTTCGAGGTGTCCGAACAGGACGACGGTGTGTAGCGCCGGGTCGGACCGCAGTCGATCGACGATGTCGCGAATGTGCTCGCGTTCGGGGCGACTGTAGGCGAGGCGGTCGAGCTCGCCGAGGATGCGGTTGGCCCGTTTCACCGCCGCGAACACACCCAGATGAGAGGCAAGAAGATTCTGCAGTCTTGGCACACCCGAATGCGTGACGAGCCAGTCGTTCAGCGTTGCAGCGCCCTGCGCAGCAATGGTCCGGCCGTGGATCGTGCCGTATTCGCCGAGCAGGTCGACCAAACGGCCGCGCATATGCGGAGGGACGAGCGCGTCGTCGTCGGAGTCGAGCAGGTCGATCAGATCGAACGGATCGATTCCGTGCAAGGCGTGCAGCGCGCGGGCGTCGGCTTCGGTGAGAGCTCCGGTGTGCGAGGTTTCGGCAAGCAGACCTGCGATCGGAACGACGGTCATCACGGTGTCGGCGAGCTGGGACGACAGCCGTGTCGCGTGCTCGGCCGCATGTGCGAGCGGATCGCGGGCTCCGAGGGCACCTTCGCCGAAGCCGTCGGCGCGCGAGAGCACTCCCAGGGTCGTCAACGGGGTGAACCCGAGCTGGCGGAGGAAATCGATCTCGTCCGCCCGCGGAGCCCCGTCGAACAAGAACACTGCGGCGTCGGCATCGACGGACGCGGTGCGGGTCTGGTCGTATCCGTCGATGAGGACCCGACGGGTTCGAGCTTCGTTCTCGGCCGTCAACGTCGCAAGACCAGGGGTGTCGACGAGGGTGTAGTCGCGGATTGCGGCGGAGGGCAACCACCGGTGTAGGTAGGCGATGTCGTGCGGCGCGACGTCGAGGCCGTGGATCTGCCCCCGGTCGGTGCGTACCGGTGCCCGGGTGCCGTCGAGGAGCACTGCCTCGGCGCGGGCTGGTGCACCTTCTTGGTACACCGAGACAACATTGGTGGCTTCGAGGGCGGCGGTGTCGGCGATCTTGGCGCCGATCAAGGCGTTCACCAACGTTGACTTCCCGGCCTTGAGCCGGCCGACGATGACGATCCGCGGCGGAGACCACAAGATGGCGCCGATGCGGTTGGCGTGACCGGCGAGATCCGGGCCGAGGGCCGCGAGGGAGTGCAGGGCGCGGTCGAGTCCTGCTCGGACCGGATCGAGCGGCATCGAAGACGCAGTCATCGACCCGCTCCCGTGAGTTCGGCAATGAGTGCTTCCGCGCGGGCGATGTTGCCGTTGACCACTTTCAGATTGTTCTCCAGGCGGTCGCGCTTCTTCTCCCGAACGGCAGCATCCGACCGAGCACTCTCTTCGGCGTCCTTGACCTGGGTCTGCAATTGTGCGATCGAGGTCTTGAGATGCTCGCGATAGCGAATCACGATCTCCGGGCGGGCCAGCGCGATGGTCGATTCGAACGTGCGGGCGGTTGCTGTCTTGGTCGCCGCAATCGTTTCCCGCATCCAGGTCAGCAAATTCGTCTTTCCGGCACGCATGGCCCGAAATCCCAGGTTGAACCCCACCCAGGCGATGCCCACCACTGCTCCGACTCCCACCACCGTGGAAAGTCCGACGATGCCGCCGAGCATCGACGATCCCATCACCCCCATGGTCAGCATCGAGGGATCGAGAAGGCCCTGACGTTTGCCGGCGACGGAGTGCGTATCGAGCGTGCGGCCGGACAGGGTGGCCACCACCTGCTCGTAGATCTCCTCCCACACCACGTCGGAATCGAATCGTGGTTTCACGATGGTGGTGTAGAGCTGCTCGAGAAAGACCGTCATCGACTCGGCCATCGCCGACTGGAAGTCTCTCTCCATTTCGGCGGTGAAGTGCTGTGGGTTCTTCCGCAGCACTTCCATCCCGTTCTTGTTGATCCTGCTCGTCCACTTCTCGCGGATGCCGTCCAGACGTCGGTCGAGTTCGGCGGTGGCGTTCTGCCGGATCAGCGTCAGATCGCGTTGGAGATATTGCTCCCACTGCTGGGAGTGTTCTTTGAGCTCTTTCAGTTCGTCGAGCTGTGCGTTCAGGTCCGGTACCACCCGGGCCGCATCGTTGATCGCCGCGATCTGAACGGCGAGGTCGTCAGCGAGACTGTTCAATCCACCTACTGCGGCCCGGAGTCCGCTGGCCGCTGGAAGCTCTCCGGCGACAGCGAGTTTCGTTTCGATCAACGCGCGAAGCGCAGTGATTCCGGAACGATGTTCGGCCGCGTCGCGGGCTGTGCCCGGTGGCATCTCCGCGGCGACGACGGCCCGCAGGCTCGAGACCGCGAGCACCGGGATTTCACGACCGAGGTGCTCGCGCAGAAGGGCTGTGTTCTGTTCGACGATCGGCCTCCATCGACGCACGTTCTTATCCGTCTTGGTCACCACCACGATCAGTGCCTCGACACCGGCGCCGGCACTGGAGACGAACTCCATCTCCGGTGCGGTGAGCGGGGTGGAGGCATCGCAGACGATGAGCACCACGCAGGCGCGCGCTGCACTGTCGGCTGCGAGAGCCGCGTACGAGGGGTCCAGGCCGCCGACACCGGGGGTGTCGATGACCGTGGTGGTCCCCATCCGGTTGCCGGGCACGGAGACCACTGCACGCGTCGGCAGCTCCACCGCTCGGGCATCGCGGACGTGCGCGCCTTCGCAGGAGACCCAGTCCTCCAGCTCGGCGTGGGCGATCGACTCGGTGCGGTCGGGATAGATCAACTTCGCGCCCCCGCCCGGTGCACCTGCGTCGGTGTCGGTGAACGACAGAGTGGTCGAGGTGGTCACGTCGACACCGACAGGGGAGGCGTCTCGGAACCCGACGAGAGCATTGACGAGGAAACTCTTGCCGCGCTTGACTTCTCCGACGACAACGACAGTGCGGGCGAGGTCCTGTGACGCGCGACGAGCGGCGAGGTCGGCGACCGCGTCGTACTGGAACGGGCGCAGAATCTTGGTGGTGATCGTCTCGAGTAGTGCCGCGGCGCGATCTGTCGCCGGGGCAGCAGGCGCTCCTGTGTCACTCACGTTTTGCTGCCCCTCCGCTTCGTTCGCCCTCGTTGTATCGCCACCCGTGCGCCAGGATCTGCGCGGGTGTCGACTCTAACCCCGGCCACCGTCGATGTGCGGAACGGTGTGCGGTCGGTGCCATCGTCGATCGGTGGAGAGGAATTGATGGCGCCGGTGCGGGAACCTTCTGCGGTGCCGGATGCATCCAACAGTCAGTGACACCGACAACGAGCCCGGCGCAGTCATTGCGCGGCCGGGCTTCAACCGAGAGGATCTTCGCGTGCGTTCGAGAACATGGCTGAGGCGTGCAGGGGCGATTGCCTGCGCTGGTGCGGTACTGGCCGGATGCGGCACCGACACCAGCGACGGCCTACCCGTCGCGAAGTCTGGGGGAGATGCGAGTTCGGCGAGCACGGTCGACCCGGCTGCACTCGATACCGGGAGCTATCCCACCAGTCCGGCTCCGGAATTCGGTCGTGCCACCAAGGACAACATTCTCGATGTGGAGACCCAACGACTGGCCGAGTTCGTCGTGGTGCCCTTCGAGGTGGACCCGAACTTGGTCACGGCGAAAATGCCCACGATGGTCATCCGCAGCCATGAGAACCTCAACTCGGTCCTCAGCGGAAATGCGGCCGATGTCGCGAAAACCCACGGCATGCTCTACGGGTACGTCTCCACGGCAGCAACCTCGACGACGGCCATCACCGACCCGTCCCGCTCACTCGTGCAGATGGTCCTGCGTTTCGAGAATGCCGACGACGCTTCCGCAGCAGCTCAGGAGATGCACGCCGGGTTGACCACCGTCGATACCGACGGCACCGGCGTCGAGACCCCCGAGACGATCGGCATTCTGCCCAACACCTTGGTCTCGACGTCGGAATACTCCTACAGTGCTGGTCCCGAGGTGTCCGTCAACGCGTTCACCGCGCACAACAACTACCTGCTGTACACGTGGGCCAAAGCGCCTGTCGACGAGAAGGAATGGACGGCTCAGGCCGTGGCCCGCGCGCTCGATCTGCAGGGCCCGCTGATCGACCAGTTCCCGGCGCAACCGACCCTGGCCCAAAACGGGGGCGAGCCCGCCGAACTGCCCATGATCGACCAGGACAAGATCCTTCTCTATGCCATTCCCGAAGAAGACGAGCAGGCAGATTCCGGTAACGACATGGCTTCCTACGGCCCCCGTGGGATGGCACACCGCTCGATCAACCCGCCGTTGACCTACCGCGTCCTCACCGAGGCCGGTTCCGACCACAATGCTGTGTACAAGACGAACGTCTACCGGGCGTCCGACGACGCAGGCGCGCAGATGATCGTCGAGGAATTCGGCAACGACCTCACCTCACAGGGATATGTGGAAGCGCCGTCGCCACAGGGACTTCCCGACGCCGTGTGCCTGAGCAAGGACACCACGGACGGGACGACCGATTACTGCTTGGTCGTCAACGGGCGATACGTCGGCGAAGCGTATGGGACGGACGACAAGAAGGACGTCGACCAGAAGATCAGCGCCCAGTATCTGATCCTCGAGCAGGCCGACCAGAACGCAGAGTAGAACGTGGCTAGCTCGGCCGAAGCCGTCCGGCCCACACCCCAGCGCATGGGTGTGGGCCGGACGGCTTGGCGCGTTCCTATGTCCGTGTGCCCGGCAAGCCGATTGTCAGTGGAGGTCGGTACGGGGACCGAGCAGGACGGCGAGCTGTTTGCGCGCACGGTGGATGCGGGTCTTGACCGTCGCCACCGACACACCTTGATGCTCGGCGATGTCGGCGTAAGGCAGATCGGCGAATTCGGCGAGCACGATCGCGACGCGGAAGTCCTCGGGCAGCTCGTTCAAAGCTTGGTGAACGAGCGATGCGGTGACGAGACGGTCGTCGATTCGAGGCTGGTCGTGGCCGAGGTCGATGCCCGGCTCGTCGGTGGTGTCGTCGTCGAGGCTCGAGGTCGGCTTGCGGCGGCGTACGAGAGCGAGGGCGGCATTGACGGCGATGCGGTGCAGCCAGGTGTTGAAGCGCGCCTCGCCGCGAAACCTGTGCAGATTCTGCCAGGCGGCAGTGACGGTGTCCTGGAAGGCGTCTTCGGCATCGTGGGTGTTGCCGGTGATCTGCAGGCAGACATGCCACGCATTGGTGCGGTACCGGCCGACGAGGTCGGCGAATGCACGGTGATCACCGAGACGGCATGCCGCGATCAGCTCTGACTCGCTCATTCCACCCCCGATCGATGCTGCGAACCCCCGCCGTGTCCACCCCGGCGGAGAGATAGTACCCACCGGTAAGAACCCGGGCGGAGGTGAGCATGCCCGCGGCGGCACCGAGCTGCCACGACAGCGTTGCAGGGCCCAGCGGCGGGTTGCGTCAAAGCAGGTCGTCGCCCGGCTCGTCGAAGCGTTCGAGATCGATGTCGAGGTGGTCGCCGCTGTCGTCGCCCGATCCAGTGTCGTCGGGGGCGATCCCCAGGTCGGGCAGGAGCTCGTCGCTGTCTATGTCGCCGTCGGCGGGGTGAGGTGTGTCGTCGATCGCGTCGTCGTGCAGCTCTGTGTCGTCGTCGAGCGCGATGTCGTTGAGCATGGTGTCGTCCAGCACGAGGTCCTCGTCGTCAGGGACGAGGGGACGATCGTCCATCTCGGGGACGAGGTCGGAGTCGACGGTTGCATCTGGATCGAACGCGGCATCGAGGGCGCGGCTCCAGACCTCGTCGGGAAGCGGCGGCAAGTCGCCGGCGAGCTCACGCAGCAACGCCATGTGGTCGTCGGTCATCGTTCACCTCGCTCGCTACTGTTCGGTCGACTCGGCCGCGGGCTGAAAATGGTGCGCCCTGAGGTCCTGTGTGTCCATTGTGCCTGGTGGGTCACGAGCGTAGCGAGATGACCGTCGTTCTGGCCGTCCGCGTGTCGGACACGGGTGACGCCGTGGCGGTCGAGTCGGTGTCGGCCGGCATCAAGTCCGGATCCGAATCGTCGGCCACGAGCATCTGATTTCCGGAGTCGGCCCAGGCCTGCTCGAACTGCTCGATCGGAACCTCGAGCTGATTGCCGTTCGGTACTCCTGGGTCGGAGAGTACGACGACGCCGCGTGCATCGTCGATACCGGCGACGACAAGGACGTGGTCGGGGCGGTTGTCTTCGACGCCTTCGTGTTCGGGCTTCCAGATCTCTCCGGAGTCGACCATCGCGACGACGCCTTGCCCGTTGTCGAGGGCCGAGCGCAGATCGTCGAGAGACCCCGAGCTGATGGTGGCTGGGACACCTTGATCTTCGAGAAGGATCTCGATGTCGGGCAGCGTCATTCCGCCGGCAGGATCATCTCCGGCCATCAGGCCCAATTCGACTGCGCGGTCGACGAGATGCCGGGGATCGCTGATGTCGGCCTCGGTGTATTCGGCGACGAGTTGTCCGACGACCGCGGGGCCGCAGTACCCGTCGAGCTGTTGGTAGAACCAGTTGATTGTCCACTGCGCGGGGTTTCCGTGTACTGCGTCGGCGTCATCAGGTGGCGTAGAAGCATCTTCGGTGCCATCGGAATCAGCCCCCGAGGTATCAGCGCCCGAGGTGTCGGTGTCGGAGGTATCGATGTCGGGGGTGTCGATGTCGGACAGGTCTATGTCGAGTGCAGGGTTGCCCGTCGCCAGTACATCGGCTGCGGAGGATGCAGCCGGCTCGGGTCGTGTGTAGACGGCTTCGGGTTCGTGCTGGTCCTCGTGGTGGGGGCCGGCCGGTGCACCGATCAGCTCGGCGACTGCCATGCTGTCATCGGAGAAGTCCGCGGTGACCTGCGCTTCGACGCTCTCGTCGGTGAGATCGTCTGCGGCATCGGACGGCCACATCGCGGTCGTGTCGAACTCGTGCATCGGTCAGCCCCCTTTTCGATCGAAGGATGTCGTCGAGGAATGTTCGGTCAGAGGTCGCTCGGCGATTCGGCTGGATAAGTGCCGGCCTGCGCGTGGTAGTTGTCGTCGGCGGGAATGGCCGCTTCGAGGCTCTCGATGGTGCCGAGGTCTGTGTCGGCGCTGGTGGCCACGGTGTCGAAGTTGCCGTCGCCATCGCTGTCGAGCTCGCCCAGATCGAATCGGCCGTCACCGTCGGTGTCGACGAGGGTGGCGTTGGTGCGGCCGTCCGCATCGGAGTCGAGCATCGCGGTGTCGAACCGGCCGTTGCCGTCCGAGTCGATCAGCACCACGTCGGCCTCGCCGTCGCCGTTCGAATCGATCAGTGTTTCGGTGATCGCATTGCCCTCGATGGTGTCCTGGCGGACCGGAGCGCCACTGACTGGGTCGAGGAACGTCGCCAGGTCGACGTTGCCGTCGTCGTCGAGATCCTCGGCGACGCGGATGGTGCCGTCGGACTGCTGCGCTGCGGCCGTCTCGTAGGTGCCGTTCGAGTCGGTGTCCTGCTCGATCAAGGTGATCGTGCCGTCTTCGTTGTAGTGCGTGGTGGTGTCGATTCCGTCGACTCGTGAATGCGTCAGATCGATGAGACCGTCACCGTCCACGTCGCGCGGTGAGACGTAGTCGACCTGACCGTCCACTCCGATGGCGTCGTTGACCGTCGACGAGGTGGGTGCCTCGGCAGGGGGCACTGACTCCGATACGGTGGCCGAGGAGTCGCCGTAGGTCGCGGTCGACGGGTCGGCGGTCACCTCTGCCGATGCCGATGCCGATCCCGATGCCGGCTCGGACGCGGTAGCCGTGTTGTCGGACGTGATGCTGGCAGAGGAGATTTCGTTCAATTCGTCCTCCATCGCGTTGGTGATGGCATCGCTTTTCTCCTCGACACTCATGGTCGGATCGTTGGCGATCGCGTCGAGCTTCGCCTTGTACTCAGCGGAGTCGGTGCTGTCGTAGACGGTCTTGTCGTCGTTCTGCATGGCATGTCCTCTTTCGGGTGTGTCTTGAAAACTGCTCTCGTTGTTGCGGTCGATAGTTGGATGCACCCGGGCGGGCGAAAGGTTCCCGCCTGACTAAAAAGAATGTCGCGACCCGAGGAACAGTCATTGCGTGGTCGCGACTACGTCGTCGGTTCCGACGATGCACGGGTCGTCGAGGACATCACGCACTTGACCCTCGTTGGTTCTGGTCCGCCTAGAGGCAAGGGTCTTGGATTAGTTGCTGCCGTAGCGGCACCCAGAGATCGAGCCCCCCAATACACCAGCCGATGTCTATTTCGGCGAGCACGCCAGAACCAGCAGCTGTCCCCCGTGGGCTGCGGGCTCGCTGGAATTATTCTTGACGGCGACAGCGTGAACCCAGAACCCGTCACCCATCCATGACGACTAATCTCGGTTCGATCGAGCTAGGCGGCACACGCGTATGACCTCGACAACCTGGTATCGATATACCTACCCCGCGATCACCGCGGGCCCGATGGCCGGACGGAACGGGTGCCGATGCGCTCCACAGTCACACGTTATTCCTGGTTGTGGCGATGAGATGGATCCGTCGCCTCACTCGTCGGCGGCAAGTCGCGTACGTCCTCGTCGCCGTGGCCGTCGCTGGGCTCGAAAAGCCACCCCAGTAGTCACGCCGAGAAACTTCTCGTAACGACCCTCTAATTTCACCGCTCTCACGACCAAATGAATGGACACGTCGTTCACCAGAGCGGTGTGCGGACAGAGAAAAGGGACGACCATGATTCCATCGAGAATTACAGACACCAGTCTCGAAGACGCGAGCGCGATCGCCTTGGCAGAGCAGTTGGCGACCCGTGCAGGCTGTCTGGACACTGAGTGGGGCGGAATCTATCGTGCCGTCGAGAACGAACTCCTGTGTAGGCACGGCCACGCAGAATGGCCGCCGAAGCAGCGCGCGCGATAGGACTGTTGCCTCATGACCATGGCCCCGTGACCGATTTCGGTCACGGGGCCACCGTCTGGGGACTGCACTGCGTCACCGGCTGCGGATCTATCCGCGGATGACGATCTCGATTGCATCGACATCTACGTCGTACGTTCGCGCCAGACCGGCCTTCGCCTGCCGGATTGTCAACCCGGCGACCGCGATCGTCGGTGCTTGCGCACTCGTGGACTGGTCCTCGAACTTCTCGAACTTTGCACCGCGCAGATCTATCCCCAGATCGACCAACGTGGTGTAACGCACTGGATTTCGGTCACCCGTCCAGACGTTGGGAATGCTGATCCGGGCGTACTCGCTGAACTGAATCTTCCACCGGCTCGGTTCGCCGGCAGTCGCGGGAACGATCCGAGAGATCCGCCCAACCAAGAAGGCGCTGCCGTGATCTTCGGTGCCGTCCGCGTACGCCTCAACGTTGTGTGCGTTCTGCGTGCAGACCACGTAATGGCATTTCCTGGCCCGACCTGCATCCAGCTTCCACGACTGAGAGCCGCCCTCGCGCAGGATCGAGTCGAGGCTCTTGCCGGTGAACACTGCAACCGTGTCTTCGCTTGTCGTCATGCTGAAACCGTAGCAAACTATCCTCCTTGGTGGGAAGAAGTATGTATACTTTTACCGATACTTTGCCCTATACCGCCTGCTGGAACGCATGAATGTATACTGACTGACCTAACATTCACCCAGATTGCTTGTGCTGGCAGGGTGCGTGTCGTACGTGCCGAGGTGCTGTGGGCCATCTCCGGCAACGGTCAGTTACTCAGCAGGGCAGAACCACAGCGAGGCGTAGTCGACGAACTCACCCACTATCGTGTCTCGAGCGACAGCGCTGTCAGGCGCATTGCCCATTTCCTCCACTGACCGCGTCGGCCCTCCCTCTGTCAATTCGAGCAACGTTTGACGAGCCGGCTGACGCGCTTGCACGGCCAAATCCGAGTTGCCTACGTCCAAAATATTGCGGCGCAGGCCCTGAGAGGCGCCGCCGTCGTAGTTATCGCACAAGTTGGGGTGCATCACAACGAGCTGTCGACCGACCGAGGCTAGTGCCTCCGGTGATGTCTCACCGCACCAGTAACCGCCTCCATACACATTGTCTACCAGGTCAAACAGGAACGCGTCTTCGAGGTTGTACCCAGGTGCCGAAGGATTCTGCTCATAGTCGCTTGGTTCCCACTTGTACTCCGGCAGATCGCATGTAGGTGTCGGCATCCCGCCCGACGATTGCAGGCCATTCACGGCGGCCGCAGGATCAGATCCCCCGGGTGTATTGCCCGGCGATACTCGATCGGTACCGCAGCCGGTCAGCAATACGGCCAGTGCTGTACAAGCCAAGAGTGGAACCGATAGACCATATTTGCGCATGGGTATTGTGCTCCAGCTGTTACCTTGCGATGAACTCGTTGACATGAACGTGAGCAGCATATCCAGCGCGTATCCCAGGCACACCCGACAGAGTGCTTTTTCATTCATCCGAACGACGCGGATCCCAAGAGAGACTGACCTGCCGCTGACAGCAGCGTCGAAAGATCGAGGAACCAAGGCTCGCCGTCATGATAGAACGCGTGTTTTGCCTTTGCCTGCGCATTGAGATCCGAGAGCACTCCACGGCACCGAGATGGCTGCGCCGACCAGATCGGCCGCCGCCCTGCATCCGCCTGGCTGCTGGCCGGCCACCCTGCACGCGTTCCCCAAACTGAACGCCGAGCGCCGCACCGAAATTCATTGAGGGTAGAGCAGAACCGTTGCAGCAGAGCCGAACCTGTCGGTGGCACCCGTAATACTCGACATCATGCGAATCCGAACACTCCACGGACCTCACCAAATTCCTGACTCGCAAGACGCTGCCCAAGGGTGCCGGAAAGTGGATCACCGACATCGAGCACACGCCCACAGGCCCACCGCCAAGATCGGGCGTCTCACCCCAGTGGGCCGCTTCGAACGCCTCGACGATCGCCGCCGGAATTCAGCCGCGATCGCTGATCTCATAACCGTTGTCGGCTGCCCACCGAAGCGACGATGCCAGTCTCCGCGAACGCCGAGGACCTTATCTAGACCACACGGTGCATCGGAACACTCGGTGAGGAGACGGAATCGTCGTAGGTCTCGCTTAGAATCCGCTGCCATGACACCCGAGGTCCCGATTGCGTGGTTATTGGACTCCGATCCGGCATTGCGTTGGCAGGTCGAACGCGACGTTCTGCGCGAACCTGCAGTCGTCTGGGAAGCCACACGTGCACGTGTGGCCAGCGAAGGCTGGGGTATGGATGTTCTCGCACAACAGGATTCGGACGGACAATGGGCAGGTGGCGCGTTCTTCCCGGTGGATTACGATTTCGATTGCCCCGAGGCCGAAGGTGAAGGCATGCCGTGGACGGCAACAACGTGGACGCTCAATTCGCTGCGGGAATGGGGCCTTGATCCTGCGATCCTGCGCGAGCGTCGCACCGCCGAGTTGCTCGCTGAGAACAGCCGCTGGGAATACGAGAACTTGCCCTACTGGAGCGGCGAGGTCGACTGCTGCATCAACGCCTGGACCGTCGCCAACGGTGCGTGGCTCGGCGCTGACATCACCGGACTCATCGGCTGGTTCCTCGAGCATCGACTACCCGACGGAGGCTGGAACTGTGAGTGGGTGGAGGGCTCCACGCGTTCGTCGTTCCATTCGACGCTGAATTCACTTAAGGGACTGCTCGCCTACGAGGCCGCGACCGGTGGAACCGACGCCACCCGCGAAGCGCGGCATGCGGGTTCGGAATATCTCCTGCAGCGAAATCTTTGGCGTTCCCTCTCGACCGGGGAATCGGTTGGCCCGTGGGTCGATCGGTTCGCCTATCCCTTCCGTTGGACCTACAGCGCTCTCAACGCGGCGGATTATTTCCGCGAGGCCGCGCTATTCGACGGCATAAAGCCCGACTCGCGTATGAGCGAAGCCATCGAAATAATCCGTGCTGCAAGGCAACCCGATGGTACTTGGTTACAGGCTGGGCGCCAGCCTGGACGAGTGTGGTTCGAGACGGACGCACCTGCGGGCGAACCTTCGAGGTGGTTGACCTTGATTGGGACGAGGGTGCTCGCCTGGTGGCACTCCGAAGGCGGCTGACCGTCATCTGCGCCTTGGATGTTCGCACGGCCTTCTGCGCAGCCCCCCTGGCGAACCGCTAGACGTTCCTCGGCGCGTTTAAACTTCAGCTAGTCTCGACGAACAACGGACAGTTACAAGTGCGGCACATAAGATGCCCTCGATACCTTGGTCGGCCGCGATCTGCATCAACGCCTAGCTGTCTACACCGGAGATGTTCGGCGGCACCTGCACACCCTTCCCATCCGCCAGTGCAAGATCGTCGAGAATGCGTCGACGCTCGTGACGGACGTGACCTTGGCGGGCGGCCGACTTCCGACGACGGATCGGCCACGCCAACTCGCGGAACGACACCGCCGCCGCGTCACGACCCACGGCACCAGCTGTGCGGCGTTACCGTAGATCAGCTTGCCGCCCGACGTCGTTGTGTCGACCGACTCCGACAACGTCCGAAACCCGATACCGCCGGCTTCGGTATCCTCGACAGTCTGCAGTAGATGGGGGAGGGACCGCCCCCAATCTGTCGAGCCGCCGCACCACTAATGTCTCGCCGCGCCGAAGGTGCGAGAACAGGTGGGACAACTCAGGCCGCGACGTGGTCGCACCGCTCGCGGTCTCCACCCACACCCGCGAACATCCCGCAGCGCTCAGCGCGTCTCTCTGCGCGCCGACACTCTGCTCGGCCGTCGACACCCTCGCGTACCCCAAATGTCACTTTTAGAAGTCGCTGGCGCGGTTTGCTGGGGATTTAACCTTGGGCGCGCTCGTCTTCTGAAATTCTGTGTTCAGAAGTGGAGTGCACTGTCTGGCCAGGGCCATTGGTTGGGCTTGCTCAGGTATCAACCGCGAGTCTGTGCAGGTCGGGTGCATCAATGGGTGTTCCTGTAAATTCGTGTCACGGTCAGATCTAGATGTTCGATGAATTGTCGGCATGCCACCGCGGTGGCCACTACAACATGCTCGTCTACCTCGATACGATCGTCGACGGTTGGAGTAATGCCGACTGCTGCCAACTTGTTGAGAGTGCCTTGATTACGCTGTCGCGGAGTGAGTTTTCCCAGGCCATGAGCGATGGTGTTTCGAGCGTCTGTGTAACCGTGCATCCGGTTCCACTCGGCGTCACCGGCTTTAACGGTAAGACGTTTTTGGTACGTATTCGGGAAGTCGGCCCAGCCCGACAGTTCTTTGTCCAGTTGAGCTGTCCACGCGACTTGGACTTGCGACTCGTTACCTACCGCCCATGGTTCTGCTATTGCTCGGAGTGTTTCCGTGACGAACGCTTCCGCGATCGAGACCAGGCGTAGCAACGTGGCCTGGCGCTGTACCTGTTCACCGTCGAATCCGCCTCTGATGCGCGGTGCAATACGCGACGACGCCAAGGCGCTCGCAGATATCTCATGGGTCGCCAGGGTCTGGTTGATGAGTCGGCAGGAATCTTCCGCTGCCTGACTTACTACCGAGGGTGGGATCATGAGGGCCCTAGCATCAGACGGTCCAGAGCGCCGCCTGCGCAGTCCAACGCCTTTGGTTCGTCGACACGGGCAAGCCCCAGCAGCGCCAGCGGCCTCCACTGATCTGTCACCTTTCCGACTACGGCTGCAAGTTCGGTTGCATCACCAGCGTGAAGTCGACCGAGACTGTGTGCGGCTGTCGCGGCGAGAGCGTCGTTGTCCGCGTTCAGGCATTCGTGAAGCCATCTGGTGTAGTGGTTCTTGCCTAAAGAGCTGCCGTCACGCACCAGTGTCGTGGGACGTACCCTTCCGACTGCGTCGGCGATCCAAACTTTCTGCCATGTGCTCAATAGGTGCTTGTTCTCGAGGAGCTCATTGAGCGCAGTCCGCGCCTGGATCCTCGTATCCCCTCTGGGGATGGACGTTAGGTAAGCGACAAAGTCGGGGGTCAATCCAGGTTCCTGGCTCAAGAGGCGATCCAATGACGTAAGCGGCGAGTTGTCGTCCGCTCGGCCGAGAACCCGAAGGGCACGGGAAGCGAGTTTTCGTTTGGTGGCTGCGTCATAACGGGTGTCCGTCTCACCGGATGCCCACAGACCCCAGGCGCGTCGAGCGGCTCGGGTAACTCCTTCGCTCAGTTCGCTCGGTTCGCTATCTGTACCGGCCGTCGGGTGCTCAAGAGCTTTGTCTTCTGCTCGGCTGTCCGGCGGGTGTAGAAGAAGGGACTCCTCGGCGTCCGACACGGTGTCCTCTTCGTCGGTGTCTGAAATCTCTTCGTGTAGGGGGTGTCAGCACTGCCGTAGATACTTGTCGAGCTGAAGAATTGCGCGATCGCATCACCGTCCGCAGGAGTGTCTGGGTCGTCCCCAAGGAACATCTGGCGTTCTGCGTCGCGAAAGCGCGCAGCCCATAGTGCGTAGTTCTCACTCGTGAGAATGCGCGTCTTATCCTCATTGAGGACAAGACCGAGCCTGTACAGCTCCGCAGCACATTCTTCCAATGCGGCTCGGGCATCACCAAGAGTCGACGTCAATATCCGAAAGTCATCGGCGTAGCGCGTCACTTGGTACCCACGGCGCACGAGTGTGCGACGTACCACATCCAAGTGTGTATCTCCCAGGACGTCAGATACTGGACTCACCTGGGGCAGACCCACACGTCGGCCCATCACGTTCCCAAGAAAATCGACGAGGACATCGATTGCAGAACCGTCCCCCGTTTGGGCGATCAGTTCCTGCGCCAGGAGGTCGTGGTCGACGTAGACGTAGTAGGCCGAAACATCGAGGACCACGACATAGCCGGAGCGGTCGACCGCGTTCGGAGCCGCCTCGAACTCGCCGAACGTCTCTCGTTCTAGAAGATGCTGGGGAAGCCTGCCACTGATCCGAGTGACCAACGCTCGGTATAGGACCCTGTCGGACAACGTCATCACGCTTAAGGGGCGAGTTCCTCTACCAACCTTGTCGGCAAATATGACGTCGGCGCGGCTTCCGCGTGACCTCGATGACCGTATTTCTGCTCCAAGCAGGCGTTCGACATCGTCAATTGACCGTCGCTCCAGAAAAACAGATCTGGGGCGGGTGGCAGAAGGCCCGATTTCGACTTGAGTTCCTTCTCAATAGCGTCGCGGAATCCCAGCTCGTCGTAGATCGTCACATGGGAAGTGTGCCTCAAGTCCGACGACGACATTGGGTCGATCTGGTGGTTTCGACCAGGTGGTGACCCTAAACGACCTGGCCGACAACGTCGACGATGCGCCGCAAAGTAGGCGAGAACTCGTCAGATTGGCAATTTCCCGCGTAACCGGCTGAGTCGACCCGTGTGCGTCAGAGTGTGCATTTTGACCAATCGTCATACCGGACGGTGGTGAGCGGCCTCTGAGCGTCGAGTGACGTCGCGTTTCGTGCGGTAGTGGAGTCCATTAGAAGGTCCATTGGATTATTCCGGCTTCCCGTATCCGAACTCTGGACGTGCCGCCGCCTGCTGGGCGAAATAGCCGCACAGACAGCGCGAGTCCTGCAGCTCGTGAACGTTGTCGCCGAGAATCTTCGGATTACTAGTTGATCAGTCCTGCGCGGCTGAGGAAGGTCTTCGCGCCGTCGGCTCCTACCGCGTCGTAGTAGCCCACCATCACACCGGTCGCGCCGTTCGCGTAAGCGATGGAGTAAGCGCCGGTGATCTCTGCAGCGGACAGGTGTGCCGCGGCAGTGCGAGCGACGTTCTCCACGATCTGATTGTCGGCGGCCGCGGTGTCGTTCTGAATGCCCTGCCGGAGCCGCAGGACCTGCTTCTTCGCCTCACGGACGTCCACCGAGACCGTGATGTACGACGCCCCACTGTTCTCTTCGACTATCCCGCTCGTCAACGAGCTGTCCGCCGCGATCTGGCATTGCAGCGCCGCACCGGCGTTGTCGGTCTCTCCGATCTGTTTGCACTCCGAGAGCTCCGAGCGCAACGCAGGCGGAAGACCCGAGAGGACAGCCTCTTTCGTCGTCGGCGGTGTTTCGCCGGCATCTCCGCCTCCCGACGCTGCAGCCGGATCGACGCCCTCCGCCACACTCGAGCGCGGCCCCCCTGCAGTCGGGGCGTCCGAATCGCTGCCTCGATCTAGAACGAAGAATCCTGCCAAGGCTGCGATCGCCACGACCGCGACTGCGACACCCGCCATCACCAACTTCTTGTTCCCACCCGTAGTGGGGTCGGGGTGCGCAGGTGTTCCGGTCGGCGGACTCGGCCACTCGGCGACTGCCCTGGTAGGCGGGTTCGGCACCGCTGGACCCGGCCGTGTCGGCTGTGGTCCAGGAGTGTGTGTCGGGCTGTTGGTCGGGCCCTGCGGGCTGTTGGTCGGGCCCTGCGGGCTGTGGGCGATTGGTGCGGCTGCAGCCAATGCTCCCTGCGCCACAACAGTTTTCGGATCGTCCAGCGTTGCGATCGGTCCGAGGGGCCGCAGGCGTTCGTGTACTGCCGGGATCCTCGACGATCCGCCGGTGAGGTACAGGGCTTCGAGTTGGCCTGGATCGGTGATGCGGGCGTCGAGCAGCGTCGACCTGGCCAACTCGACTGCCTTGTCCAGAACCGGCGAGATCAGCTCCTCGAACTCGTCCCGGGTGATCTGGAAACGTTCGGTGCGTCCATCACCGGTGACTGCGATCGTCGCAGACGGTGCCTCCGACAGGAGTTCCTTCGCTCGGCGGATCGAGTCGTCGAGGGCGTACCGCGCGTCCAGAGGGGCCCGAGTGCGCAGAAAGTCCAGCAGGTCGGGGTCGCGGACATCGAGTTGTTGATCCACCCAGCGGCGCATGTGCGCGTCCAGATTCTTTCCGCCCAGTCCGTTGTCACCTCGGGCGGCGACGACGTCGAAGCTGCCACGACTGTTCGCTTCGAGCACCGCGACGTCGAGGGTGCCTCCGCCGAAGTCGAAGACGGCGATCTTCGTTCCCGGCGTCACCGTGTGCGCGCGGGTGTAATAGTGCGCGGCTGCACGCGGTTCGGACACCGTGGTCACCCGCGACGGATCGTGACCGAGCTGGGTCGCGGCGTCGCGCAACACCTGGATCTCGCGTCTCGACCACGCTTCGGGGTGCGTGAGAACCAACTTCGACGGCGCGGCACCGCCGTGGGCAGCCGTGGCACGTGCGATCACCGAAGCGAGGACAGCGGCCACGGGCACGGCCGCGGGGATGGTGTACCCGTTGACCGTCACCACCCCCTGTCCGATCGCGCGTTTCGGGGCCGGAATGAATGCGGCAGGGTTCGACTCGGCCCGGTCGGTGGCCACGTCGCCGACCGCAATGCGGTCCGGCGATTCGACGAACACCGACGACGACATCGTCGTGCGATTGTGCGAGAGGGTCAGCGCCTCCACCGCACCGCTGATCGGGCTCGTGTGCGCTGCAGCGGTGTTCGAGGTGCCGAAATCGATCGCGAGTACCCAATCGCGCGCAGCCATCACCGTCGAACCTCGTGGCGAGAGCCGAGCATGCATCCTCGGCATAACGCCGTCACAGAGCATCCGTACACAGTCCATCCACCCTTCTCGCATCGGCCGAGCATCGAGGTGCCCCGGCCGGGAAGGAATTTACCTCCACCGGTAGTTGGATGTTCCGGCCGTACAGAAAGGTTCCCGTGTCGTTCCACAATGCCGATGGTGCCCTGCCGTCAGGCGTCGACGATGTCCTTGCCGAGCGGCATGAGCGAGATCGGGATCATCTTGAGGTTGGCGACTGCAAGAGGGATGCCGATGATGGTGATCGCCATCGCGATCGCGGTAGCGATGTGCCCGATCGCGAGCCACACTCCGGCAACGATCAACCAGATGACGTTTCCGACGACCGAGGCCACACCTGAGGTGGGCCGCTCGACGACGGTTTTCCCGAACGGCCACAGCGCGTAGACGCCGATGCGGAACGAAGCGATGCCGAAGGGGATGGTGACGATGAGAATGCAACAGATGATGCCGGCGGCGAAATAGCCCAAGGCGAGCCACAGGCCGCCGAAGATCAACCAGATGACGTTCAGGATCAGTCTCATCGTCGCTTCCTTACTTCCTACCGCGCTCGTCGACCGGATATCAACGCAAACACTAGTGCCAGGACGAACCCGAGGGGAGCGGCAATCATCGCCGTCAGATACAGCCACAGGGGTGGCTCGTTTCCACCGACGGCAGGAACGAGAAAAATTGCCGCGATGGCGAGGATGCCTGCCCCGAACAGCGTCAGCGCACTACGCAGAAGGAAGGAATTGGTCCGGTGTCGTCGATCGGTCACGACGTCAACGGTAGTCGCGCCGAAAACCGAGGTGCTTCGGACCTCTCCCGCGCGGTAGACTGTCGTATTCGCGTCCTGCCGAGTTGTGCGGGGCGCGAAATTTTGTGCCAGCAAGACCAAACGAGACAAATGGACGGGTGAGCGCAGTGCCTACCGGCAAGGTGAAGTGGTACGACGTCGACAAGGGATTCGGCTTTCTCGCGCAGGAGGAGGGTGAGGACGTCTATGTGCGTTCGTCTGCACTCCCCGCGGGTGTCGAAGGCCTCAAGGCGGGCCAGCGCGTCGAATTCGGCATGGCTGCAGGACGGCGTGGGCCGCAGGCGCTGAGCCTCAAGGTGATCGAACCTGCTCCCACCGTGCGTCAGAACACCGCGAACCGCCGCGAGCCCGTCGAGCGCAAGCACACCCCAGATGAGCTGCACGGCATGGTCGAGGACATGATCACGCTGCTCGAGGCGACCATCCAGCCGGAGCTGCGCAAGGGCAAGTACCCGGATCGCAAGACGGCGCAGAAGATCTCCGAGGTCGTCCGCGCCGTGGCTCGCGAGCTCGACAGCTAGCTCCCCTGACGCTGACTCGTGGCGATCGACCAGATCGCGTGGCTGATGATCTCTTCCTGCTGAGTGCCGGCGTCGATCACTCCCGACGGAAGCCGGATCTCGACGCCGAGGAGCGCACGTCCTTCGGCGTCGACAGGCTCGACCGTCAGGCCCAGCTTTTCGTCGGGTAGGTACAGCGTGTCCGTCTCCACGGCGTCGCCGCCGTCGTTCGAATACACGGCGGCGACGATCCACGGCGCCGACGTGATCTCCGTCGGGAGGGAGAGCTGCAGCGGATATCCCTTGCGGACCGGAACGCTGGAGCTGGTGCCGTCGTTCTCGCACAGCGGCGCGTCGACGGGACAGTACAAGTACGGCTCGACCGTGACGCTCCTGCCGTCGGCGAACGCGGTGATCGTGGGCCGGTGCGTCGGAGCGTTCTGGATCAGCACGGCGAGAACGGCGACGAACGCCACCGCCAGCACGACGAGGCCGGCGGTTCCGATGGCCAGTATCTTCTTGGTCTTCGGTGCGAGGTTCACTTAGCTCACGTTCTGTCGAGTTCGGGAGTCGGGAACTTCCTGGTCTGCGTGATCGGGGCGGTTGCCGCCGAACCCTGGGAGCAGTGACCGACCGCGGTAGGTCAGGAAGGTTTGTGCGAGACCGATAGTAAGCACTACCGACACGGCCGTGAAACCGATCCAGAACTCCGTCGGCAGCAGCACACCCATCGTGCCGCCGAGGACCCAGCAGAGCTGGAGGACGGTCTCGGATCGTCCGAAGCCCGACGCGATCGATTCGGGCGGTAGGTCCGACTGCAGCGACGCGTCGAGCGACACCTTGGCCAACGCGCTCGCGCAGGACGCGACGAGAGCGGCGAGTGCCGCGGTGAGCAAGCTGTCGGTGATCGCGGCGACTATGGCGATGAACGTCACCGCTGATGTGCACCGCAGCACGACGATTGCCGGCTTACCCAGCTTCAACCGCGCGCCGGACGCGTTGCCTGCGAAATTTCCGATCGCTGCCGCCGCGCCGACGAGGCCGAGCATGGCGGCCTGCTTGATCGGCTCGTGCTCGGTCTGCGCTTTCGCGACGAATGCCACGTAGAGCGTCAGGAACCCGGTCAGCACGCGGATGGTTCCGTTGCCCCACAGCCCGATGATGACGGCTTTGCCGAGAGGTTGGCGTCGAGACTTCGCCGGCGCGGTAGTCGGTCCTCCAGGCCTGATGACCTCGGTTTGGGCATCGTCGCCGTGGTAGCTGAGTGTGGCGGGAACCTCTCCCTCGGTGACCTCGACCCACGACGGAATGCGCATGCTCAGCCATGCACCGAACACGGTGACAGCTGCGACGAACCACAATGCACCGGGCGAATCGGCGACGAACGCGATGCCTGCTGCGATGCCACCGGCCACGATGGTCCCGCCGAGCAGCCCGAAGACGGTCAGCCGCGAGTTGACGCGGACAAGGTCTATCTCCGGCGGCAGCACCCTCGGGGTCACGGCACTCTTGAGTACGGCAAACGACTTGCTGAGCACCAACATCCCGAGGGCAGCGGGATAGAGCAGCCACGTGTCGAAGTTGAAGACCAGCACCACCGCGAGCACGGTACGCAGCAGGAACGAGACCGCCAGGGCGATACGACGTCCGTGCTGAAGGCGATCGAGCATCGGTCCGATGAGCGGGGCGATCAGCGCGAACGGAGCAATGGTGATGACGAGGTACAGCGCGACCTTCATCTTGTCCTCACCTGTGGCGGCAGAGAAGAACAACGTGTTCGCCAGCGCTACGGCGATGGCCGCGTCGGATGCGAAATTGGCCATCGTTGCGTAAGTCAGTGCGGTGAGGCCGGACTTGTCCGCGCCGTCGGCCTTCGCGGCACGCTGGAACGTCGCTATGCCCTTGCCTGTGAGTTCACGGCTTCGCATCGCCGCGACGCGTGTGACCGTCAACTTGCGGGGCATCGGCGGTGGCTTGGGACCCTGAGGTTTCTCGGGGGATGAACCGGATGCAGAGGTGGACGCGATAGGCGTTGTGGGCGGATGCAACGGGGGCAACGGGGTGCGCCTGGCAGGCACATGCTCACTCGGCGGGTAGTTGCCGAACCCTGGATGGTCCTCACCCGTGGGGGCGTCGGAGTCACGGGAATCGGTCACGAGTTCAATTCTGCTCTACATCGGCGGCGGGGGAGAACACCGACTCACTTCGACTGTGTGAACTCCACCTCGTACATCGTCGGCCACAGCTTGCCGGTCACCAGAAACCGGTCGCTGCCAGGGATCGACGCGATGCCGTTGAGTACGTCGGCACCTGCCCTCTCGTCAGCTGTCATCGCGTCCCACAACGGCCTGGCGTCGATCATCGCGGTCACGGCGCCGGTGTCCGGGTCGATACGGGCGATGTCGAAGGTCTGCCAGATGTTCGCGTAGACCGAGCCGTCCTCCGCGCATTCGAGCTCGTTGAGGTTCGATACGGGCTTGCCGTCGACGGTCACCTCCGTGCTGGACGTCTCCTCGAACGTCGCCGGGTCGCGAAAGGTGAGTGTCGAGGACCCGTCGCTCATGACGAGGCCGTGCTCGGGCGACTCGCACAGGCCCCAACCTTCACCGTCGTACCGAACGCGGCGCACTTCCTGAAGGGTCTGCGGGTCACGGGCGAATGCGACGCCGTCGCGCCAGGTGATTTGCCACGCAGTGTCGCCGGCGACGGTGAACCCTTCCCCGAAGTATTCGGCCGACAGATCCACCCGGCGAAGCTCGGCACCGGACTCGAGATCGGACACGGTGACGAAGGATGAACCATTGCGGCCGGTGCTCTCGTACAGCTTCCCGTCGTATATCTCCAGACCCTGGGTGAACGCCTCGCGGTCGTGGGGAAGTGTCCGAACCACATTCGCGGTGAGAGTCTCCGCAGGAGAGTTCGACGTGGCCGGAGCTGGGGAGGAACACGCTGTAAGCAGTGCAGCCGACGCGAGGAGGCCGGTAAGGATTCGAAACGAGGCCGACATCCGCCCATCATGGCAGCCCGAACTGGGCGCTTTCGAAGTGATACGGCAAAATGGCAGTGTGAGTTTCACATCTTCTCCAGAGCTCGACCAGATTCGACCTGTCCTAGCCGATGCCAAGGAGTTGGCCCGTGCGGCGCTGATCGATTCGGCTGAGGGCGGTGTCGGTGACTACCTCGGCGTCTCGGCGGAAGATCACACTGCCGCCACTCATCGTTTCCTCGCCGAGCTGCCGGGCTACCGCGGTTGGCAGTGGGCAGTGGTCGTCGCTGCCCCAGAGGGTGCGGATGTCGCGACCATCAGCGAAATCGTCCTGCTGCCGGGCCCCGACGCGCTCGTCGCACCCGGTTGGTTGCCGTGGGACGAACGCATTCGGTCCGGTGACCTGGGCCCGGGAGACCTACTTCCGCCGCGTCACCAGGACCCGCGCCTCGTACCCGGCTATGTCGCCACCGGCGACCCCGAGGTCGACGACGTCGCCTACGAACTCGGTCTCGGGCGCACCCAGGTGCCCAGCCGAGAGGGTCGTCTCGACGCGGCCGAACGCTGGCACGACGGCGACTTCGGCCCGGACAGCGAGATGGCCAAGGCTGCGCCGTCGACCTGTGGGCTGTGTGGCTTCTTCCTGCCCATCGCCGGATCGTTGAAAGCGGCGTTCGGAGTGTGCGGAAACGAGTACGCGGCCGACGGACGCGTCGTTCACGTCGAATACGGCTGCGGCGCTCACTCGGACACAGAGTTGCCGACGGGTGCAGGGTCACCGCAGTTCGAGCCCTACGACGACGCTGTTCTCGAGGTGACGGTGCAGGCCCCAGAGCCGGTCCCCGCACCCGAAGCAGCGACGGTGGACCAGGAAGCGACGGTGGACCAGGAAGCGGCGGTGGACCAGGAAGCGACGGTGGCCGAGTCCGAGGCCGAGGCGCACGTGGTGACCGAGACGCAAGGCGACGCGGCGCTGCAGGACGCACAATCGACGACTTGAGCGATCCGTTCGATACGTCCTCGCTCAGAGCCTCCACGCTCTCGGCGTGGGCATCGTCGCCTACCAGGCTGCGGGAAGACGCAGCGACCGAGGACGACCTCGTCCGAGGCGGATACCGCGATCGTCTGCTGACCGAGCTCGCGCAGAATGCCGCCGATGCGGCCTCCCGCGCGGGGATTACCGGTTCGTTGCGAGTGTGGCTGTCCGGCAACGATCTTCACATCGCGAACACCGGCGCTCCGTTGGATATCGGCGGTGTCCACGCGCTGACGGCACTGCGGGTGTCGGAGAAGACCGGCGGCGTCGGGCGGTTCGGTGTCGGCTTCACCGCCGTGCGTGCTGTCAGCGAGGAGATCGAATTCCGTTCCAGTGCAGGCGGAGTCGAATTCAGCGGCGAGGCGACTCGTGAGGCCATGAAGTCCGCGGGCCTGACGGTTCCGCCGGTGGGAGTCCCGGTTCTCCGTCTCGTATGGCCGTCGGCGCACCTGCCCGCCGCCGGATTCGCCTCGGAGATCGTCCTTCGCCTGCGAGAGGACGACGGCGAAGCGTTGTTGCAGGCTTTCCGCGCCGAGGCGGTCGACCTGTTGCTCGAACTGAGTGCACTCGGCTCCATAGAGATCGCGGGCAAGCGCCTGGAACGGATCGAGCGCAGCCTCGGCGGTGGGGTCGAGGAGGTAGCCGTCGGTGAACACCGGTGGTGGCAGTACCGCACCGACTACGCTCGCTGGCTGATTCCGCTCGTCGACGGGACACCTCGCCCCGTGACCTCCGATGTTCTTCGTGCGCCGACTCGATCGGACGAGGAACTGTCGTTGCCTGCACTTCTCGTCGCCGAGATCGCGATGGCGCCCGACCGTCGACGGATCCTTCCGGGAGCAGACATCGAGCGCCTCGCCGACGGTTACGGCGCGTTCCTCGCAGCACTTCCGGCTCGGGTTCGTCCGTCTTTCGTACCCGTCCCTGGGTTCGCGCGCAGCGCGGTCGACGGTGTGCTTCGCGATCGAATTCTCGCTGAATCATCGAGCACTGCATGGCTTCTCGGGTGCTCGGGGAAGGATCTGGTTCCGACTCGGGCAAGTGTACTCACAGGATTGACCGACGATCTCGCTCAGGTGCTCGGCGAGGTCTTCCCCGACCTCGTTGCTCCGTCCCTATCCGGTCCGCGCCATGCGGCCGCGCTCGCAGCGGTCGGCGTCCACCGCCTCGGCCTCGCCAGGATCGCCGAGATGCTCACCGGCGTCGACCGCGAGCCGGGCTGGTGGGGATCGCTCTACGATGCGTTGTCTCCACTGGTCGTCGATGGTGTGACCGCGGAAGAGCTTGCCGCGCTTCCAGTTCCCCTCGCCGACGGCCGAACCGTCACGGGCCCGCGCACCGTGGTTCTCGGTCAACAGGTCGGAACCGAAGGGAAAGTGCAGTGGGCCAGGCTCGTTCACGGCGACGCCGCGCGCCCTTTGCTGACGAGGCTGGGCGCTGCAGAAGCGAGTCGTGAGGATCTGCTGGCTGATCCGGCGCTGGAGGCGTTGCTCGACGATCTCGACTGGGACGATGAGGAATCGGTCGAGGAACTGACGGAATCCGTTCTTCGTCTCGCCGCGGGTGCGCGGGAGGTGCCGTCCTGGATCGGGTCGCTACCGCTCGTCGATTCCGAGGGCCAGTTGCGTGCTGCGGACGAATTGCTGATGCCCGACGCGCCGCTTGCGGCACTGTTGACGGACGATTCGCCGTTCGGCATCGTGGCGGCGGAGACCGTGTCCGAATTCGGCGCCGACTCGCTCCGCGCGGTCGGCGTGGGGTGGGGATTCGGCATCGTCAGCGACGACCTGCCCACCGGTCCCGACCACGACCTCGACGACGAGGAATCGTGGTGGGACGCCGCCGAAGAGGATCCCGAGACGATCGTTGCTGTCCGTGACCTCGACCTGGTGGACGACAGCAAATGGTCCGAAGCCCTCACAACCCTTGCCACGGACCCGAAGACACATGCGGCACTGCAGGATCGACGGGGTTATACGGCGTGGTGGCTGCGCACGCACGCACAGGTCGACGGGGACCGTCTGGGGAGCTTCCGCGCGCCGTCCGATCGCACCTTCGAGGGTCTGCTCGATGTCCTCGACCACCCGTACGCGGACGATCTCGCGGCGGCGCTCGCGCCCGGCCGCCTCGAGAACGCGTGGTTCACGTCCTTGATCCTGGATCGTCTGGCCGACCCGCAGTACTCGCCCACGCCTGCGGTGATAGCGCGGGCTCACAGCCTCGTTGCCGACGCCGTTGCGTCGCGTCGTGTCGCGCTCGACGATCTCGATCTGCCGCCGAAGGTCCGGGCCATCTCCGGAGTGCTCGTCGACCCGGCCGACGCGGTGGTGATCGATCGCCCATGGTTCGCGAGTGTGGTCCCGACCGATCTCGCCGTGCTGTCTTCCATGGCAAGCGCAGCGACGCTCGCATCGGTTCTCGACGTCCGAACTGCCTCGGAATCGATCGACGCCGACGTGGTGGGTGTGGGGAGGGTGAGTTCGTGGGACCGAGAGCCGGGTGCAGTACTCGGCTGTGCGGCGCTGGGACTGGATTTGCCTGTAGGGCAGGTGATCGTGCATCGCGAGCTCGTCGTACGGCTCGCAGGGGCGGTCACAGGCGAGCACAACGTCCGGTGGTGGGTCACTGCGGACGGGAACACTCACGTCGGCGACCGAGGAGAACACTGACGTGGATCACGACGTGATGCAGTGGATGGTTGCGCATCGAGTCCAGTGGGTGACCTCGATGTTCTGGGTGATCACGACGCTCGGAAACACGGTGTCGATGTTCATCTGGTCCATCGCAGGCTGCGTTTCCTTGGTGCGGTCGGGACGTCGAGCAGACGCGATCATGGTCGGGGGCGCGATGTTGACGGGTTGGGGCGCCATGAGCCTCGCGAAGTTGATCTTCGGTAGGGATCGACCGCCGTTACCCGACAGACTCGTCGAGATCTCGTCGCACTCGTTTCCATCGGGCCACGCGATGATGTCGGCCCTGCTCGCCACGGTGGCGATCGCAGTCATGCTGCGCTCGACCACTCCGTGGCTGCATCGCCCTGCCGTGCTGGCCGTACCTGGAGTGCTGAGCCTGGTGATCGGATTCTCACGGATCTACCTGGGCGCGCACTGGGTGACGGACGTGCTGGCGGGCTGGGTGTTCGGTGCCCTGTGGGGGCTGTTGTGGATCTACGCGTCGAGAAAGATCAGCGCACGAAGTCGGAGCGCTGCGCAATGACGAGAAGCTCGTCGCGCATCGACGGGCTGCTGACTGCATGTGCGCGGGCGTAGAGGGCGCGGAGTGAACGTGCGTGGTTGCGACGGGTACGGATCTGCTGAACGAGCTTCATGGCCTTGCTTTCGTATATTCAAAGGTTTCGTGTAACTGACATAACCCATGGTCCACGTTAAATCTGTGTAACTCAACCGATCCAGAGGTGAGTTGTCGCACGTCAGCGGGGTTTTCGTCGTGACGACGGTTACTACACGCGGCCAGGGTGATCGCCGTTACCGCCAGTGGTGCGGTTAAGTGCCCTCCAGGGCACTTACGTGTGCCACTAAGGCAGAGGCGTCAGCTCAGTTGAGTCCGCGCTGCGCAGTCTTGCTGCCGCGCCTGGCGGCGGCCCGTTGCACGAGAAACAGCACGAAACCGAGGGTTCCGAGGCCGATGCCCGCGATGCAGACCGGTAGCGCCGCACTCCATCGATCGCCGACGATCAGTACCACCACGGTCGCAAGAACCCACGCAGCGATGCCGAGGGCGAGGGCGGGCGCCGGGTCGGTCAGCCTCGGGCTGAGCTCGCTGGCTTCCTGACCGCGCTCCACGAATGTAGGTTACCCCCATGGCTTTCCAGTCCCGGCTCCTGGACAACTATTTCAAGATCACCGAACGAGGATCCACAGTTGGATCCGAAGTGCGCGGCGGCGTCGTCACGTTCGTCGCGATGGCCTACATCGTCGTCCTCAATCCGCTCATCCTCGGAAGCTTCTCGGCATCCGATGCCGCAGCGAAGACCGACGTGCTCGGCAACATCCTTCCCGTGTCCCAGGTCGCGGCGGTCACTGCGTTGGTCGCCGGTTTCATGAGCATCCTGTTCGGCATCGTGGCCAACTACCCGTTCGGAATCGCGGCGGGCCTCGGCATCAACACGCTGCTCGCGGTAACCATCGCGCCGCAGGTGACCTGGCCCGAGGCGATGGGCCTCGTGGTCATCGACGGCATCATCATCGTGCTGCTGGCGGTGACGGGTTTCCGCACCGCGGTGTTCAACGCGATCCCTGCCGAACTCAAAGCGGCCATCGCGGCAGGAATCGGCGCGTTCATCGCGTTCATCGGCCTCGTCGATTCGGGCTTCGTTCGTCGGATTCCCGATGCTGCGGGCACGACGGTGCCGGTCGGGCTCGGTATCGACGGATCGATCGCGTCGTGGCCGACGGCGGTGTTCGTCTTCGGTCTCTTGCTGATGGGCATACTCGTGGCGCGCAAGGTCAGGGGCGGCCTACTGATCGGCATCGTGGGGACCACCGTGGTCGCGGCAATCGTCGAGGCAATCACCGACGTGGGCCCGTCGAACGGCGTGGATCCGAAGGGATGGAACCTCAGTGTCCCGATCCTGCCGGAGAAGCTCTTCCAGATCCCGGACCTGGCGCTCGTCGGTGACGTGAACCTGTTCGGTGCGTTCACGCGGATCGGTGTGCTCGCCGCGAGCCTGCTGGTGTTCACCCTCGTGCTCGCGAACTTCTTCGACGCCATGGGAACGATGACCGGCCTCGGCAAGGAAGCCGAGTTGGTGGACAAGAACGGCACGTTGCCCGGAATCGGCAAAGCACTCGTCATCGAGGGCACCGGCGCGATCGCGGGCGGCGGCGCATCGGCGTCGTCGAACACGGTGTTCGTCGAGTCGGCGTCGGGAATTGCCGAGGGCGCCCGGACCGGTCTTGCCAACGTCGTGACGGGCGTGTTGTTCCTCGCTGCGATGTTCCTGACGCCGTTGACGGCGATCGTGCCGATCGAAGCTGCGGCTCCGGCTCTGGTCGTCGTGGGTGCGCTGATGATCGGTCAGGTCCGCGACATCGACTTCACCAAGTTCGAGATCGCGCTCCCCGCATTCCTGACGATCCTCGTGATGCCGTTCACGTACTCGATCGCGAACGGTATCGGCGTAGGCTTCATCGCATGGGTCGTACTCGCAGTCGGTCGTGGTAAGGCAAAGTCGGTTCATCCCTTGCTTTGGGTTGTTGCGCTGCTATTCGTTGCTTATTTTGCCCTCGGACCGATCACCGACGCGGTTACCTGAGCTGATTGGTGTAGCTAGGCGTAGTCTCTGCGCTGTGACGTCGGGAAATAGCGTTAAGGACAACCGTGAATTGGCCAGCGACCTGTCGCTCGCCGTGGTGCGACTGACTCGGCACCTGCGAGGCCGCAGGGTCGATTCGCAAGTGTCGCTGACTCAGCTGTCGGCTTTGGCCACACTGAGCCGCGAGGGCGACATGACACCCGGGGCACTCGCTGCGCGCGAGCGGGTCCAGCCACCGTCGATGACTCGGGTCATCGCGTCGCTCGCCGAGCTCGGATTGGTCGTGCGCACCGCTCACCCCACCGACGGACGTCAGGTCATCGTGTCGTTGTCGCCCGCAGGGCAGACTCTGATCGCCGACGAGGCAAGCGCGCGTGAGGCATGGATGACCGCACAGCTCGCAGGTTTGAACGAGACCCAGCTCGCCACGTTGCGGGATGCGGTCGGCATCATCAGCGCACTGGTGAGTGACTCCGAGTAGCCACAGAACCGTGGTCGTTACCTAGGTTAATATTTGTGTCGTGCCCACTGCGTCTCCGATGTTCGCCGCGTTGCGAACGCGCAACTACCGGTTGTGGGCATCGGGACAGATCGTTTCGCTGGTGGGCACCTGGATGCAGCGCGTCGCCCAGGACTGGCTTGTCCTGACGCTGTCCGGTGGCAACGGTCTTGCCGTCGGAATCGTCATGGCCTTGCAGTTCGGGCCGACCCTGTTCCTGTCCGTGTGGGGAGGCGTGTTCGCCGACCGGTACGACAAACGCAAGCTGCTGATGATCACCCAGATATTCGCGGCAGTCTGCGGACTCGTGCTCGGTCTGCTCGACGTGGGCAACGTCGTCGAGCTCTGGCACGTCTACGTCATCGCGTTCATCCTCGGGTGCTCGTCGGCGATCGACGCGCCCGTGCGTCAGTCCTTCACCATCGAAATGGTCGGCAAGGAAGCGCTCTCGAACGCCATCGCGCTGAACTCCATGACGTTCAACCTTGCCCGCATCATCGGTCCGGCCATCTCCGGTGTGCTGATCACGCTCATCGGCACCGGTTGGGTCTTCCTCATCAACGCCGCGTCGTTCGCTGCGGTGTTCGGTGCGTTGCTCGCCATGAGGGCGAAAGATCTGTTCACGGTCGAACCGGCGCCACGAGCCAAAGGTCAGGTGCGTGCGGGCTTCGCGTACGTGTGGGGTCGGCCCGATCTTCGAGTGATGCTGGCAACGGTCTTCATGGTGTCGACGTTCGGGCTCAACTTCCCGCTCAGTCTTGCGGTGCTGGCGCGTAACACGTTCGGAAGCGGTGCCGACGCCTACGGCTTGTTGTCGACGACGCTCGCGGTCGGAACCTTGGTGGGTGCGACGCTGGCCGCTCGGCGTGTGACGACACCGAGACTGCGACTGTTCATCGGAGCCGTCATCGCGTTCGGAGTCTTCGAACTGCTCGTCGGTCTGATGCCGAGCTATCTTCTCGTTGCGCTGCTACTGATTCCGACGGGTGCTCTGAACCTCACGTTCTCGACATCGGCGATGAACATCCTCCAGATGTCGGTGCCGTCGGACATGCGAGGGCGCGTGATGGGCATCTACATGCTGTGCTTCCTCGGAGGCACACCGATCGGAAGCCCGGTGTTGGGGTGGCTCGCCGACGTGGTCGACCCACGCGCCCCATTGTTGTTCGGGGGAGTCGTATCGGTCTCGACAGGGTTGTTCGCCGGGATCTACCTGCTGCGGCACAACAATTTGCGGCTACGGCTGTCCCGGCCGAAGCCGGGGCGTCGACTCCCGGCGTTCGATGTCCTGACGCGGGCAGAATGAAGTCGTCAGATCCAACCGTGGCGTCGCGCTATCGCTGACGCCTCGTGCCGATTGGCTGCACCGAGTTTCGCGGCCGCCGAGGACAAGTAGTTCCTCGTGGTGCCCGGTGACAGGTGGGCGCGAACGGCGATCTCGGCGATGCTTGCGCCGTCCGCAGCGAATTCGAGGACATCCGATTCGCGTGGCGTGAGCGGTGAGTCGCCTGCTCCGATCGCTTCGGCTGCGAGCGTGGGATCGACGTACCGCCCTCCGCCGTGCACTGTGCGCACGACCTCGGCGAGTGTGGACGCCGACGTCGTCTTGGGCAGGAAGCCTCGAACACCAGCGGACAGCGCCTTCTTGAGATATCCCGGACGACCGTGGCTGGTGACGATAATGGCTGCACACGACGGAAGCGCTTCGCAGATCAGGCCCGCGGCCTCGATTCCGTCGACGGCGCCCATCTGCAGATCCAGAACCGCCACGTCGGGGGAGTGTTCCTTCGCTGCGGTGACTGCGGCCTCACCCGACTCGGCTTGAGCAACGATCTCGATGTCGTCCTCGAGGGAGAGCATGGTTGCGAGGGCTGTGCGAATGAGGTTTTCGTCGTCGGCGAGCAGTACGCGGATCATGACCGATCTCCAAGCTCGAACGTTGCGGTGAGGATGAATTCGCTGGTTGTGCTTGTCGATTCGAGGTGCCCGCCGACAGCGGCGAGGCGTTCGCCGAGGCCGTCGAGTCCGGTTCCGTCGGACGATCTCATCGTGTGTGGGCGGTCGTTGACGATGCGGAGCGTCTGCTCGCTGACCTCGATGCGAGAGCGGGTGGCGTCGGAGTGACGCAGGATGTTGGTGGCGCCTTCGCGCACGACCCAGGCTGCCGCTTCCGCGAACCGGGGTGCAACGGCATCGGCGTCTCCATGTATCTCGGTGTCGATGCCCGCTGCTTTCAGCAGAGACGCTGCTCCGCTGAGTTCGGCGTCCAGGTCGATCGATCGGTAGCCTCGTACCAGTTGTCGCGCCTCGGTCATCGACTGCTGAGCCAGCTCGCGGACTTCGTCCATCTGGTCGGCGGCGCGATTGTCACCTCGGCGCGAGAGTGTCGCAGCCAGTTCGCTTTTGACGGCAATGGCCGAGAGAGCGCGGCCGACGACGTCATGCAGATCACGCGAGAATCGGAGTCGCTCCTCGGCGACAGACAATTGAGCCGCGGCATGACGGGACGAATCGAGTTCGGTGACGATCCGCAGCAACCAGATCGACAACGCGGCGGTCATCGCGACGAACACCACGACAGACAACGCCGCGGCGGCTCCGAGAGCCCCGTATCGCGTCATCAGCGTCGCGGCACCGAGGACCACGGACAACACAAGTGACCAGCGAAGCGGAAGGACGACGCACACGGGAACCGAAGCGATGATGAGGGCCCAGAAGGGGATTGCATCGCCGCCGGCCAGCCCCGCCAGAATTCCCGCGCCGATCGCTACTGCAAGCGGCCACCGGATCGGGCCGTCAACAGTGCCGCCGATCCCCGGCGTGCGGAGAAGGACCAACATTCCGGCCCCGCCGAGACGATCATCGCGGGTGCCGAGATCCAGGCGTCGCGCGCGACGGCTTCGAGAAGGCCGGCGAAGCTGAACGTCACGATGATCCACAGGAACGACTGCCTGGTGTACAGCCGCACCTTGTCGACTTCGGATGTGTCCCGCCACGTGGCCCGTGGGTCGAGATAGCGCCGCAGTTCCATGTGCTCCAGCCTCCCAGACCCTTAGGTGCGGCGGGCTCAGCCCCGTGGTTCCCAGCGGAAGTGTGTCTTGGCGATGACGATGGATCCCAAGATCCATGCTGCTACGACGAGCGCCGGCTTCAGAGCGGGCGAGAACGTATCCGCGAAGGCAAGCGGGCTCGACTCCGGGTCGATCGTACCCATCCATCCGAGGTTCACCAGGTCGAGAACCGCGGCCATCGGCGTCAATTCGATGATCGAGTCGGCGGACTCCGGGACCACTCCGCGCAGGAACGAACTGCCCGCCATCGCCAGCAACATGATCGGAAGGCTCGTGATCTGTGCTGCTTCCGCGTTGCGAGTGAAGGTGGAGGTGATCAACGCGAGCGCCGCGAACATCACGGCCCCACCGAGGAGCCCGACCACAAGGAGGAGCGGGTTGACCGGAAGCCCGCCGCCGAGTGCTACAACTATTGCTCCCACCACGACGATGAGGATCGCAGTCAACACGAAGGAGGGAACCGCGGGTCCGAGAAGGATCTGATTGTCGGTTGCCTCGCCCGTTCGGAGTCGTTTGAGCACGAGCTCGTCACGTCGTGTCGTGTATGCGGACAGAAGGTTGTAATACACCAGGAATACGAGCAGGAACAGCGCGAAAATCTCCAGCGCCGAGGACACGACCACGTCCGTCAGTCCGCCCTCGCTACGCCTCCCGATGACGAGGATGACGACGGGGAAGAGCAAGGGCATGACGAGTGCGTTGACCAAAAGCACGCGGTTGCGCAGTAGAAGTGTGAACTCCGAACGGGACAGGGTGGTGAGCGTACTCATGCTGCAACCTTCTTACGGTCGTCGAATTCGTCTGCAATGGAGAGGAACACGGTCTCGAGTGAGGCCGCGCGGGCATCGAGGCCCTCGATGCGGACACCCGCGCGCTGTGCCCACACCAACAGATCGGTCAGGGTGGCCTGCAAATCGGGAGTGTCGATGAGGAGTGTGCCGTCCTCCACACCGATGCTGCACGACGGCAATTCGGGAAGGGGTGCGGTGGGCAGTTCGAGGTGAATCCTCGAGGGGTGGTCCGCCACCACTTCGGCCACCGTTCCGCTGCGCACGACGCGTCCCTTGTGCATGATTGCGAGACGATCGCAGAGCCGCTCGGCTTCGTCGAGATAGTGAGTGGTGAGCATGATCGTGACGCCTGAGTTGCGGAGCTCCTCGATCAGAACCCATGTGTTGCGGCGACTTTCGGGATCGAGACCTGTGGTGGGTTCGTCGAGGAACAGCACGCGAGGTTGGCCGATGATCGCGCATGCCAGATCCAGTCGGCGCTGCTCACCGCCGGAGAGGACCTTGACGCGTGTATCGGCGCGATCGGCAAGATCCACCCTGGCGAGAGTGTCGAGGACAGGCAACGGGTCACTGCACGTTCCGGCCCACATCTCGAGGCTTTCCCTCGCGGTCAGATCGGACGGCAAGCCGCCCTTCTGCAGCATGACCCCGAGGTTCGGTCGGACGTCTCGGCGGTCTCGGACCGGATCGAGACCCATGATCGATACTGTGCCGTCGCTCGGTCGTGAAAGGCCCTGTATCACTTCGAGAGACGACGTCTTGCCGGCACCGTTCGTGCCGAGCAGGCCGAAGAGCTCACCCTCGTCGACGCTCAGATTCAGATCGCTGACAGCTTCGAATGCCGACTTTCCGCTTCCGTATCGACGGGTCATGCCCGTCACCTCGATGATGCTCATCGCTTGTTCCACTCGCGCAGGCCGAACACGAACCGTCCAGCCATGAACACCAGGCCCACTGCAGCAACGATGATCACTGGCAGCTGCGGGCCGACGAGAGCCAGGACGACAGCGAACAACGCGACGGTGATGATCAGGACGACGATCTCACGGGCCATGGTGGGGGCAGGCCCGAGCTCCATCAGGTCGGTGAACAGGTTTCCTTCATCTGGTTGTCTCATGCCTCCAGCGTCGTCGGATCAGGCCGTGACCAGTAGTGCAGCGTGTCATCGACTCCGTTGACGTTGTCATCGATCGGCCATGACAAATGTCAGCAGCTCGTCAGAAACCCCAACCCATGACGGAGGCGCGATCGGTCGCGAAGGCGATATTCACGGTGTGAAGCGCCTCCTTGTCGCGGGCCCACAGTCTCGACGCCGCGGCGAACCTCGTTGCACTGTGCGTTCCGAAGTACAGCGCCGACAGGACGTCCAATTTCAATGTCGCGTCCGGTGCTGCGTCGGTCCGGGTCACGACCGCGCTGCCGCCGGAAATCGTCACCTCGAAGGTGCCACCCGCATCGAGGAACGGATCCTCGACCCCCAGCACGAACTGCGCGTCGACGCTGTAGGTGCGCGCCTCCAGTGCTGCCTTCACATCCATGATGCGGCACCACAGAGCGTCGTGATGACTGGTGACCTTGGGTAGTCGGTTGTTGGTGAGCAGGAACGGAAGCGCCTCGTCGGGGGCCTGTTCGACCTCGATCGTGTCGACGAGGTCGATGCCCGCCAACACCTGCCAGAGTTCGGCGTACGCCTCGTCGGTGACGGCAATGAATTCCTGGACGACGATCTTGCTCTCGGTGGGGCTGCGCCGATACGCGACGTACCCGTCGACATGCGCGATGAAGAACAGTTCGGTCAATCCGTGTCGACGATTCTCGCGGTCGGCGAAGAACCGTTCCCATCGAATCGGCGGCTTCGGTTGCGCACCTGCTGTTGCGCGTTGCCAACGGTGGTAGATATCGGGAAGAAGCGTCGACGCCTCGGCCGACTCGATGAGGCGGACGCCGGTCACCGGGGGAACGCCGGGATGGAACTGCGCGAACCGACGGTCGAGCACGACGGAATGTTCCTCGGTCGCCGGCCCGTATCCGAAGCGTCCGTAGATGGTGGCTTCGCTCGCGGTCAGCAGCGACAAGGGTGCGCCGGCGGCGTCGAGCTTACGATGCTGCTCGGTGAACATGCGGCGCAGAATCCCACGCCTGCGGTGGGTAGGTGCCACCGAGACCCAGGAGACTCCCGATGCCTCCACCTGAGCTCCGCCGGGGACCGTCACCGACATCGGAAAATGCATCGCGACTCCGACGGGTGTCTCCCCGTCCCACGCCATGACGACGTGCTTGGAGCTCGTGAGTATCTGCGTCTCCGCAAGGTCCTCGGAGTTCTGGTGCTCGCCGAACGCGTGCGCGTCCAGAAGAGCGACGGCATTCCAGTCGTCGTCGGTGGCCGTCCTGATCAAGATCGTGTCGTCGGTAGTCATCACAGTCGAGCTTTTCATACAGGTGCCAAGATGGACACGTGGTACACGTAATCGACATCGACAACTCCTCCGATCCGAGGCTCGACGACTTCCGCGACCTCAATTCGTCCGACCGGCGCCCCGATCTCCCCGAAGGCAAGGGCTTGGTCATCGCCGAGGGGGTTCTCGTCGCCGAGCGGCTGCTCTCGTCGCGGTTCGCGCCGATCAGTCTTCTCGGTGTCGATCGGCGCTTGAAGGAACTCGGCGAGCGACTCGACGACGTCGATGTGCCGTTCTACCGCGCCACGGCTGAGGTCATGGCCGAGGCCGTCGGTTTCCATCTCAATCGAGGAGTACTCGCCGCGGCACATCGCCCGCCGGAATTGGACCTCGCCGACGTGTTGGACGGTGCTCGCACCGTCGTCGTGCTGGAAGGCGTCAACGATCACGAGAACCTCGGATCGATGTTTCGCAATGCCGCAGGATTGGGCGCGGACGCAGTCCTGTTCGGCGCAGCGTGCGCGGATCCGCTCTACCGTCGCGCTGTCCGCGTGTCCATGGGGCATGTCCTCCGCGTTCCGTTCGCGCGGGTTCCGGACTGGCCACGTGGCCTGAAAATATTACGAGAGAAGGGTTTTCAGACCATCTCCTTGACGCCCAACCCGTCCGCAATTCCGCTCGCGCAGGCAATGACCGGCGAGAAGGTCGCATTGCTCCTCGGGGCCGAAGGGCCGGGACTGACCGAACACGCCATGCGGGCCACCGATGTCCGGGCGCGCATTCCCATGGCCCCCGGAACTGATTCGCTGAATGTAGCCACCGCCGCCGCAATGGCCTTCTACGAGCGCGTGCGACTGCAACCGACCGGGTCGTTCCCGCAGGATCCACTCCTGTGACAACGGATCGTGACGTTCTGTTCACCGGCATTCCGGTTGCGATCTTCGCGGCCGTTCTCGTCAGCTCCGCACTCACTGCTTTCGGGCGCGAGCTGGCCGACATCAATGTGTTTCTGGCCGTAGGGATCAATCTGATCGTTGTCGGCGGCGCAGCCCCGACCGTCCTGCGGTGGCGAAATACTCCGGTATGGCGATGGCCGGTGTACGGGGCCTGCGTCGGCGGGGTGCTCAGCTTTGTGGTTCTGGGGATTTCCGTCGCAACCAACGCATGAATTTGCGGTCCTGCGGCTCGGCCTGAACGACCGGTACCTCGGGAACCGGCTGCTCTCCGGGCACGTACAAGGTGAATCCGCACACGGGCAGCGTGTTCGGGTCGAATTCGTCGCCTCGAGGGGCGCCGGTGTACCGAAATCCAAGCCACTCGGAGTTGGCCGCCTCCGCGAACTCCTGAGGGTGGAACGGCAACGACTGCGGATCGGGCATGACACCGGGAGGGTAGACCAGCGGACGCTCGCCGGCCCAGAACGGTCGCTCCCACACCAACGGTAGGCCGGTGTCCTCGTAGATGTATATCGGGGTCGCGCTGAACGATCGTCGCAGTGTGCCGCGTTCCCAGTAGGCGAATGCGCCCCACGCAGTGTCGGGATCGGTCGCGACGAGGTAGGTGGACTCCGACGCGAGTGGCCTGGTCCAGACCTCGGGAATCAACGACGGTTTGGCAATGGACAGATTCGAACCGCAGATCACCGTTGCACCCGGATAACAGCCGACGAATATCTCGTCGGGGGAGACCCCCGCAGCCTGGGCTATCGGCCCCTGACCCTTCGGCACAGCGATTCGGTCCGGAAACAGTCTTCCAACCAGTGCGGTAGCGGCGTCCCAGTCGGACGTCGTCGTGTGCCGCAACAACGAAATCGGATCAGGTGCGTCGATGTACCAGATGGTCGATGCTTTGGCCCCCACGCTCGGCACCCTTCTTGATCATCCCTAGCCAATCGTGCTCAGTTGTGACCGTTGCTGCGGACACCCAGCAGAACATCCTCCCACGACGGCATCGCGGGTTTACCCTTCTTGTCCTTTTTCGGTGCCGGGGCAGCATCGTGTTTGGGTTCTGTCACAACGACGGGTGCGTCCTCCACGGCGTCGGCCTCTAGCTCGCTGTCCGCCTCTACGCCGTAGTACTCGTCGAACGTCTGCTGGGATTCCTCAGGCGCGACCTCGAGAGCTCGCACCGGGGCGAGACCGCGGAGCTGACGGCCGAAGTCCGGGTCCACCAGTTCGGATGCTGCGTCGTCGAGCGGAGTGATCGTTCCGCCGTGACCGTCGGGAAGGAACTGCCAATGTGCTTTGTTGGTGGTGCGTCCCGCTTGCCACTGGAGCTGCGCGACCCACTTGTTGTCCTCGTCGCGCCACGCGTCCCACGTCGCCTCGTCGAGGTGGTGCCCGCGGGCGCGGAAGGCCAATGCGACGACCTCGGCGAGGGTTTGAACGGCGGGACCGTCGTGTCGCAACGGGTGGCCTGCCTGTGCCATCGAGGCAGCCTGCGATCGTTCGAGAAGAACAGGATGGGCGAAGACCTCGACACGGCTCAGCGCCATTCCGGAATCGCTGGCAACCTGCTCGACGGTGGCTCCCGCTCGAATTCGAGCTTGGATCTCCTTGGGGCGTAGCAAACTGTCCATTTCGATCTCAATCTGTCCTAGTCGAGCGATGTCGCCGCGGGAGGCTGCGCGGAGCTTGTCGTCGGCCGGAAGCCGGAATTTGTCGCCGGTTTTGGGATCTGCGCAGATTACGTACTGCCCGTCCGGTTCGAGACCGACCACGCGTAGATCTCGCACCTTGACCTCCTCATCGCGCCGGCTCGCGATATCGTCCCTCGACAGTAATCCACTCGTGACCTTCGGCGCGTCTCCGACACGCATGTGATCCACTCGTGTCAAAGACTAGTCATCGAGTGTGGCGGTTGCACACGTTCGGTTGGTTCGGTGCGAAATTCGTTGGAAATCAAGGGTTTTGCATCGCGGCGTAGGTACACGGCGCCGAGGGCGAAACCGATGCCGAGCGCGGCCGCGTGGCCGAACGCCGTGAACGACGGGTCGGAGACAGCAGCGATGGCAACAGTGGCGATCCATCCCGTCGCCCATGCCGTGCGCCAGTGGCCGTGGAGGTACCGAATCATCGATCCAGCGACCGCTGCGGCGGCGTAGCTGACGCCGACGTCGACCGCCCTTGCCAGTGATTCGGCGACCCAATCCGCGTGGATGCCGACGAACAGTCCCGCGGTGACCAAAGCCGTGGCCCCTACATGCCCGACGACGAAGGTGAGGAGGAACCTGCGCGATCCCGACAACCACTCTGCCGTCCCCAACAATGCGGCCACGGAGGCGAACCAGAGCCAGTTCGGTTCGCCGTTGGTGAGAAACGCGCTCGTCACGAGCGTGACGATGTGTCCGTCGCCGAGATTGTGCAGGTTCGTACTGGCCTCGCGGAGGACGTGCGATTGAGTGTGGGGTCCGAGTCGGTCCACCACGATCGCGGCCGCCGCGGCGAGCGGGAGGTAAACGGCAGTGACGCGCAGCCTCGACAGGTAACCCAGAACGCGCATTGGGCGCCCCCTTCGAGGTAGTTGCATGTGCAAACTAGTTTAACCCCCGAAGGAAGCGCCCAAACTGTGCGCGAACTGTCAGCTCAGTGTGGAGACGACCCAATCGATGCTCTTGGTCAACGCAGTGACGTCGTCCGGCTCGATCGCCGGGAACATTCCGACGCGCAGCTGGTTGCGTCCGAGCTTGCGATACGGCTCGGTGTCGACGACGCCATTGGAACGCAGAACCTTCGCAACTTGAGCTGCGTCGACCTTCTCGTCGAAGTCGATGGTGCCGACGACCTGGCTGCGGTGTGCAGGGTCGGCGACGAACGGCGTCGCGAACTCGCTCTTCTCGGCCCAGTCGTACAGGCGCGAGCTGGAATCGGCCGTGCGCTTGGTCGCCCAGTCCAGGCCGCCCTGGTTGTTCAGCCACTCGATCTGGTTCAGGAACAGCAGAAGAGTTGCGACGGCCGGGGTGTTGTAGGTCTGGTCCTTGCTGCTGTTGTCGATCGCGATCGGCAGCGACAGGAAGTCGGGGACCCAACGGCCGGACGCGTCGATCTCCTTGACGCGCTCGAGCGCAGCTGGGCTGAACAGACCGACCCAGAGGCCACCGTCGGCAGCAAAGTTCTTCTGCGGCGCGAAGTAGTAGACGTCGGAGTCGGCGACATTCACCGGGAGGCCGCCTGCACCGGAGGTGGCGTCGATCGCGATGAGGGCGTTCTCCGAGCCTGCGGGACGGCTCACCGGAATGGCCACACCCGTCGAGGTCTCGTTGTGCGCCCACCCGATGAGGTCGACGGACGGATCCGACGTCGGCTCGGGAGCGCTACCGGGCTCTGCCTTGACGACGATGGGGTCACCGATGAACGGATTGTTCTTGGCGACCGATGCGAACTTGGAGCTGAACTCGCCGTTGGTCAGGTGCAGCGACTTCTCGCGAATGAGGCCGAACGCTGCAGCGTCCCAGAATGCGGTGGTTCCGCCGTTGCCGAGAACCACTTCGTAGCCGTCGGGCAGGGAGAACAGATCTTTCAGGCCGCTGCGCACGCGCGCAACGACATCCTTGACCGGTTTCTGGCGGTGACTCGTACCGAACACGGATGCACCGACGTCGACCAGGGACTGCAGCTGCTCAGGGCGAACTTTGGACGGTCCGCAGCCGAATCGTCCGTCGGCGGGCAGAAGATCGGCGGGAATGATCGGCAAATCGGCCATTGAGCAGCGCATCCTAAGCGTCGAGTGGTAATGGGCGTATTCGGACTACAGGGTAGTCGCTGCATGTCGCGGCGTTACGCGCAGGTTTCGGTGCTTGGCGTTCGAAGGTCCAGCCGCACGAGCGGCACTAGACGATCTGTCCCCAACCGTCGACGGATTCGGGCTTGCGAGGTGACGGTCCGGTGTAGATGGCGGCGGGGCGGACGAGCTTGCCGAGCCGCTTCTGCTCGAGGATGTGGGCGCACCAGCCTGCGGTGCGGCCACAGGTGAACATGGCGGGCATCATCTGAGCGGGAACCTCGGCGAAGTCGAGGATGACTGCTGCCCAGAATTCGACGTTGGTTTCGATGGGGCGGTCGGGGCGACGCTCGCGCAGTTCCGCCAATGCGGCCTGTTCCAGGGCAGCAGCGACCTCGTAGCGAGGGGCGTTCAGACGCTTGGCTGTTGCGCGCAATACACGAGCACGCGGGTCTTCTGCGCGGTAGACGCGGTGCCCGAAGCCCATGAGCTTTTCCTTGCGATCGAGGATGCCCTTGACGAGTCCGCGCGGGTCGTCGGACTTCTCGACCTCCTCGATCATCGGCAGGACTCGTGCGGGTGCGCCGCCGTGCAGCGGGCCGGACATCGCGCCGATCGCTCCGGAGAGAGCTGCGGCAACGTCGGCGCCGGTGGAGGCGATGACGCGGGCGGTGAACGTCGAGGCGTTGAGGCCGTGTTCGGCAGCGGAGACCCAGTACGCGTCGATGGCTTCGGTGTGCGCTGGGTCGGGGTCGCCCTTCCATCGCGTCATGAAGCGGGCAGTGACGGTTTCGCACTGGTCGATCTTCTTCTGCGGTACGGCGGGCTGGTAGATACCGCGAGCAGACTGGGCGACGTAGGACAGTGCCATGACCGACGCGCGCGCGAGTTGGTCGCGTGCGGTGGCGTCGTCGATGTCGAGCAGTGGTTGGTAACCCCAGATCGGTGCGAGCATCGCCAGGCCTGCTTGCACGTCGACCCGCACGTCGCCGGTGTGGATGGGCAGCGGGAACGGCTCGGCTGGCGGGAGTCCCGGTCCGAACCGGCCGTCTACGAGTAGTGCCCAGACATTGCCGAAGGTGACGTGCTTGGACACGAGGTCCTCGATGTCGACACCGCGGTAACGCAGTGCACCGCCGTCCTTGTCGGGTTCGGCGATGTCGGTGGTGAAGGCTACGACGCCCTCGAGGCCGCCGACGAAATCTTCTGGTACCAGTTGTGGGGCCATGACCTGTGGACTCTCCTCGTAGCGCTGTTTCCCTGCTCGGGACATGCATGATCGAAAGCACTGCCCGATCTTCAGCCACGTCTCGGGCCAGTCTGCCTCGAACTTTAGCGGGTCGTACCCGGGAGTAGCGTCTGGGATCGTGCCGAACGACGAACCCCTCCTCGCCGACATGCGAGTCGACTACAAGGAAGACGCCGATCTCGACGTCGCGAACCTCCGGGACGGCTGGCTGCCTGTCGCTCAGCAGTGGCTTGCTGCTGCGATCGAAGCCAGGATCCCCGAGCCGAACGCGATGGTTCTCGCCACCGTCGACGCCGACGGACGCCCTGCGAGCCGCACTGTTCTGTGCAAGGGACTCGATGCCCGCGGAGTGGTGTTCTACACCAACTACGACTCCGACAAGGGGACTCACCTGCGCCGCACCCCGTATGCGTCGGTGACGTTCCCGTGGATCGGTATCGAGCGTCAGCTCACGATCCGTGGCACGGTGTCCACGGTGTCCACCGAGGCGACCGCGGCGTATTTCGCGTCGAGGCCCCGCGGATCGCAGCTGGGTGCATGGGCATCGCAGCAGTCGAGGCCGGTCGCGTCACGGGAAGAGCTGGAGCAGGCGCTCGTAAAGATGACGGAGAGGTTCGACGGGCAGGACGTGCCGGTACCGCCGAACTGGGGCGGCTTCCGTATCGAGCCCGAGACAGTGGAATTCTGGCAAGGTCGAACGTCTCGTCTGCACAACAGGATTCGGCTCACGATACCGACTCAGCAGGTGGAGCGCCTGCAGCCGTGAGCAAGATACGCGGCGTTCTCGCCGATACGACCCCTCTGAAGACTCCTGCTTATCGCCGCTTGTGGCTCGCCAACATTGTCACGGTGATCGGCGCGCAGTTGAGCATCGTCGCTGTGCCGCAGCAGGTTTTCCAGATCACCCTCAGTTCTGCCTACGTCGGATTGACCGGTGTGTTCGCCTTGGTTCCTCTGATCGTCTTCGGTCTGTGGGGTGGCGCACTTGCCGATGTGATGGATCGACGTGTGCTGCTGACGATCACCACGTTCGGACTGATCGGAACCTCGGCCTTGTTCTGGCTGCAAGCGTTCCTGAATCTGAACAACGTGTGGATCATATTGGTGCTCTTGGCTGTTCAGCAGGCTTTTTTCGCCGTCAACCAGCCGACACGCAGCGCGATCCTGCCGCGTATTCTGCCGGGCAACCAACTCCCAGCGGCCAATTCGCTCAACATGACGGTGTTCAATTTCGGGGCCATCGCGGGACCCTTGAGCGCAGGCATCCTGATCTACAAGATCGGGCTCGAAACCCTCTATCTCATCGACACGATCTTCCTGTTCGCGACGCTCTGGGCGGTCATTCGGCTGCCGGCCATCCCGCCGGCCAAGAGCGGACAGCGTGCCGGATTTCGGTCGGTGTTCGACGGTTTCGCCTACCTGGCGACGCAGAAGGTTCTGCTTGCGTCGTTCGTCGTCGACATCATCGCCATGGTGTTCGGTATGCCGCGCGCACTGTTTCCGCAGATCGCGCACGAGAGTTTCGGTGATCCCGCGTCGGGAGGGCCAGTTCTCGGCATGCTGTTCGCTGCTATGTCCGCCGGCGCGGTGATCGGCGGTGTGTTCTCCGGTTGGCTCCCGAGAGTGCGGCGCCAGGGGCTCGCAGTATTGGTGTGCATCGTGGTGTGGGGTGCCGCGATGATCGGGTTCGGTGTCGCCGTGGGCCTGGCAACCGACGGTGCGACGGCGGTGGCGCTATGGTTCGCGCTTGCGTTCCTCGCGCTCGGCGGCGGCGCCGACATGATCTCGGCGGCTTTCCGCTCGACGATGCTGCAGCAGGTGGCGACGGACGAGATGCGCGGACGGCTCCAGGGCGTGTTCATCGTCGTGGTCGCGGGCGGGCCTCGAATCGGCGACGTCGTGCACGGCGCCGCTGCCGCCTCGATGGGGACGGCAGTCGCGGCGGCGGGCGGCGGAATTCTGGTTGTCATCGGCGTATCGATCGCCGCGCTCGCTCTTCCGGCGTTCATTCGCTACCGAGTCGCACGAGTGGTGGACAATGGCAGCCATGGCTGAACCGCAGAGTTACTCGCTCGCAAGCGGGAAGTACCGCGCCGAGGTTGCGTCGACCGGAGCAGGGCTGCGCGTACTCGAGTACGACGGCTCGCCGCTGACGGAAACTTGGGACGTGGGCACGAAGCCGCCGTTGTCGGCCGGGCTGGTGTTGGCGCCCTGGCCCAACCGCGTTGCCGACGGCAGGTTCACGTTCGCCGGCACCGAGCATCAGCTCGAGATCACCGAGCCGTCGCGGGGCAACGCAAGCCACGGTTTCGTGCGCCGGGCCGAGTGGACACTCGTCACCAAGACGGCCTCACGCGTCGAACAATCGGTCGAGGTGGGCACGCACGACGGATGGCCCTTCCAGCTGACCGTGACCGTCGTGCACGAACTCACCGACGACGGACTCGTCGTCACTGCCTCGGCCACCAACGACGGCGACACGGATGCGCCGTACGGGATGGGCTTCCATACGTTCGTGCGGGTCGGTGATGTTCCGCTCGACGAGTGCACGCTCGAATTCTCGGCCGGAACTCGGCTGCAACTCGATCCGGTGCGAAATCTCCCGAATGGACCGTCGGTGCCGACCGCGGGTTCGGGCTTCGACTTCTCGTCGCCGCGGATACTGAAGGACGTCTGGCTCGACACGCCGTTCAGCGCGGAACTGCCCGACGCCGACGGCAGGGCGCTGCATATCCTGAGAGCCCCCGACGGCGCGGCATCGGTGCTGTGGACCGATCGCGAATTCGATTGGGTTCAGGTGTTCACCGCCGATCCGGGCCACGATCAGGCTTACCCCGACCGTGGCAGAGCGCTCGCTGTCGAACCGATGACCTGTCCACCCGACGCCTTCAACTCGGGGATCGATCTGATCGTGTTGAAGCCGGGCGAATCGTGGACGGGCACTTGGGGAATGGAGTACCGATCGGCATGACGATTCTGGTGTGCGGCGAAGCGCTGGTGGACCTCGTACCGGTGCACGAGGGACCGCTGCTGTCGCCCAAGCTCGGTGGCGGCCCGTTCAACGTGGCGATTGCACTCGGCAGGCTCGGCGCTGATGTGTCGTTCCTGTCTCGGGTGTCGACCGATCCGTTCGGCGAACGGATTCTCACCTCGCTCGGCGATGCGGGGGTCGACGTATCACGGGTTCAACGCGGCGAGGAACCGACGACGTTGGCCATGACGTCACTCGCCGAGGACGGTAGTGCGCAGTATTCGTTCTACGCCGACGGAACGGCCGACCGTCTGGTGACGGATCCGGGCGATCTGCCGGACGACATCACGACCCTGTCCTTCGGAACCCTGTCTCTCCTGTACGAGCCGGGAGCGTCGGTGTACGCCTCGCTTCTGCACCGCGCGCACGAAGCGGGCAAGTTGACGATGCTCGACCCGAACATTCGTCCGGCTGCGATCGACAGTCCCAGTGGTGACATCACCGCCGACGGTTTCAGGATTCGTTTCAAGACATGGCTTCCGTCGGTCGACATCCTCAAGGTGTCCGAGGATGATTCCCACTGGTTGGGACTCGGTCCCGAGGGCACGAGCGTCGACGATTGGTTGGAGGCCGGCGTCACCGCCGTGGTGATGACGCGAGGTGGCGACGGTATTTCGGTGTTCACGGCGACGGGTGAAATCGCGGTTGCCGGCGTGAAGGTAGACGTCGTCGACACCATCGGCGCAGGTGACACCGTGCACGGCGCTTTACTCGAGTTTTTGAATAACGAGACCATTCTCACAACGCGTGACCTGAAAGACATGCGCAAGCCAGACTGGGAGCGAGCACTGAGGTTCGCCGCACGGGCCGCTGCCATCACGGTTTCGCGCCCGGGTGCAGACCCTCCGTGGGCGTCCGAGGCGCCGAGAGACTAGTTTCTCTATCGACGTAAGAAGTATCCGAATATGTACGAGTCCGTTACATGAGTTCGAGAGGGACCATTCGTGCCCGCTGAGAATGATGCCAAAGCCACCCTCACCTACCCCGGTGGCGAATATTCCATGTCGATTGCCGAGGCCAGTGAAGGCAACAACGGCATCGAGCTGGGGAAGTTGCTGGCCACAACCGGCTACACGACGCTGGACGGCGGGTTCGTCAACACCGCGTCCACCAAGTCGGCCATCACGTACATCGACGGTGACGCGGGCATCCTGCGCTACCGCGGTTACCCGATCGAGCAGCTCGCGGGCAAGTCGTCGTTCATCGAGGTCAGCTACCTGTTGATCTACGGGGAGCTGCCGTCCGAGGATCAGCTCGAGACGTTCACCGACCGGATCCGTCGTCACACGCTGCTGCACGAGGACCTCAAGCGGTTCTTCGACGGGTTCCCGCGTAATGCGCACCCGATGCCGGTGCTGTCGAGCGCGGTCAACGCCCTGTCGGCGTACTACCAGGACTCGCTGGATCCCAACGACCCCGAGCAGGTCGAGCTCTCCACCATCCGTCTGCTGGCGAAGCTGCCGACCATCGCGGCCTACGCGTACAAGAAGTCCGTCGGTCAGCCGTTCCTGTACCCGGACAACTCGAAGAGCCTCGTCGAGAACTTCCTGCGTATGACGTTCGGTTTCCCCGCCGAGCCCTACGAGGTCGATCCCGAGATCGTCAAGGCACTCGACATGCTGCTCATCCTTCATGCCGACCACGAGCAGAACTGCTCCACGTCGACGGTCCGCCTCGTCGGGTCCTCGCAGGCCAACCTCTTCACGTCGATCTCCGGCGGCATCAACGCGCTGTGGGGCCCGCTGCACGGCGGCGCCAACCAGGCCGTGCTCGAGATGCTCGACAAGATCAAGGCCGAGGGCGGCGACGCCACGGACTTCCTGCGTCGAGTCAAGAACAAGGAAGACGGCGTCAAGCTCATGGGCTTTGGACACCGGGTGTACAAGAACTTCGATCCGCGCGCGACGCTGGTCAAGGAAACCGCGCACACGATCCTCGGCAAGCTGGGCAACGGCGACGAACTGCTCGAAATTGCACTCAAGCTCGAAGAGACCGCACTCACCGACGACTACTTCGTCGAGCGCAAGCTCTACCCCAACGTCGACTTCTACACCGGCTTGATCTACCGCGCGATGGGCTTCCCGCCGCGCATGTTCACGGTGCTGTTCGCGATGGGCCGTCTCCCGGGCTGGATCGCGCACTGGCGTGAGCAGAACGAGGACACGACCGGCAAGATCGGCCGTCCGCGCCAGATCTACACCGGCTACACCGAGCGCGACTACCAGGACGTCAGCTCGCGCTGATCAATTTTACAGGCAGAAGGCCGCCGGTCCCAGTAGGGGCCGGCGGCCTTTTTCGTGCGTCTTCGGACTTAGAACTGGCGACGATTGGCGAGCACAGGCAACTTCTGACGAACCGCGTCGACGAGTCCGGTTTCGATATCGACGGTCAGCAGACCCGGCGTTGCGTCGAGTTCGCCCAGAATCTCGCCGGTGGGGGAGCTGACAACCGAATGCCCGACGCCCAGCGGCGCGGTTCCCTGGGCGTCGGCGGGCTCGGCCTGGTCGCACGCCGCGACGAATGCAGTGGAGTCGAGAGCACGCGCCCGCGCCAACAAGGACCACTGCTCGACTTTGCCGGGACCTGAACCCCACGACGCCGGAACCACGATCAGCTGCGCTCCGAGGTCGCCCAGCTTTTGGAACAGCGCTGGGAAGCGGATGTCGTAGCAGGTGGCGAAGCCGACGGTAACCCCGTCGACGTCGACGGTCAGCGGATCCGTGCCCGGTGCGACGGTGTCGGACTCGGCGAATCCGAATGCGTCGAACAGGTGGATTTTGTCGTAGCTCGCCTCGACGCCCGGCCCGGTGACGAGCAGGGTGTTCGCTACGCGTCCTTCGTCCGCCGGAGTGAACATGCCTGCGACGATGGTGATTCCGATGCTCTTGGCGGTGTCGCGGACGGCGTCGGCCCACGGTCCGTCGACTGGTTCGGCGACGCCGCGGATGGGTCCGCCGAAGCAGTGCATCATGGCTTCGGGGAAGACGACGATCGACGATCCGGCCTCCTTCGCGGCCTTGGCATGTGTGTCGATGATCTTCAGGTTCTCGGACGGGTCGGTTCCGCTCGTGACCTGCGCGAGGCTGATGCGAAGGGTGGTGCTCATCGGCTGATCTCCTGGTTTAGTGTCGCAATGGGAGGTATACATAGCGTATGCAATCGGTGTCGGGGCGGGACAAGGCATATGCGTTCGTGCGCGATCAGGTGCTCACTTCGCCGGCGGCGACGGGGACGTTCCTCAACGAGCAGGAGCTTGCGACTCGAATCGGTGTGTCCCGCACGCCGGTTCGTGAGGCACTGCTGATGCTCCAGGCCGAGGGTCTGGTCGAAATGGTACCCAAGCGTGGCGCTCACGTTCCCGCGATGTCGGGCCGCCAGATCGGCGAACTGATGGATCTGCGGGGCGTGCTCGAGCGGCACGCCGGTAGCGCGTCGTTGAAGGCGGGTGTGCCGCCGGTTCCGCAGATGCGAGATGCGCTGCGGCGTCAGGAAGGCCTTGCCGACACGCGAACTGCCGAGGCGGCAAAGGAATTCATCGATCTCGATGGTGTGTTCCATCAGATTCTGATCGACGCGGCGGGTAGTGAACTGCTCTCGCGCACCTATGCCGGACTCCGAGCTCGCCAGCTGAGAGTCGGTCTCACTGCTCTCTTCGCGGCCGCGGACCGTCAGCGCAACGTCTGCGCCGAGCACGAAGCCATCGTCACGGCCCTGGAAGGGGGCGACGAGGGCCTCGTGCATCGAGCGATCGACGATCACCTGGAAGTCACACTGCAGATTCTGCTGCGGGCGTAGCGCCCATCATGACGTGGTATTCCTCTTCCTCGGCGCGATCAGGGTTGCGGCCCAACGCAAGTCCGATCAGCGTCAGGATTCCGACGATCGTCACGTAGCCGACGATGAGCACCCAGCTGTCGGTCTTGTCGAGTAGAAAGACGAAGATCAACGGGGCCATCGCGCCGCCGAGGACACCGGCGAGGGTGTACGCGAGCGAGCTGCCGGTCGAGCGGAGTCGAACGGTGAACTGCTCGGTCACGAAGGCTGCTTGCGGGCCGTACATGAACGAGTGGAACGCGAGCCCGACGACGACGCCCAGGATGAGCAGCGGCAGCGAACTTCCGCCGATGATGAGGAAGAAGATCGCGCTCCATGCGACGCCTCCGACAGCGGCGACACCGTAGACGAGCCGACGGTTGATGCGGTCGGACAGCGCGCCTGCCAGCGGGATCAATCCGAGCTGGAAGGCAGATCCGATCAGGATCGCGATGAGCACCTCGCTGCGTTCGAAGCCGAGTTTCTGCGTTCCGTACGTGATGGAGAAGACGGTGAAGAGCGCGTAGAGAACGTCCGGCGCGATTCGGGACAGAATGGCTGCGATCAGGGGGCGACGCTGGGTCTTGAACACCTCGCTGATCGGAGCTTCCGAGCGGTCGCCGCTTTCCTGCAGTGCCTTGAAGACCGGTGTGTCCTCGAGCTTGAGGCGAATCCACAGGCCGAATCCGACGAGGACGGCCGAGAAGAGGAATGCCACGCGCCAACCCCAGGACTCGAACTGCTCCTCGGTCAGGGCGAGCGTCAGTGCTGCTAGGGCGCCGTTGGCCAACAGGTTGCCCGCAGGTGGACCGATCTGCGCGGCCGAGGACCAGAATCCGCGCTGACGGGGGTTTCCGTACTCACTCGACAGCAGGACGGCGCCACCCCACTCGCCACCGACCGCGACGCCCTGAGCGAATCGCATGGTGACGAGCAGTATCGGCGCGACGATTCCGATGGTGTCGTAGCCGGGGATGAGGCCGATCGCGAACGTCGTCACACCGATCAGCAGAAGTGTGATGACGAGAAGCTGCTTGCGACCGATCACGTCTCCGAGGCGTCCGAACACGAACCCGCCCACCGGGCGAGCGACGTAGCCGACGGCGTAGGTCGAGAAGGCGAGCAGTGTCCCCGTCAGCGGATCGCTGCCCGGGAAGAAGATGATCGGGAAGATCAGGGCTGCGGCGGCGGAGTAGACGGCAAAGTCGTACCACTCCAATGCCGTGCCGGTGAGGCTGGCTGCGAATGCCTTGGCCAGGCCTTTCTTGTCGACTGTCTGCGCAGTCATGGCAACTCCTTCGTCTGTGCCTTGGATCACTCTATCCGTTGTACGGTCTCCATACTTGCTGTATACAAGACGTATGCGCAAGTGTTTCGGCGTATTGGAAACAATCAATTAACGAGAGGGCCTCCACGATGCTGACGTTCACGCTTGACGACGGATCCACCGAAACGGTCGAACCGCTCAATCTGCTCAACGCCGGCTACGCCGGTCGCAACCAGGAGGAAGTGGCTCACCACATCGCCGAACTGGCCGAGCTCGGCGTCCCCGCTCCCACGGTCACCCCCGCGCTGTACCCCATCTCGCCGTACCTCGCGCAGCAGACCGACACCGTCCACGTCCAGCACGGGCGCACCTCGGGTGAAGCCGAGTGGGCGCTGGTCATCCTGGGAGAAGGCGACGACGATGTTCTCCTGACCGTCGCGTGTGACCACACCGACCGCGATCTCGAGGTGCACAGTGTCGCGTGGAGCAAGAACGCGTCGCCCGACATTCTGGGAACAGGTGCATGGCGGCTGTCGGACGTCGCGGACCGTCTGGACGAGATCACGCTCAAAGCGTGGGTCGGGGACACGCCGATTCAGACCGGTTCCCTCGGCGATCTTCTGGCCCCGAAGTACTGGCTCGACGTCCTTCGTGAGCGCGGTCTGTTCAAGCGGGGAACCATCCTGATTTCCGGCACGATTTCCATGCACCCGGGCGTCGACCAGTTCGCCGAGTCCTGGAAGGTCGAAATGCGTGATCCGGCCACCGGCAACGAGCTGACCTGCGAATACCGGACAATTCTCATGCCTGCCCCGATCGGCTGACGTCGCCGACGTAAGGTGGAGGGCGTGACGAAGCCAATTATCGAGTTTCAAGCAGGCCCCCCGCCCATCGATCTTGTGGTGGTGGACTTGGTCGAGGGTGACGGCGCAGAAGCTGTTCCCGGCGGCAATGTCGAGGTTCACTACGTCGGCGTCGAGTTCGACTCAGGCGAGGAGTTCGACTCTTCGTGGAACCGCGGCGAGTCGATCAAGTTCCCGCTCCAGGGCCTTATTCAGGGCTGGCAGGACGGCATTCCCGGCATGAAGGTCGGCGGGCGCCGCCAGCTCACCATCCCGCCGGAACTGGCGTATGGCCCCGCAGGTCAGGGCCACCGGCTGTCCGGTAAGACTTTGGTCTTCGTGATCGATCTGCTGGACGTCAAGTAGTAATCGCGGCTTCGCCGCCCGTGCGCGCGTAGTGACAGAGCGACGTAACTACCCACTCACGACCCTGGCTACGGCTCGTGAGTGGGTAATTACGTTCGGCGGTCATTACGCACTCACGGGCGCGTCAGCTCTAAAACCAGGCGCGCTCCGCCGAGCGGACTGTCGGTGAAATAGGCCCGGCCACCGTGTAGTTCGGCCTGTTGCTCGACCAGAGCGAGACCGAGTCCCGATCCGCCCTTGGTCGCCGACGCCCCGCGGTAGAATCGATCGAATACCGATTCGCGTTCGGCGACAGGTATGCCGGTCCCGTCGTCGTCGACGGTGATCGTCACATGTGCGTCGTCCTCGGCCACGGAGATCACCACATGACCGGCGTTTCCGTGTCGAACAGCATTGATGATGGCGTTGTCCAGCGCCAGTCGTAATCCTGCTGGAAGGGCCTGCATCACCAACGAGTGATCCGAGTCGATACGCACGTTCAGTTCGGGGTTCTGACGCATCGCGTCCTGGGCTGCGACATCACAGATTTCGACGACATCGACCGGCGCTCGGTCGTTCTCACTCGACAGTTCACCGGACGCCAAACGCTCCAACGCCGAGAGCGTTGCCTCGACCCGCCCCTGGGTGCGCTGCAGATCGGTAAGAATCTCGCGCCTCTGAGGAGGTTCCAGATCGAGGGTCCGCAGAACTTCGATGTCGGTCCGCATGGCGGTCAGCGGAGTGCGCAGTTCGTGCGCGGACACGGCCGCGAAGTCCCGGGCCGTCCCCAGGGCCTCGTTGGTCCGGGCTTGGGCATCGCCGAGGCGTTCGAGCATTCCCGCAATCGCGATGGCGAGCTCGTCGGCTTCCTTCACGCCGGTCTTGGTCTCCGGCGGCATCGGTGGCTGGGCGCTCACCTGGCGGGTCAGCGTCACGAGCGGCTTGACGGCACGGCCGCCGAAGATCCAACCGAGGCCGGTCGACGCCGCGATCGCCGCCAGACCGCCGAAGATTACCCACCGTTGTTGATCGTCGGTGACCTGCTGCGCTTCGATTGCAGGCACGCCGATGGAGATGACGATGTTCGTCGCCGACACCGCCTCTGAGGTGTACACACGGAACCTGTTTCCGTCGACGTCGACCGTTTCGGATCCTTCGTCCAGCTCGGGCAGTTGGGTCGGTGTCGACGCAATGACGATGTCGCCGGTGCGGATGGTCACCGCGAACGCTCCGGAGCTGCCGAGTTGGTCGAGAAACAGTTCGAGACTTGCGGCACTCGGAATCAGCACCTGGGATGCCGTCGTCAATCGTTCGTCCAGATTGCTGACGTTGTTGCGCGAGATGATCACCGAGGCGACGACGCCGAGCGTGAGAACCACGATCGTTGCGCCCAGAGCGGTCGCGGCAGCGACCCGCGCACGCAGCGAGAACCTCATGAAGCGGCACGCAGGACGAAGCCGACACCGCGCACGGTATGGAGAACGCGCGGCTGGCCGTCGATCTCGATCTTGCGTCGGAGATATCCGACGAACACGTCGACGACATTGGTGTCGGCGACGAAGTCGTAGCCCCACACCAGTTCCAGGAGTCGTTCGCGCGTGAGTACCACCCCGGCGTTGCGCGCGAGGATGGCGAGGAGTTCGAACTCTCGTTTGGTCAGGTCCAGCTCGCGCTCGTTCACGTGTGCGCGGTAGCCGGGAATGTCGACACGAAGTCCGCCGACCACGATGGCCGATCCCGTTTCTGGAAGGGCAGGCACGGCAGTTCGGCGCCGCAGCATGGCGCGGATCCGCGCAACCAGCTCGGCCAGCACGAACGGTTTGGTCAGGTAGTCGTCGGCGCCTGATTCGAGGCCGGAGATTCGGTCGTCCACCGAGCTTCGAGCGCTGAGCACGCAGATGGGGACGTCGTTGCCCATCGCGCGGAGTGCCTTGACGACGCTTGCCCCGTCGAGAACCGGCATGTTGATGTCGAGAACGACGACGTCAGGTGCTCGCTGCGATACGACAGCGAGCGCTTGTCCTCCGTCCACCGCAGTGATGACGGTGAAGCCGGACAGGCGGAGTCCGCGCTGCAGTGAGGCGAGCACGTCTGCGTCATCGTCGACGACCAGGACTGTGGCAGATTCGGGCACGCCTTTCAGTTTCCTACGCCGCCCAGCTGTCCACCGTCATCTGACGTTCTTCGGGCGATTTGGCGAAGAAGTCTTCCAGCGCCTCGCGGCGGCTGCGGTCGGCGTCGAGGGTCCATGCCACCGTCGGCGCGTTGGCGTAGAGCTTGGCGTAGTACGACTCGAAGGTGCACGTGCTGTTCACCAAAGACGCGGCGCCCGGGAAGACTGGGGTTGCTGTTTTTCTCATGTATCCCAAGGTAGAAGGCCATTTTGGGCAACTGGTGAGGCAAGTATGGGGGAATCATGAGACTTCGGGGGAGGCGGCATGGGCGCGGTCACCGCCCGCCTTCTTTGCGCGGTACATCGCGTGGTCCGCAGCGGTGAGCATTCGGTCGACGCCGGCGAGAGCGACACCGGTGTCGGTGTTCGACGACATGGTCAGTGACGCCGTGCCGATGCTCGCGGTGACGCGTGGCGTCGACGATGTACGTACGGCCAGGCGCAACTGCTCGGCTGTTGCAGTCGGGTCGGAGTCGCGGCCGACGAGGACGACGACGAACTCTTCACCGCCGAGACGGGCGACCGCCGCGCCGGGGATGGCTTCCCTCAGAGACTTGGCCACCGACACGAGCACGGTATCGCCGGTGGCATGACCATGGGTGTCGTTGATCGACTTGAAGCTGTCGAGATCCAGAACGAACGCGGTGAAGCCTTCGGCTCCGTCGCGGGTCATTCGGCGGAGCTCGTTGTCCAACCCGCGGCGATTCAGCGTTTCGGTCAATCCGTCGACGCCGGATGCCTCGGCGTCAGCCGTGAGGAGTGAGGTGACGAGGAGAGTCATAACCGGGACGGTGCCGACGATCACGAGAACAGTCGCGGACAGGGCAACTACCTGGACAGGCGATGCGCCGTCAGCGACCTCTCTGACGGCCACCGCTGCAATGGCCACCAAAGCGACCCCAGTGACCGCGGCGAACACCCGCGGCCCGTGAAAGAAGACGACGTATCCACAGATCGCGGCGTAGCCGGTGCATTCGGCGAGTCCCAGATACGGAATGCTCATCATGTATGCCGTCTTGGCCATGAACACGCAGGTCGTGGCCACGAACAGTAGAGACGGCCACCTCCCCAGCCACGGGTTCGCACGCCAGAAGAGAGTTGCCCACGCTAGGTCGATTCCTGCCACGACCGCAGCGACCAGCAGGGCCGACCGCTCGGCATTCGCACCGAATCCGAGCTCGAAGAACAGGGGCTGAGTGCCGATCACCAGGATTGCGAGAACCACCGCCACCCTCGTGACGGACATCAGCCCGCGCTCGACGAGATATTCGGGAAAGGCGTCGTACCGGTGGGGTGTGCGCCATATCCGTGCGATGTCGCCGGCCAGTTGCCCGGCGAATCCGGGTCCGGACGTGACGTGCGGCTCAGGCATGGGGAGTACCGTACCGGTGGGTCAGCGCTCGTGGATTGTGTCGAGGCCCGTCGGGTATGACTGGTTCCATGACTGTGGTGTGGTTTCGACGTGACCTTCGAACGGCCGATCTCCCGACGCTGACCGCCGCGGCGGACTCGGATGGGCCGGTTCTGGGATTGTTCGTTCTCGACGACGCGTTGTTGAAGGCCTCCGGTGGACCACGTCGGGATTTCTTGTTCCGGAGCTTGGACGCACTGAACGAACAACTCGACGGGCGACTTCTCGTGGTCAAGGGACATCCCGAGACCGTCGTCCCCAAGGTGGCAAAGGCAGTCGATGCCGACGAAGTGCACATCAGCGCCGACTACGGCCCCTACGGCCGGGACCGCGATCAACGCGTCGGGAAGCATGTGACGTTGGTGGAGACGGGTTCGCCCTATGCCATCGCGCCCGGCCGCGTCACGAAGAACGACGGTGAGCCGTACCGCGTGTTCACGCCGTACTTTCGCCAGTGGATGGAGCACGGATGGCGAGGACCGGCGGACACGTCGGCGAAGACCGTCGACTGGCTGGACCCCAGTGACGTGAAAGGCCTTCCGCGACGGTCAAAGATCCCCACCGAGAAGGATGCTTCCGACGCCCCAGCCGGCGAGAAGGCAGCGTCCGAGAGCTGGGCGGAGTTCTTGGAGCGGGTGTCGGTGTACGACGACGAGCGGAACCGGCCGGACCTGGACTCGACGTCGCGCATGTCCGTGCATCTCAAATGGGGGACCATTCACCCCAGAACGATGCTGAAAGACCTTGCTGCACTGCGCAGTGAGGGGTCCGCATCGTATCGACGCCAGATAGCGTGGCGAGACTTCTACGCGGACATTTTGTTTCAGCGTCCGGACAGTGCGCGCGAGAACTACGACAAGAAGTTCGACAAGATCGAACTCGATACGAGCAAGCACGCATACGAGTTGTTCGACGCGTGGAAGGAAGGCAAGACCGGCTTCCCCATCGTCGATGCAGGTATGCGCCAGCTGAATTCGGAGAACTGGATGCACAACCGCGTGCGCATGATTGTGGCGTCGTTTCTCGTCAAGGATCTCCACGTCCCGTGGTGGTGGGGAGCGCGATACTTCATGGACCGACTCGTCGACGGCGATCTGGCAAGTAACCAGCACGGATGGCAATGGACGGCGGGAACGGGAACTGACGCATCGCCGTACTTCCGGGTGTTCAACCCGATCACTCAGGGTGAGAAGTTCGACCCCACAGGCGATTACGTACGCCGCTGGGTTCCGGAACTGCGTGGTGAGGAAGGCAAAGCGGTGCACACGCTCAAGTTCGGGCGTCCGAAGGGCTACCCTGATGCGATCGTCGATCACAAGCACGAACGTGAGGTCGCGATCGCCAGGTTCAAAGCGCTGTGACCTTCAGCGTCGTCGGGAAAGCCCGACTCCGACCAGGCAGATGACACCGCCCAGCACAGCGAGGATGTGTGGGATCTCGCCGAGGAGGAGCCATCCCATCAGGATCGTCAGTGGTGGAATGGCATACGTCGTGATTCCGAGGCGGCCTGCATTCATTCTCGTCAACGCATAGGCCCACGTGCTGAACGCCAGTGCGGTCGGTACGAGCCCGAGATAGATCAATCCGCCGGTTGCCTGCATCGACGCGGTGCCGAGGTCGTCGACGAGTGCAGGAGCGAACGGCAATGTGCACAGCGCCCCGATCGCACAGGCGATCCATGTGACTTGGAGACCGGGAATGGTTCGGAGAACTGGTTTTTGGCTCAGCACGCCGATGGCGTAGGTGGCAGCGGATACGAGGCACAGGGCGATGCCGAGGAAATCTGCGTCGGTCTTGGTGGTGTCGGTGGTGGTGACAGCGGTGACGACACCGACCAGGACAGCACCACTGAAGGCGATCGCTGCGCCGATCACGAGCCAGCGTGGGAATCCCTCGCCCAGAAGGAGGCCGGCGAAGATGGCGACGAGGATGGGCCCGATCTGAATCAGCATCGAAGTTGTGCCTGCATCGACGCGCTGCTCGGCGGCATTGAGCGCGACGTTGTAGATCGCGAACCAGAACACACCGACACTGAGAATCTGCAGCCACTGAGTTCTGTTCGGCTTGACCCACTTCCGCTGTACCAGCAAGATCAGTCCAAGTGCCAGCGTTCCGATCAGCAACCTTCCGAGCGCAAGCTGACCGGCTCCGAACGACGTGCCGACGCCGCGGATCGCGACGAACGCCGACGCCCACGACACGACGGTAATCGCGACGGCGCCGAGGGCGAGCCAGTCTGTCTTCTTCACGGCATCGAGCTGTGTCATGGCGTCGACGCTATCCTTCCGGGGGCCGGTTGGGCGCGCGGATTTCGGACAACGTTGCGCGACTTACTGCCGCCAGTGGTGCGCTTAGGTGCTCAGTTGGGCACTTAACCGCGCCACTAGCGGCGGAGCAGCTTTTCCAAGGCGTCGAGCACCGCCGGATCCTCGATGGTCGACGGCACTCCGTACTCCTCACCCGCGACGATCTGACGCATCGTCTTGCGGAGGATCTTTCCGGAGCGTGTCTTGGGAAGCGCGCCGACGATCGTGACGTCGCGGAAGGTGGCGAGCGCGCCGATCTGGTCACGCACCATCGCGACCAGTTCTTCGCGAAGCTGGTCTTCGGTGATGGTTTCACCCGCTTTCAATACGACATACCCACTGGGACGCTGCCCCTTGAGATCGTCGTGAATTCCGATGACCGCACATTCGGCGACGGCCGGGTGGCTCGCGACGACTGCTTCCATCGATCCCGTCGAAAGTCGATGTCCGGCAACGTTGATGACGTCGTCGCTGCGGCCGAGCACGTAGACGTAGTCGTCGGCGTCGATGTACCCCGAGTCGCCGGTGAGGTAATAGCCGGGGAACGTCTCGAGATACGAGCGCTGGAAGCGGTCCTCGTCGTTCCACAGGCCGACGAGGGTCCCTGGAGGAAGCGGAAGCTTCACGACGATGTTTCCCTCGGTCCCGGCGTCGACGCGGTTGCCGTGGGCGTCGAGAATCTCGACCTGGAATCCGGGCACTGCGACGGTCGGTGATCCCGATTTGATCGGAAGCGGTTCGAGGCCGCGGAGATTGGCGCAGATCGCCCAGCCGGTCTCGGTCTGCCACCAGTGGTCGACGACCGGTTTGTTCAGCGTTCGGGTAATCCACTCGTACGTATCGGGGTCGAGTCTTTCCCCTGCGACGAACAAGGTTTCGAGACTGGAGACGTCGTACTTCTCGAGTTCGGCGGCGTGCGGGTCGACTTTACGAATTGCCCGCAGCGCCGTGGGCGCGGTGAACAACGCTCGGACGCCGTGATCGGAGATGACGCGCCAGAACGCACCGGCGTCGGGCGTCCCGACGGGTTTGCCCTCGTACAGAACGGTGGTCGCGCCGGCGAACAGCGGACCATAGACGATGTAGGAGTGCCCGACGACCCACCCGACGTCCGACGCAGTCCACATGACCTGGCCCGGACCGATGTCGTAGATGTTGTGCATCGACCACGTCAGCGCAACCGCATGCCCACCGTTGTCGCGGACGACGCCCTTGGGCTTTCCGGTGGTGCCGGAGGTGTACAGAATGTACAGAGGGTCTGTGGCCTGCACCGAAACCGGTTGAGCCGGTGTAGCTTCGGAGGTTTCTGTGTCCCAGTCGAGCCACGTGTGCTCACCGGCAATTTCCTGGCGCGCCTTGACGATCACGGTGGGCTGCGGCGCCGTCGTCAGAGCAAGGGCCTTGACGACGATCGGCAGATACTCGATGACCCGGCCAGGCTCCAGCCCGCCGGAAGCGGTGACGATCAGGCGTGGTTGGGCGTCGTCGATACGCGCAGCAAGTTCCTTGGCAGCGAATCCGCCAAACACGACGGAATGCACCGCTCCAATCCTCGCGCACGCCAGCATTGCGACTACAGCCTCGGGAATCATCGGCAGATACAGCACGACGCGGTCGCCGGTGGTGACGCCGTTCTTCGTCAGAACTCCTGCGAACAGTGCGACCTCGGCGAGAAGCTCTGAGTAGGTATAGGAGCGTTGGGTGCCGAGCATCGCCGAGTCGTAGATCAGCGCCGTTCGGTCACCGTTACCGGCGTCGACATGGCGGTCGAGAGCGTTGACGCACGTGTTGAGCCGGCCGTCGGGAAACCACCTGCTGTCGTCGAAAGCCGTGGTGGGAGGGGTCGTCCAGTCGACTCCGGCGGCTGCGTTCAGCCAGAAGTTCTCTCGGTCGGAGATGCTGTCGTCGAATGCTTTCCGGTACTCGCCACTCATGTCTGCAGCCTAGTGCGGAGCATGTTGCAAGGGGGTACCGTTCGGCGGGATCGGTCTGGTCGTGGTTGCAGCGGCAGTGGTTGCCCCACACTTCGACAACTGACGGGTTTCCCCGCTATCTCGCGCAATATCGGGCAACGAGTCCCACCAGAACCGTTCATGCACCTGAAAAATTGTCGGTGGTCTCGACGATTGTGTGCCGATGGGGATAACAACGAGAGCGCAGTTGATAGCGCAGGGCGTGAGTGCGAGTGGAATTTCGCGCCGCGCGCGTACAGGGGAACTGACAAGGCTTCTACCGGGGGTGTACGCGACGGACAAGCCGGACTTCATGGACCTGTGCCGAGCTGTTGCAAAGTGGAAGCCGGATGCAGTGTTCAGTCACTCGACGGCCGGTTGGTTGTGGGGACTGATCGAGGTCGAGCCGGAGGTCGTCGATGCGACTATCGCGCGCAACGCACAAGACAGATCGCCCGACTGGGTCGTGTTCCGGCGACGTGCTCTTCCCGAAGTAAGCGTCCGCTGCGGACTACGGGTTGTCTCGATAGAGGAGGCGTTCGTGGACCTGGCAGAGGACTTACCCAAGGCGGAACTGGAGAAGTTCTTCGATGATGCCGTCGACAATCATCTGCCCTGGCGACGGGTCGCTCAGGTCGTCGATACGTGCAAAGGAATGGAAGGGATGTCAGCCCTTCGAGAACAGCTCCGACGGTGCTGCCCTGGTACGCGATCGGAACCCGAGCGGATGGTTGCTCGCGCTTTGTCTGCTCGAAACTTCGCGTTGGAGATCAATGCACGCGTTGGCCAGTTCTACGGCGACCTCGTCGATTTTCGGGCCCGGGTGATCATCGAAATCGACGGTCGGGCTTTTCACACTGCAGCTGACGTATTCACCAATGATCGGCGACGTCAGAATCAGTTGGTACTGGAGGGATGGCTGGTGCTTCGGTATTCGGTGGCGACAGTCCAGGCCGACCTCGATCGTGTGGTGGACGAGATCATCACCGTGGTTCGCAAACGGCGAGATTCGGTACGAGCCACGTCGCGCACCCTGCCCCGCGGGTGATCGGGACTGATTGCCCAATACTTCAGGATCTCCCGGGGAATCCCGGTCGATCCCGAAATATTGGGCAATGACGCCCAGCGAAGCCGCGTCGAATCGGTGCCGTAGCTCCCTGGAGGCCTGAGATACCCAGCACGGTGCAGGTGGCACTCACTTTCCGGACAGCAATTCCGGCGGCAGATGTCAGCACACCGTTCGGGGAGTGGACGCGAGCGTAAGAGTTCCGTCAAAGTGATGGCGCAGGCGATCGGGCGTCACGAGACTTGAACCCGTGACCCTTTTCGAACTTCTTCCGTCATTGAAGTCCGCGTGTCGACCTCGCTTCGATCCCGCGATCTGGCCGTCGTCCACGCACTATCACCTGGGGCGAATCGTCATAGGCGACGTCTTCGTCGAGGATTACGCCGATTGTCACGGCACCCCGAGCATGCTCGACGGCGTATTCGTCACCCGAGTGCGGTCGGTGATTGTCGGTATCGTGCGGATCGACGGCGAGTGCATCCCGGAGGTGGGAGAAATCGCGGGCAGACATTCGGTCGGGCCGCGTCAGTTCTTTGCCCTCGGTGATACGAAGATCGAACTGCCGTCCGATGTGCGGGCAGGCGACGTCCTAGCGATTGTCCCGAAGTCCTAGCCGGCGGTAGCGGTCCATCCGTCGGGTGAGGCGGTTGCCTTCTGCGCATTGGATCTCGCGAAGTTCTCGGGCGATCGCACCTGCTACGCGCGTCGAGAACTCGACGGGTTCCTCTGCGGCGTCGGGATGTTCCGGAATTACAGCGTCGACGATTCCGTCTCGAAGGAGGTCGACCGAGCGGATACCCTGAGCTTCGGCCATGTCTGCGGCATGAGCGGTGTCCCGGTGGACGATCGCGCTGGCTCCCTCGGGTGGAAGCGGTGCAAGCCAGGCGTTCTGCGCGCACAAGGTTCGGTCGGCCGGAAGCAGCGCGAGCGCTCCGCCGCCGGTGCCTTGCCCGAGAAGCACCGAGACCGTGGGTATGTCTACGGTGACGAGATCGCTGATGCAGCGGGCGATCTCGGGCGCGATACCGCCCTCTTCGGCTTCCTTGGACAGTGCCGCACCGAACGTATCGATCACCAGTACCAAGGGAATTCCCAGCTCCTCGGCGAGCTTCATTCCTCGGCGAGCTTCTCGAAGGGCACCTGGACCCATCGTCGCCGTGACGCTGTGGCTACTGCGATCGTTGCCGAACACCACGCACGAGATGCCGCGGAACCTGCACAACGAGAGCAGAATTGTTGTGTCGGATTCGCCTTGTCCCGTGCCGCTGAGGGGAACTTGTTCGGTTGCAGCATGTTCGAGTAGCTCTCGCACGCCCGGGCGGTCGGTTCGTCGGGACGCTTCGACCGAATGCCATGCGGAACGGTCCGGAATATCGGCGGCTGTCGGTGCCGGCTCCAGGTCCTGCGCAGGCTCCGATTCTCCGCTGACGACGCGCAGAGCCCGGACGAGTAGGTGCCGGAGGCTGTCCACCGGAACCACCCCGTCGATGACGCCGTGGTGATAGAGATTCTCGGCCGTCTGAACGCCGCCGGGAAAAGGTTTGTCGTACAACGCTTGATAGACCCGGGGGCCGAGGAAGCCGATCAGTGCGCCAGGTTCGGCGAACGTGACATGGGCCAGCGACCCCCACGACGCGAAGACCCCGCCTGTCGTCGGGTTGCGGAGATAGACCAGATACGGCAGGCCGGCCTGTTTGTGCAGAGTGACAGCTCCGGCGATTTTGACCATCTGCACGAAGGCCAGAGTGCCTTCCTGCATTCGAGTGCCGCCGGAGGTGGGAGAGGCGATCAACGGCAGCTTCTCGGCGGTGGCTCGTTCGATGGCGGTCACGATGCGCTCTGCTGCCGCGACGCCGATCGATCCGGCGAGGAAGGCGAACTCGCACGCGATGATGGCGACCGGCCTGCCGTCGATCAGGCCCGTTCCGGTGACCACCGACTCGTCCACGCCGCTCTTCTCGCGTGCTTTCGCCAGGTCGGCTGCGTACTTCGGACCAGGCGAGACGTCGATCGGCGGCAGGTCCCACGACACGAACGATCCGCCGTCGAGAACTGCATCGAGTATCTCGGCGGCGGACGTTCGTTCGGTCATAGTGGAAGTTTAATCGGAGGCTCTACTCCTGCCTCAACGAGCGAAGGCTTCCTTCCACGTCACGGTCTTGCCAATGCGCAGGATCGAGCGCTGATAGATCTTCGCCGCGATGACGGCGAGCCCTGCGGTGGTGGCTGCCATGATGAGGGCGGTGCCGACGATCTGGTAGATCGGCGCGACTCCTGCCGCGATGCGCAGCGGCATCATGACTGCGGAGAACGGCGGGATCCAGCTCAACACGTTGCTCAGTGTGCTCTCCGGATCGCCGACCGAATAGAACGCGGCGAAGAACATTGCCATGATCAACAGCAGGAGAGGCATGGTCGTCGAGTTGACGTCCTCCTGGCGGGAGACCATCGACCCGCCTGCGGCGTACAGGACGGCGAAGAACGCGAACCCGAGAACGAACCACCCCAGTGTCCCGGCGAAGACGCTGAGCGCGGTGCCGGTGACGGTCAGTGTCCCTGTTGCGAGCCCGGCCCCCACACCGGCCGCGCCGTACAGCGCAAGCTGCAGAATTCCGACGGCGCCGATGCCAATGATCTTGCCCCACAGCAGTTGCAAAGGCTTGACGGTGGAGAGCAACAGCTCGACGACGCGAGACGACTTCTCCTCGACCACACCCATCGCGACGTACATTCCGAACCCGATTATCTGGGCGTACAGAATGAACACCGCTGCAAGGGACAGTGCGACCCGTTGTCCCGCTTCGGGATCCGGCGGATCGATGGCCTCGACGGTGACCACCGCGTTTGCTGCCGCTTCTGCCAACGACGCGCGGTCGACACCTTGTTCTGCGAGTGCCGCATCGGTTGCCTGCGACGAGACGCTGCCTTCGACGACGGCCCGAAGCGCACCGGTGAGCTCAGAGTCGGTTATCGCGGTGTACGCCCCGGCGTCGCCAGGTACGAGAGCGACTGCCACATCGCCTGATTCGACGTCGGAGCGCGCGGCACCGGCATCGGAGATCTCTCTGATCTCCACGGGATTCCCGACGGTGTCGCCGGTGGCGCTGATCACGCTGGCGATGGATTGATCGCCGACAATTCCGACTACGTCACGGTCCTCGTCGTCCCCTCCGGAGAAGATGGAGTACGCGATGATGCCACCGATGATGACGGCGAGGATGATGACGTTGGAGATGACGAAGCTCTTCTTCATCACCTGGACGGTGAACTCGCGCTTGGCAATCAAGCCGATCGCGCGGCTGGAGGAGACTGCGGTACTCATGCGACGGCCTCTCTGAACAGGTCGCTCAGCGACGGTTTGTGGAAGGAGAACTCGTGCACCGGTCCGGTGGCCAGTGCTCCGCGGAGGATGGCTTGGTCATCGGTGCCCGGTGCGATGCTCAGGATCGTGCGTCCGCCGGTGTGACTGATCACTCGGGCGCCCGGGATGCCGTCGGCCCAGCCTTGGGGTGCCTGTGGTGCGTGGACTTCGAGTTGGGAATCGCCGGTGCCGCGGAGCTCGTCGACCGTGCCGACGGCTTTCATGGAACCTGCCGCGATGATTCCGACTCGATCGCACAGGCGCTGAACGAGGTCCAGTTGATGACTGGAGAAGATCACCGGCACGCCGGACGACGCCTTCTCGCGCAAGACCTCGCTCATGACGTCGACTGCCACAGGATCGAGGCCGGAAAACGGTTCGTCGAGTACAAGGACTGCAGGGTCGTGGATCAACGCGGCGGCGAGCTGAACGCGCTGCTGGTTGCCGAGGCTCAAGGCGTCGACGGTGTCGTTCAGTCGTTCGGAAATGCCGAGTCGCTCCGTCCACCGCTGCACGGCAGTCTTGGCATCGCTCGCCGACAGTCCGTGTAGCTCGGCCAGATACGCAAGCTGGGGGCCGACTTTCATCTTCGGATACAGGCCGCGTTCCTCGGGCATGTAGCCGATGGTGCGTCGGACGTCGAGGTCCACGGGCTTGCCGCCGAGCAATACCTGGCCTGAGTCTGCCGACAGGACGCCGAGAGTGATGCGCATGGTGGTCGTCTTGCCTGCGCCGTTGCTGCCGACGAAGCCGAACAGTTCGCCGGGATGAACATCGAATTTCAGGGAGTCCAGGGCGATCTTGTCGCCGTATCTCTTGGATATGTTGTCGATCGTGAGGGTGCTCATGGTGCCCTTTCGTTAATCGAGGTCTTCGGGTTCGGGATCAGGCGTGATCCAGGCGAGAATGACGGCGGGGGAGCAGATTCCGGCCAGTAGACCGACGAGCGTCCAGAGAGCTCCGGCGTAGGCGAGACGCTCGTTGTCGTATCCGGTGGCGAGGAAGATCAACACGAACACCGAGGCCATGACCAGTCCCTGGGTGATGGTCAAACCGATCGAGCGGGCCTCGTTGCGCTGCTGAATCTCCCATTCGTCGAGTGCGCCCATCGGAGCGTCGCTCTTACGACCGGAGACCGTTTGCAGCATTGTCCACGACACCAGGAAACCCACGGTGGCGACGACCCAAAGAATCGGCGCCCAATGCCAGAACAGAGACAGTATCGAAATTGCCAGCAGTACAACAAGAATGACGACGACGGCGACCGCTAGCATCCGCCGGCGCTTCTGGTTGCGCCACTTCGGTAGCCGGTGACGCATTTTGGCGTCGTTCTCGAGGAATCGACGCGTGCGGTAGGCCTGGTAGCGGGTCAGGATGTTCGAGTCGGAGGTACTCATGGTTCCCTTCGAAACAGTTCGGCGGAGAGTGGTCCGAGTTCCTTGCGTGAGAAGACTGCTTCGACGGGAAGGTCGAAGACTTCGCAGATTCGCAACGCGAGGTCGAGACTCGGGTAGTGGTCGCCCCGCTCGAGGGCGCCCACCGTCTGTGGGTTGACTTCGATGAGTTCGGCTAGTTGCGCGCGGCTCATCTTTCGTTCGGCCCGCAGAACTCCCACCCGGTTGAAGATCGGGAGCGTGTTCCCACGCTTTACGGGGCTCATGGAACAAAGTGTTGTATAAACCCAACGATCTGTCAACACCAGACTTCGCCCCAGTGGCACGGTCAAGTGCCGCAGTGGGCACTCAACCGCGCCACTGGCGCATCTCAGCTTTCGGTCAGTTGTCCCGCTCGCATGGTCCACCGACGCGTCGCCCGGACGGTATCGAGCATCCGCCTGTCGTGCGTGACCAGCAGGAGGGTCCCTTCGAAGTTCTCCATCGCGCGCTCGAGTTGCTCGATCGCGGGTAGATCGAGGTGGTTGGTCGGTTCGTCGAGCACCAGAAGATTCACCCCACGGGCTTGCAACAGGGCCAGGGCGGCACGAGTTCTCTCACCGGGGGAAAGGGACTCAGCAGGTCTGAGCGCATCGTCGCCGCGCAACCCGAACTTGGCGAGCAAGGTGCGGACCTCGGCGTCGGGCCAGTCGGGCACCGCGGCGCTCAAGGACTCCGAGACGGTGGCCGAACCGGTGAACAGTCCGCGCGCCTGGTCGATCTCACCGACGGCGACTCCGGAACCCAGGGACGCGGATCCGTCGTCGGGAAGCAGTTTCCCCAGGAGCACGTGCAGCAAAGTGGTCTTCCCCGAACCGTTTTCGCCGGTGATCAGTACTCTGTCACCCCATTCGATCTGCGTCGTGACAGGTCCGAACGTGAAGCCCTCGCGCCGAACTACCGCGCCGCTCAGGACCGATACCACAGTCCCGCTGCGAGGCGCCACCGCGATTTCCATCCGCAACTCCCATTCCTTGCGGGGCTCCTCGACGACTTCGAGCCGTTCGATGCGGCGCTGTGTTTGACGGGCTTTCGCGGCTTGCTTCTCGGTCGATTCGGCTCGGGTCTTGCGTGCGATCTTGTCGTTGTCCGTTGCCTTGCGACGGGCATTGCGGACACCGGATTCCATCCAGTTGCGTTGCATCTGGGCGCGGGATTCGAGTGAGGACTTGGTGTCGGCGAACTCGTCGTACTTCTCCCGCGCATGCTGCCGGGCGATCTCACGTTCGGCGAGGTAAGACTCGTAGGTGCCGTCGTAGACATCGATGCGGTGCTGCGCGCGATCCAACTCGACGATGCCGGTGACGGTCCGCTTCAGGAACTCGCGATCGTGGCTGACGACCACGATCGCGGCCCGGGTCTCGACCACGAATCTCTCGAGCTGCTCCAGTCCGGCGAGGTCGAGATCGTTGGTGGGCTCGTCGAGCAGCAGGATGTCGTACCGGGCGAGGAGGATGGCGGCGAGACCCGCTCGTGCGGCCTGGCCGCCCGACAGGGCCGTCATGAACGCGTCACCGGCGACGTCGAGACCCAGGTCGGCAAGGACCTTGGCAGTCCTCTCGGCGAGGTCTGCTCCTCCGAGGGCAAGCCATCGCTCGAGCGCGGGGGTGTAGCGATCCTCACCGTCGTCCGTTCCCAGTGCCTCGGCTGCGTCGTTCATCGCCTGCTCAGCGCCGGTGACACCCGTCCTGCGCCCGATGAAGTCGAGAATCGTCTCCCCGTCGATCCGATCGGGTTCCTGCGCGAGATAGCCGACGGTGGCGTCGGGCGGGCTGGTGTAGATCTCGCCCTCGGAATCGGCGGTTCCGACGCCCGCAAGAAGCGTCAGTAACGTCGACTTACCTGCACCGTTGGCTCCGACGAGGCCGATGACGTCGCCCTCGGTGACAGTGAGGTCGAGACCCGAGAAGAGTGTGCGGTCACCGTGGAAAGCGGCAAGGTCATCGATACGGAGCGTTGCAGTCACCTGCGACAGTATTCCCTGCCTAGTGGGGAACACACGCCGTCAGCCATGAGTTGGCACTTGTATGACGTATTCACCCGAGACCAGTACTGTTCCGACAATCGTGCTCAATGACGGGCACGCGATCCCCCAGCTCGGCTTCGGCGTGTGGCAGGTTCCCGACGACGGTGCACAGGCTGCAGTGGCGGAGGCTTTGAAGGTCGGGTACCGCAGCATCGACACCGCCAAGGTGTACGAGAACGAAGCAGGCACCGGCAAGGCTATTGCGGAGTCGGGTATCGCCCGTGACGAGCTGTTCATCACTACCAAGCTGTGGAACGACGACCAGGGCTACGACTCGACGCTGAAGGCATTCGACGCCAGCATGGATCGCCTCGGTCTCGAATACCTCGACCTGTACCTCATCCACTGGCAGCAGCTGGACCGCGACAAGTACATCGACACATTCAAGGCGTTTCAGAAGCTCAAGGCCGATGGACGCGTCGGTTCGATCGGCGTTTCGAACTTCACGATCCCGACGTTGGAGAAACTTATCGACGCCGTCGGCGAGACGCCGGCTATCAACCAGATCGAGCTTCACCCGCGCCTGATTCAGGAAGAGCTGCGGGCATTCCACACCTCGAAGGGCATTGCCACCGAGGCATGGAGTCCTCTTGGATCCGGCACCGTCCTCGATGACCCGGCCTTCGCGCCGATCGCCGAAGCTCACGGCGTCACGCCGGCCCAGGTCATCCTGCGCTGGCACATCCAGCTCGGCAACGTGGTGATCCCCAAGTCCGTCACCCCCGAGCGGATCAAGACTAACTTCGACGTGTTCGGGTTCGAGCTCTCGAACGACGAGATTCAGACGATCAACGCGTTGGACTCCGCCGACGGCCGTACCGGCCCGGATCCGGACAAGTTTTCGGCGTAACCCCCCGTGCGTGCGTAGTGACACTCCAGTGTCACTACGCACGCACGTGCTGGTCGAGGTCGTGAGCGCGTAGTTACGGCGGGCGGTGCTTTTGCGCGCACGGGCGCGCAGCGCATAATCCTGGGCATGGGACCGCTGACGGGCAAGACGATTGCACTGACCGCCGAGCGCCGGGCGGACGAATTCGCGGTTCTTCTCGAACGCCGCGGGGCCACGACGATTCACGTTCCCGCCATTCACGTGTTGCCGCTGATCGACGATTCGGACCTGCGTGAGCAGACGGCCCAACTCATCGCCAGGCCTCCGCAGATCGTGGTCATCAGCACCGGTATCGGTTTCCGAGGCTGGCTCGATGCCGCCGAAACCTGGGATTCCCGCCAGGAACTTCTGGACGCCCTCGAGGCCTCGCGCATCATTGCGCGAGGCCCCAAGGCTCGTGGTGCAATTCGTGGCGTCGGCCTACGAGAGGTGTGGTCTCCCGCTACGGAGGCTTCCCAGGAGGTGGCCGATCACCTCGAAGCCGAAGGAATCGTCGGCGTCGACATCGCGGTCCAGTTGCACGGCACCATTACCGAATGGGAGCCGACGATTCACCTGGGCGAGTCGCTCGAACGACTCGGCGCCGACGTTCGAGCGATCCCCGTCTACCGCTGGATCCGGCCGGTGGACCAGGGCCCCCTCATCGACCTGCTGGCCAAAATTCTGAACCACGAGGTCGACGCCGTCACGTTCACGAGTGCGCCCGCCGTCGCCTCGCTTCTGTCGACAGCCAAGGACAACGGCCTGCTCGACGAATTCCTCACAGCACTACGAGGTCCCGTCTCCGCCATCTGTGTCGGGCCGGTCACTTCGGCGCCACTGGATGTCCTCGATGTTCCGACGCGTATGCCGGAGCGGGCGAGGTTGGGTGCGTTGGCGAAGTATGTGGTCGACGAGCTCGGTTCTTGAACGGTATCCACCAATTCCACTGTCCCAGCAGCGTCATGGTCGCGGGGACCAGTACCATTCGCACGATCGTCGCGTCGACGAGGACCGCGGTGGCAAGTCCGACACCCATCATCTTGATGGTCACGTCGGCGTCCATTGCGAATCCGAGGAACACGGCGATCATGATGGCTGCAGCGCTGGTGATCACCCGTCCGGTCGACGCGACCCCGTCCACCACCGAGGAGTGGGCGTCACCGGTGCGCAACCACAGTTCGCGGACCCTGGACAGCAGAAACACCTCGTAGTCCATGGACAGCCCGAACAGGATGGTGAACATCAGAATCGGAACCCAGCTCGACACCGGTACCGCATGCGGAAGGCCGAGTGCCGAAGCGCCCCAGCCCCACTGGAAGACCGCCACCATGACGCCGTATGCGGCGGCAACCGACAATAGGTTCATCGCAGCGGCTTTGAGAGCTACGACGATCGACCGGAACACCACCGTCAGCAGTACGACCGACAAGGCGACGACGAAGGCCACGACGAGCCAAATGCGTTCGGCGACCTTGTCGGTGATGTCGGAAAAGATCGGTGTCACGCCGGTGGCGATAACACCATCGGGCAGCACCTCTGACCGAAGGTGTTGCAGCAGTGCCGCTGTCGCTTCGTCGCTCGGTCCTGTCGTGGGTTCGAGCGTCACGACGGCCGTGTCGCCTGTAGCATTTGTCAGCGGGGCGCTGATCGACATAATGCCTGGCTCGCGAGAAAGTTTGTCAATCAATGCAATCGGAGATGTCCGACTGAGATCCACAGCCAACATGAACGGCCCGTTCGCGCCCGGCCCGAATTCGCTGTCCACAAGGTCGTAGGCGAGACGGGTTGTGTTCGACGTCGGCTGAGTCCCCGCGTCCTGTGGCCACATGCGCATGTCGAGCACGGGCGCCGCGAGCACGGCCAGCAACATCAGAGCGGCAAGACCGAAGACGACGGGTTTGCGGCACACCATGCGCGCCCAGCGTTCGGTACGCGACGGACCTGCGGAAACGGGCACTTTCTTGCGCAGCAACCGCTTGCCGGCCAGCCCGCACAGCGCGGGCACGAGGGTGATCGACGTGAGCATCACTGCGCCCACCACGGCCAACGTTGCGTACCCCATCGACGCGTAGACCGGAAGCCCAGCCAGTCGGAGACCGAGCAGGCACAGCAACACCGTGCTCCCGGCGAATACCACGGACACTCCTGCGGTCGAGTTCGACTGAAATGCAGCCTCTTTCGACGACAGACCTGATCGAAGGCCGTCGGCGAAGCGAGTGACGAGCAAGAGCGCGTAGTCGATCCCGACGCCGATGCCGACCATGGTGGCGATCGTCGGTGCCATGGGGCTGATTTCGGTGATCGAGGCCAACAGCACGACTGTCCCCGAGCCGATGCCGACTCCGATGACAGCTACCGCGATCGGAAGCCCGGCGGCAACAACGGATCCGAAGGCCAGCAGCAGGATCACCAGTGCGACGACGATGCCGACGGCCTCTGCCGCACCTCCCGGCTTACTGATGTTCTCGGCGACCTGTCCGCCGAGTTCGACTTGAAGTCCCTCGCGCTCGAGCGGTGCGGTGGCCGAGCGGAGCGCATCGATACCGTCGGTGCCCTCGAAATCGGTGACCGGGATTCGGTACTGGACCGATACCAGCGCAGTGTCGCCGTCGGACGAGACGCGTGCAGGCGAGACAGTGCCGACACCGTCCAGCGCTTCGAGTCTGCCGCGTAGGCCGTCGAGAACAACCGGATCCAGTGCCACGTCGTCGTGCACCACGACCCGAGCATCGGTCCCGGCGAGGTCGGGAAACCGCTCTGCGAGCATGTCGCTGCCCGCGATCGAATCGAGGCCCTCCACGTGGTAGTTGTCGTGCATCTGTCCGCCGAATGCTCCTGCGGCACTCATCGTTGCCGCGAACAACACGACCCAGACGGCGACGGTTCGCCAGGGGTGGGCAGCGCACGAAGCGCCGATTCTGCCGAGCAAGATCCTCATGTGGAAGCTCCTTCATGTGTGTGGTCCACACAGACTGAGCCGACTCACTTGGAGTCTTCTTGGGGCTTTCTAGTCGCCATGGAGATCCACCGAGGGTTACCCCACGCATGTGCAAGCTCCAACGCCTTGACCTGGTGACGGACCGCGAGATCGGTCTCGCCGAGAGCTGCAGCCAGACTGGCCAGCACTGTGTCGACGGGACCGATCACGTAGGTCCCGGTGGCAATCCCTGCCAGGCGTCCGGAGAATCTGGCCAACGACAAGTACACCTGCCGGGCTTCGTCGACTGCGTCCGTCGCAACCACTGCCATTCCGCGCAGCGTCAGGAACAGAGATTCGAAGAAGTCGTGGCGTATCCGGCCCGCAGAGCGCCTCACCTCGATCGCTTCGTCGAGCTCATTGCGTTCGACGAGGACGAGGGCCAGCAGGTCCGCGGCAACGTCCGGGTATTGCGCGTAGAGCATCCGCAACTCGGCCTCGAACGTCCCCAGCGTCCCAGACGTCACCGCGGTAGTGACATACGCCAAAGCGTGTATGACGTCGGCGTTGACGGCGAGGCTTGCCCGCAACGCGGCACCTCCGACGTCGAAATAGTGGTGGGCGTCGTCGAGTTCGCCCACCGCGTGTGCGAGCATTCCGCGGGCGAGTTGACACGTTGCAGAAGCCTGCTGCCAGCTGTAGTTCTCGGCGAGTGCAGACTCTGCGTCGAGATGTGCACGCATCGACTCGAATCTGTGTTCTGCGGCGTCGACCAGAAACGCGCCGTGATGACCGATCATCGTGAACACCGGCATGTCGTTCGATGTCCCCAGTTCGATCAGCTCTACCGAGAGCGTCATTCGCCGCTCGGGATCGAGGTCGGACGCGACCAGATTCCACAGGGCATTCGTCGCAAGCCCGCGAATTTCCGGCTCGCCGAGATTCAGTGACAGCGCGTACGCCCGCTCGGCAGCGTCCATCGCCCGGTCGTCGAGCTCTCCCCGGATCTCGTCGACGAGCGCGCAGAGTAGTCGGCACGCCGATGCGTCGTCGAGATCATCCCTGGCGAGGGCTCGTTCGATCAGCTCCACGAGTCCGGCGTCGTACGCGCCGTATTCGCGCTTGAGCCACGTCGTCGGCAGCTCGCCTGCAGTCAGGGTGCGGATGAGAAGATCGGTGCGGCCGGAGCGTTCGGCGATGGACACCGCTTCCCGACGCGTCACTGCGGCCCCGATACTTGCGCCGCCTGCGACCTGGGCGGAGATGCGTCGTGCGAGCAAGTCGATATGTTCCTCGACGGAGCCGTGCGGCAGCCGGGACCAGGCGGTGAGCGCGTCGGTGTAGAAGCGGGCCGCGGATGCATGCGAGTATCTGCTGTCTGCCTCGGCGGCGGCAGCCACCGAGAAATCGAGTGCCTTGCGAATATCGGTGGATGCTGACAACTGCGAATAGTGCAGTGCCAGAGCGGGATAATCCGGCTCCGCCTGCCGCTCCAGCAGCGCGCCGATGCGGGTGTGCCACCGGCGACGGCGGAGTAGCGTCATGTCGGAGTACAAGGTATCGCGCACGAGTACGTGCGTGAACCGAATTCGTTCCGGATCGCTGTCGTCGATCAAACCCGCGACCACTGCAACGTCGAGTGCGTCAAGGGCGGTATCGGTGTCGAGTTCGGCTGCCTCGAGCACGATATCCAGCTCTGCCTCGCGTCCGAACATCGCTGCAAGCCTGAGCATTACGACGGTCAACTCCGGCAGTCGTGCGAACCGTCGGCGGAGGACGTCTCGAACCCCCTCCGGCACTTCGGAGGTGGCGACAACGTCACCCTCGCTGCCCAGCAGCAGTGCACTCTCACGAAGGTAGAAGGGATTTCCCTGCGTGCGCTCGTCGAGCGTCCGCATCGTGTGGTCGTCGGGAGCCCGGCCGGATACGTGTGCGACGAGCGCCGCCGAGTGTTCGGCACTCAGACCACCGAGAGGAAGTCGTGTCGGTGACTGCGCGGCAAGAGAGCCGATCGTCTCGTCGAGTTCGGGATTGGTCTCGTCCGGCCTGTACGCGGCGACAATACGCATCCGAGGGGAAGACTCACGCGCGAGCGCGACGAGCAACGAGAGCGTGTCGGGATCGGCTCGGTGCAGATCATCGAGCACGAGCGCGAGCGGGGTGCTCACGGATATCTCGGACAGGTAGTCGACGACTGCGCGCCGAAGTAGAAAACTGCCGTGAGGCCGGGATTCGGCTCTCGAGAGGTGTACGTCCAACAGGGGCGCCAGGGCATCCGCATGGACGCCGGGGTCGACACGCGCCGTCGCCGTACGAAGAATCTCGGTCCATGCCCATGCAGGCGGCGCACCGCCGGATTCTGGACAGCGTCCGGTGAATACGGACCACCCGCGAGATTCGAGGCGCGCTCGCGCCTGCGCCAACAGCGCCGACTTCCCTGAACCGGCCTCGCCGGAGACGAGCACGATGCTCGACGTCGTCTCCGTGATCGCGTGGATCTCGTCGATCCGGCCGAAGAATTCGGCGTGAGTTACAGCAGGGGTCGAGATGCCCAGTGCAGTAACGGGTTTCGGGATCGACACCCGATGGGCGAGAACGTCTGCTTCGAGCTCGACCAGAGCGGGCCCCGGATCGAGTCCGAGTTCGTCGCCGAGCGTCGTCCGTGCCCGTCGTAGTGCGGACAGAGCATCGGCTTGTCTTCCGGCCCTGTACAGCGCGAGCGCGAGAAGACGCCAACTTTCCTCGCGCAGAGGGTGTTCGCGGGTGAGATCGGTGGCATCGAGCACTGCATCCGCGGCGGATCCGTCGTCCAGCATGGCGGCGACGAGCCGCTCCCTCGCGACCGTACGCAGCTCGGTCAGACGAGCGATCTCGGCCTGTGCCCACGGCTGCCCCGCAACTTCGGCGTAGGCATCTCCGCGCCAGAGAGCAAGCGCGTCGGTCAGCATCTCACGGCGATCGGTACCGGTGGCGCCGCGCACCAGGGCGTCGAACTGCCACGCGTCCACCGACTCGACCGGCAGTCGGAGTGCATAACCGGGCGCCTTGCTGATCAAGATCGACGACGGCGTCCGTGGCGCTCGGCCGGGCTCGAGAGCCCGTCTGAGATTCGAAATATATGCCTGCAAGGCGCCGATTGCCCGTGCAGGAGGTTCGCCGTTCCAGAGGTCGTCGACGATCCGGTCCATCGACACCACGTTTTCGCGGGCGATGAGGAGGATCGCGAGCACGCTGCGCTGGCGGGGGCCGCCGAGATCGATGGATCCCGACGCTCCCTCCGCGCTGATCGCACCGAGCACGCTCACCTGCACGCGAACAGACTAGAACAGCTAGTACGCCACTAGTGGACTACTAGAGCAGTCGGCGAGCGTTACGGCCATGACGAACACACAACCCGACACCAACAACATGGTCATCATCCACCAGTGCTTCCGCGACCAATTCGCGGCGCTGCCGACACTGATTCACTCGATTCCGGATGGGGACGCCACCCGGGCAGGCGTCGTCGTCGATTTTTTGACCGAACTCACGACGGCGCTGCACTACCATCACGTCGCCGAGGACGAGGCGCTGTGGCCTGTGCTCTTGGGCCGGGTGAAGGACACGTCGGCGATCCTGTCGATGGAGGAGCAACACGAGCGGATAGGAGAGTTGATCGACCTAGCCCTCGGTCAGGCGTCGGCGTTCCGCACCTCCGCGCGTAGTCGACGCGGAGACGCACTCGCCGATACGTTGACTTCTCTGTCGACAGCACTGAACGAGCATCTCGACGACGAAGAGGCCATTGCGTTGCCGTTGGCCGAGCGGCACCTGACGATCGAGGAGTGGGCGCTCGTCGGTGAGATCGGCCATGCCTCCATACCGAAGAACAGGATGCTGGTAATTCTGGGTTACATTCTGCACAGCGCGACACCCGATCAGCGAACATTTTTCCTGGCGCAGAACCCTCTTGCCGCACGCCTGGCGTGGAAACTCCTAGGCAAGAGGAAATTCGAGGCCGACTATCGACGGGTATACGGTCACCCGTCGAAGAACGCAGTCAGTGCAGGTCCGACATCGCGGTAGGTACGGACGGTCCGGATGCGGCCGTGTCCCAGACGCGCGAGATCGCGGCCGAGATCGGTGTCGTTCTCACCCGAGGTGTCGAGCAGAACATCGAGCCGGGGGATCGCCGACGCGACGTACCGCGGATCCGGTCCGGCATTGTGCACGCAGTCCGAGAGAAGCAGCACCCGTTTATCGGGCGAAGACACCCCACGGAGAAGACTGGCCGCGGTTTCGAGCGCGAACTGCACGTTGGTCAGTCCGCGGGCCGGAATGCTCAGCACCGTGTCCAGAATTCCCAGCGGAGTCGTCGGATCGCCGAACGTGGTCAGCACCGCCGCGTCGGACCAGAACGCGACAACCGCGAGGTCGTCGGAGTTCAGTTCTCCGGCGAGGGCACCGACCGTGGCCGCGGCTGTTCGAACGCGTTCACCTTTCATCGAACCCGAGATATCGACGACGAGAACGACCGACCTCGACGTGCGCAGCCGCTCGCGTACGACGATGTCGTCGTCCTCGGGAAACGGGTTGGCCGCGAGAACGTCGACGGTCCGGTCCATGTCGAGCTCGTCGGAGCCGTCGCGGTACCGGAGCGAGGTCAGTTCGCCGATCCCGCGCCGCGCACGGTCGTCACGCCGTGGGCGGCGAACCGCCAACCGCGACGCGATCTTTCGAGCGCGGGCGCGGGTGGCTGCATCTGTCGTCGACTCGTGATCGCTCGCCTCCCGTAGGGATATCACCTCGGCGGACTCATCGGTGAATCCTGGCGCAGACGGGTTGTTCTCGCCGTTGGCTTTGCCGGCCCGGCGGCGACCGTCGACGACGAGGACCGCGCCACCACCGCCGGGTCGATAGAGCGAGGGGGAGTCGTTCAGTTGTTTCGGTTTGCGGCGCAACGGCTTCAACGTGCCCGACTGCTTACCAGGTGTGCGAACGGGAGAGTCGGCTGGGACGGCTCTTCAACCGGGCGCTGCGGCGGCCGGCTTCAGTACGAAGTGATCCTGCCAGATCCCGTGCAGAATCTGCTCGGCCGTCAGGTCAGCGGTGCCGTCGAGGTGAATCCGGCCCGACAGAGCGACGTACAACGCGTCGAGCATCACCTGCCGGTAGTCCTCCGGCAGGTCCCGTGGCGGATCGATGTCGACGACTTCGGGAATGTGCACCTGGCGCAGGGACGCCAGTTGTTGCGCGACCAACGTCAGGTCGATTGCGCCGCGCACACTGCTGCCCTGCGTAATGTCCTCGTGCTCGCGAGTCGCGCGCGTGAGCGACACGGAATCCGCGATGAGCCGCATCGAGTCGGCTTCCGTGCGCAATGCGACGATCCCGCGCTCGGCTTCGGCATCCTGATAGCCGACGGCCAGCCGGCAGAGTCGATCGTGGACACTAGTCGAGAGTCGGGTGGTCCCGACGTTGTCGTACGGGTTCATCGACGCCACCACCCGGAACGTGGGCACCGCCTCGACGGTTCCCACCCGTGGAATAGCGATGCGCCGTTCGGCCATGGCAGTCAACAGTGTGTTCAGTGTGTCCTCGGGTGCGCGGTTGAATTCTTCCACGTACAGGAATCCACCGGTCCGCATCGCCTCGACGAGCGGACCTGGGACGAAGTTGTCCTCGCTGTAGTCTTCCCTCAGTACCCGAGAAGGGTTGTGATGTCCAACGATTCGAGCGGGGGTCAGATCTGCGTTGCCCTCGACGAACAGTAACGGGATACCCCACTCGGCCGTGATGGCCCCGAGCAAGGTGGATTTGCTGGTGCCGGGCGGACCTTCGATTAGAAGGTCCCGCCCAGCTGCGACCGCCGCCAGGAGTAGATCGAGCTCGCGATCCCGACCGACCAAACGGGTCGCGATGCGGCTGCGTACTTCCGTGATCGACAGTAGAGACGTCATTTGATCGTGTACCCCGCATCGACAGGAAGCGTTGCACCAGTGATGTATCGGGCTTCGTCGGAGACGAGGAACGCAATCGCGTTGGAGATGTCTATCGGTTCGACCCATGGGATCGGCAACGTGTTGGTCGTCGCAAAGATCGCCTCGGCCTTCTCCCTCGTCGGGTTCGGGTCGTCGGGCAGAAAGAGCCCCCATGTCTTGGGGTTCTGGATCATCACAGTGTCGACCCCCGTGGGGTGCACGGTGTTGACGCGGATACTGTGCTGTCCGAATTCGTTGGCAAGCGCGCGCATGATGCCGACGACACCGTGCTTGGTTGCGGTGTAGTGCACCGTGTTCGGCGTGCCTTTGAGTCCAGCGGTGGAACTGGTCAGCACGATCGACCCTCCTCGTCCGCCCGCGATCAGATGAGGCAGCGCGGCCCGGCACGTGTTCCAGACCCCGGTGAGATTGACGCCGATCATGTTCTGCCAAGCCTCGTCGGTGATGTCGAGAGCAGGTGCGATCTCGAAAACTCCGGCGTTGCCCAGGACGATGTCGAGGCGGCCGAGCTCGGCCACTCCGTCGTCGACGGCTTTCGTCAATGCCGCCGAATCACGAACATCGGCCTTGGTCGCGACGATGCGTCGATCGAGGGCCTCGACCTGCTGGACTGTTTCGGCCAGGTCTTCCTCCGTTGCGCCCGGATACATTTCGATGGTGTCGACTGGTCCGCAGAGGTCGACGGCGATGATGTCCGCGCCTTCCTGGGCCAGCCGGAGCGCATGGCTGCGGCCCTGGCTGCGCGCAGCTCCCGTGATGAATGCGACCTTGCCTTCGAGCTTTCCGGTCATTTGATCACCGATCCGGCGTCGACGGGAAGCTGGACACCTGTGATGTAGCGACCATCGTCGGAGACGAGGAAGGCAATGGCATTGGAGATATCGATCGGTTCGACCCATTCGATCGGTAGCGCGTTGAGCGTTTTGAATGCTGCGCCTGCATCCTCTTTCGTCGGGTTCGGTGTGTCCGGCAGAAATAGGTTGTATGTCGCCGAATTGTGGATCATGTCGGTGTCCACCGATGTGGGATGAACCGAGTTGACGCGAATGTTGAACGGTGCCAGCTCGTTTGCGAATGTCTTGACCAGTCCCACGACGCCATGTTTGGCAGCGACGTAGTGCGCGAGGTTGGCCATCCCCTTGATGCCTGCGGTCGAACTGGTGAGGACGATCGCGCCGCCTCGGCCGCCTGCCTTGAGGTGGGGGACCGCAGCGCGAACAGTCTTGAAGACGCCCGTGAGGTTGATGTCGATCATCTCATCCCAGACGTCGTCGGTGAGATCCTCGAGCGGGCCGAACGTGGCGATTCCGGCGTTGGCCAGGACGATGTCGAGGCGTCCGAGTTCGGCCACTCCGTCGTCGACCGCTTTCTTCAACTGTGCGGTGTCACGAACGTCGGCCTTCGACGCAACGATGCGTCGATCCAAGGCTTCGACCTGCTTGACCGTTTCGGCAAGGTCGTCCTCGGTGGCGAGCGGGTAGCCGACACTGTCGACCTGCTTGCAGATGTCGATCGCGATGATGTCGGCGCCCTCCTGCGCCAGTCTCAGAGCGTGGCTGCGGCCTTGGCCGCGCGCTGCTCCGGTGATGAATGCAACTTTCCCGTCGAGCTTTCCCATGATCGAACTTCCTTGGTCGATTCGAGTGAAATCTCCTACGAGCGCAGAATCGTTCGCCCGCTGGGCGTTCGAAATTCAGCGGCAGGATGTCCAAGGTGGAGGACATGAAAAGAAACCTATCTGACACTCAGTGCAGAAGTGGGCGATTTGCTTGAAGTTTCTATCTGTTACCGGAGGTCTCGAGTAAGAAGCGACGTTCACCCTCATGGTTGATCCCGTCGTCGATGCCGCCGTTGTTGCGAACAACCGCCACCGACGCGACGTTCTCGGGTTCGACGGTCAGCAGAGCTGTCTCGATCCCGAGAGCCGCGCACTTCGCCAATCCGAGTCGAAGCATCTGTGTTGCATGACCTTGCCGCTGCCAGGGGTATACGACGTGATAACCGATATGGCCGCCGCCTTCGTCGTCGGTAAGCCGGTGCCGAATGACGAGCGAGCCGATGTAGTACTCCCCGGACGTGAACCAGAAGAGCTCGGAAGGAACTCCCCATCGCTCGCGGATTCCGACGCGCTCTGCCACATAGGCGTCGAAGTCGATACTGGCCTCGGCAAGCCATGCGGTGTCGGACTCCCGATAGAGCATGTCCGCCTGTTCACCGACCAGATACGACGTCTTGACGGCAGTGCTCGGGGCGATCAGGGACGGTGGTACCGGAAGCGTGATCATCGACGTCACAGTACCGAGTCGGCGAACTTGTTCATGGCAGACAAAAGTGCACACCCCTTTCGCCTGCAAAGTAGAGACTCGGCGAGCTACCGAACGTCGAGCGTCTCCAGGAGCTCCGTCACAGCGGCTCGGCCTGCCCTGTTCGCGCCGATGGTGCTGGCCGAAGGTCCGTATCCGAGCAGGTGTACCCGATGGTCGGCGGCGACGCGTGTCGCGAGCCGACCGTCCATGACGATGCCGCCGCCGTGGCCGCGGAGCCGGAGCGGCGCCAAGTGGTCGAGAGCGCTGCGAAAACCGGTGGCCCACAGGATCACGTCTGCCTTCACCGTCGTTCCGTCGGCCCATCGAAGACCGTCGGGGACGATCTCGGTGAACATGGGGAGACGCGCTAACACGCCGCGATCGCGCGCAGCTTTCAGCCTGTCGGTCAGCAACAAGCCCGTCACCGACACGACCGACCCCGGCGGTAACCCAGCCCGCACCCGTTCCTCCACCATCGCGACCGCCGCGCGGCCTGCATCGGGACCGAAATCGGAGTCACGGAACTCCGGTTCGCGCCTGGTCACCCATGTCGTCGTCGTGACGAGCGAAATCTCGTCGAGCAATTGCACAGCCGAGATGCCGCCGCCGACCACCACGACATGCTGCCCGGCGAACTCGTCGGCGGACCGGTAGTCCTTCGTGTGAATCTGGCGACCGCGAAACGTCTCGGCTCCGGGATACCAAGGAATGAAAGGCTTTTCCCACGTTCCGGTGGCGTTGATCAGGCCCCGCGCCGACAGGATCACGTCGCCCGCTTCGACCCGAAACCGGGGCTCGCGATCGCACACGACGGTCACCGTCACCGGCCGCCTCACCCGTAGGTCGAACTTCTCCTCGTAGGCGGCGTAGTACTTGGGGACGGCCTCGGCCGCGATCACGCCGTCGGACGGCGTCTCGTCCAGAGTCTCCGCGAACTCCATGCCGGGGAGGTCGTGGACGCGGTTGACCGTGCTGAGCGTCAGCGACGGCCACCGATACTGCCAGGCTCCGCCAGGAGCGGGCGATCGATCGAGCATCACGAAGCCCCTCCCGGACTCCAACCCGGCCCGACGAAGGTGATAGCCCGCAGAGAGGCCCGCTTGTCCAGCGCCGATGACGGCCACGTCTGTCTCGATCACGGTCACCAGTAGATCAGCCCGCAGGTGACGGCTGACCGTACCCATGAGTAACGTCTGTCTGCATGATCGGACAGACCCGTGACGGCGACGTCGTCACCCTCGAACTTCAGCGTCCCGAGCGGCGCAACGCTCTGAACACCGAGCTGTGCGTGGCGCTGCGAGAAGGCATCGAGAATGCCGTCGCAGCGGACGCCCGGGTCATCGTGATCACCGGCCAGGGATCGAGTTTCTGCGCAGGCGCCGACCTGGGCGGCGACGACTTTCCCGAGGAGTTCCCCGAATCGTTGGAGCGGCTGCTTCGAGCGGTCGACGGCGCACCGATCCCCATCGTCGCGGCGATCAACGGCCCGGCTGTCGGAGCCGGGACGCAGCTCGCCATCGCCAGCGACCTTCGGGTCGTCGCCGACGGCGCATTCTTCGAGATTCCGTCGACACGCCTGGGTATCGCAGTGAACAACTGGACAATCAAGAGGTTGGCCTCGCTCGCCGGTGGCAGCGTGGCCAGAACCATCCTCATGGGTGGAGAGCGGCTCGACGCAGACCGCGCCTACGCGAGCGGCCTCGCCAACAAGCGGGGCGATCTCGCGGTTGCGCAGGAATGGGCGTCGGCGATCACCGAACTCGCGCCACTGGCGCTTCGCCATCTCAAGCTCGTGTTCAACGACGACGGCACCCAGGACGAGCCGACGACGGAACAATGGGTTGCGTTCGGGGCGGCATGGACGAGCGAGGACATGAAAGAGGCGCGCCTGGCCCGCAAAGAGAAGCGCAAGCCGAAATTTATGGGCCGGTGATCTCCGGGGCGCCCGATACGGGCGACACTGCGTGGCTGCTGGTCTGCACGGCACTGGTACTGCTGATGACGCCGGCACTCGCATTCTTCTACGGCGGCATGGTTCGTTCCAAGAGCGTGCTGAACATGATGATGATGAGCCTGTCGGCCATCGCCGTCGTGTGGTTGCTGTGGTTGCTCTTCGGATTCGGCATGGTGTTCGGCGACAACGTGGCCGGCGGGTGGATCGGGGACCCGCTACAGTTCGCCGGCCTGGGGGAACTGCTCGGCGGAACGTATTCGGGCGACGAGATTTCGATCCCGCTCGTCGGTACTGTTCCCGCTCTCGTATTCGCCGCTTTCCAAGCGGGTTTCGCCATGGTCACCGTCGCACTGATTTCGGGTGCGGTGGCCGATCGCATGCGTTTCGTGCCGTGGGTGATCTTCGCGGCACTGTGGGCGACGCTGGTGTACTTTCCGGTCGCGCACTGGGTCTTCTCGTTGGACGGACTCACCTCCGCGTCCGGTGGATGGATCTCGAACAAGCTGGGGGCCATCGACTTCGCCGGTGGGACCGCTGTCGAGATCAATGCGGGCATGGCAGGCCTCGTGCTCGCGCTCGTCGTCGGAAACCGTCGGGGATGGCCGCGCGAAGCGATGCGCCCGCACAACTTGCCTGCCGTCATGCTCGGTGCCGGACTCCTGTGGTTCGGATGGTTCGGGTTCAATGCCGGATCCGCTCTGGCGGCTGACGGTGTGGCGGCTGTCGCCTTGGTCAACACCCTCGGCGCGGGTGCCATGTCCATGGCGGCGTGGCTCGTCGTAGAGAAGATTCGTGACGGCAGGGCCACCTCGTTCGGCGCGGCATCGGGCGTCGTGGCTGGGCTCGTCGCAATCACACCGTCGTGCACCGCCGTCACACCTATCGGCGCGGCCGTGATCGGGATCGCTGCAGGTGCGTTGTGCGCGTTGGCGATCGGGCTGAAATACCGCTTCGGCTACGACGATTCTCTCGATGTCGTCGGCGTCCACCTCGTCGGCGGTATCGTCGGCACCCTCTTGATCGGTATGTTGGCGAGCTCCGAGATGCCGGCCGGAGTCGACGGTCTGCTGTACGGGGGAGGACTCCATCAGCTGTGGGTCCAATTCGTCGCCGTGGTGGTCGTGATGGCGTACACGGGAGTGGTCACGGCACTCATCGCGTTCGCGATCAAAGCGGTCATGGGCGTGCGAGCCGATGCTCAGCACGAGGCCGATGGCCTCGACGAACACGAGCACGCGGAGTCGGCCTACGACTTCGCCGCCTCGCACGGTGGGTCGAACGGGCCAGGGTTGTTCGGCAAGAAGTAGGGTGCCCGTTACGAGCTCTTGAATGTCCGAATTCCGTTCTGTCCGTTACGGGTAGAGATGCTGCAATGTTAACCCTCCGGTCGTGTTCTGTGCCCCGCGCGGCCAGTGTTCGGTCCTTTTCGCCGACGTATCTTTGCCCGGCGCCCGAATGGGTGCGGCATACGCATACACCGGAAGACGGGGAACATGAAGATCGGAAAATTCGCAGCAACGTCTGCATTGGTCATCGCAGCAATGACGACCGCGATGGGGACGTCCTATGCGGACCCGGCACCAGCACCCGCTCCCGTGGGCTGGAACGTCACCGCCGCTGGCCAGCAGGTCATCGTCGACACCTCCGCGGGCACGCTGAGCAACGAGAACAACCACCTCGTCGTCCGTGACGCCGGTGGCGCACTTGTCGATTCGGTGCCGCTGACCATCGCGTTCGAGGGCCTCGCGCACCCGGTCGCTGCAGAGATCGAGGGCAACCACGCTGTTCTGACGGCCGACGTTTCGCCTGCCGCTGCGACGCCTGTCTCGACCCAGTTGCCGGGTCTGCAGCAGGTCGATCTTCCGGCCGCGGTCGCAGGTGTCAAGGACAACCTCAGCTTGACTGCTTCGGTCGGCGGGTTCCTCGGTGCCGCAACAGGAATCGTCGGCGGATGCCTTCTCGGCGGACTCGCTGCCGGCGTCGTCTCGGCACCCGCGGCACTGCTGTTCGGTGCGGGTCCGATCGCGGGATGCATCGGCGGCGCACTGCTGCTCGGCTCCACCGCTTCGCTCGCCGGTACCGCCATCGGCGGACTCGGTGCGATCGCTGCCAACGCAGGTCCCTTCATCGCCCTGCTCAACGCACCGCCCGTGAAGAAGTAACACCGCTTTCACTGAAATCGGCCCCGCTCGCGCAGTTCGCGAGCGGGGCCGATTTTCGCGGTTATGATGACCTCTACCTGTCGGAGGGAGGGGACGTGACACCGCCCGAAGAGCCGCGTCTGCAGTACACCGACGTCGACGGCACACGGTGCGAGATTCCGTTGTCGCCCGCCGGTGAGCGCTACACACTGGGACGATCGACGCATGCCGACGTCTCGTTTCCCGGCGACAGCGAGGTGTCGCGACTACACGCGGCCGTGGAATGGATGAGCGGGCACTGGACCATCGTCGACGACGGACTCTCGCGCAACGGTACCTACGTGGGCGGCGACAGACTGACGGGAAGACGACGGCTGCGGCACGGTGACACCATCAGAATCGGATCGTCGCTGCTCACGTTCCATGATCTTGCGGGAGTCGGGGACGAAGCAACCAGAATCGCCGCCGAGATGCCGAGCTCCAGATCGCTTACCGACACACAGCGCGGGGTTCTCGTCGCTCTGTGCAGACCGTACAAGCACAACGCCACGTTCGCGAACCCGTCGTCGAATCAGCAGATCGCGGGAGAACTCTTCCTCAGCGTCGACGCCGTCAAGACGCATCTGCGCGTTCTGTTCGCCAAGTTCGGCGTCGAGGACCTCCCGCAAAACGTCAAGCGCGTCCGATTGGCCGAGCGGGCCTTGCAGAGCGGCGTGATCTCACAGCGCGACCTCTAGCTGCGCTGTGAGATGCGTGCGACCTGTGAGATCCCTCCGAGCTGTGAGGCCCGTTTGTGCCACGAGAGTGGCGATGGCATCGGCGACGTCGGCGGCGCGCTCGAGAATGACCATGTGACCTGCGTTCTCGACGGTGACCAGGCGGGCTGCAGGTAGGCAGTCGGCGATCGCCTGCGAATGCCTGGGCGGCGTCATCAGATCGTCCGACCCGCAGAGCACCATCGTCGGGACCACGGCCAGAGCCGGCAAGGACTTCGACTCGTCGAATTCGTGCAGTGAACCGAGAAAGCCTGCCATCGTCACCACGGACGTCTCGTTGAGCATTGCGGACGCCAATGCGACGACGCGGGGACTCACTCTGCGCGATCCGCAGCCGGCTGCGCGCACGATCGGCGCACAGATTCCCCTGCTCAAGCGCTTGGATGTGCTCATGACGCGCGGTGCGCGCCGAACAACGGATCGGAACATCGAGACCACCGGGTGCGCGAGGCAGGAGCCGAGGCCCTCCTCGGCGATACCGTGGGCCGCTGTCGCAACCAGGCCCACCCCGACCAGGCGTCCTCCCAGCTCACCGAGGTGCTGCCGCACGAAGGACATGATCGTCATGCCGCCCATCGAATGACCCACGACGACGTAGCGTCCGGTAGGGACCATGGTGCGCACGACGGCTCCGAGATCGCGCCCGAGCTGTTCGATCGTGTAGGAATCGGTGGCCGCTGCCTCGGACGCACCGTGCCCGCGGTGGTCGTAGAACACCATGCGAACGTCGTCGCCCCACGTGCGCTGCAGGTGGCTACGGACGTCGAACCACGACTCTTTGGCCAGGCAGTGCCCGTGGGTGAAGACGACGGTCATCGGGGCGTCGGGCGCGCCGGTTTCGTACACGGCGAGGGCTGTGCCGTCGTCCGTGACGACGGTGCTTCGTCCATGGTTCCGATAGTTCATGGTCGTCTCCGATGCTGCCTGCAGATGTGTAAGGAGTTTCGTCTGCGCTGGTCCTGGCGTTACTCCCCTTGAATCATCCGGTCTCGTGGAAGTAGTGCGACCCTCCCCGAGGGGTGGCGTGCCGCTGCCGAGGGGGTGGGTTCTTTCACCCTGAGGTGGGTACCGGCCAAACCGAGGACGCCGCAGGATCGAATCACACACAAGGCGCAGGGCGAGCCAAGGAGGACATGGCGATGACGGAGATCGACATCGTGGAGATGCTTCAGACGCGGGTTCCCCTGGCCGTGGGCGGGGACAAAGCGGCGCTGTCCGACGTGATCGCATTGGTCCGACCGAAGTTGAAGCGTTACTGCGCAACACGTTTGATCAATTCGGAGGTCGCGCCCGACGATGTCGTACAGGACGTGTGCTTGGCGCTCGTGTCTGCGATCCCCAAGTACCGTGATCTCGGTAAACCGTTCATGGCCTTCGTCTACGGCATTGCAGCGCACAAGCTGGCCGATGCGGGCCGAAAAGCCTCACTGCGCCGCGCTTATTCGCTCGATATGGTGACCGAGGAGCCGTTCACCGCCGATTCTCCCGAGGTACACGCAATCGAGGGCGAATTTCGGAGCCATGCACAGGCTTTGATGAACACCCTCCCACCGAGGCACCGGAAGATCGTGCTGATGCGCGTGGTGTGGGGGATGACAGCACCGCAGACAGGTCGCGCCCTCGGTATGAGCGCCGGTGCAGTGCGCGTCGCGCAGCATCGAGCGATGAATCAGTTGCGCGCAGAATTGACCAACTTCTCCCTGCTCACTGCATGAAGACCCGGAGAGAGTAACGATCGGTCGGTGTGCTTCGCTCTTCCCATGGAGCACGGCGACGAGGTCGAATCGGGTCCGGTGAAGCGGAAGCCCACGTCCGCTCAATACATTCTCGTGGGCATTGTCCTGGCGTTCGCGGCCGCCGTGTTCGTCAGATATGTGCTGCAAGAAACCGGCACGACGCAGTCGGCAGCGTTCTACGTAGGAATTCCTGCGGTCATCGCCGTTGTCGTCGTGCTTTCGGCCCCCAGTCGCAGCGCTGTGGGAATCGTCATGAAGGTGATCACGGTTCTGCTGCTGATGTCGATGATGCTGCTGGGCGAAGGCTTCATCTGCGTCATTCTGGCGGCGCCGATCTTCTATCTGGTCGGTGCGATCGTCGCCGTGGCGGTGGACAAGGTACGTAGACACGACGGTCTGAAAGTGATGGCGATTCCCGTGCTCGTCGTGCTGGCGTCGATGGAGGGCGTCGTACCTGCGACGACCTTGCCCGGCGCCACGACCGTGTCTGCGCATCGGGTGGTCGCGGCGAGTCCTGCTGCTGTCGAGTCGGCCTGGGAACGGCCCGTGAATTTCGACGCCGACCTGCCTGGTGTGTTGAGCTGGGGGTTTCCGCAGCCGTTGAACGACAGCGGCGGTGCATTCGACGTCGGTGCGCGCCGCACTGTCGCGTTCTCGGGTGCGCATCATCGGCTTCCTTTTCTGTCCGAGCATCATTGGGGAGAGGACTCGACCGAGCTGACCTTCGAAGTCGAAGGCCGTACACCGAATTCAGCGCGACTGCGTGTTGTCGACGACTCCACGCCCATCGCGTCGTGGTTGACCTGGAACGTCGCCGATATCAGCTGGCACACAGTCGATCCCTCGCATACCGCCGTCGAGCTCGACCTGTCCTACACCCGAGAACTGGCACCCGCGTGGTACTTCGGGCCGATCGAGAAGTTCGTCGCCGAGCGAGCCGCGGCATATCTCCTCGATTCGCTCGACTTGCCGCGGTGAACCACCAGACTGGCCTGTCGATCGAGGTGCTTCGCTCCGGTGCGGTACTGGTGCCGATCGTGGTCACCGGCGGGTTGTGGCTCACTGCGACGCCGAGGGTCAAGGGCGCTGCGTTTCTCGCGCTGCTGTGGAACTTCCTGACTTTGCTTCTGGTGAATGCGCTTGCAGTGCAGCAGCATTGGTGGAGCTTCGGAACCGACGGCCTGATGTGGGCAGCGGTGCCCGTTGACGTGATTCTGGGATGGGCGGCGTTGTGGGGAGCGGTACCGATCCTGCTGATGCAATGGATCAGACCGCCGCTGACGGTCGGAGTTCTCGTGGCTGCGGACGTTGTTGCCATGGGAAGTCTGCAGCCGCTGGTCGAATTGACGTCGACGTGGTGGTGGGGCGAGCTGAGTGCGGTCGTGTGTGCGTTGATCCCCGGCGTGGTTCTCGGTGTCTCGACCGCGGCGGAGCGCGCGCTTCGCGTGCGGGCGAGCATGCAGGTTGTTCTGTTCGGCGCCGTGCTCGGGTTCGGCATCCCGACAGTGGCGTTCGAGGTCGACGGACTCGGCTGGTTCGACCGGATCCGCGACGTGGGCGGTGTGCTCGACTCGGTGATGATTCAGATCGGGGTGGTGATCGCGATCGTCGCGCTGCGCGCCGTTGCCGATTTCGCAGCTGTCGGGGGAGGAACCCCCTACCCGTGGGATCCTCCGAAGAAGCTGGTGACCACCGGTCCGTACGCGTACGTAGCCAACCCCATGCAGATATCCGCGGTTGCCCTGTTGCTGATCGCTGCCGTGGTGTTTCGTGAACCCGTCATCGCCGCCGCGGCGGTCGTCGGCGCGGCATTCAGTGCGGGTCTTGCGGCCTGGCACGAGCACGAGCAACTGTCGGAGCGGTTCGGTTCGGCGTGGATCGACTATCGCGCGTCGGTGCGGGACTGGATTCCGCGATGGTCACCCACCGCGGAGGCGTCGGGCACGCTGTACGCGTCGGTCACCTGCGACCCCTGCTCGACGGTCGGGCCGTGGTTCGAGCGGACCGAACCGGTCGGACTCGTCGTTCGGCCTGCCGAGGATCACCCCGACGAATTGCGCCGGATCCAGTATGAGGGGGCGGTCACGCTCACCGGGACACGTGCGATCGGCGGGGCGCTGGAACACGTATCCCTCGGGTGGGCGCTTCTTGGCTGGATCATGCGCGCGCCGATTCTCGGCTGGTTCCTTCAGTTGCTGGTAGATGCCTCGGGTGGGGGTCCGCGACGGCTAGCAGCGCCCGATTAATCCTGTTTGTCGGTCTGCGTAACAGCACCTGTACTTTGCGTGACGTGGGCGACACGTGACGCTTCTACCTTCTTCCCATGACCGCTGTGCAGCCCGCGCCGACAGATACGGCACTGAAGGAAACGCTAGAGGACTACACGCTGCGCTTTGCGCCGCGTAGCTACCGCAAGTGGGGCACAGGCGTCGTCGCCACGTCCGCACTGGGCGGAATCGCCTACCTCGCCGACTTCGCGATCGGCGCCAACATCGGCATCTCCTACGGCACCGGCAATGCTCTGTGGGGCATCCTCGTGTTCGCCGTCGTCATCTTCCTGACGGGTCTGCCCTTGGCGTACTACGCGGCCCGGTACAACATCGACCTCGATTTGATCACGCGTGGAAGCGGATTCGGATACTACGGGTCTGTCGTCACCAATGTCATCTTCGCGACTTTCACCTTCATCTTCTTCGCGCTCGAAGGCTCGATCATGGCGCAGGGCCTGGAACTGGGTCTGAACATTCCACTGCCGATCGGGTATGCGGTGTCGACCCTGATGGTGATTCCGCTGGTGATCTACGGCATGAAAGCGCTTGCGAAACTGCAGGTCTGGACGACGCCGTTGTGGCTCGTACTGATGGTGCTTCCGTTCGTCTACCTCGTCTTCAGTCACCCTGATTCCGTCGGCGAATTCTTCGCGTTCGGTGGTCAGGACGGTGCCGACGGCAAGGGCGTCAACTTCGGGTCCGTCATGCTCGCCGCAGGTGTGTGTCTGTCGCTGATCGCGCAGATCGCCGAGCAGATCGATTACCTGCGATTCATGCCGCCCAAGACCCCTGAGAACTCGCGACGGTGGTGGACGGCAGTGCTTCTCGCCGGACCGGGTTGGGTCATCTTCGGCGCAATCAAACAGGTCGTCGGATTGTTCCTCGCGGTGTACCTCATCGCCAACGTCGCGGACGGCGCATCCATCGCCAACGAACCGGTGCATCAGTTCCTCGAGATCTACGAGAACTTCATGCCTGGCTGGCTGGCCATGACGCTCGCCGTGATCCTCGTGGTCATCAGCCAGATCAAGATCAATGTCACCAACGCGTATTCGGGCTCGCTTGCCTGGACCAACTCGTACACCCGCATCACCAAGACGTACCCGGGGCGCATGGTCTTCGTACTGTTCAACCTTGCGATCGCATTGATCCTGATGGAAGCCAACATGTTCAGCTTCCTCAACGACATCCTCGGGTTCTACGCGAACTGCGGTATCGCCTGGATCGCCGTGGTGGCGTCGGACATCGTGTTCAACAAGTACATCCTGAAGCTCTCGCCCAAGGTGCCCGAGTTCCGGCGGGGCATGCTGTACAACTTCAACCCTGTTGGGTTCGTGTCCATGCTGGTCGCGGCAGGCTTGTCGATCCTGGTGTTCTTCGGGGGCTTCGGCGATGCAATCAAGCCCTACTCTCCGATGGTCGCACTGGTTCTGGCAATCGTGTTGCCGCCCGTGATCGCTGTGGCAACCAAGGGTAAGTACTACCTCCGGCGCACCGACGACGGAATCGACCTGCCCATGTTCGACGAGCACGGGAACCCGTCGGACGAAACACTGCTGTGCCACGTATCCGGCATGGAGTTCGAGCGGCCCGACATGATCCGCTCCAACAAGATCGGGTCGGAAGGGGAGATTCTCTACATCAGCTCGCTGTCACTCAGTACGGACAAGACCGGCGAGCATATTCTGCCGGAACAGAAGTAACCTAGTGGCATGGTTGTGGCCCTGTAGGGCACTCAACCATGCCACTAGGCGTTTACCGGCCGGCCAGCGTTTACCGGCCCTCGAAATTCGGATCGCGGCGCTCGAGCATGGCATTGACGGCCTCGGTGTGATCGGCGGTGGTGTGCGCGATGGCCTGGTAGGCGGCCGATAGTTCGAGCAGTGACTCCAGGCTCTGATGTTGGCCCTCACGCAGTAGCTTCTTGGTCATCCGCAGGACCTGGGGTGGATTTACGGCGACTCGATCGGCTAGAGCGTGTGCTGCGGTGAGCAGGGTTTCGGGTTCGACGACCTGCGATACCAGTCCCCAGTCGAGCGCGGTCGCGGCATCGATCGCTTCGCCGGTGAAGGCCATTTCGCTCGCTCGCGCCATGCCGACCGCGCGGGGGAGAAGCCACGCGCCGCCGTCGCCGGGGATGATGCCGACCTTGACGAAGCTCTCGGCGAACTTCGCTGTCGTCGAGGCAATTCGAAGGTCGCACATCAGCGCCAGATCGCATCCGGCCCCGATTGCGGCACCGTTAACGGCTGCGATCGTCGGAATCTCGCAGTGGTACAACGCCTTCGGGATGCGTTGGATGCCGTGGCGGTACCCTTGTCGCAGCTCAGCCGGGCTACCGCCGAACATGCCCTGCTTGTCGCGCATGTGCTTGACGTTGCCACCGGAGGAGAACGCGGATCCGGCACCGGTGAGGATCGCGACTCGGATGCTGGGATCGCGGTTGGCTGCCGCTACGGCGTCTTCCAGCGCATCGATTGTGTCGCCCTCGGAGATCGGATTGCGCGCCTCGGGGTTGTTCAGGGTCCAGACGACGACGTCGCCGCGCCTGTCGATCAAGAGTGTGTCGGTCATTCCTACAGTGCAACACGCTGCGGTTCCGAAGAGGACGAGGCGCGCACCACCTTCCGGTGTCTGTGGACCACCAACCCGCGCCGATCATCACGCGCCAGTGGCATGGTTAAGTGCCCCAGAGGGCGCTTAACCATGCCACTGGCGGCGGAGCCGCCTACACCGTCCTGGTCAACCGATCAGCCAGCAACCGTGAGAACTTAGCCGGATCCTTGAGCTCGGTGCCCTCGGCGAGAAGAGCCGTCGCATAGAGCAATTCGGCCGTTTCTGCCAGATTGGGATCGTCGCTGCGATCCTCGCGAGCCTTCTTGAGCCCGGTCACCAGATCGTGCGTCGGGTTGAGTTCGAGGATGCGCTTGGACGTCGGAACGAACTGGCCCGACGCCTTGTACATCTTCTCCAGCTGCGGGGAGAAGCTGAATTCATCGCCGACGACGCACGCGGGCGAGGTGGTCAGACGGGTGGACAAGCGAACCTCCTTGACGTCTTCGCTCAACGTCTCGGTCAGCCACTTCAGTAGCTCCTCGTAGTCCTTGTCCTGCTCCTCGCGCTTGGACTCGGCTTCTTTCTTCTCTTCCTCGGTGTCCAGGTCGACCTCGCCCTTCGAGATGGACTGGAACGACTTTCCGTCGAACTCGGGGACGTTGCCGACCCACACCTCGTCGACCGAGTCCGTCAGCAGCAGGACCTCGATGCCGCGGGCCTTGAACGCCTCCATGTGCGGGGAGCTTTCGATCTGCTGACGAGATTCACCCGTCATGTAGTAGATCTGCTCCTGTCCGTCCTTCATCCGATCGACGTACTCGGCGAGGGTGGTCACGCCCTCCTCGCTGTTGGTCGAGGCGAACGACGACACGGTCAGCAGGGTCTCGCGATTGTCCGAGTCGGAGATCAGGCCTTCCTTGAGCGCCTTGCCGAACTGCGACCAGAAGGTGGCGTACTTCTCGGCGTTCTCGCTCTGCAGTTCCTTGATCGTCGAGAGAACCTTGCGCGTCAGGCGCCGGCGGATTGCGCGAATCTGCCTGTCCTGCTGCAGGATCTCGCGAGAGACGTTGAGGGAGAGGTCGGCTGCGTCGACCACGCCCTTGACGAACCGCAGGTATTCCGGCAACAGCTCCTCGGAATCGTCCATGATGAAGACGCGCTTGACGTAGAGGTGCACGCCGCCCTTGCCCTCGCGCATGAACAGGTCGAATGGTGCCTGCGACGGAATGAACAGCAGCGCTTGGTATTCGAAGGTGCCCTCGGCCTTGAACGGGATGACCTCGAGGGGCTCGTCCCACGCATGGCTGACGTGCTTGTAGAACTCCTTGTACTCCTCGTCGGACACCTCGTCCTTCGAGCGAGTCCACAGCGCCTTCTGCGAGTTGACGGTCTCCGTCTCGATGGTGACGGTGTCCTCGCCGCCCTCTTCCTCGGACTTGACCCGCTTCTCGACGTCGATGCGAATGGGCCACGCGATGAAGTCGGAGTACTTCTTGACCAGTTCTTTGACTTTGCGCTCGTTGGCGTAATCGTGGAGATGGTCCTCTTCATCGGCCGGCTTGAGATGAAGCGTCACCGAGCTGCCCTGCGGTGCATCGTCGACGTCCGAGATCTCGTAGGTGCCCTCACCCGACGATTCCCACCGAGTGGCGGTGGACTCCCCGGCCTTGCGCGTGAGAAGCGAGACCTTCTCGGCGACCATGAACGTCGAGTAGAAGCCGATACCGAACTGGCCGATCAGCTCCTCCGACGCCGCGGCGTCCTTGGCTTCCTTCAGCTTCTTGCGCACCTCGGCGGTGCCGGACTTGGCCAGCGTGCCGATGAGGTCGATGACCTCCTCGCGCGACATGCCGATGCCGTTGTCACGGATGGTCAGCGTCCGCGCCTCTTTGTCGATGTCGAGCTCGATGTGTAGGTCGGAGACATCGACGTCGAGGTCCTTGTTTCGGTAGGACTCGAGTCGCAGCTTGTCGAGCGCGTCGGATGAATTGGACACGAGCTCTCGAAGGAAGCTGTCTTTGTTGGAGTAGATGGAGTGAACCATCAGGTCCAAGAGCTGGCGCGTCTCGGCCTGAAATTCCCGCTGTTCGGTGGTCATGAGTGTGTGCGATCTCCTTCTAGGGCAAAACCGTCGCAGAAATTGTAGTGCAAGGTTACTTCTGCGCGGCGGCGTCCAGCCGGGGGACTATCTCGTCCAGGGCCCAGCCGAGACTCAGTGGAGATGGGAACGCGATCGATTGTGCCTGCGTCGGTGACAGCTCCACGACGGCGCCCCGGACGAGAGCAGGTAGTGCCGCCGCAGCAGGCCTTGCGGCAAGCTCCTCGACCGTGCCCGGACGCCCGGTTGCGATCACCACGTCGGCGTCCGTCTGGGACAGGAGCTCGTAGCTGATCTGCGCACGACCGGGGATGGTGCTCACCGGTTGCGACGTCGCGAACTCGGTCGGCGCCATCCCCAACTGGTCGAGGAAGCTCGCCCCGGCGTCCTGAGACGAGTTGACCACGTACACCGACTCGGCCGTGGGTCCGACGAAGAACGTGAAGCGCTTTCCATCCAGCGCGCCGTTCTGCTGGGCGGCGTCTGCAATGCGCGATTCGGTGTCGCCGACGACCTGCTCACCTTTCTCGGACTTCCCGAGTGCAGCGGCAACCGTGGTCGTGGCGCTCTGCCAGGTCTCCGAAGACGGGGTGTCTGCGAAGTGCACTACGGGGGCGACCTGCGAAAGCTGCTCGTACGTTCGATCCAGGTTGAACGCCTTCGTCGCGACGATGAGGTCGGGTTGCAACGCGGCGATCTCCTCGACGGAGACGCCGCCGTCGGTGCCGTCCCAGACGGGCGGCAAGTCGCCCGCCCCGACGGCGCTTTCGAACCAGGGCTGATAGCCCGAGTCGGTCTGCGCCTTCTGGACCGAGATCGGCGTTACGCCGAGTGAGAACACGATATCGGCGTCGGTCCAGGTCAGCGCGACCACACGGTTCGGCTGCTCCGTAATCTCGGCGGAACCGAGCGCGCCGGGCACCGACACGGGAAAAGCGCTGCTCGACGGAGGTGTGCCGGGCTCGACCGGAGTGCGCTCGGTCGAGCAGGCAACGACGGACAGGAGCGCAACCGAGGCGGTTGCGACTACGGCAGCGCAGCGGCGAAGGTTCATGAGGGCAGCCTAACGATCGTCCGAGCGCGCTGCCCGACCACTTCGGCTGACCTACTCTGGCGGGGGTGACGAACTCGAAGATCGTGCCGATCGCCCTCGGGCTTGCAGGTGCCGCGTGGTTGGCACGAGCGACATGGGGACTGCCCGCTCAGATCGGTGCGACGAGCGCCAAGATCGCACCGTATGCGGGTGCGTCGTCGCGCTATCGCAATCGACGGTTCCACAACACCGAGGCCAGTTCGAGCTTCACCGGCGGCGGCGACGAGTCCATTCTGGTGTCCTTCCTCAAGCGTCGGGCTCAGGGGAAACCGCAGCAACCGATTCCTCTTGCGCCGCACATCGCGCCGGTCGACGCCGGGGAAACCGCCGTTACCTGGTACGGCCATTCGTCGGTGCTCATCGAACTCGACGGACGGCGCATTCTTGCCGACCCGGTATGGAGCTACCGTGTATCGCCGTCGCAAACCGTCGGACCGTCGCGCCTTCATCCGACACCGGTGCCGCTCGATGCACTGCCGCAGGTCGACGCGATCGTCATCTCGCACGATCACTACGACCACCTCGACAAGGCGACGATTCAGACTCTGGCGAGCCTGCAGAGCGCGCCGTTCGTCGTCCCGATCGGCATCGGCGCACATCTGCGGCACTGGCGAATTCCCGAGGACCGCATCATCGAACTCGACTGGGACGAGCAGACCGAGGTAGCTGGCCTCACCATCACCTGCACCGAGGCCAGGCACTTCTCCGGCCGTGGGCTCAAGCGCGACCTGACGCAGTGGGCGTCGTGGGCATTCGCAGGTCCGGAGCACCGCGTGTTCTTCGGCGGCGACACCGGCTACACCGTCAAGTTCGCCGAAATCGGCGCCAAGTACGGGCCGTTCGATCTGACGTTGCTGCCGGTCGGCGCCTACGACCCGCGGTGGGCCGACATTCACATGAACCCCGAGGAAGCCGTCCGTGCGCACGGCGATCTAGGAGGCAACGTGTTGGTACCGGTTCACTGGGCGACGTTCAATCTGGCGTTCCACCCGTGGTCGGAGCCGATCGTGCGCTTGAAGGCTGCGGCCGAGAACGTCGGGGTGACGACGGTTGTCCCGATGCCTGGCCAGCGAATCGACGCCTCTCGCGGCGCGGTCGACGATCGATGGTGGGCACGACTCGGGTGAGGCCCGATTAGGCAGGAGTGGAGCCTGCGGAATGACCCCGATTAGGCTGCCTGTATGTCGATCGAGACGGACGCACAGCGGGAGAGCGGGCTCACCGAAGCGGAGGTAGCGCAGCTTCGGTCCGAGGGAAAGTCGAACGACGTACCGGCTCGCGCGAGTAGGTCCGTCAAGGACATCGTTCGGGGGAATGTTTTCACCCGCATCAACGCGATTCTCGGTGTTCTGTTGATCATCGTGTTGTCGACGGGATCGATCGTCGACGGCATGTTCGGTCTCTTGATTGTCGCGAACAGCGGCATCGGCATCATCCAGGAGATCCGTGCGAAGAAGACGCTCGACGAACTCGCCATCGTCGGGCAGAGCAAACCTGTCGTCAGGCGCGATGGAGTGGCGCACGAAGTTGCGCCGAACGAGGTGGTTCTCGGTGACCTCATCGAGCTCGGCCCGGGCGATCAAATCGTCGTCGACGGGGAAGTGGTCGAGGCGTCGAGCCTCGAAGTGGACGAGTCTCTACTCACCGGTGAAGCCGATGCAGTGCACAAAGTTGTTGCCGCGCAGGTACTTTCCGGAAGTTTCGTCGTCGCAGGCAGTGGTGCGTACCGCGCGACGAAGGTCGGTCGGGACGCTTACGCAGCCAAACTGGCCGAGGAGGCCAGCAAGTTCACCCTCGTACATTCCGAACTGCGCAGCGGGATCGACAAGATCCTCAAATTCATCACGTACCTGATGATTCCGGCCGGAGCACTGATCATCTACAACCAGCTGTTCTCGTCCGGACAGTCACTCGGGCCTGCACTGAACGGGATGGTCGCGGCACTCGTGCCGATGGTTCCCGAGGGTCTGGTCCTGATGACGTCGATCGCGTTCGCCGTGGGTGTCATTCGGCTCGGCCAACGCCAGTGCCTCGTACAGGAACTGCCCGCCATCGAAGGTCTCGCCCGGGTCGACGTGGTGTGCGCCGACAAGACCGGCACGCTGACCGAGAACGGTATGCGTTTGTCGGAATTGCGGGTCACCGATGACGGCGACACGAGCACGTTGACGAAGGTGCTCGCCGCACTCGCCCACGACGACCCGCGCCCCAACGCAAGCGTCCTCGCTATCGGCGAGGCGTTTCCCGACGAACCGGGCTGGACGGAGACCGCCGTCGCGCCGTTCTCGTCGGCGAAGAAATGGAGCGGCCTGTCCTACGGCGAGCACGGAAACTGGCTCCTCGGAGCGCCGGACGTTCTGCTCGATCCGAATTCCGACATCGCCCGTCAGGCAGAGGAAGTCGGCTCGGCTGGACTTCGTGTGCTTTTGCTTGCCAGCAGCGACAAGCCCGTCGACGACGACAATGCGCCAGCGACAGTGACGCCGAGGGCGTTGGTCGTTCTCGAGCAGAAGGTGCGCTCGGACGCTCGCGAGACACTCGACTACTTCGCCAGTCAATCCGTTGCAGTCAAGGTCATCTCGGGCGACAACGCAGTGTCGGTCGGTGCCGTCGCAGGTTCGCTCGGTCTCGACAGCAACCCGATCGATGCGCGGAACCTCCCCGAGGACAGCGAGGAACTCGCCGACACCGTGGAGAACTCGACCACCTTCGGTCGCGTACGGCCCGACCAGAAACGCAGCATGGTCGGTGCCCTGCAGTCACGCGGTCACACGGTGGCGATGACGGGCGACGGCGTCAACGACGTACTTGCTCTGAAGGATGCCGACATCGGCGTCGCCATGGGATCAGGAAGCGCGGCGACGCGCGCCGTCGCGCAGATCGTGTTGCTGGACAACAAGTTCGCCACCTTGCCGTACGTCGTCGGCGAGGGCCGACGAGTGATCGGCAACATCGAACGCGTCTCCAATCTGTTCCTCACCAAGACTGTCTACTCGGTGCTTCTTGCGTTCCTGATCGGTGTGTCGGGCGTGCTGTCCCAGGTCTTCCATTTCGATCCGTTGCCGTACCCGTTCCTCCCGCGCCACGTCACCATCGCGGCATGGTTCACCATCGGTATTCCAGCTTTCGTGCTGTCGCTGGCGCCCAACAACGAGCGGGCGAGGACCGGGTTCGTCCCCCGCGTCATGCGCCTGGCTGTGCCGTCGGGATTGATAGTCGGCGTCGCGACCTTCGTGTCCTTCCTGCTCGCCTACCAAGGACCAGGGGCAACCGAGCAGCAGATCACGCAAGCCAGCACCACTGCACTGATCACGCTGATCATGATCGCGGTGTGGGTTCTCGCGGTGGTCGCAAGGCCGTACGTGTGGTGGAAGATCGTGCTGATCGCAGGATCGGTCGTCGGGTATCTCGCGCTCTTCACCATCCCGTTCTGCCGAACCTTCTTCAAGCTGGACCCGTCGAACATCGCGCTGACGACGTCGGCCCTCGTCATCGGAGCCATCGGGATCGCGCTGGTCGAAGCCGCCTGGTGGATCAGCGCAGCGGTGAAGGGTGAGAAGCGATCCCTGTTCGCTGCCGGTGCGAAGTAAGCTACTTCTCGCCATCACAATCACGCGAAAATTGGAGCGATCATGGGTTTCGCAGACAACCTCAAGGGGATCGTCGACAAGGGCAAGGAGCTCGCAGCCGAGAACTCCGACAAGATCGAAGACGTCGTGGACAAGGCGGGCGACTTCATCGACAACAAGACCGGCGGCAAGTACGCGGACAAAGTCGACAAGGTCCAGGACGCCGCCAAGAAGGCAATTCCGGACAAGCCCTGAAGACTCATGTGCGAGTCAGCTGCGCGCGGGGACGCAGCTGACGGCATGATCTAGTTCGTGGACGGACCGGTACTACTTCTCGTCGTGATCGCGGCTGTCGCGGTCGCGGGCTTCGCCAAGCGCTTGGACCTGCAGGTCCCGCTCGTGCTCGTCGCAGTCGGGTCGATTGCGTCGTTCGTTCCGGGCGTTCCGCAGGTGACGCTTGCCCCCGAGCTCATCCTCGGCGTCGTTCTACCTCCGCTGCTGTACTCCGCGGCGCTGGACTTCTCGTTCGTCAGCTTCCGCAAGAATCTCGGCCATATTCTGAGGCTCGGGATCGTCATGGTCATCGTGACGGCCGTTGCCGTCGGCTACTTCGCCAACTGGCTCGTCCCCGAGCTCACCCTCGGCGCCGCCCTCGTACTCGGCGCGGTTGTTGCTCCTCCCGACGCGGTTGCGGCCATCGCCGTGGGCCGCAAACTCGGCCTCCCCTCACGCATGATGGCCATTCTGACCGGCGAAAGCCTGGTGAACGACGCCGCGGCGCTGACCCTGTTCACGCTGGCAGTGGCGTCGGTGACAGGCAAGAGGATCGAGATCCACTCGCCGGTGCTGTTCTTCGCCTACGAAATTCTCGGCGGCGTGATCGTCGGACTCATCCTCTCGCGCATCGTCCGATTCGTGCGGTCTCGCATCCAGGATTCGGCGCTCGAAACCGTTCTCGGCCTCGTTCTCCCGTTCGCTGCCTATCTCGCGGCCGAGGAAATTCATGCGTCCGGTGTGCTGGCGGTTGTCACCGCTGGGTTCGTGCTGGGACGCGTCACTGCCGACGTCGCGGTGACGACACGCATTCAGGAACGTCAGGTCTGGCCGCTGATGGACTTGGTGCTCGAAGCCTTCGTGTTCGCGTACATGGGCCTGCAGCTGAAGTCGGTGATTCAGGAAGTCGAACGCGACGGACTGCCCGTGCTGCACATCTTCGCTTACGCCCTGCTGATACTCGCGGTGGTGATCGCGATTCGGCCTGCGTGGATCTTCGTCAACACCAGCAGGCGGGCAGCAGTACGAAAATCTCTTCGGCGCAAGAGCACCGAGACTTCCGACGCCATGGGCCTGACGTGGAAGCAGAATCTCGTCCTGTCCTGGGCGGGGATGCGCGGGGTGGTGACGCTCGCCGCCGCGTCCGGTGTGCCGCTCGCCACCGTTGCCGGCGATCCGTTCCCGGGGCGGGCCGTCATTCAAGCCGTTGCGTTCGTCGTCGCCGTCGGGACTTTGGTGATTCAAGGTCTGACGTTGCCGCTGCTGATCAGAAGGCTCGACGTCGCGGACCCGTTGGAAAAGCAGCAGACCGACGCTCAGCAAGCACTCGCACGGTCCATTTCGCGATCGGCGGCCGAAACCTACCTGTCCGACGCCGCAGCGCACGGTATTGCGGGCGTGAGCAAGGAATCCGTCGAAGCCGTTCTCGAACGTGTCCGACGCTCGGTTCGAGCCAGACTCGACGCCGACGAGACAGAGGACCACGAGGAGAGAATCGCCGCTGCCGGTGCTCTGTTCGACACGCTGCGCCGGAACGTTCTCGGTGCCCAGCGCAGCGCGCTTGTCGCCGCCCGCGACGCCGGCGAACTCGACGACGAAATTCTGCGTGCGGTTCTGAGTGGCCTCGACGTCGAAGAGGCGGCCGCGGAAGCCCGAATCGAACGGCGGAATCGGTAGTGAGGAAAGTTCTCGCCGTAGCCGCTGCGCTTCTTGTTGCGAGTTGTGCTCAGCCACAGGCCGAGACAACACCCACCGAGACGGCACCACGGGCACCCATTGGAGACGAACGCGGCGCAATCATCGAGCAGGTGGAGATGGGCCACACCGATTTCGCTGTGCGTTACCTCGGCGCCACCGCGACACGCGTGCTCTATCGATCCACCTCGGGTGACGGCGCCACCGGAACCGAGGTGTCGGGAGTGGTCTTCACGCCGAGGGGGCAAGCGCCAGTCGGCGGTTGGCCGATCGTGTCGGTCGGTCACGGCACCACCGGTGTCACCGACGAATGTGCACCGTCGCTGTATCCCAACCTGCTCGGAACCATCGGCGTCGTCGCACCGTTCCTGGAACGAGGAATGGTCGTCACCGTGACCGACTACGAAGGCATCGGCACGCCCGGACCTCATCCCTACCTCGATCCCGACGCCGCGGCTCACAACGTCGTCGATGCCGTTCGAGCCGCACGCAACGTCGTTCCCGGGGCCGGATCCAGATGGGCAGGGATCGGTAATTCACAGGGCGGACATGCGGTCTGGGCTGCTGCCGAGGACGTCGACTACGGTGACGGCCTCCAGTTGACGGGTGCTGCTGCGCTGTCGCCTGTACTCGATCTGGCTCCGATGTTCGATCTGTCGAAATCACTTACGCTTCCGCAGATATTGTTGACGCCGTTCCTCGTGGAAGGTCTGCAGCACCGGCAGCCGGATGTGGAGGAGTCCGAGTACATCCGGGGTGCGCTCGAGATCGACAAGCGGGCGCTCACTGCATGCACCGACCTCCTCGGCGTTCAGAAGGCCGAAGCAGCGACGCGTCTGCTGCCTCGCGACGCTGCTCCCGAGACCGAGGCGTCCCGAATCGCGATGGTCGACTGGTTGCAGTCCGTCGCACTCCCGCGCACGTCGACGACGGTGCCGCTGATGGCACTTGTCGGCGATCTGGACCAGCTGGTCGATCCGAAATGGACACAAGACGCCGTAGGGAGGGCATGCTCGATGGGTGACGTCGTGGACCTGCGGACCGAACGGGCCCAGGGACATTCCGATCAGGCCGCCACCCAGGTCGGAGTGGACTGGGTGACCGACCGTTTCGCGGGCGTTTCTGCTCCGAACACCTGCGGAAGAGGGTGAGAACGTGACCGAGGATCCACTGGCCATGGTGAGGGCCTTGTGTATGGGTTTACCCGAGGCGACCGAGCGCGTCAGTCACGGGGAGCCTGCCTGGTTCGTTCGTAAGGCCCCGCAATTCGTCATGTTCGCAGACCAGCATCACGATGACCGGGTCGGCTTCTATGCAGCGGCACCTGCAGGGGCGCAGCAGGATTGGATCGATCGCGACCCCACTCGATTCTTCTCGCCTCCGTACTTCGGTGGACGCGGCTGGATCGGCGTCTACCTCGACGTCGAGCAGGATTGGGAGGATGTCGCCGACATCGTCGAGGATGCCTACCGCACCGTCGCACCGAGATCACTTGTGTTGCAGCTCGATGCCGAGCGGCAGCCGTAGATGACCTCCGCTCTCCTGTGGTTCGCGGTACTCGTCGCGTGCGCAGTCGTCGCCGTTGCCGTCATCAGTCTGCGAGGACGACGTGATCTGACCACTCCTGAGGAGCGCGCGGTGCACTCGACTCTGCACACGGCGTCGTTGGCAGCGCGGCCGCTGCGCCGAGGACTCGATCGTGATTCAGCGGCCGAGGCCGCGCCCCACCTGCACGCTCTCACCGGGGGCGATGCGCTCGGAATTGCCGACGCCAATGCACAGCTGCTCACGTGGAGCGGTCCGCACGAAGAGCTGATCGAGACCTTTCGTACGGCCGCTACACGGGCCGTGGAGGGCGGACGACGTGTACTGCTGATGCGGCCTCTGGGCGAAGACGACCCCGTGCGGGCTTTGATCGCCCAACCGTTGCTCGTCGACGATGTGGGGGTCGTCGGTGTGCTGGGAGTAGTGGCCAGGTCCGCACCGGGCCCGGGGATGCTCGGCGCCATCACCGAGGTCGCACGGTACGCATGCGGGCAGATCGAACTCGCCGAACTGGACGCCTCCCGCGCCCGTCTCGACCGGGCCGAAGTCCGGGCCTTGCGCGCGCAGATCAGTCCGCACTTCATCTACAACGCGCTGGGAACCGTGGCGTCGTTCGTTCGAACCGATCCCGATCGAGCCCGCGAACTCGTGCTGGAGTTCGCGGACTTCACGCGGTACTCCTTTCGCAACTCGGGCGAGTTCACCGTGCTCGCCGACGAACTGCGCAACATCGATCGCTATCTCACGCTCGAACGCGCGCGGTTCGGCGACACGTTGCAGGTCACCCTCCAGGTGGCACCCGAGGTGCTGAACGTGGCTTTGCCTTTCCTCGCGTTGCAACCGCTCGTCGAGAACGCCGTCCGCCACGGTATCGCCGGGCGTTCGGGCGGCGGAACCATCACCATCGTCGCGGCGGACGAGGGCACCGACTGCCTTATCAGCGTCGAGGACGACGGGGTCGGGATGGACCCCGAGCTTCTGCGCTCGGGAACACTCGACTCCGACGAGGCAGCCCATGTGGGTTTGTCCAATGTCGACGATCGGCTGCGGGCCGCGTTCGGGAACGACTACGGTCTCGTGGTCGACACCGCTCCTGGCGCAGGCACCAAGGTCAGCATGCGAGTGCCGAAGTTCAAGGCAGGGATACGGGCATGACGGGAGGTCTGGCAGAGTGAAGCACGTTGTGAGCAATTCTGCGGATAGGCCCCTCGTGGTGCTGGCCGTCGACGACGAGCGGCCGGCGCTCGACGAGATCGCGTTTCTTCTGAGCAGGCAGGCTTGCGTCGCCGAGGTCGATACGGCACTGGACGCGACGACGGCTCTGCGTCGTCTGCAGCAGCCTGCTGGTCCGTCGGCACCCGTGATCGACGCAGTGTTCCTCGACATCAACATGCCGGGCCTGGACGGGTTGGAACTGGCGGGAATTCTGTCGAACTTCGCGAAACCTCCCGCGGTGGTGTTCGTGACGGCACACGACGACCGCGCGGTAGCGGCTTTCGACCTCGGTGCTGTCGACTACCTGCTCAAGCCGCTGCGCGAAGACCGATTGGCCGAGTCGCTGCGACGCATCCTCGCAGCGGGTCGGCGCGCCGAACCTCAGGAAACCCCGGCGTCCGACGAGATCATCCCCGTCGAACTCGGCGGAACCACCACACTGGTGCAGCGTGCGAGCGTGGGCTGGGTCGAGGCCGACGGCGATTACGCCAGGCTGCACACGAGCAGCGGCTCGCACCTCGTTCGAATCCCGATCTCGACGCTGGAGAGTCGCTGGGCCGACGCCGGATTCCTCCGTGTGCACCGTTCGTATCTGGTCTCGTTGGCGTTGGTGACCGGAATCAAGAGCGTCGGGTCGGGGCTGGTGGTGTGCCTCCGGCGAACCGGGGATCTACGAGCGGTGGAACTTCCGGTGAGTCGCAGGCACACTCGTGAACTCAAGGAACGTCTCGTCCGCGGACCCCTGCAGTCCTGGTCCAACAGATGACGAGCCCTCGACGTGAGCGCGTCGTGTTGGCCTCGCGGCGCGGCGCGAGAATCGTCAGGACCCGGGTGGAAGTCCAGGAGCACACCGAGGTCGGGGACGCCATGGTCCGCTCACTCGTGCGGGCTCAGCTGTGGCTGTCGGTTCGCCTGGCGTTGCTGACGTTGGCAGTTCTGTTCTCGATTCCGTTGTTGGCGTTGCTGGTTCCCGCGTTCGGCGACTCGACACTGTTCGGAGTCAGGTTGCCGTGGATCGTGCTCGGCGTTCTGGTCTACCCGCTTCTGATCGGTGTCGGGTGGATCTATATTCGGCAGGCCGAGCGAATCGAGCACCAGTTCGTGGAGTTGGTGGACGATTAGCGTCCGATCCGCCTGCCCTACCCCCGTTGCTCTGATCTCGGGTAGCGCGGTGCGCTCGTGACGTAATGTCCGCGTGAAGCACCGCGCTTTGAGGAAGAGGGGTTCCACCCGAGGTGAACGGCCAGTCCATACCCGTGGTGACGGTGGTCGCGCTGCTGTTGGCAGCTGCGGCGACCGTCGCCATCGGTATTTACGGAGTCCGGCTCGCCCGAACCACCTCGGATTTCCTCGTGGCGTCGCGCAGTGTCGGCCCGAGATGGAATGCTGCTGCGATATCAGGGGAGTACCTTTCTGCTGCATCGTTTCTCGGGGTTGCAGGTCTGATCGCCAAGTACGGCGCCGACGCCCTGTGGTATCCGATCGGATTCACCGCTGGATACCTAGGGTTACTGCTGTTCGTGGCAGCCCCGCTACGTCGAAGTGGCGCGTACACCGTTCCGGACTTCGCCGAGTTCCGGCTCGGTTCACGGCGACTACGTACCCTCGCGATGTTGGTCGTCGTGATCATCTGTGCGCTCTACCTGGTTCCGCAGTTCCAGGGCGCAGGACTGACGCTCAACATCCTCCTGGGAGTGCCGGGTTGGGTGGGTGCAGCGGTGGTGGGCCTCATCGTCATCGCCAACGTCGTCGGCGGCGGAATGCGCTCGATCACCTTCGTGCAGGCGTTTCAGTACTGGCTGAAGTTGACGGCCGTCGCCGTCCCTGCACTCGTCCTCGCGTTGCACTTCTTCGCCGACGACCGCGCTGTCGGTAGCCCGGCGCCGCCGACGGTGGATCGGTCGACCACCGTCGACATCACCACCGACGTTCTGGTGCAAGTCGATTCGCCCATCGACGTCACTGTCCGTGGCACGGTCGACGGAGTGAGCGTCGACGGCAGGCAACGCCTCGGCGGCGGCACCCACGAGCTCAGCGAGGGCACGTCGTTGATACTCGACGCCGGCTCCGCTGTGCCGGTCGTCGCAGGAGCGCCCACGACCGATGCGGAATGGGCGCAGCCCGGGCGGGGGCTCGGTGGGATGCACCCGCTGTACCAGGTGTATTCGTTGATCCTGGCGACGTTCCTGGGCACTCTCGGTTTGCCGCACGTGCTGGTGCGGTTCTACACCAATCCCGACGGCCGGGCTGCGCGCTTGACCTCCCTTGCCGTACTCGGCCTCCTGGGAATCTTCTACCTGTTTCCCACTCTGCTCGGGGTCTTCGCGCGGCTATACGTGCCGCAGTTGCTGATCACCGGTGCGTCGGACGCCGCTGTTCTGTTGCTACCCGGTTCGGTGCTGTCCGGCATCCCCGGTCAGTTGCTGGCCGCACTGGTCGCCGCAGGTGCGATTGCCGCGTTCTTGTCCACGTCGTCGGGGTTGCTGGTGAGCATCGCCGGGGTGCTGAGCACCGACGTGCTGGCGGGGAGGGTCCGCGACTTCCGTATCGCAGCGGTGCTCGCAGGTGCCGTGCCACTGGCGTTGTCGCTCGGCTTGGTGTCTCTCGATCTGTCGCGGACGGTCGGACTGGTGTTCGCGGTAGCGGCGTCGACGCTGTGCCCGCTGCTCGTCCTCGGAATCTGGTGGCGCGGACTGACCCCTGCGGGCGCTGCAGCCGGATTGATCGGCGGCGGAACGGTGTCCCTCGTTGCTGCGTCGTTGTCGGTGTTCGGCGTCCCGGAGTCGTGGTGGGGAGGCTGGGCTGCCGCGATTCTGGGTTATCCGGCTGCGGTGAGCGTGCCGCTCGCGTTCGGGTTGATGTACGTGGTCAGCAAGGCGACGGCGAAATCGATTCCAGCTGACGTCGGCGGCATCTTCACCAGGCTGCACGTACCGGAACGACTAGGAGTCGGTCGCGACCGAGAGCGAGAGCTGTAGTCCCGTTCGTCGCCATCAGCCGACCGTTCGGCGCACGGTCCGACAGTCCGGCGTGTGACCGGCACCACCTCGTATCTTTGTGACGTCGATCTCACTAACGTCAGCTCTCGGTTACAAGTCACAGACCGTGACATGACGGCAAGGGAGCAATACGACGTGAGTACACCGGATACGTCTCCGCCACCGGACGAGCAGGCATTCATCGACATGCAGGCAAGCCCGGAGTTCCAAGAGCTACGACGACGCCTGCGCAGCTTCGTATTTCCGATGACAGCGTTCTTCCTGATCTGGTACGTGGTGTACGTCCTGCTGAGTACCTACGCTGTCGGCTTCATGTCCACCCCGGTCTGGGGAAACATCAATGTCGGGCTGCTGCTCGGTCTCGGTCAGTTCGTCACCACGTTCGCCATCACCGGCATCTACGTGAAGTTCGCCAACCGTGAGCTCGACCCGCGCGCAGAGGCACTGCGCAACGAAATGATCGCGTCGCAGGAGGCCAAGAGATGAGCTTGTCTCTCATTCATTCCGCGGGCTCCGACGTCCTCGCGCAAGCAGCCGACACGACAGTCGGCGAACCACTCGTCAACATCGCCATTTTCGCCGCCTTCGTCATCATCACGATGGTCGTCGTCATTCGGGCTTCGAAGAAGAATGCCACGGCGTCCGAGTTCTTCACCGCCGGAGGCGGATTCTCCGGGCCGCAGAACGGTGTCGCCATCGCCGGTGACTATCTCTCGGCAGCCAGCTTCCTCGGTATCGCGGGTGCCATTGCCGTGTACGGTTACGACGGCTTCCTGTACTCCATCGGCTTCCTCGTCGCGTGGCTCGTCGCACTCCTTCTCGTCGCCGAATTGCTCAGGAACACCGGTAAATTCACGATGGCCGATGTGCTGAGCTTCCGGCTCAAGCAAGGCCCGGTTCGCACCGCGGCTGCGCTCTCGACGCTCACGGTGTCGCTGTTCTACCTGCTCGCGCAGATGGCGGGTGCAGGTGGCCTCGTTGCGCTCCTGCTCGACATCTCCGACCGCACCGGACAGTCGATCGTCATCGCCGTCGTCGGTGTTCTGATGATCGTCTACGTTCTCGTCGGCGGCATGAAGGGCACCACGTGGGTGCAGATCATCAAGGCAGTCCTGCTGATCGCCGGCGCTGCATTCATGACGGTCCTCGTCCTCGCGAAGTTCGGCCTCAACTTCTCCGAACTGCTCGGTAGCGCGCAAGCAATGGTCGCGGGATCGGCCGACCAGGCTGTTGCAGCTCGCGACGTCATCGAGCCCGGTGCTCAGTACGGCGGAAGCGCCACCTCGAAGATCAACTTCCTCTCGCTCGGCATCGCCCTGGTGCTCGGAACCGCCGGTCTGCCGCACGTGCTGATGCGCTTCTACACCGTTCCGACCGCCAAGGAAGCCCGTCGCAGCGTCGTCTGGGCCATCGCGCTCATCGGTGCCTTCTACCTCTTCACCCTCGTGCTCGGCTACGGCGCCGCAGCCATCGTCGGACCCGACCGGATCCTGGCATCGGCGGGTGGACAGAACTCCGCCGCACCGCTTCTCGCGTTCGAACTCGGCGGCGTGATCCTGCTCGGAGTGATCTCGGCAGTCGCGTTCGCGACGATCCTCGCGGTGGTCGCAGGTCTGACCATCACGGCATCGGCATCGTTCGCTCACGACATCTACGCCAGCGTCATCAAGAAGGGCAAGGTCGACGAGAAGAAGCAGGTCAAGGTTTCCCGCATCACGGCCGTCGTCATCGGCGCGCTCGCCATCGGCCTCGGCATCCTGGCCAACGGTCAGAACATCGCGTTCCTCGTTGCCCTCGCCTTCGCAGTAGCGGCAGCGGCCAACCTCCCGACCATCGTGTACTCGCTGTTCTGGCGTCGTTTCAACACCACCGGCGCGCTCTTCAGCATGTACGGCGGTCTGATCTCGACGATCGTGCTGATCATCTTCTCCCCGGCCGTGTCCGGTTCGAAGACCGCCATGATCCCGGGGTCGGACTTCGCCTGGTTCCCGTTGTCCAACCCGGGCATCGTGTCCATCCCGTTGGCCTTCATCCTCGGCATCGTCGGGACCTATGTCTCGAAGGATTCGGAGAGCAAAGCCAAGCAGGCCGAGATGGAAGTTCGTTCGCTCACCGGCATCGGTGCAGAGAAAGCGTCTGCGCACTGAGTTTTGCTTGATTACCGACCGCACACGTTGCAGCCTCATTGGTTGCACCGTGTGCGGTTGTATGAAAGGTGTGTCGATGGTGCTCGTGGGTGTTGCCGCACAGGTTGCAGTGTCCGACGGGTGTTGCCGCACAGGTTGCGGGGTCTGCTGGGTGTTGCCGCACAGGTTGTAGACAACCGCACCGGGTGCAACCAGTGCGGTTGTCTGGAAGGTGTGCGATTGCCTGTTTGTGCTGCGAGAAGATTTGCTGGACTGGAACTTACGCTGCATGACGGAGGATCGTCTGCGGCCGCGGGAGGGTTCGGGCCGTATCGAACGCGCGTTGCAGTTTCTCCACCAAGCGCTCGGGGTGTTCGAGGTCCGACCAGTACACCCGAACGACCACCCACCCGAATGACCGCAGACCATCTTCGCGCTTCTTCTCTGCAATCACGACGCTACTGGGCGTCTGCCCCAGCGGGACGAACTTCGAGTACTTGACATTGCCGTCGAACTCCAAAATCACGCCCAGCTCCTCGAAAAGAAAGTCGACCCGTCCAAGGAAGTCGCCCTTCGGGCTGTACACGTCGACCTGGAGGGTGGGGACCGGTACTCCGGCCAGGCTCAACTGCACACGGGTGCGCGATTCTCCGACACTTTCGCTGTGCGGGGAGCAAAACTCGAGGGCACGGAGTGCTTTGGCGAGGCTTCGCCGGCCGCTGCGGTTCAGGGTGTCGGCCACACCATCAGCTGTGGCAACACCCTGGGCCAGCGCGGCGTCGCCGACGCATACCGCGGCCTCGAAGTCGAGGCTCCTGCACAAGTCGGCGACGGTCCGGTTCGGTGATGTCACCGCGAGCCCTCCGATGTGGACCACATCGTTCGACTTCAGCACCCCAGGGTGAACGTGTCGCGTGCGGGACTTTCTCCCTCCGTTCGGAGGGTGAACGTGTCGCGTTCGGGACTTTCTCCCTCCGTTCGGCCGGTCGATCGTGAAGTGCACACGTTCCAGGTTCGGCGACCACATCGGCAGACCATGCAGGATTGCCGCAGATTGATGGCTGGCGACGAGGCGGTTTCCCGCTGCGGCGGCGTGTGAGCGAACCTGCAACGCATGCAGCTCTTCCGGGCTCGATGCGCTGAGGACGTCGGTCGGGACGAATACGCCTCGTCGTACTCGTCCGAGTGTCCCCTTCCTCGTGGCGGAGCGAATGTCGCTGTCGGTCGTGCCCGTCCGAACGAGCTCGCGTCGAAGTAATAGCGGATCTTTGTCGGAGTTCATGCGATGAGCGTGGACGAATTCGTCCCGGCGCGGTAGATGTGGATAACCAACCTGTGGATAAACGAAATTCGTGTATTGTGCGCCAATTTCGTAGTGAGGCAGCGATACTCGCACAAGTTCCATACATCCGCACAGGCAGCAACCGGTGCGGTTGTCTGCAAGTTGTGCGATTGTGACTGGACCTGGCTGCAAAGTGTGCGAACGCCACTGGACCTGGCTGCAAGGGGTGCGAACGCCACTTCGGCCGGGAGGGTGCGCGAACGACGCCACAGACCGGCGCGAGCTAGGACGTATCACAGCAGATGAGCTGCGAATGAGGCCCACCTCACACTGAATGCTTGACTCGGGTGGTTACGATCCCTACCGTGGCCAAGCTCAAGGTTTCCGTCAATGTTCCCCTCGACCCGGAGGCGGCGTGGACGCATGCGTCCGATCTCGCCGACTACGACAAGTGGCTGTCGATCCACGAAGGGTGGCGTTGCGACCTACCCGAGCAACTGTCCGTGGGCACCACCTTGGAGTCGGTGGCGTCGGTGAAGGGGATGCGCAACAGGGTGCGCTGGACCATCGAAAACTACGATCCGCCGAAGAAGCTGAAGTTGAAGGGCAGCGGAAAAGGCGGTGTCAAGATCGGTCTCGTGTTGTCCGTTGCTGCAGGTAAGAACGGTGGGTCCGACCTGACGCTCGACATCGAACTCGGTGGAGCACCACTCTTCGGTCCCATCGGATCGGGCGTTGCGCGAGCACTCAAAGGCGACATCGAGAATTCGATGAAGACTTTCGAGTCTTTGTATACCTAGGCTGCATGACGGAGAGGTTCTGCAATGCCAGGTAGACATAGCGCACCTAGTAGACACAGTGCGGGACAGGCGTCGCCCAGATCCGGTTTCGTAAAGTACGCGGCGGTGGCCGTTGTACTTCTCGTCCTCGTTGCCGGTGGTGTGTTCGCCGCTCAGAAGGCATTCGGTTCGGGATGCAAGGACCCGTCGACATACGAGTTGGCTGCGGATCCGTCCATCGCGGGTGTGGTCGAGCAAGTCGTTGCGGATACCTCGGCGGAGGATCTCGGCTGCGCGAACGTCGAGGTCACGGCCACGGATTCGGGTGCGGTGTCGGCATCGGTGTCGATGGGCGCCGATGTGCCGGCGCTGTGGATTCCGGATTCGGCGCTGTGGGTCGGCAAGACGGTCCGGGCAACCGGGGCGCTCGTCGACGTCGCCAGTCAGTCCGTCGCCACTTCGCCTGCGGTCATCGCCGCACGCACGGACGAGGTGCCGTTCTTCGATACCTGGCTGACTGCGCTGCAACTCAAAGGTCTGCGGATCGGTAATCCGCTCACCAATACCGTCTCCGACGCCGCCATCCTCGGTGCGCTCGCGGAGGCGGGAACCGACGCCGACGCGGTAGATTCCGTGTCCGCGGCGTTGGTGCCTATTGCCCAGGCCCAAGCCGCGACCCGAGGTGAGGCCGATCCAGTCGTCCGTCTCGACGAGATGTCGTCGGAGGGCGGTGTAGCCGTCGTCTCGGAGCAGACACTCGTCGACTACGAGAAGTCGACGGGTACCGACCTGGGAGTCACCGCGCCTCCCACCGGTAGCTTCTTCCTCAACTATCCGCTCGCGGTGACCGAGCCTGCCGGGGAGCGGCACGACAGCGCCAAGGACGTTGGACGCGCGGTTGCCGATGCGCTCGGGTCCGAAGCAGGCCTGCAGGCACTCTCCGAGGCAGGTTTTCGTGGGCCCGACAACGCAGTTCTGAGCGACGGACGTGGGCTCGGCGAGACCACTCCGCTCGTCATTTCCGATCAGCAGACGGCCGAGACGACGCTTCGTCGCTACCAGGTTCTCGCCCTTCCTTCTCGAACGCTGGTGATGGAAGACGTCTCCGGTTCGATGGGTTACAGCGCAGGCGCGGACACGAGAATCGGATTGACCGTGCAGGCGAGCAATACCGGCAATCGTCTGTTTCCCGACAATGCTGCACTGGGATTATGGGCATTCTCGGTCGGACTTGGCGGAGGCGACCAGGACTATCGGGAGCTGGTTCCGATCCGGCGACTCGACGAGACCGTCGGCGGCACCACGCAGCGGGACCTCTTGCTGCGTGCAACGGGTTCTCTCCCTGGCCTGGTCGGTAGCGGTACCGGCCTCTACGACACGACACTGGCTGCATTTCGGACGGTGAAAGAGGGGTACGACCCCGATTACATCAACAGTGTCATCGTCTTCACGGACGGCTCGAACGAGGACCCGGGCAGTATTTCCCTCGACGAGTTGCTGGCCACGTTGCGCGCCGAGCAAGATCCGACGAAGCCGGTCATCATCGTGACGATCGGAATCACCGAGGACGCCGACGCCGGAGTTCTCCAGCAGATTTCCGCCGCCACCGGCGGAACCAGCTTCTTGGCGCGCAATCCGGCCGAAATACCCAATGTGTTTGTGAATGCTCTCAAAAGCCGCGCAGGTCGCTGAATGAACGGCTAGTTTGGTTTCTGCCGTTTGCTCGGCGCGAGGAGACGGGGGATCGAAGACAATGTCGGGGCGTCATCATGGAGTAGGGACTCGCAGAAGTCCGGTGTTCGCCGGTGCAGCGATCGTGATCGTGGCGGTCGTCGTGGTGGCGGGCGGCTACTTCGGGGTCCAGGCTTTCCGCGCGAACGGGGCCGGCTGCGATTCCGTCGGTCAGGTCTCGCTCGCCGTCGATCCCACCATTGCTCCAGTCGTGTCGGATGTTCTCTCGGCGACCGATGTGGTCGATCGAGGGTGCACCGACTTCGAGGTTCGCGCCGAGGCACCGACCGATACTGCCACCGAGTTGGCAGGCACTGCCGGAACTCGGCCGGACCTCTGGATCCCGGACTCGACGCTGTGGTTGCTCAAGACGCTGAGGTCCACCGGCGCCCTGCCCGAGGTTGCCAAGTCCTCCGTAGCGAATACATTGCCCGTCGTGGTTGCACGTGAGGGTGACGCGCCTCCGCCGGCTACCTGGCTTCAGGTACTCCAAGCTCCTGACCAGCGGATCGGCGACCCACTTACCAGCAGTGCGTCGCTCGCGTCGATCCTGGGAGCGCTCGCCGAATCGGAGGTCGCGATCTCGGACGCCAAGGCGGTGTCCGCCGCGCTCGTACCGAAAGCGCAGGACTTCGGGCGAATCGCGGATCAGCCTCACGACACAGCTGACTTGGTGAATCAAGTTGCTGCCGAGGGCGGTACGAGCGTCGCGACCGAGCAGAGCGTGGTCGCGTACAACGCCGCCAATCCAGCGACTCCGCTGACTCCGGTGGTTCCGCCGACCGGAAGCTACTTTCTGAATTATCCGCTGGCGGTGACCGCGGCTGCGGGACCGGATTACGACCGCGTGAAGGATGCAGGCGCTGCACTGTCATCGGTGCTGGCTAACGCGACAAGCGCAGATGCGTTGTCCGCAGCAGGTTTTCGCCCTGCGAGTGCCATCCCGCTGTCCGACGGCAGAGGGGTCGGACCGTCCGCTGCGCTCGAGTTGAAGAACCCGTTGGCGATCGAAACGACACTGCGAGATTGGTCCGTTCTCGCGTTGCCGCTGCGAACCCTTGTCGTCGAGGATGTCTCGGGCTCGATGGCCGCGAAATCGGGTGATTCCACCCGAATCGCGCTGACCGTCGAGGCCAGCGTCGGAGCCAACGACCTCTTCAGCGACCAAACCGAGATGGGTTTGTGGGCGTTCTCGATCGGACTCGGTGGCGGCAGCCAGGACTACCGCGAGCTGGTGCCGCTCGGACCGGTGACCAACGTGGTCAACGGGCTTCCTCAGCGCGAGGCCATCCTGACCGCGATTCGCGGTCTGCCTGCACTCGTCAACGGCGGGACCGGACTCTACGACACGACGCTCGCGGCGTTCCGACGAGTCAAGGAGGGATACGACCCGAAGTTCGTCAACAGTGTGATCCTCTTGACCGACGGCACGAACGAAGACCAGGGTAGCCCGAGCCTCGACCAATTGATCGCCACACTCGAACGTGAGCAGGACCCGGTCAGGCCCATTGTCATCGTCACGGTGGGGATCACCACCGATGCCGACCCTGTTGCGCTGCAGAGGATTGCAGCAGCGACCGGTGGCACCAGCTACGTCGCCGAAGACCCACGTGACATTCCCGACGTGTTCGTCCAAGCCCTCAACAGCAGGACACAGCGGATCGGCGGAGAGTAACCGCAGCTACACGAACGTCAGAACGACGGCTGCGGTGCAGGACAGCGCTACCACTGCGAGGGCGACGGCGTCAGGGAGCCGGGGTCGTGCCGGGTACGCGGTAATCTGCCCGGTTCCGCCTCGTGCTGTGATGGCCTCTCCCATTTCCGTCGCGCGGCGGATCGCGATGGACATGACCGCGGTGATGAGGTCGATGATCGAGTTGTCCGCTGCGCTGTTGAGCACCGATTTGGGCCGTAGCTTTCGAGCGGCGAGCATCGTGCGCATTTCTTCGATGAGAAGCGGAAGCGAGCGCAGACACAGAGCCATCGTCGCTGCCCACTCGTCGATGGGCAGTCTCAGCTTTTTCAGTGGAGCCCCCAGCGTGGCGACGGCGGGGGCGATATCGCTCATCGAAGTCGTCCACCCGATCATCAACGACGCCCCGAGTAGCACGAATGCAAAGACGACCGAGCGTGCGAACAGCAGCACAGCGTCGACTCCGATGGGCAAGTTGACGAGTGCGCCGACGAGGAACAGGAACCAGATCCACACCGGTGGACGAGGAATCGCGGTGGGTGGTACCCGGGCGACGATCGCGGCGACGAGCAGGAGACCGACGATGGTCCCGATCGAAATCCACGAGGGTGCGACGACGATGGTGACGCTGATCAGCAGCACCGCGATCAGCTTGGTTCCGGCCCACAGTCGATGAATCGGCGAGCTGCCGGGAACCTGACGCAATACGACGGTGGTCACGACGCCACTCCTCTCGTCGAGTGGTCTCGGACCACAACACCTGTGTCGAGGGTGACGACGCGGTCGCACACCCGGTCCATTCCGTCCACGTCGTGCGAAATCACGACGATCGTGATCCCCTGAGTGCGAAGGGATGCGAGAACTTCGATGATTTCGTTGCGTCCAGGTGGATCGAGACCCGCGAGGGGTTCGTCGAGAACGAGCAAACGTGGCCTGTTGACGACGAGCCCGGCGAGCACGACACGTCGCATCTGGCCGCCGCTCAGTGAGTCGATTTCGCGGCTTGCGAGCAGTCGGTCCAATCCGACGGCATCCATCGCGCGAGAGACTTTCGCGGATCCGACCTCCGGGCCACCGGCAGACTCGATGTCCTCGGCCACCGTGCGGCGTTGCAACTGCAGGCGTGAGTGTTGAAAGGCCAAGCCGACGGCGCCGACGTCTTGCGAAATGGGCTTGCCCTCGAACAGTGCCGTACCGCGCGTCGGGGTGGTCAGACCGGCGAGGATCCAGGCGAGCGTCGACTTTCCCGAGCCGTTGCCGCCGAGGATCAAGATCCCGTCACCCGCGGAGATCGACAGATCGACACCGTCGAGTGCGCGCTGCGCCCACGGAGTTCGGCGGTTGTAGGTGTGCTCGACCTTGCTCAATTCCATCAGCGGTTTGCCGACGCGGAAATCTACCGAGCGCGGTGTGGTGAACTGTGCGCGCATCCATTCGGGACTGTGCTGAGCCTGAACACCTTCGTAGAGATGAACGACGCGGTCGGCAGCGGAAGTCTCCGATTCCTGATGCGTCACGAGTACGACCGACATCGGGTGTCGTTTCGGCAAGGACGACAACAGTGCCACCAGAGACGCGCGGCCTTCGGCATCGACCATGGCCGTTGCCTCGTCCGCGATGAGGAGCGCAGGGCGTCGTGCGAGCGCCGACGCCACCGCGAGCCTCTGCAGTTCGCCGCCGGACAGTGATGCTGTCTCCCGCGTATTCATTCCATCGAGGCCGACTTCGGCGAGCAGTGCATCGAGGTTCAGTTCAACGTCCGGACTCAGACCCCACACGACGTCGTCGGCGACGCGGCTTCCCAGAACCTGGGTTTCGGGACGCTGAAGCACGACTGCTGTTCCGCCCTCCACGCCGAGTCCCGCCGCGCCGGGTCTGTCGACCGTGCCCCATGTCGGCGCTCGGCCCGCAAGGATTCGCGCCAAGGTGGACTTGCCGGATCCGTTGTGTCCGACGATCGCGATGAATTCGCCGACCTCGACGGTCAAGTCGATTCCATCGAGTGCGTTCGAGCGTGCTCCGTCGTAGCGATAGCCGACCCCGGTCAGCCGCAACGGAAGTGGGCCCACAGTGCCGACGGTCGATGTGGGCAGGTTGTCGCCGACGGGGATCGTCGCCAGCCGGTCGAGAACCGCGCCGAGAATCAGCCAGGTCAGGGCGACGCTGACGATGATGGTGAACGTCGTCGTACCGAGGATCCACCACCACCAGTTGTCCAAGATGGTCCCGACCGTCGATCGGAGGAAGTCGGCGGCGGGGACCAACACGTCCGTTCGCGACATCAGCCTTGCGACGCCTTCGATCGTGTTCTCGATGGTGCGTAGGAACAGTTCGCGAAGTGGCGTCAGCACGAACAGGATTGCCACGGTGATCAGGCCGATCGACGGCCCGACGACGAACGAGGTGAGCAGAACCGACAGCAATCCCTGCTTCTTGCGTTTCGCTCTGCCGACGATGCCGCCGAGGAGCGCCGACATCGCGACGGTGAACGCCGTGGTTGTGCCTGCTGCCACGAATGCGACAAGTATTCCTGCGATCGCTGCGGCTACCAGTGCGCGGGTCCGGTGACGCTGCACGACGACGGCCATGGGTACCGCCGCAACGATCTGCAACGCGGTTGCCATCGGCACGACCATCGCCACGACCGAGAGTGCAACAGCGAAGCTGCTCATCACGGCCGCCGTCGCCAGCTCCATGGGTGTCAGGGCTTTTGACGTGCGATGGTCGGCGGAGCTGTCGGTCACTTGTCCAGTGTGCCAGCACGCGACTTAGACTCACGCCAACTGTCATCAGAGAGGCGTACCTCAGTGATCACCGTGGACGAAGAAAGCTGGGATACCCCGGTCGGTGCCCAGCTTCGCGCTGCGCAGCGAGCCGAACTCGACGCCAGGTACGGAAACAGCAACCATGAGCCCGGTCATGCTCCCTCGATGGACGACGTCGCCGTGTTCGTCGTAGCTCGGGACGACAACGCCGTCGGAATCGGCTGCGGGGCCTTGCGGCTGTTGGACCGGGGCGAAGCGGAGATCAAACGCATGTACGTCATCCCAGCCGAGCGAGGCCGAGGCGCATCCGTCGCGATCCTGCGTCAGCTGGAAGGCTGTGCGCGAAGTCTGGGCATCCGGGTTCTGAAGCTGGAAACTGGTTCCGGACAGCCAGATGCCGTGCGGTTCTACGAGCGCGAAGGGTACTCGAAGATCGATCCCTTCGGACCGTACGTCGACGAGCCGACCTCGCTTTGCTACGCCCGAGTGCTCTGAATTCGCTTCGAACCTGTACCCAACAGAGAGAAGCCGGAAGCACCTGTGCAGCAGGCACTTCCGGCTCGTCGTTCTCGGGGTGAAACAGGCTAGCGGGTCCTGCTCGACGCAGGTCCTGCGGGGCGACGGCTGCGGCCTCCGCCTGCAGCATGCTGGCGCGGCGCTCCGCCGCCCTGGCCGGCCGGCTTTGCCTGACCGCTGCTGTGGCCACTGCTATGACCACTGCCCGTGCCTTGGCTGCTGTTTCGGCGTGATGCTCCATTGCGAGCGTTGCCGCCACCGCGAGGGGCACCGCCACCGCCACCGCTGCGACGTGGGGTCCCTTGACGCTGAGGCTGGGCTGCTGCTTTGGGTGCGGGTTCGACGTAGCGAGCCTGCTCGCCTACGAGCTCGGCGACCTGCGGCGAGTCCGAGGTGACACGGATGGGCGTCACCTTGATGTCGGCCTTGCGCAGAAGAATTGCAGTGTCTTTGCGCTGCTCCGGCAGGACGACGGTGACGACGTCTCCGGCGCTTCCGGCGCGCGCGGTACGACCCGAGCGGTGCAGGTAGGCCTTGTGCTCGGCAGGCGGATCGACGTGCACGACGAGCTGGACGTCGTCGACGTGAACGCCACGAGCGGCGACGTCGGTGGCGACCAGCACGCGAGCGTCACCCGAGGAGAACGCGAGCAAGTTGCGGTCACGCGCGGCCTGGGACAGGTTGCCGTGCAGATCGACCGACGGGATTCCGGCGTCGGTGAGTTGCTTGGCAAGCTTGCGCGCCTGGTGCTTGGTGCGCATGAACAGGATCCGGCGACCGGTTCCCGACGCGAGGTGCTGCACGAGCTTCTTCTTGGCTTCGACGCCGTCGACCTCGAACACGCTGTGGGTCATGGCTTCGACGTGTGAGGTGGCCTCGTCGACCGAGTGCGTGACCTGGTCGGTGAGGAATCGCTTGACGAGCTTGTCGACGCCGTTGTCCAGTGTTGCCGAGAACAGCAGACGCTGTCCCTTCGCCGGCGTGGCGGCGAGGATGCGCGTGACGACGGGGAGGAAGCCAAGGTCGGCCATGTGGTCGGCCTCGTCGAGGACGGTGATCGAGACGCCGTCGAGTGTGACGTGGCGCTGCTTCATCAGGTCTTCGAGGCGTCCCGGGCAAGCGACGACGATGTCGACGCCTCCGTTGAGCGCGGAGACCTGACGGTTCTGCGAGACGCCACCGAAGATCGTGGTGACCTTGAGCTTGTAGGCGGCAGCCAGAGGTTCGATGGCGACGGCGATCTGGGTTGCAAGTTCACGGGTCGGCGCGAGGATCAAGCCGCGCGGACGACCTGGCTTGCGGTTGCCGGGGAGCTGTCCGGCGAGCCTGGCGACCATCGGGATGGCGAAGGCGAGGGTCTTGCCACTGCCGGTCTTTCCGCGCCCGAGGACGTCGCGTCCTGCAAGGGTGTCGGGGAGGGTGTCGGCCTGGATGGGGAAGGGCTCGTTCTTGCCCTGTGAGCTGAGTACGTCGGCGAGCGCGTGCGGCACGCCGAGTGAAGCAAAGGTAGTCATAGTGATGGGTTGCGCCTTTCGGGCAGGGTGTTGCACCCATGGGCTATGGCCCGAGAATGCAAAGGTGGCGAGACTGCCGGTGGGCAGTTTCGATCGCCGTAAGAAAAGCCTGTGCAGGGTGCACATGGACTACGCGGCCGAAGCCGGGCGGAAGTAGAAGCATTCCACGACGTCTGACGTGCAGCTACGCACATCGTCAACGAGTGTAACCGCACACTCCCCGTAAACCTTCCCCGAGTGACGCATCAGGCACTCACGCCGCCCAGCCCAACTCCAGGACCAGATCGTCCTCGACGAACGAGGGGTACCTCCTCGCCACCGGCATCCTCGGCGCCTCCGAGGTGTAACCGTGGCCGGTCGGGGTCTCGAAGTCGTAGATGTGAACGACTCCCGCCTTCTTCGGCCGTGGCTCGGACTTCCACCCCTCCGCTTCCTTGGCCTGATTGCACGCGGCACACAATCCCGCCCCGTTGTGGGCGCTGGTCTCTCCGCCGCGTGCATGGGGGAGGATGTGGTCACGGTGGCGAATCGGTGCGTCGCACCACGGTGTCCGGCAGCTCCGGTCTCGCACATCGATCAGTCGAGCCAGGCCGGTAGGGAAGTGCCGTGACTTCGATTCCATCGCGGTCAACGCTCCTGAGTCGGGATTCGCATACAACCTGCGCAATGTCAGGGTGGTGACGTCTTTCTTGCCGTTCGAGTTTGTGCAGGCCTCGCTGACGAGATGCCGAGCTATCGCTGCCGGAATGTCGCCGTAGCCGTCGAGGTGTGCCGACTTGGTGCCTGCACCGAGCAGTGTTTCGTCGGAGATCACCAGGTTTACGGCTACCGGTGCTCCGGCAGTCGCAGTGGCAGCGCCCGTGATGCGCTCGTACGCGAGGTCGGCCATGATTTGATCGCGGGTGCGTGGTTCGTCGCCGACACCCGCGATGGAGTCGGCATCGCGGCGCAGCGTCGCCCACATGCTGAGGACTCGGTCCATCGAGGTCAGAGTGCTGAACTCACCCATGCAGTCGGGAAGTGGCCGACTGCCGGTGCGTCGTTCACGGAACGCTTTTGCTCTCTTCTCGACGACCGCGGACGCATCGAGTTCGGCTGCCAACGCGCGAGCTGTCGCTTCGATAGCGTTGTCGCCCTTGTTCTTCAGGACCGAGGGATCGGAGCACATGCGCTTGTCTATCTCGCGTCGGTCATCGGCGGTCAGGCAGTCCGTCTCGCGGACAAGAATCGACGCGCGCCATTCGTTGAGATCACCGGCTAGCAATCTGGCGTGCGTGTGAGGCATCTCGTGAACCAGCGCGCGTGCAAGCCTCAGGTATCGGCCGCCCTTGTTCGGTGATTCTCGTCGAGCGAGTCCGATCTGGGAAGCAACTCCGGTGCGCCATGCGGATTTTGGTTTGCCCATTGCCTTGCGTTCGGCGGAGGTCATTGTCGCGACCGCGTCACTGGCGGATGCCTGGAGGGCTGCAGACGCGGATTTGACCGTTTCCAACGCCTCGATCAGATCGATCGCGCTCCTCGTATCGGGCACTTCGGTGATGTGTTGCAGGCGCGCTACGAACTCCAGTACCTCTGATGCTTCCACGAGACCCCCCAGTCATCGAACGTGTGTTCGACAATAACAATACCGACGACTCGGCGCAACCCCTGATCGACTCGGCCTCAAAGTTCCCGCGACGGATTGCGTCCCACTGCTCCTAGCGGATCTGCTTCGAGCAGATTTATTGGTACACAGTCGGATTCGTAGCGCAGAGTGGTTCCATGACCGATTCGACGCCACGCATGTTCTCGTCCGACATTCGCCACCAACTGCTTCGTCATCGCGTCCTCGTGCTCGACGGCGCTCTCGACGACGACAACGGAACCGTTCTGACCACTCATCTTCTGACCCTTGCGGCGGAGAACTCGTCGGCCGACATCGCCCTGTGGATTCACTCGCCGGGCGGTTCGGTGCCTGCGATGCTCGCCATCCGAGACGTCATGCGTCTGATTCCGTGCGACGTCTCCACGTTGGCGCTCGGGTTGGCATGCAGTGCAGGGCAATTCCTGCTCTCGTCCGGAGCTCGCGGTAAGCGCTTTGCGTTGCCGCATTCGAGGATTCTGATGCATCAGGGCTCCGCCGGCATCGGTGGATCGGCCGTCGAGGTGGAGGTGCAGGCGAACGACCTGCGGCACACCCGAGACACCGTACTCGGATTGATAGCCGACGACACGGGCCAATCACGCGAGCGCATCTTCGAGGACTCGCTTCACGATCGATGGTTCACCGCCGACGCTGCCCGCGAGTACGGGTTCGTCGATGCGATCGTCGACTCGTTCGATCAGGTCATGCCCGCACGTCGGACAACCTTCGGAATGGCGGTGGCGTGATGAGCTCGTACACCATTCCCAACGTCATCACCCGCGATTCGCGCGGGGAACGCGTCGTCGACGTCTACTCGCACCTGCTCAGCGAGCGCATCGTGTATCTCGGCACCGGTATCGACGCGGGTGTCGCGAACGCGCTAATCGCGCAGCTGCTCCATCTGGAGGCTGATTCTCCCGACCAGGAGATCTCGATGTACATCAACTGCGAGGGAGGTGATACCGCAGCGATGCTCGCGGTGTACGACACCATGCAGTTCGTCGGCTCACCGGTCGCGACGACGTGTGTGGGTCAAGCGGTTGCAGCCGGAGCGGTGTTGCTCGCTGCCGGGGCACCGGGGCGTCGATCTGCTCTGACACACAGTCGTGTGGTTCTGCATCAACCGGCTGCGCAGGGCCGCGGCACGATTCCCGACCTCATTCTCGCCGCCGATGAAGTGCTGCGGGTGCGGTCGGAGATGGAAGCAATTCTGGCCAAGCACACCGGCCGCGACGCCGCGACACTGCGCCACGACACCGATCGCGATCTGGTGCTGACGGCGCCGGCCGCGCTCGCGTACGGAATCGTCGACCAAGTACTCGAACGGCGTTAGGCGGCAAGCATCGTCACGCAGCCAGCACCATCACGCAGCCAGCATTGTCACGCCACCACGTGTCAGGTCATGGTGCGCGAGACCGGCGATTTCGCCGATGGACGTTCCCAGGGCGCCGACGACGGCCGCGAGGATTTCGCTCGACGGATCCTTGTGGCCTCGTTCGACCTCGGACAGGTACTGAGGCGAAATACCGGCGCGGGTTGCTGTGTCGTTCAGGGTTTCACCGCGATGCTGTCTACGCTCACGCAACCGATGTCCGACCACCTCTCGCCACAGCGGCTCGACAGTTGGCGATTCGGCTGCTCGAGTTACGGCTGCTCGAGGTTCGACTGCTCGGCGCGATTCGATGCTGATGACCTGACCCATGTTTCGAACCCTAGTCCGACTCCGCGGGTCGGCCAGGGCGATTCTGCTCAGAGCAGAGCCGCCTACTTCAGCGCGAAGGCTTTCGGAATCCATGACTGAGAGTCGAGCGGAGGCCGCGAATATGGACGTTTCTGACGCGGCGGCAGGTCGATCTCGGGGTGTTCGATCGTGGCGTACGGGACGAGGGAGAGGAGGTGGCTGATGACGTTGAGGCGCGCTGCCTTCTTGTTGTCTGCGTCGACAACGTGCCAGGGTGCCTCGGGGATATCGGTGCGCTCGAACATGTAGTCCTTAGCTTCCGCGTAGTCGACCCAGCGGGCACGCGCTTCCAAGTCCATCGGGCTGAGTTTCCACCGCTTGGTCGGATTGTTCATTCGCGACGTGAACCTCTTCTCCTGCTCGTCGTCGCTGAGTGAGAGCCAGTACTTGATTAGGATTATGCCGTCGCGTACCAGTGCGCGCTCGATGTCCGGGCACGTGCGGAAGAACTCGTCGTACTGCTCGTCGGTACAGAAGCCCATGACTTTTTCGACGCCTGCGCGGTTGTACCAGCTGCGATCGAAGAGCACGATTTCACCCTCGGCGGGGAGCTGGGCCACGTACCGCTGGAAGTACCACTGCGATTTTTCTTTGTCCGACGGCGTACCCAGCGCAACGACGCGCGCATACCGAGCGTTGAGCCGTTCGACGATCCGCTTGATGGTGCCGCCTTTGCCTGCGGTGTCGCGGCCTTCGAAGATGACCATAACGCGAAGACCCTCGCGGATGACCCACTCCTGCATACGAACAAGCTCCCTCTGGAGGCGAGCCAGCTCCGTCTCGTACTCGTTTTTCGTCAGAACAGTGGTGTACGACTCGACCTTCTTTACCTTCTTCTTCCCCATTGCAGCAGAGTAGGCGCCTCACGGACTCCGCGGTCAGGTTCTCGCGGCATCGATGTCGTCGATCCGCGACAGCAACTTGGTCGTCGTACTCCAACTGCGGATGGTCATCGACTTGTAGAGGGGAGACTCGATAATTGCGCTCAGTCGGCTCTTCGTTCGCAGCGCGGTTACCCGACGCGAATAGATGACGCCGTCGCCCGGCCACACCGCGTCGACCCCCTCGCGAGGGTTGAACACTGCCATCGCCTCGTCGACGCCAATGCCCATCATGAAGATGGCATCACTGTGGTATTTGTCGGGTTCGTCGCCGAAACCCTCGGGCTTGTTCGTCTCGACGGCACGAAGCTGCGCGGCGGACAATACAAGAACCTTGATGATCGAACTGTCCAGGTCGAACCGGGTAGGAAGACCGTCCTCGACGAGTTCTCGGATCGCATCTGCACCGTGATCGGAAGTCAGCAGGGCATTGCCGCTCTGAATGTACGTAGCAACGTCTTCGAACCCGAGGTCACCGAGAAAGCCGCGAAGTTCGGCCATCGGGATCTTGTTCTTCCCACCGACATTGATGCCGCGCAGCAGGAGCACGTAGGCCGTCATGTCAGCGAATTCTACGGCGGCTGGTGGTGCCCTCGGCAGGATTCGAACCTGCGACCTACCCTTTAGGAGAGGGTTGCTCTATCCCCTGAGCTACGAAGGCGTGTAGTGCACGGATGAGTGTACCGGTGTGGCATCAGTCCGCTGCAATAGCGTCGACGATCGTCGACCTCGACGCGTGCAGAGCGGGTGGGAGCGACCCGACCAGGGCGAGGACCAGTGCGACGAGCCCGAAGAGCAGGATCGACGGGCTCACGGAGTAGTCGATCGTTATCCCTGTGCTCGCCCCGAGAATGAGGGTGCTCAGGTACTGCAAGGCACCTCCGATCGCCAGGCCCAGTACGCCGCCGACGACGCCGACCGCCAGGGCCTCGCTGAGCACCATCCTGCCGAGGGTTCCGCGGCTCGCGCCCATCGCTCGAAGCACGCCGAGTTCTCGTCGTCGTTCCAGAACCGACAGCATCAGTGTGTTCAACAATGCGACCGCAGCGACGACAGCCACGATCCATTGCAGCGCAACGGCGAGAGCACCGGCTTGCGCAATCGATCCGCTCGCGCCGTCGAGAGCCTGCTGACCGGAATACACGTAGACCTCGGGCGGAAGCTCCTCGTCCAGGGTTGCCTGGACGGCGTCGTCGTCGACGGTGACCTCCAGATAGGTCGCTCCAGGTCTATCGAACCAATCCTGCATCGACGCGACCGAGATGGCCATCGTTCCGCCCGCTGCGTTGAGGTAGTCGACCACCGCGAGCACCTTCACCGGTCGAATGCCGGTCGGGGTGGGTAGTTCTATCGTGCTTCCCGCCGAAACACCCAGCGCCAGGCCGAGACTCCGGGACACTGCAACGCCGTCCCCCCGCAGGACGGCGGCCTTGACCGCGTCGTCGAGGACGGACAAAGTCACGGCGTTACTGCCCTCGGCGACGCCTTGGATCGCGACGAGTTCGTCGCCCAAATCGGCGTAGGCCCACTGACCCTCGACCACGTCGGTGACGCCCGGGGTATCGCGAACCCTCTGTACGACAGAAGGATCGAGGGTGGCTCCGGCAGGCACGGCGTCGCTGGAGGTCAACGCGACGTACACGTCGGTGCGGTTGAGCGACGCCAGCGACGTCGTTGCCGATCGCGTGAGGTTGTTCAAGGCGCCGGAGACGCCGACGATGACGGCGACGGCGATGACGATCGTCATGACGGTCGCCCAGATCCGGCCGGGTGCGCGTTCGATGGTGGCTGTTGCGAGTCGGCCGGCGGCGCCCCACCTCAGCGGGATAGCGCCTGCGAGTCCGACGATCACGCGCGTACCTCCCACGCACAGGGCGACGACACCGACCAGGAAGAGCGCACCTGCTGCTAGTGCGGCCTGTCCGTCGACGGTCACTGCGAGCAGGACGGAACCGGCGATGGCGCCGGCGCCGAGGACTGCCGCGGTCGACGCGAACGCCCCCGATGGTCCGGCGGTGGTCTCCGATCCACCGACGGCCAGGGCCTCGACCGGCGAAATTCGGTAAACCTGAACTGCGGCGAGCGCCGACGCCGCGACACAGGCAAGAACGCACATGACGATTGCGGAAGGAATGGCGTAACCCGGAAGCGAGTACTCGAGTTCGGCGTCGAGCGACTCGACCAGGAAGGGTGGCAGACTCCCGATCGCGTAGCGGCCCATGACGATCCCGAGCGGCACCCCGACGAGGCCGGCGACAAGTCCGATCAACGCCGCTTCGGCCAACAGATCACGGACGATGGTGCCCCGCTTACCTCCGATGGATCGCAGCACCGAGATGGTCGGTCGTCGTTTCGCGATGGCCATGTTCATGACGTTGAATACGAGGAACCCGGCGACGACGAACGCAATGAGCGAGACCATCAGCGTCGAGTTTCGCGTCAGGCTGATGACTGTGTCGGCGCGGTCTGCTCGAAAGTCCGGGCTCATCACGGCAACTCGCCCGTCTACCGCTGCCCTGACCGAGTCCGCGGCGTCACCGAGGACGAAGACGGAATCGAGTTGGCCTGCACGATCGGTGAGAGCCTGGGCGACCGGCAGCGGTGCGACGATGAAGTTGCCGCCACCGATTCGCTGCGATCCTTCGCCGGTGACGACTCCGACCGCCGTGAGGGAAGTTCCGCCCAGCTCGAAGGTCTGGCCTGTGGAGTATCCGGTATCCGGGCCGACGAGGACGGCTCCTGGACGCGCAAGATCGGTGATCGAGCCCGAGACCGCGCTGGTCAGATCGGACTCGAGCGCGGTGATGGAGGCGTCGACTCCGACCACGGTCAGCGGTCCGTCGTCGGTGACGATCTCGCTGCGCAGCAACGGAACTGCTGCGTCCACTCCAGGCGCAGCGCGTATGACGTCGAGTTCGGTTGCGGCGAAACCGGTGCCGGTAACGCCGACGATTTCCAGGTCGGCATTGCCTGCGATCGAGACAGCGAGCTTTTCGACCGACCCGGTGAGCGATCCGTACGTTCCGAGGACGGCCACCAGAAGCGCAGCTGCGACGGCGACGACACCCGTCGAGACGAGTGACCGAACCCAGTGCGCACGCAGATCTCGCAGCCCGAGGACGCGAAATCGGCTGAACGCGGTTCGGATCAAAGCCCCGTTCCTGACAGGACGTCGGTATCGATTCGTCCGTCGAGCATGGAGATCACGCGGTCTGTCGTCCGAGCGGCTTCCATGTCATGTGTCGCCATGACGACTGCCCTGGTTTCGCCGCTGTCGTGCGCGATGTCGGCGAGAATCTCCAGCACGGAGTGCGACGTCTTGGAGTCGAGGTTTCCGGTGGGCTCGTCGGCGATGATCAGAGCGGGGTTCATGACGAGGGCCCGAGCAATGGCAACACGCTGAATCTGGCCACCCGACAATTGAGCAGGGCGGTGTTCGGCGCGATCGGCCAATCCGACCAGATCGAGCAGGCGAAGCGCGTCGACTTTGGCTTTGGACATCGGGGTGCCGTCGAGCAGTTTGGGTACTGCGACGTTCTCCCACGCGGACATCGTCGGCAGCAGGTTGAAGAACTGGAAGACGAACCCGACGCGGTGGCGCCGGAAGTCGGACTGCTGGTTGTCGCTGAGCCCGGTGATGTCGACGCCGTCGAACAGAATCGACCCGGAATCGGGGACGTCGAGAGCACCGAGCATGTGCAGAAGGGTGCTCTTGCCTGCCCCGGAGGGTGCGACGAGGGAGACGAATTGCCCGCCCGAAATCGTCAGGTTCACCCCGTCGAGCGCTCGCACGGGTAGTTCGCCGGTGGAATATTCCTTGACGACATCGTTGAGGTGCACGGTCAGTGCTGCGGTAGTCATTTCAGACTCCTGTTTACCTGAAGAACCGCCCACACGAGTGTGGGCGGTTCTCACAGCGACAGCGTCCGCCAGTGCGCCTCTCGGCAAGTGGCCGCTCGAAGCGGCAAATGTGTTGGTACCCGGGGCATGGATCGAACACTGTCGACGGGTGTAACTAGTACCTCGAACGAATAATTCCCTACGCTGCGCCCTGTGCGGACTCGAGCCGACGGGCGACGAGCGCAGCCTGCAGATGACGGATCCCCGACGGCCTCGTCGGGTCGAATCCGGTGAGCTGCGCGATTCTCTTGAGCCGGTAGTCCACCGTGTTGGTGTGCAGGTGAAGTTGCCGGGCCGAGCGCTGACGGTTGAGATCGTGTGAGATGTGGATCTCCAACGTTTCCAGCAGCTCAGGTGAAGCGTCGAGTGGTTCGAGGATCTGACGCAGGTGGCGACGGCCGGGTCCCGGCCTGGTGAGCTGGTATTCGAGAACCAGATCGTCCATTCGGTACAAACCGGATGGACGATGGAGTTGGTGGGCGAGCGCGAGCAGTTCGTGGACCTGGTCTGCCGCCGTCGGGATGCCGGCGGTTGCTGCTTGTTCCGCGGTGACCGTCAGCGGAACCTCGGCTGCCGTGCTCAGACGGTGGACGAGTGCTTCCACCCACTCCTCGTCGTGGACTCCAGGGATGAGGACGGTTCCGCCTTCGGTGCTGAGCATCGACAGGGGAGTGCGACCGCAGATGGTTGCCAACTCGGCTTGTACGCGGCGCAACTTGCGTCGTGCTGCCACGGTCTTCTGAATCGCCGGATCGTTCTCGTCGGGGTGCGACGGTACGGACAAGGCGAGCACGAGGTAACTGTCGGCGAGCTCGATTCCGGACTGGCGGGCGATGGACACCGCGTTGTGTCCGCTCAGAAGTGAGGACACCAAGGTGTGTGCGGCAGTGTGGTGCTCACTGGCCACCGACTGCAATTCTTCGACGTAGCTCTTGGATGCGGCGATGGACACCTTCTCGGATAGCAGAACGAACATGCGTGCTGCTTCGATCAGGTCGTGCGTGTCACCCGCACCTGCTCGCTTGGAGACGAGATTCCAACCGATCTGAATTCCTTCGTGGTACACCGTCAGAACCGATTCGAGCGGGACACCTTCGCGAGCCCACTGACTGGCTTTCGCGCGAAGTTCGGCGAGATCGCTGTCGTTGGGCGCACGCCGCTCGTCGAGCATCTGCACGGCGATGCTGATGCATTTGACAGTGAATTCGGTGACGTCGCCGTGAAGTTGTTCGCCTGGAAGGGATCCGCACGGTGTATTGGCGGCGAAGTGGCCGACGAGCAGCCGGGCCACAGCGCGGAAGTCTCGTAGCGGTGCGGATGCAGGCTGTCCTGCAACCATTATTCCGAGGCTCGTCGTGTTGTGAACGGTCACAGATCAGCCCTTCGTGTAGGAACTTCGGCTCTGACGGAAAGAAAGTTACTGATGCGTATTATTGCGCATCCACGCAAGTTAAGCTTGAAAACCCGCAAGAAACGCGTCAGTTTCAGACCAGAAGTTTGTTTCCGGGCTGCTAACAGACTTGATCATAGGATGTTATCAACGCGTTATCCAGTGTTTCGAGCAACAAGTTTGTGAAGGTTCTCAACAGCGCCGTCGGACCAGTTGCGACATTGCCTAAACAATGCGCAGAAGGTTCTCGCGAGGTGGGCCGTGGGCCTAGCGTCGTGTTCGTGCCGATCCGAAGGTCGGCTGGTCAGTTTCGGATCACCGGTCTCGAGGGGGTGGCGTCAGTGAACAGAGCATCGGACCGACGCGCTGTACTACGAGATCTCGAACCGGTGATCGAGCGGTGCCTACAACGTCACTTGGCATCCGCCCGAACCTGGGATCCCGCGCTGATCGTTCGGCCGGAACAGTATTGGGGTCAGCGCCGATCCTCTCTCACCGAGACAGCCAAAGCTGCTCTGATCACAACACTGCTGACGCACAACAACACTGCGCGTGACCACGGCGTACACAGTTCCGCTGTGGGCGGGTCGTGGGCAGCGTGGCTTGACGAGTGGACCGGGGAGAAGCGTCTGCACGCCGGCGCGATCCAGCAATATCTCGTCGCCACCCGCAGTGTGGATCCAATCGCGTTGGACCGAGCACGTTTTCAGTGCACGACCATCGGTATCGATTCCTCGATGGAAGGTGACGACCTGCTGAGGTCGATCGTGCACGGCACCGTCGATGTGATGGCCACCATGGTCAGCCACCGCAACACCGCGATCGAATGCGCAGACCCGGTTGCCTCGACTGTCCTGGGGCGAATCGTTGCGGATCAAGAACTGCACGTCGAGTTCCATCGCGATGTGGTGGCCGCAGCGTTGGACATTGCTCCGTCGCAGACGCTCAAGGCCATCACCGAGGTCGTGATGAACTTTCAGATGCCGGGCAGCGGGCTGCCCGGCTTCGAGCGAAGTGCAATGCTCATCGCCCGCGACGGGATCTACGACCTGCGCAGGCATCTCGACGAGGTTCTTCTGCCTGCCATCCGAGCGTGGAAGATCTTCGAACGCACGGACTTCGGCGTCGGAGATCGGAATCGGCGAATTCTGTCGGACTTCCTCGGCGATCTGGAGACGCAGGCAACTGCGTTCGAACAAGTGCGAATGCGTGCGCGGGCGCACGACGCCGAAAAACTCCGCGCGTCCTGACCGGACGCGCGCACTCGAACCCCCGGGGGGTCTGTGGGAGAGCACCCTCTCTCCGGTTATCGATCGATTCATTCGATCGGGAACCGGAGAGAGGGTCCTTGCACGCGAAGATAAGACCCGCAGCATCCGGCGCGTCGTCTACGCTTGGGCGCACACCGAGCGGAGGCGGCCAACGTGAGCAGCAACAGCACCATCGTCGTCGGGATCGACGGTTCTGACGCATCCGATCTTGCCGTCGTCTGGGCCGCGCACACAGCGTTCGGTCGTGATTTCTCGCTGCGCATAGTGACGGCGATCGACGCACCCCCGCATCTCGATGCGTCCCAGAATGCCGACTTCGAAGCGGTCGCGAGATCGCGTCTCGTCGCCGCCGAAACGCTCGCGCGCGAGAGCATCGATGGACCTCAGACGATCGAAACCGATGCGCGCACGGGCAAAGTCGTCGACGTCCTGCTATCGGAGTCGGAGAACAGCGCGATGGTGGTGCTCGGCGCGAGCGGGCTGGGCGAATCCGGTGCAGGACTCCTTGGCTCGTCGTCGATCGGACTCACCGCGCATGCCTCCTCGCCCGTGGCGGTGGTGCGCGGCCGAAGTATCGACGGGCGTCCACCGGTGCTGGGGCCAGTGGTCGTCGGCGTCGACGGCTCGGCCGTCAATCAAGGTGCCTTGGCAGCCGCGTTCGACGAAGCGTCACACCGAGGTGCATCGCTGATCGCCGTGCACGTGTGGTCGGACGTTTCACTGGGGCAGATCGCTGCCGTACCGCTCGGGTGGGACGACGTCGCCGCGTCGGAGGAGGCACTTCTTGCGGAAAGCCTTGCCGGCTGGCAGGAGAAGTACCCGGACGTCGAGGTGCGACGCGTCGTCGCCCAGGATCGCCCGGTTCGCGTCCTCTCCGAACTGTCGGAACAGGCGTCGTTGATCGTCGTCGGTAGCCGGGGTCGTGGTGGCTTCAGTGGGATGTTGCTCGGCTCGACGAGCTATGCGTTGATCCACACCGCCGACTGCCCGGTCCTCGTCGTCCGCGGTTCGACTGTCTGAACGGCGACTACCTAGACGGCGATTACCTAGACGGCGACGGTCAGCAGAAACGCCACGTCTTCGACTGCTTCGACGCTGTGGCGGGCATCAGGAATCACCAACAGGTCCCCGGCGGAACCCTTCCACGATTTTTCGCCACTGACGAGCTTCAGTTGTCCGCTGAGTACCAGCACCGTCGATTCCCCGGACAGGTCGTGCTCGGCGAGCTCGTTGCCAGCTGCCAATGCCACCACGGTCTGACGAAGATGTCGTTGGTGGCCGCCGTAGACGGTCTGAGAACTGCGGCCACTCGAGGCCCCCACAGCAAGTTTCAGTTGTTGTCGGGCAAGGGCGGTGAGTGACTTCTTGTCCATGCGCCCAGTATGGCCCAACGGTTCGTGTGCCGAGGCTCAACTCGACGAAAGTCGGTGCGAATCAGGGAGTTCGGTAAGCCTTGCCGTACTTCAGGAACCGATATCGAACGCCATCTTTTCGGCTCGTCTGCCACTCGCCAGCCGTCGCTGTCCATCCGTCGGGAATGGTCGGCGCAGTCGTATCGCCGTCGGCATCGATGTCGAGCTCGGTCACCTGCAATTCGGAGGCGAAGGGCAATGCCGCCCGGTAGATCTCGCCGCCGCCCATGACCCAGACCGTGCCGTCGTCGACCCGGTTCAACGCGTCGTCGACGCTGCCTGCAGACTCGGCGCCGTCCGCAGACCAGTCGCAATCACGCGTCACGACGATGTTGCGACGACCCGGCAGAGGCCGAAAACGCTCGGGTAGCGAATCCCACGTCCTGCGGCCCATGACCACCGGATGCCCCTGAGTGATGGACTTGAAGTGAGCGGTGTCCTCGGGAACGTGCCACGGAATGGAATTGCCGTCGCCGATGACACCGCCCCTGGCCTGTGCCCAGATCAGGCCGACGTGCGTCATACCGCGACCGGGGCCTTGATCGCCGGGTGGTGCTCGTAGCCCACGATCTCGATGTCCTCGTACTCGTAGTCGAAGATCGAATCTCGTTGTGCCAGTTTCAATGTGGGGTATGCGAATGCCTTACGCGCGAGCTGCTCGGTGACCTGCTGGCGGTGATTGTCGTAGATGTGGCAGTCGCCGCCGGTCCACACGAAATCGCCGACGCCCAGGCCGGCCTGCGCGGCAACCATGTGTGTCAGCAGCGCATAGCTCGCGATGTTGAACGGAACCCCGAGGAAGAGGTCGGCACTGCGTTGGTACAGCTGGCACGAGAGCTTGCCGTCGGCGACGTAGAACTGGAAGAAAGCGTGGCATGGAGGTAGCGCCATCTGCGGAATCTCACCGACGTTCCACGCGGAGACGATCATGCGGCGCGAATCCGGATTGGTGCGCAGCGTCTCGAGCACCTGAGAGATCTGGTCGATGTGCTCTCCCGACGGCGTCGGCCACGACCGCCACTGAACGCCGTACACGGGGCCGAGTTCACCGTCCGGGGCCGCCCACTCGTCCCAGATGCTGACGCCGCGTTCCTGCAGCCACGTCGCATTCGATTCACCGCGCAGGAACCACAGCAGCTCGTAGACAATGGACTTCAGGTGCACCTTCTTGGTGGTGATCAGCGGAAAGCCCTCACTGAGATCGAAGCGCATCTGGTGCCCGAACACGCTCGTCGTTCCGGTTCCGGTGCGGTCCGATTTCGCCGTGCCGGTCTCGAGCACGTGCCGCAGTAAGTCCTCGTACGGGGTAGGAACCATCACGGAAGTTATTCTAAGCGTCGAGCTCGCGATAGTCGGGCAGCGCGGTCGCCTCGGCGTCCGGGCTCGCGAACTTGCTGGCCAGGACGCGGGCGGGCTTGGACCCGGCGAGGCGAAGAATGCTCCGCATCACGGCGACCCCCACTCGGGTCGATGGGTGGGCAACCTTCGGAGTTCCCGGCGGGAGCTTCTGGGCGCGGTCGACGAGGGGCCTCATCACCGCGTCGTACTGCGCGAAAGCAGCGCGATGGTCGCTCGCGCGTGCTAGCTCACCGGCCAGGATGTACGCGCCGGTGACCGACAGTGTCGTTCCCATTCCGCTCAGCGGCGTCGCGCACCACGCTGCATCGCCGACGAGCGCAACCCTCCCGTTCGACCATCGCGGCGCACGCACCTGGGACAAATAGTCGACGTAAAGCTCGGAGCCGCTCCCCACAGCCCCCAGAATGCGAGGGGCCTCGCCGCCGACGTCGCCGAACGTGGCGCGGATCGCCGCGACGACGTCGTCCGGGTCCGCTCTCTCGTAGCCACGCGACTGAGACATCCACGACAGACTGAACCGGGTGGTGCCGAGGTTGTCCGGGCGGAGGCCGACGACGCGGGCGCCGTCGGCGTTCATCCACCTCCACCAGGAGTCGTCGGTGTCGATCCTCGGAATCGTTCCGTACGCGGTGTACAGCCCAAGATCGCGAATGTCTGCCTCGCCGGCAAAGACCAGTTCGCGGCTGCTGGAACGGATTCCGTCGGCAAAGAACACGAGATCGAAACGCTCGGCGGCTCCGCTCGCGAAGACGATGTCGACTCCGGCGGCATCCTGTGTCACCCCGGCGACGTGATCGCCGTAACGGTAGGTGGTCGTCGGACCTGCCGATTCGACGAGGATCCGGGCCAGTTCACCGCGCAGGATCTCCAGTTCGGCGGTCGCTCCGCTGCTGTCGTCGGTGCCCGCCGGGAACTCCGCAATGGTCCTCCCGGCGTCGTCGACGAACCGGGTGCCTTGTTCGGTGGTGCCGTTCGCGAGCAGAGTGGCTTCGAGGTTCATACGACGCACTACCTCGCGGCCCGTTCCGCGGATGTCGACGTTCTGCCCACCGAGTCGAAGTTCGGGGGACCGTTCGACAACGGTGACGTCGAATCCGGCTCGGTCGAGCCAGAATGCCAAGGTGGGTCCCGCGACACTGGCGCCGGTGATCAGTACTCGTTGTGCGGCCATCCTCCGTTCTTACAGCAGGTTTGCCCCCATAATGGTTTCATGCCCGAGTTACCCGAGGTCGAAGCGCTCGCGGGCTTCCTGCGCGAGCACGCGGTCGGTTCCGTCATCGGCCGCATCGACATCGCTGCGCTGAGTGTGCTCAAGACGTTCGACCCGCCGATCACCTATCTGCAGGGCCGAGACGTCACCGACGCCGCGCGTTTCGGCAAACACCTCGCATTACAGGCAGGTGACCTGTGGCTGATCACCCATTTGTCCCGCGGTGGCTGGCTGCGATGGACGGACAATCCGTCCGCCGCTCCGCCCAAGCCGGGCAAAGGCCCGCTCGCGCTTCGCGTTCACTTCTTCACGCCCGAAGGTCTGACGCCGGCGATCGACCTGACCGAAGCCGGGACCAAGAAGCGCCTGGCGGTGTGGGTGGTACGAAATCCGCAGGACGTGCCAGGCATCGCACGGCTCGGTCCCGACGCCCTCGAAGTTACCGAGGCCGAATTCGCCGAGATCCTCGGTGGGACGACGGCGCGGCTCAAGACCTCTCTCGTCGATCAGTCATTGCTCGCCGGCATCGGGAACGCGTACTCCGACGAGATCCTGCATGTCGCGAAATTATCGCCGTTCGCGTCCTCGAAGGGCCTCGACTCCGAGGCGGTCGCTCTTCTGTACCGCACGATGCGAGATGTGCTCACAGATGCCGTATCCCGCTCGGCTGGCCAGGACGCCGCACGGTTGAAGGGGGAGAAGCGCTCCGGTATGCGAGTGCACGCGCGAACGGGACTTCCGTGTCCGGTGTGCGGTGATCCTGTGCGCGAAGTCTCCTACGCGGAGCGTTCCTTCCAATACTGCGCAACCTGCCAGACCGGCGGCAAGATCTTGGCCGACCGCCGGATGTCCCGACTGCTCAAGTAGCCGAAGGTTCCGTTTTCTGGCTCGCGTAGCCCTTGTATCCCTCCCATGCTTGGCGACGGTCACGCCGCGGATCACGTTGGACTCGGGTGCGGGCGTCGAAAATCATGGTCTCTCTTGCAGTTTCGTCGTAGGCAGGCCACTCGGGCAGTGCCGTGCCGGTGCGTGCGAAATGCAACCAGTTCGACTGAACCTTCTCGGTGACCTCCGCGAACGCCTTGCGTCCCCCTGGGGCGGTCATGACCTTGCCGAACAGGGTTTCGTTGATTCCGAAGACCGCGAACAATTCGAAACCATGGGTTGCGTCGAGTCCGAGCCACTTCATCACCCGCGGTGCGAAATCGAATCGGTAGCTGAAGGTGGGTGCCCGTCTCGAATGCGCTTCGGCCACTTCGAGCGACGGCTTCCAGAATGTGAAATCGCCGCCGATGTCGATTGCAGTCGACTGGCTCGGGTAGCCCGGATATGCGTCGGTGACAGCATCTTTGGCGGCCGGGTCGGTCAGCGAGAAGAGCGTGTCGATACGCGCGGGGTTGGTCGGTAGCGCATCGAGGAACTTCGGAAAGAGGGTGCCTTCGCGACCGTTGGTGCCGATGATCAACGGAACCTGATGAGCCGAGCCGTCCTGGTAGGCGTCGAGCGGGTTCTTGGGAAGGTAGTCACCGTCGACGACAGGTCCGAAAGGATGCAATCCAGGAGTGTTCTTCAGGACGGAGAACGCGAGCTTCGTTCCAGCCCGGCCGAATCGAGCGACGTCCGCCTGATCGAGCGTGTCGGCGACGTTGCCGCCGTCGCCGAGGAATCCGACGAATTCTCGTGCCCACCCCGTCGCACGATCCTGCGTCGCGACCAGTCCGGGAGCCGAACTTTCCGAGATCGCGCGGTGAAAGAGTCCTTCGGCCGCGGGCGTCGCCATCAGCGTCGTGACGGCGTTCCCGCCAGCCGATTCGCCGAATACCGTCACGTTGGACGGATCGCCGCCGAATTCAGCGATGTTGCGCTGCACCCACTCCAGTGCCGCGACCTGGTCGCGGAGGCCGAGGTTGGAATCGAACGTCCTGGTCGGCGTCGAGAACTGTGTCAGATCGAGGTAGCCGAGAGCGCCGAGTCGGTAGTTGATGGAGACGTACACGATCCCGTCGCTGTCGCGCAGCGAGCGCCGCACGAGAGATCCTCCGCCGTACAGAGGCGTCGCCGACGTGCCGAGTGTGTACGCACCGCCGTGGATGAACACCATGACCGGACGCGGCTTGCTGCTCGGACGGCTCGGCGCCAATACGTTGAGCGTCAGGCAGTCTTCACTCGACGGCTGATACTTGCCGACCGAGAGCATCGTGCCCCGCTTGTGCTGAACCGACGCGTTGCCCCATTCGGTTGCGTCCCGCACGCCATGCCACGGTTGCACCGGTTGAGGTGCCCGCAACCGGCGAGGGCCCACCGGTGGAGCCGCATACGGGATGCCCCGCCACGTAATGAGGTCGCCGACCGGCTTTCCTTCGACGATGCCGTCCGAGGTCTTCACAGTGGTGTTCGCTGACATGTTTGCGAGTCTACGGATCGAACTTACCGGCGGGTAGGTTTTTGGAAGGATGGAGAATCGTCGGCATGGACTTCGAATACCGAGCCGACATCCTCCAACTGCTGGTCTCGCCCGAGCATGCCTACTTCGGCCGTGCGAAGGACGGTCCCGCAGGCCATGTCGCCACGTCGTTGGTCGACGCGGTGGACGTCGTGGCGAACAAGGGTATTCGCGGCGATCGCTTCTTCGGGGTCAAGGCGCACACCGAGGCCGCAGTGACGTTCCTGGCTGTGGAGGCGTGGGAAGCCGTCGGGGACATCCTGGGCGTCGACGTTCCGGATACCGCCGTGGCCAGGAGAAACATCGTCGTCCGTGGGCTCGAGCTCGATCCGTTGCGCGGTCTTGAATTCGAGCTCGATTCCGGCGATGGGCCGGTGCGATTTCGCGGCGGTAGGACCGCTCATCCGTGTGTCTGGATGGACACGATGGTCGTCGAAGGAGCTCGGAAAGCGTTGATCGGCCGGGGTGGGCTTCGCGCGGAACCGCTGACCACCGGAGTTCTCAGGGTGGGGGAAGTTATCGTGCGCTCACCGGTGGAACTGGATTCTTCTCGGGCGGCGGACCAGGTGAAGCGGGCGCAGCCCCTGTAATGCGCTTCGCGCCCGTGCGCGAGTAATTACCGCCGAACGTAACTACGCACTCACCGAGGGATTGCTCATGAAGTGAATCTGTGCCCATAATGTGAGTAGAAGTGTGGCCCGTCACACAGGCGTGTGTAGTACCGAAAGGGAACCGATGTCCTTACCCCTCGATGGCGTCCGAGTGCTCGAACTCGGAAACTACATCGCCGCACCCACAGCGGCGCGCATGCTCGCAGACTTCGGCGCCGAGGTGATCAAGGTCGAGCGGCCCGGTACCGGAGACGAACTGCGCAATTGGCGTCTCTACTCCGGGACGACCTCGATGCTGTACCGCACGATCAACCGGAACAAGAAGTCGATCGTCCTCGATCTGCGCACCGAGCAGGGCCGTCAGGACGTCATCGATCTTGCCGCCAAGAGCGACATCGTGCTCGAGAACTTTCGGCCTGGAACGCTGGAGAAGTGGGGCCTGTCTCCGGAGACGCTCAGTGCGAAGAATCCCGACCTGATCATCACGCGCATCTCCGCATTCGGTCAGACCGGCCCGATGTCCGAGCGCCCCGGTTTCGCCGCAGTGGCCGAATCCTACGGGGGATTCCGTAACCTCGTCGGCGATCCGGATCGGCCGCCTGTACGCGTCGGGGTCTCGATCGGCGACTCCATCGCGGGGCTGTATGCCGCATTCGGTTGCGTCATGGCTCTTTTCCAGCGACAGACCGCGAAAGCTGGTTTGTCGCTGGAGCAACGATCCATCGACGTCGCACTGAACGAGTCGATTCTGTCGATGATGGAATCACTCATCCCGGACTATCTCGCCTACGGCGTCGAGCGCGAGCGAACCGGCGGACGGATGGAAGGTATTGCGCCTTCGAACGCATACATGTGCAACGACGGTCACTCGGTGGTCATCGCTGGGAACGGCGACGCGATCTTTCAGCGCTACATGGACACCATCGAGCGCCCGGACCTCGGGGCCGACCCGGAACTCGCGACGAACGCAGGCCGCTGGAAGCGTCGCGACGAACTCGACGCCGCGATCAGCGCCTGGACCGGAATGCGTTCGCGTGAACAGGCATTGAAGATTCTCGATGACGCAGGTGTGCCCTCAGGCCCGATCTACACCGCGGCCGATGTCGTCGCCGACGAGCAGTACGCGTCCCGGGACATGATTCAGCATTTCCCGGTCGACACGGGTGGCGACGAACCGGCCGATGTGGGATTCGTCGGTATCGTGCCGGTGATCGGCGGGAAGTCGATTCCCATCAGGTCGGTCGGCCCCGATCTCGGTGAACACACCGCGGAAGTATTGAGAGACCTACTGGGCAGAGAGGACGCCTGATGTACGAGTTCGTACCCAAAGCCCAGTTGCGTGACGTCACGCTGCGCGACGGATTGCAACTGACCGGGAAGCTTCTCGACGTCGATCGGAAACTGCAGGTCGCACGCGGCTTGCTGAAGGCGGGCGTGCCCGCCCTCGAAATCGGGTCGATGGCGCGCGGAGATCTGGTGCCGCCCATGGCGAACACCCTCGAGGTCATCGGAGAACTCTCTGCGGAGGAGCTCGAACGCTGCTGGGTGTGGGTTGCGACGCCGCGACACGTCGAAAAGGCCGCTGCCGCAGGCGCACGCAACTTCCAATACTGTTTCTCGGCCTCCGACTCGCACAACGAGGCCAACATCGGGCGAACCACCGAGGCATCCCTCGCCGCGATGCCCGACGCAGTGCAGATATCCCAGTCCGTCGGCGGGCAGATCGAACTGTGCATCGCCACGTCGTTCACCTGCCCGTTCGAAGGTCAGGTCCCGCAGGAGCGAGTACTGGCGATCGCCAACGACGAACGAGCAACCGGCACCAGCGATATCGTCATCTGCGACACGCTCGGCCAGGCTGTACCCGCTCAGGTGTCCTCCCTCGTGTCCCGCGTGGCCGCCGAATCGCCCGCCAGGCGCATCGTGTTCCACGGTCATGACACATGGGGACTCGGCGTCGCCAACACCCTTGCCGCGATCACGGCGGGCGCCACGATGGTCGACGGTTCCCTCGGTGGTCTGGGCGGCTGCCCCTTCGCGCCCGGTGCAAGTGGAAACACCTCGAGCGAAGACATCTTGTTTGCCACCCGCCCGGACTGGTTCACACCCGATACGCTGGCAGGCATGGTCGAGATTTCCGAGAAGCTCCTCGCCGAACTCGGTGAGCCCATGCGCTCCAAAACCGTCCAGGGTGCACGTTCAAGCCAATCTGGTCATTCCGCGGGCTCCACTCCTGCCGCCCGGGCTTTCGAGTGGGTCATATGAGCAAAATTCTCGTCACGACGCCGATTCCCGCTCCCGGCATGGACATTCTTGCTGCGGCGGGCGAGGTCGACGTCGTCGAACTCGACCACGACGGTCTGGTGGAGCGGTGCGCGTCGGGGGAGTACTCGGTGGTCGTGTCCCAACTCCGCGACCGTTTCGATGCGGAACTGCTCGCCTCTGCCAAGATCACCGGAATCTCCAACTATGCAGTGGGATTCGACAACATCGATGTCGATGCAGCTACTGCGCGTGGCATCACCGTCGCCAATACTCCCGGTGTACTGACCAATTCGACGGCCGACATCGCGATGCTGCTGATCCTGTCCACTGCCCGGCGTGCGATCGAGGCAGATCACTTCGTTCGGTCCGGTGCGTTCACGGGCTGGGAACCGGAACTGCTGCTCGGCAGCGACGTGTCAGGCCAGGTGCTGGGCCTCGCCGGCTTCGGCCGGATTGCACGTGCCACCGCTTCTCGTGCACTCGGCTTCGGTATGACGGTCAAGTTCTGTCCCCGTCCGCCGTCCGATCGCGAGGTGACCGACGAGGAGTTGGGTGAGTTCGCGGGACGCGTCGAACACGTGTCGTGGGAAGAGCTGGTCGCGACGAGTGACTTTCTGTCCCTGCATGTTCCGCTGAGTGAATCCACCCACCACCTGGTCGACGAACGTGCGCTGTGGGCGATGAAGAATTCCGCGATCCTGATCAACACCGCTCGCGGGCCTGTGGTCGACGAGGCCGAACTCGTGCGAGCGCTGCGTGAGCGTGTCATCGCAGGCGCCGGGCTCGATGTGTACGAGCGCGAGCCCGCGCTGGAGCCCGGTCTTGCGGGACTGCCCAATACAGTTCTGTTGCCCCATGTCGGGAGTGCGACGGTCTCGGTCCGGTCCGAGATGGCTCGTCTGTGCGCAGAGAATGCCGCGGCGATGGCGACGGGTTCGCGCCCACTCCATCCCGTCAACTTTCAGGAAGGGTAACGGCCGCCGAGGGTTCGGGTTATCTGCTCGGCGTGGGACACGAGCAGGTCCACCCACTCCTCGCACTGTGACAACGGCATTCGGAGGGTCGGGCCGCTGATGGTCAGCGCCCCGATGACATCGGCCGCCGAGTCGAACACCGGTGCCGACAAGCCCGACGCTCCGGACTCTCGCTCACCGGTTGTGATGGCGTACCCGTCGGCGCGGGCCTGGACCAAGGTCGCACGCAGGGTGTCCGCCTCGGTGATCGAGGCGTCGGTCATGGATTCGAGTGTGCCGGACAGTATCCGTTCGGCGAGTGCGTCGTCGTACGCGAGGAGGACCCTGCTCGCCGAGCCGACATTCAACGGGATCACTTTGCCGACGTACATGTCTCGGCGTAGCGCATGCCTGGTCTCTGCGATCGCGACGCAGACGCGGTAGTTCTGTTCCGGGCGGAAGAAGCAGGTTGTTTCGGTTGTCAGATCCCGAACCTCTTTGAGTACTGGGTTGACGATCGACAGCACATCGAGGTCCTTGGTTGCCGTCGCGGCCCAGTAGGCCATCCTGACCCCGATTCGGATTCCGTCGCCACTGCGGTCCAGAAACCCTTGCGAGACCAAGTTTGTCACCAGTCGCTGAACCGTCGAGGTCGGAATACCCGTCGCGTGCTGGAGTTCGCCAAGGGTCATCGAGGGCTTGTCGAAGGAGAAAGCGTCGAGAATCTCGGTGATCTTGCCCAGCACCAGAAGTGGCTGCTGCTTGGATCCGTTCTCTTGGCTCACCTCTTCAACTTAGCCGTCCGGGACGCAATGATGCGACGGACGGGGGACTCGAGGCCGAGAATTGCCAATGACCACAGCCCGACAACGGTGAACGACAGTGCGCATGCGACCAGCATGAGGGCGGCGGTGATGATCCCTCCCACGAGGCTTCGTCCTGAGTTGTAGGGTGCGATGTCCGGGTTGCGCTCGATGACCCATTCGATGAGGGCAATCGCGATCACCGAGACTGAGATCGTGCCGACGTACAACGACGTCGCGCTCGGATCGAATCCGTCCTTCTCGGCGATCAACTTGGTCGGAAACGGTAGAAACACGATGCTGAGAAGCCAGAGAAAGTTGGCCCACGCCAACGGCATCGTGTAGCCCGTCAGGTCCTTGAAGATCGAGTGATGGGTGAGCCACAGCCGGAAGATCACCGCGAAACTGAGTACGAATGCGAGGATCTCGACGAAGTGCTCGGAGACCAGATCCCACGTGGTGAGGTCCGCGCTCGGTTCGGCGATGTCCACCAACGGCAGAATCAACAGCGTCGCCGCTATTGCCACCACGGCGTCGCTGAAATTGACGAGCCGCTCGAAACCTCGCTGAGTCTCCACCGATGTCCCTACTGCTGACGACGCGATTCGAGCAGCCGCAACCACACTTCGCTCACCGTCGGGTACGACGGCACAGCGTGCCACAGATCGTCGAGGGTCACTTTGCCGACCAGCGCGACGGTGGCGGCATGGACCAACTCGTCGACGCCGGGGCCGACGAAGGTCGCGCCGACGATGACGTCCGCCGCCTTGTCGACCACCAACTGTGCGTGGCCCGAATAGTTGTCCTGATACAGCGACGACCCCGCGACTGCGATGTCGACGCCGAGAATTTCGACGTCGATTCCGGCGTCCCGTGCTTGCTTCTCGGTGTGCCCGACGGCGGCTACCTGCAGCGGAGTGAACACGACCTGGGGTATCTGCCCGTGGTCCGCGCTCGCGGTGAAGCGCTTGCCGTGCAACGGTTTTCCGTCTGCGAGAGCGGCGATGACGTCACCGGCAACGCGGCCCTGGTATTTGCCCATGTGGGTGAGCGGCGCACGGCCGTTGATGTCGCCCGTCGCGTACAGCCACGGGGCGCCCGGTACCTGCAGATGATCGTCGACGTCGACGTACTTCCCGTCCTCCTGGCCGACCAGCGACAGGCCGAGGTCGGTGCTCGCGGGCTTTCGGCCCGCCGCAACCAGGATTTCGTCGACCGTGATCGTTTCGCCACCCACGGTCAGTTCCGCGGGCCCTCCGTGAACCTTGCCGATGCCCGTGTCCTCGGCGGACGGCCTGGAAACGGCCGTCAGGTCGGCGTCGAAGATGATCTTTGCGCCGCGTTTCCGCAGGGCCTCGGCGACCAGATCGCTTGCGAACGGTTCGCTGCTCGCCAGGAGTCGGGATCCTCGGACGATCATCGTCACCTCGGATCCGAACGACAGCAGCCAGGTTGCCGCTTCCGAGGCGACGACCCCGCCCCCGATGACGGCCACTCGCTTGGGGATCTCGTGGATGTTGGTGGCGTCGCGGGAGGTCCACGGCAGTGCGTCGCGTAGTCCCTGCGTGTTCGGAACCGATGCTGTGGTGCCGGTAGCGAGGATCACCGCATGACGCGCGGTGAGCGTCCGGTCGCCGACCTCGACGGTCTTCTCGCCGCTGAGTCTGCCGTGGCCGCGGACCACCGAGATACCTGCGGATTCTGCCCAGTCGACCTGGGAGGAATCGTCGAGCGAATGTGTGAAGGATTCCCGACGTGCCAGGACGGCGTCGACGTCGAGCGTGCGCTCGCCGACGAGTTCCTTCACGCCCGGCATGTTGCGTGCCGTCTCCAGGACTTCGCTCGGCCGCAACAGTGCCTTGCTCGGCATGCACGCCCAGTACGAGCATTCGCCGCCGACCAGTTCGTGTTCGACGATCACCGCGGTGCGGTCGCTCCCGGCGATGGCGTAGCTCGCGGCGTTCTCGCCGACGGGACCGCCGCCGATCACGATGACATCGAATTCGTCCCTACTCTGCTCTGTCATCACACCAGAGTGGCATAGGGTCCAAGGTCATGGGGAAGACGAGGAACAAGATTCTGATCACCGGCGCGAGTTCGGGCCTCGGCGAAGAGATGGCCAGGCGTTTCGCTGCGCAGGGCAAAGACTTGGCGCTCTGTGCCAGGCGCCTGGACCGGCTCGAAACGCTGCGCGACGAACTGATCATCGCCAACCCGGGAATCTCCATTGCGATACGCAGCCTCGACGTCACCGACCACGATGCCGTCGTGCGTGTTTTTGCCGAGATGCGGGACGAGCTCGGAGGACTCGACAGGGTGATCGTCAACGCCGGACTCGGTAAGGGCGCCAAGATCGGCAGTGGACGTGCCGACGCAAACCTTGCGACGGCACGCACCAACTTCATCGGCGCGCTGTCCCAGTGCGAGGCGGCGCTGGAGATCTTCCGGGCGCAGAAGTACGGCCACCTGGTACTCGTATCCTCGATCAGCGCCGACCGAGGATTGCCAGGAGCGAAGGCCGTCTACTCCGCCAGCAAGGCAGGCGTCGCGGCGCTCGGTGAGGCTCTCTCGGCCGAACTGGCCAAGACGGACATCGTCGTCACCACACTCTTGCCAGGCTTCATCGCCACCGACATGTCCTCGAAGGCAGGCGACAACAAGGCTCTGACCGCGACCCTGGACGAGGGCGTCTCGGCTATGGTCACGGCCATCGAAAAGGAACCGCGGCGCGCAGCGTTGCCTGGGCTCAAGTGGCGCGGGATCGATGCGGCACTGCGGTTCCTGCCGAACGAGGTCACCAACCGCCTCGTCTGACCGTCTCTACTGCAGGTAGTGCTCGACCTGCTCGACGGGATTGGCCGTCGCCTCGTCAGGATTCTGTCCCGCGTCCAGACGTGCTCGGCGCTGGCGGAGGAGGTCCCAGCACTGATCGAGCGCGTGCTCGATCGACGCCAGTTGCGCCTGCTCGTCGACGGGGTCGAGCTCACCGGCCTCGGTCTGTGACCGCAGCTTGTGCTCGGTGGCCACCAGTTGCTCGATCTTGCTGTAGATGTCGTGCTCGCTCATGGGTCCACGGTAGAACTTTCTCGGCCTACGCGCCCCCCTGCTACCACGACTTGTACTCGAACGCGCAGCCTTCGAGCACGGTGGCAGCGCGGTCGGCGAGAATCGGTGCGTACTGTTTCTCGGTAGCGACGAGCGACAGAGTCGTCGTCGCTTCCGTCCTCGAGACGTACGCGGAGAGAGCCGTCGCCGTGGTTTTGCCCTCGGCGCCTGGATGTATCGCCCGTGTCGCGAGGGAGCGTGCGCGACGGCCGGCGATGGACTCCAGTGCCGCCGGAATCGGGCCGATGTTGGAACACAGCACCCGAGCTGTACCGGGCGACGCTGTCAACGACGCTGCTTTCTCGTCCGACATCAGTTGCACCGCTTCTGCGGGAAATCCGCTCGGTGCACCCGCGGGCCTGCCGAACGCAGCTTTGGTCGCCGACTTGATCTGGAGGGCTGTGTCGGCGGCAGAGACTTCGACGGTCGCCATGCCGATCCGATTGGATCCCTTGATCTTCGAACGGAACGGAACATTGACCGTGACGGGTTCGGATTCACCGAGCGCAGCAGCGACTCGTGCGACGACGGAGATGAACTCGGAGTTCGACAGTGTGGCATCGATGTCGAACACCGCAGAACTGATGTGCACGTCGTGCTTCTTCAGGGAGCGAGCGGCGCTTCGATACGCGCCTAGTTCGCGGCGTGCCGAACGGGTGTAGATCAGCCCGGCCGTGGCACGGATCGACGCGACGCTCACCCGGGCGGCAAGCGACAGTGCGTCGGCGAGATCCGAGGTGGATTTCGAGGGAGCAGGTCTGGGTGCGCGCCCGTCGAACGCTGCGCCCGCAGCCCGCACCAGTCCGGCCGCGTCGGCCAGCGCGTGCGAGCACACCAGGGACATGACTGTTCCGCCGGAGTCCGTGTGCACCAAAGACATACGCCATCCGGGACCGAGCTCAGGATCGAGGTCGACGTCGCCCTGTGCGTCGGCCCAGTCGAGCACATCGACGTCGGCTATGGGATCTGGTTCATAGGCCAGAGGGAGGGCGTCGGTGCACGGTCTCCATCGCCTACGTGCGCCGCGGATACGGGGAGTCACGACGCGTCGTCCGAGGTGCCCCAACGCGAGATTGGCATGCACCGCAGCGAAATCGACCACGTCGACGATTTCGTCGCTGCGCCAGATGCCCTGCAGGATGATCGGTAGTCCGTAACCTCGGTGCGTCCGCAGAAAGATGTCGTCGACGACGCTCAATCGATCGATCACGGCGTCGAGCTGCCGTGCCTGCCTGCGCCGGAAGCGAATTGTTGCGCGCCGCCGAGGGCATCGGCTGCCATCGAGATCGCGCCGTGGCGAAACTCGTTGGTGATCGCCGATTCTTCGTCCAGGCCGTCCTGTTCGAGGAGGGACAGTCGGTCTTCGCGCATGCAGGTTTGTGGAAGGAGAGCCAGCTGCGCTGCGAGCGCTTCCGCCTCGGAGCGAGCCCGGCCGACTGGAACGACTCTGTTCGCCAGTCCGATGGCCAGCGCCTCGTCGGCGTCGACGGCACGGCCGGTGAGAACGAGATCCATTGCGCGCGATGCGCCGATCAGCCGGGGCAGCCGGACGGTGCCCCCGTCGATCAGAGGGACACCCCAGCGGCGACAGAATACCCCGAAGGTGCTGTCCTCCTCGATAACTCGTAGATCGCACCAGAGCGCGAGTTCGAGTCCACCGGCCACGGCATATCCGGACACCGCGGCGATGACCGGTTTGGACAGGCGCATCCGGGTCGGGCCCATCGGGCCGTCACCGTGCTCGGTTGCGTGGTTCGAGCGTTCCGTTCCCAGTGCTTTGAGGTCCGCGCCCGAGCAGAAGGTACCGCCCTCACCCCACAGCACTGCGACGGCAGCGTTGTCGTCGGCGTCGAATTCCTCGAAGGCCGACACCAACTCGGCAGCGGTAGGGCCGTCGACCGCGTTTCTCGATTCGGGGCGTGACAGAACGATTGTGGTGACGGGTCCCGAGCGTTCGATCCTGACTGCCATCCCTCGACGGTACTCGAGGGGGCTTGCGGGAAGCAATGAATCGATGGTTCACTTCTTGTCATGCCGTATCGCCGCACCACGGCCGTGCAAGCCCGACTCGACGCTGGACGCGAGAAACTCTTCGCGTCGGCGATCGAGGTTCTGTCCGCACGGGGTTACGGCGGGTTGTCCATCGCCTCGGTTGCCGCAGCGGCCGGAGTGTCCGCGGGTAGCGTCTACACCCACTTCGAGAGCAAGTCGGACCTGGTCGTAGCCATCTTCCGTGAGGTCTGCAGCCGGGAAGTCGATGCCGTCGCAGCCGCGTCGTCCTCGGGTGATGTCGTCGAGCGCGTCACGGCGATAGTCGAGACCTTCGCCGGGCGCGCGATGAAGAACCGGACCATGGCGTATGCCCTGTTGGCCGAACCGGTCGATCCTGCGGTGGACGCTGAGCGGCTGGTGTTTCGGCGCAGCTTCACCGCGGCCATCTCCCAGGCGATCGTGGCAGGCGTGGCAGCGGGCGAAATTCCCGAGCAGAACGTCGAGCTGGCGGCTGCCGGGTTGGTTGGAGCCGTCGGAGAAATTCTTGTCGGGCCGCTCGGTCCGGATCGCGCATCGGGCCCCGAAGTCATCCCAGATCTCGTTGCTTTCGCCCTCCGATCGTTAGGAGTCACGCCATGACCTTTCCAGTCACCCACGAGGTGTTCAACCAGGTTCCGGACCTGCTGCCGTACAATACATCCCAGGATCGGTCATTGCGCGAGGGCCTCGATCGTGAGGGTGCGGGATGGTCTCTCGGTGAACTGAACGAACTCGGAGATCTCGCCGGAAGCGTCGAAGTGCAGGAGTGGGGCAGGCTCGCCAACGAGAATCCTCCGGTTCTGCGAACGCACGACCGGTACGGAAATCGCATCGACGAGGTCGAGTTCCACCCACACTGGCATGATTTGATGTCGGTCGCTGTTGCCAACGGACTGCACGCGACGCCGTGGCAGTGCGACCGTCCCGGTGCGCATGTCGCCAGGGCCGCGAAGTTCTACGCGTGGGGTCAAGCCGATGCAGGCCACATGTGTCCGATCTCGATGACGTACGCAGCAGTGCCTGCGCTACGGCACAATTCGGAATTGACGTCGATGTACGAATCGTTGCTCGCCTCGACGCATTACGACTTCGGTCTTCGGACTCCGACGGAGAAACGTGGACTCATCGCGGGTATGTCGATGACCGAGAAGCAGGGTGGGTCGGACGTTCGGGCGAACACGACCACCGCTGTGCCGTCCTCGGACGGTTCGTTCACGATCGTCGGACACAAGTGGTTCACCTCCGCGCCGATGTCCGACATGTTCCTCACCCTGGCCCAGGCGCCGGGCGGGCTCTCGTGCTTCCTGCTACCACGAGTGCTCCCGGACGGAACTCGCAATCGTATTGCACTGCAACGACTCAAGGACAAGCTCGGCAACAAGTCCAATGCGTCCGGTGAGCTCGAGTACCAGGGAGCCACGGGCTGGCTCGTCGGCGAAGAAGGACGTGGGGTGCCGACCATCATCGAGATGGTCAACATGACCCGACTCGACTGTGTCATCGGATCGGCGGCCGGAATTCGCAACGCGACGGTCCGTGCCGTCCATCATGCGCGCCATCGGTCGGCGTTCGGGGCATCCCTGGCGGATCAGCCTCTGATGCGAAATGTGCTGTCGGATCTGATCGTCGAATCCGAGGCCGCAACGGCTGTCATGATGCGCCTGGCGGGTGCGACCGATCGTGCTGTGCGTGGGGACGCCGAGGAAAGCGCACTGCGACGCATTGCGCTGGCGGTCACCAAGTACTGGGTGTGCAAACGCGCACCGTCGCATGTGGCCGAGGCGCTCGAATGCCTCGGCGGTAACGGCTACGTCGAAGAATCGGGCATGCCCCGTCTGTACCGCGAGTCGCCGTTGATGTCGATCTGGGAGGGTTCGGGCAACGTGGCCGCGCTCGACTCATTGCGGGCGCTCGCGAAGCAACCCGAGGCCGTAGAGGCGTACTTCACCGAGGTCGGACGCGCTGCGGGGGCGGATTCACGCCTGGACGACGCCGTGTCGCGCCTCGGCAAGGAGCTCGCCGACCGGTCCGACATCGAATATCGCGCCCGACGCGTCGTCGAGCTGATGGCATTGGTGTTCCAAGGAGCGTCGCTCGTACGTCATGGTGACCCGTCCGTGGCAGATGCGTTCTGCGCCAGCAGATTGGGTGAGGACTGGGGTGGTGCCTTCGGGACCCTGCCGACGGGGGTGGACACCGCGGCGGTTCTGTCCCGAATCTGAGCTGGATCTAGCTCGGATGTGCGGCGAAGGACCCACGCGGCTTGTGCTGGTTTGCAGCCAGTAGAAACGCGCGCGCAATGCGATCGGTGAGCTCTCGGGGTGAGGACAGGTCCTCCCAATTCCAATGGACTACAACCCATCCGAGGTCCTGCATGTGATTTCTGATCCGTTTGTCCTGTAGATCCGTCACGACTGCTTCGCTGCCGTACAACCCCTGCCCCTCGTATATTCCGACGACCCCGTGATCCGGATAGAGGAAGGGTACCGATGCAAGTGCGACACCGAACTCGTCGTACAGCGTGCGGCCGAGAAGTGGGGGTGGAAGCGGCAGCGTGTCGAGCTGCATTCGACTGCGCGATTCACCCGCGCTAGCGCTGCTCGCAGTCATGAACGACACAGCCTGCCTGGCTTTCGCGACACCCGTTCTCGTTCGCGCGTCACCCAGCGCATGCGACAGCTCGTCCTGTGTGGTCAGGCCGGTGCGTAGGGCATAGTCGCCGATACACACAGCGGGCTCCAGCGGCAGCGACCTCGCCAGGTCGACGATAGTCCGGGCAGGGGTGGTGACCGGAAAACCGTCTTTCACCGTCAGATCGCCCTCCGGTACGGGAGTACCGTGCAATATCCGCTGTCGACCGCGTTTGCCCGCGTACGAACGTCCGATCGTGAAAGTGACCTTGTCCAGCGGAATGTCCCAAGTTTCCATCCCGTGCAACACTGCTGCGGACACATGGCTGAAGACAGTGTCGGCGCTCGACTCCGCGTAGATTGCTTCGGCGAGCATCGAATGCCTGCGATGGGGATCGAGCGTTCGATACACGTCCGCGCGGATGAAGTACCCACGCCTCACGGTGACGAGCAAGCCGCTTGCACGTCCACGCCTCAAATCGTCGTCGGTGTGACCTCGTGCTAGCGCCTCGACCCGGGAAAACATTTCAGTCTGTTCGAAGTCCATACTGAGTTGGACGCGCGGGCCGACCATTTGGCTCCCGTCGGCTCGATTTTGGTTGCGCCGGGTTCGGGCGTGGGGTCGGATTTACCCCCGTGTTGTGCGCATTCACGCCGTCAGAACGCATAACGGGGGAGTGGATCGGGTTCGGATGTGGGTTCGGATTTACCCCCGTGTTGTGCGCATTCATACCGTCAGAACGCATAACGGGGGAGTACATCGGCCCGAAATGTGCCCTCCGGCCTGGGATATCGAGCCACCCGATCCAGCGCACGCTGTACTTGGTGCACAAGAGCAGCCGGGTCGGCCAGATTGCTCCACCCGAATCGCGTGAAGGCCCAGCCGATGTCGCGTGTCCGATCCTCTCGGCGCTTCTCCTCCATCAGATTATTCCGAACATCGAGGGGCCGTTCGCCGTATTTACCCTCGCCGTCGAACTCACAGCACAGCCACGGACCGCTGAACAAGAAGTCGGGGCGAGCGACAAATCGATTCATGGCATCGAACACGGACTGGTTGAGGTGTGGGGTCAGGCCGGCGGCGACCAGTATCAGCCGACTGCGGGTTTCGCCGACGCTGTCGCTGCGGTCCGACATGGCTGCAACCGCATCGGCTGCGCGCTGGACGCCGGTGCGGTGCCGGGCACGAGTGACGGCGTCGTTCAACTCCCGGGTGGTGACGAGGCCGCGGCGAAGAGCCGAATCGCCAACGCACACCGCGCGTTCGAAGTCGGTCGTGCGGGCGATATCGACGACGGTTCGCGCGGGTGTAGTCAACGAAAGGTTCTGATGCACGGTGGATTCGGAATCATCGAGGGCGGTGCCGTGGATAATCCGTCGCCGACTGGTTTTGGCTGTGATGCTCCGGCCACTGGTCGAGTGCACGCGCGCCAGTGGTAGACCCCACACGTCCATGCCCCATGCGATCGCTGCCGACTGATGGCTGAGCACCAGGGAACGCTCTTCCGACATCGCCCGCGCGAGCAACAGATGCTGTTCTTCGGAGTCGAGCGTGCAGAAATGCTCGGCGGTGACGTATGCCCCGGGACGCACCGCGAGCAGTTCCCCTCGCAACCGTGCGCGGCGTAGTTGCCCGTCGGTTACGCCGGACGCCAATGCTTGGTGGCGGAAGAACAATCCGTCGAAATCCATACCCTCTTGGACGCGTCGGACCTGTCGACGGATCCCTCGGTGCCGGATTTACCCCCGCAATGTGCGGTTCCGGGCCTCGACGACGCACATTAGCGGGGTAGATCGCGCTGCCGACTCGCGCTGCCGACTCGCGCTGCCGACTAGCGCAGCCGGCTCGCGCTGCCGACTCGCGCTGCCGACTCAGCAACAGCCGGCGCGGCGACGAGACTACTTCGCGCGGCCCCGCTGGTCGCGGTACCACCGAACGAGCGCGTCGGTGGACGAATCCCCCTGTTGCGCAGGCGCTTCGGAATCGGTGAGTACCGGCGTCAGTTCGAGTGCCTGGGTCTTGCCGAGCTCGACCCCCCACTGGTCGAACGAGTCGACACCCCACACGACGCCCTCGACGAATACCTGATGCTCGTAGAGGGCGATGAGTTGACCCACAACGGACGGTGTCAGTTTGGGTGCGAGGATGGATGTCGACGGCCTGTTGCCGGGCATCACCTTGTGCGGTACGACGTCGGCGGCGGTGCCCTCGGCGGCGATCTCGTCCGCGGTCTTGCCGAAGGCCAGTACTTTGGTTTGCGCGAAGTAGTTGCTCATCAACAGGTCGTGCATGCTGCCGGTGCCGTCGCGCGTCGGCAGGTCGTCGGTGGGCTCGGCGAATCCGATGAAGTCGGCGGGGATCAGCCTCGTTCCTTGGTGCAGCAGCTGGTAGAACGCATGCTGACCGTTGGTGCCGGGCTCGCCCCAGAAGATCTCACCGGTGGAGGTCGTCACCGGGCTGCCGTCAGCCTTGACGGATTTGCCGTTGGACTCCATCGTCAGCTGCTGCAAGTACGCAGGGAATCGCGACAGATCGTTCGAATACGGAAGTACCGCACGAGTTTCCGAGCCGAAGAAGCTGCTGTACCAAAGCCCCAGGAGTCCGAGCAGTGCAGGGGCGTTCTGCTCGAAAGGAGTCGTCCTGAAGTGCTCGTCGACACGGTGAAAACCGTCGAGAAATTCCCCGAAGGCGTCCCGGCCGATCACGGCCATGACCGACAGCCCGATCGCGGAATCGACTGAGTAGCGTCCACCGACCCAGTCCCAGAATCCGAACATGTTGGCGGTGTCGATGCCGAACTCCGAGACTCGCTCGGCGTTGGTGGATACCGCGACGAAATGCTTCGCGACGGCATCCTCGCCCAAGGCGTCGACGAGCCAGCGCCTGGCCGCGGTGGCGTTGGTCAGAGTCTCGAGAGTGGAGAACGTCTTCGACGCGATGATGAACAGCGTCGACGCCGGAGTCAGGCCGTCGAGGGCGGCGACCAGGTCGGCAGGGTCCACGTTGGAGACGAACTTCGCAGAGATTCCCGCGTCTGCGTAGTGACGAAGAGCGTTGTAGACCATGACGGGGCCGAGGTCGGATCCGCCGATGCCGATGTTGACGACGGTGGTGATCTTCTCGCCGGTCGCGCCGAGCCATTCGCCCGAACGCACCCGATCGGTGAAATTGCCCATCCGAGTGAGAACTTCGTGAACATCTGCGACGACGTTCTGGCCGTCGACCTCCAGGGTGGCGTCGGCGGGCAACCGCAGAGCAGTGTGGAGGACCGCACGGTCCTCGGAGGTGTTGATGTGTTCGCCTGCGAACATCGCGTCGCGTCGACCTTCGACATCCGCAGCGCGGGCCAGGTCCACGAGGAGTGAGACCGTCTCGGAGTCGATGATGTGCTTGCTGTAGTCGATGTGCAGATCGCCGACCGACAGCGTGAACGTGCGTCCGCGGTTCGGGTCGTCGGCGAACAGGTCTCGAAGCTTCTTTTCGCTGATCGCGCTGTGATGTGCCGTCAGATTCTTCCAGGCCTCGGTGCCCGTGATGTCGCCGCTCATATCTGCCAACACTAATGCTCGACGCCTGGTTGCGCGCACCTTCTCGTTTGTCGGGTAGCGGACAAGGGCACACTCGGTGGCATGGAGATCACGCAACTCATCGAATCCATTCAACCCAAGCTGTGGATCGGCGGCCGCGCTGTCGATGCCGAGAACGGCGCAACTTTCGAGGTCAACGATCCGGCCACCGGTAAAGCGATCGCGGTTGTCGCCGACGCCAGTCCGGCGGACGCGAAGAAGGCAATCGATGCCGCGTCGGCGGCGCAGAAGTCTTGGGGCAAGACTCCCGCTCGTGAGCGTGGCGAAATTCTGCGGGCGGCGTTCGAGAAGATCACCGAGCGTTCCGACGACATCGCCGCGATCATGACTGCCGAGATGGGCAAGGCTCTCGCCGAGTCCAAGGCGGAGGTCAAGTACGGGGCGGAATTCTTCCGATGGTTCGCGGAGGAAGCTGTACGTATCGGCGGTCGATATGCGCCGGCCCCTGCAGGCAACGGGAGAATCCTGGTGTCCAAGGTTCCCGTCGGACCGGTCCTGGCGATCACCCCGTGGAATTTTCCGCTGGCGATGGGAACTCGGAAGATCGGCCCGGCACTGGCAGCCGGATGCACCATCATCGTCAAGCCTGCGAGTGAGACCCCGTTGACGATGCTCTTTCTCGCGCAACTGCTGTCCGAGGTCGGGCTGCCCGAGGGCGTGCTGTCCGTGCTCACCACGTCGAAATCGAGCGCGGTATCCACGCCGATCCTCGAGGATCCGCGTCTTCGGAAACTGACCTTCACCGGGTCGACGGGCGTGGGCAAGAAGCTCGTCGAGCAGTCCGCGGGTGGTCTGCTTCGTACGTCGATGGAGTTGGGTGGAAACGCACCGTTCGTCGTGTTCGACGACGCCGATGTCGATGCTGCGGTCGAGGGCGCAATTCTCGCGAAACTACGCAACGGTGGCGAGGCGTGCACCGCGGCCAACCGGTTCTACGTCGCCAACGCTGTACGCGAGGAATTCACGACCAAGCTCGTCGAGAAGATGAAAGCGTTCACCCTGGGGCCGGGCTCCAACCCCGACACCAAGCTCGGTCCGCTGATCAATGCGGACCAGCTCGAAACGGTGCAGGCGCTCGTCGACGACGCTGTGAACGCGGGAGCAACCGTCGCACTCGGTGGCACGGCGCCCGGAGGCGACGGCTACTTCTACCCGGCAACAGTGCTTACCGATGTGCCACCGAATGCGCGAATCCTGAAGGAGGAAGTGTTCGGGCCGGTTGCGCCGATCGTCGGCTTCGACACCGAAGAACAGGGCATCGACGCGGCCAACGACACCGAGTACGGATTGGCGTCGTACATCTATACCCGTGGCCTCGACCGTGCACTGCGTGTCGCCGACGCCATCGACAGTGGAATGGTGGGCGTCAACCGCGGAGTGATCTCGGACGCGGCAGCGCCTTTCGGCGGAGTCAAAGCCTCAGGATTCGGCCGCGAAGGCGGTAGCGAGGGCATCGAGGAGTACCTGGAGACCAAGTACATCGCCCTGACCTGAGCGAGGTCCTGCACAGACAAGTCGGCTCGTTGTGCGTGGGAATTGCCCTGCACAACGAGCCGGTGAGTCAGCGTCCGAGTCGGCCGCGACCCAGACGAAGCAACAGCATGGCGAGGGTGTGTCCCTCCTGGCCGAGGCTGCTGAAACGGTCGAGTACCTTCATTTCGCGGCTGTGGACCATGCGGGGTCCGCCGGAAGCCATGCGCGTGCGGCCGATGAGCTGCGAGACCTCGGACCGGCGCTGGATGGCAGCGAGGATCTCGGAGTCGAGGCGATCGATCTCCTGACGGAGTGAGTCGATCTCTGCCTCGGACGTCGGCAACGCGGTATCGGAATCGATCTTGGTCGTGGATGCCATTTCTTCTCCTCGTGTCACAAAGTTGGATCGCTGCCCGGCTCGACACCGTTACTACCCGGTAATGGTTCGGACGGGTGCACGCACACGATGAGTCAGTGTGCGGCGAGTCACAGCGAACAACCCCTCACCTCTGCGTGCAGAAGCCTGGGGCGTCGACTGGCTATCGACAGTCCGCGCCTCCGGGGTACGGAGAACCGACTGTGTGAGGCGGATGTCGATGAACGCTTTTTACGATCACCGATCCAGTGTGCCACCTGGATGCGGTCCTGAAAAGTCGATCGATGAGCTGAACATCTCGGCAGGACTGCCGCAGTCTTCGACCTCGGATTTCCGTCCGCGTCCCGACCGTCGCCCCAACGTGAGCAGTAGAGGAAGAGCGACAGCAGCGATCGGAACCCCGGTGACAACGAACAGCGACACCACGGGCAGTGATGTGGGAGCAGCCAGCGGACTACCCAAAAGCGCGGTACGGACCATCACTCCGGTCACCGCGGTAACCGCAAGGCCGAGCGCCAGCCCCCCGCCCATCAGCAGGGCTCCACTGAGCAGTTCGATCCGAAGCCCGACGCCGGACGAGACGCCGATTCGAGTCAGGCCGCGTCGTGTCCCGGACCGGGTGGTCGACCACATCAGTGTCGCGTTGACGGTGGCGAGGAAGCAGAACAACCCGGCGGGCGCGAGCACCACGATGACGCTGGCCAGGCTATTGGACGCATACTCCGCTTCCGAGGAGTCCAACCAGTCGGACACCGCGACGATTTCTCCGTCTCCGGCGATCGATCGAAGCGAGGACAGCACGGCGTCGGTGTCGGCCGGATCGGCTGCCACGAACGCGTCCCCGGTAACGGCATCGGGCGCATTCTGGGCGAGCCAGTCGCGAGAAACCAGAATTGACGGAACCAGCGTGGGGCTCCCCGCGACGATCGCGACGATCGGCAGTGTGTGCGAGATCCCGTCGCCGGTAGCGAATCGAAGATCCTGACCGACGGAGTATCCGTCGTCCGAGGCAGCCTGTGCGCTCAGCGCCACCCCTGGGACCGGTCCGTCGGTCACGTCCTCGAGTCGGCCGTCCGTGACGTCGACCGAGCGTGTTGCCAAGAACGCGACCGGGTCGATTCCCGCAGCGTCCAAGCCGATTGCTGTGTCGCGATCGGTGGCGATCAGTTCCGTGGACAGCGACGCGTCCACGAGACCGCTTTCGACGGATGCCCAGTCGGTGTCCTGGGGTGGATTCGTCACCACAAAGTCCGCGCGGACTTCGTCGCGTGTTGCGCGGGCGACTGCTGTGTTGTCCGCGCCGATGGTCACCAGCACCGAACCCGCGATCCCCACGAACAGCAGAGCAGGGACTGCCAGCACGGTCGTCGCGTCGCGCGCCGACCGCGCCGTGCGAGTCGCCAGGTGAACGACGCCGCCCCGCCTGCCTCGGACGAGATCGACGCTTCGAGACAGCAGTCCGACGACGATCGGAATCACAACGGGACCGACAGCGGCGAGCGCGCCGCACAGAATCATCGGAAGAAGTAGCCCCAGCCCCACGGCTCCGTCTCCGGGAGCCCCGGCGCCCAGGGCTCCGATGAGGACCACCAGCACGAGAGCCGCGCCCGAGAGAGCCCAGCGGCGAGCCCGGATCCGGTGACTGACGTTGATGGAGCGTGTTGCCGACAGCGGCGACACCCCGAGGACCCGCTTGGAGCCGACACGGGCGCCGGCCAGCGCGACGACGATAGTCGCCGCAACGGTAGGTACAAGCGCAAATGCACGACCACTGATGTCGAACTTCTCCGAGACGAATCCCGTATCGATGAGAATGCCGAGAATCATCGGTGCTGCAGGGAGGGATACGGCCGCGCCTGCCAGGCCGGCGACGGCTGCGAGAGCGACGATCTCCCAGACCAGCAGGCGACGCAGAATCGGAGCGGTGGTACCGAGAAGTCGGAGAATGCCGAACTCACGTCTGCGTGCGGCGATCACATAGCCCACCGTGGTGGACAACGTGACGCCGGTCAGAAAGCATGCGATCACGCCCACCGTCCCGGCCACGGACATGAGATCCTCGGCGCCGGATCCGAGCGGGGTGTAGTGCTCGGTCGCGGTCGTGGGTGCGCCGTCGCCATCGAGAACACCAGACCCACTGATCTGTACATCGAACCCCTCGTCCGGCGCCATCACCGCCGTGACCAGAAGCTGAGCACATGCGCCGATCATCGCGCCGCCGACGACCAGTGTGGCGAACGCGCCGAGAAACAGGCCGCGGTGATGTCGGAGGTTTGCCGTTGCCAACCGCAACATATTCACTCACCTACCTTTCCGTCGAGCGTTGTCGTGCACCGTGTTCACAGCGCGCGAGACGCGGTCTGCATCCCCGCCGGGGAGCCTGTCGACCACCACTCCGTCCGCCAGAACGATCACCTCGTCCGCCCACGACGCGGCCCAGGCGTCGTGGGTCACCATCACCACCGTCGAGCCGAACTGGGATGCAACCTGCCGAAGCAGTACCAGGACATCGTGGGCTGTGCGCACATCGAGGGCCCCGGTCGGCTCGTCCGCGAACACCACCGACGGTTGGTTCAACATCGCCCGTGCGATCGCCACCCGTTGACGTTGCCCTCCGGACAACGTGTCGATCGCATCTCGTGCCCGATCGGCAAGACCTACCCTGCCCAGTACCTCGCGAACACGACCGTCGGTGACATGACCGCGGACGGGGGAATGTGCGCCCGCGAGCCGCGCAGGCAGAGCGACGTTCTCTGCGACATCGAGCGCATCGAACAGGTTGTAATCCTGAAATACGAAACCGCAACGGTCACGCCTGAGCTCCGCGAGTTGGTCGTCGTCGAGCCCGCCGAGTGGGATTCCGTCGAGAGTCACCATGCCTTGATCTGGTTGCTCGAGCCCGCTCAGGCAGTTGAGTAGAGTCGACTTCCCCGAACCGGACGAGCCCATGATCGCCGTCCACGACGACGGGGCGAAACTATGAGTGATGCCGCCCAGAACTGGTACCGACTTCTTGTCGAATCGCTTCACCAATCCTTGGGCTGCGGTGATGCCGCGAGACGGTGGGAGGGAACGTTCGTACTGCGCGTTGGAGGGCATGTACTCATGAAAGCCTTCAAGGCGCTACGAATCAGTAGGCTGAAGGCTACTTCCTAGGTAGCGCGTACGCCACCATCGCGTCGGTCAGGAGATTCCGCGTAGATAGGTGAGGACGGCTGTCACCCGGCGGTCGGTGTCGGATCCGAGCGGCAGTTTGGCGAAAATGTTTCCGATGTGTTTACGTACCGCAGCGTCGGACACGACGAGTGTTTCGGCGATGCGTGCGTTCGTGTGTCCCTCGGCCATCAGCGACAGCACTTCGAGTTCGCGCGCGGTGAGGACGGCCAGCGATCCCTGCCGCCGCGAGCTACCGACCAAGGCCTGCACGACTTCTGGATCGATGACGGTCCCACCCGCCGCCACCTTCTCCAGCGCCTCGACGAACTCGCGGACGTGGCCGACGCGTTCTTTGACGAGATATCCGATGCCGCCGGGAGCCGGGTTGTCGATCAGGTCGGAGACGTACGCCACCGACGTGTACTGCGAGAGGATCAGAACGCTCAGACCCGGTTTCGTCCTACGTAATTCGACTGCAGCGGCCAGACCCTCGTCTGTGAACGTCGGCGGCATGCGGACATCGGTGATCACGAGGTCCGGGTCGTGGGCGGACACCGCGTCGTGAAGGGAGGCGACGCTCGACACCGATGCGCACACTCTGTGGCCGGCTGATTCCACGACCGCGGCTATGCCCTCACGTAACAGTGGAAGATCATCTGCAAGAACAATTTTCAGGCTGGAATGGGGCATCTCATCTCCACTGTGGTTCCTCTGCCAAGCGGACTCGACACGGAGATAGTGCCACCGAGCGCGTCGACGCGGTGCGACAATCCGGTGAGCCCCCGCCCCGAGGCGGGGTCGGCCCCGCCGATCCCGTTGTCGGAGATCACGAGTCTCCAGGTGCCGTCGATCACAGCAGCGGTGATCGATACCGCGTCGGCTTGGGCATGCTTGATCGAATTGGTGATGACTTCGCTGATGACGAAGTACGACACCTGCTCGACGCGAGAGGGCGGCCGGTAGTCCGTTGGAAGGTTGAGACTCACCTCGATCGGCAGTTCACCGAGCAGATCTTCGGTAGCTGCTAGCAACCCCGACTCGGTCAAGGCCTGCGGCAGGATACCGCGGATGGTGCGCCGAAGCTCACGCATCGACTCGTCCACTTGGCGATGAGCCGTTTCGAGCAGTTCTCGGGTTCGGTCGTCGCGGGCCGATTGCTCGGCAAGCCCGATACTCAGACCGACGGCGACCAACCGATGCTGGACACCGTCGTGCAGCATCCCCTCGATCCGGGCTCGTTCGGTGTCGAAGGCGTCGAGAAGTCCGGTCCTCGAGGTCTGTAAACGGTCGACCTCGACCTCGAGTTCCGCCGTCGATCGCATCGGAACCGTGTGTGCCAGTTCGCTGTTGGCAGTAGCTATCGCTGCGCAGAGGTAGAGAATCAGTACAGCAGTCGGCAGCGCTATCACCGGCAATGCCAATGCAGCGGGCATGGTGGTTACCTGAAGCGAGAACACACTGATCGGGTCGCTGCGGACCAGAACCGGTGCGGCAAGCAAGGTTGGGACGGCGATTGCTCCACCCACCAGCACCGCGGCTGCAACAGGAGCGAGAACAGCCGCGGCAACCAGCGAGTACGCAGCGTGGCGTAGGACAGCGGTGTTGCTCTCTTTCCACGCCTGGGCCTTGACGGGTTCGATGACGCTCAGTCGCGACACCTCTGCGGTCACGATCGTCCGCGCAGCCGCATCGCGCCACCCGGGCACCGACATCACGATCAGCAGCGGAATCGACAAGATCAGAACCGTGCCACCGACTACCACTGTCGAAGCGCAGTACAACAGCGCTCGCCACGGCCACCTCGACGTCACGAAGCCGAGTGGTGGGTACAGCGACGAACTCAGCGACCCCCTCCGGTTCACATCGGCACGGTATCAGTGGCCGTCGTGCCGATGGGATCGTGTGATCGGGTGTCAGTACACGCCGGTAACCTGGACGGGCGATGAACACGAACCTCACTGCTGTACCCGCGCCCGGAAAGTCCAAGTCCGAAGCCCTGCTGGAGGGTCTCAACCCCCAGCAGCGCGAGGCTGTGATGCACTCGGGATCGCCGCTCCTCATCGTGGCCGGCGCGGGGTCGGGCAAGACGGCTGTTCTGACACGTCGTATTGCGTACCTGTTGGCCGAGCGCGGGGTCATGCCGGGCCAGGTTCTGGCCATCACGTTCACCAACAAGGCCGCTGCGGAGATGCGCGAGCGCGTCGCCGGCCTCGTCGGTCCCCGGGCCAACAGCATGTGGGTCTCGACGTTCCACTCGAGCTGCGTACGCATCCTCCGCAACCAGGCTTCGTTGCTGCCCGGGCTCAACTCGAACTTCTCGATCTACGACGCCGACGACTCACGCCGCCTGCTGACGATGATCTCCAAAGACCTGCAGATCGACACCAAGAAGTTCTCCGCGCGTCTGCTGTCGACTGCCATCTCGAACCTCAAGAACGAGCTGATCGGGCCGGACGATGCGGCGTCGGACGCCGAGAAGCAGATGGTCGAGCTGCCCAAGCTCGTGGCAAAGGTGTACGCCATCTACCAGCAGCGGTTACGCGCGGCCAATGCAATGGACTTCGACGACCTGATCGGCGAGACCGTCGGGCTGCTCCAAGCGTTTCCGCAGGTTGCCGAGTACTACCGGCGCCGGTTCCGGCACGTGCTCGTCGACGAGTATCAGGACACCAACCACGCGCAGTACATGTTGGTCCGGGAGTTGGTCGGCCGTGAGGATTCGGACGGGGCGCTCCAGGGCACCATCTCACCGGGTGAGCTCTGCGTGGTCGGTGACGCGGACCAGTCCATCTACGCGTTCCGCGGCGCGACCATCCGCAATATCGAAGAGTTCGAACGTGACTACCCGGACGCTCGGACCATTCTGCTCGAGCAGAACTATCGGTCGACACAGAACATCCTCTCCGCCGCCAACTCGGTCATCTCGCGCAACACCGGCAGACGCGACAAGAAGCTCTGGACGGACTCGGGTGAGGGCGAGCTCATCGTCGGATACGTCGCCGACAACGAGCACGACGAGGCGTCGTTCGTCGCGTCGGAAATCGATCGGCTCGTCGACAACCACGACGTGCGGTACGACGAGGTGGCGGTCTTCTATCGCACCAACAACTCGTCGCGTGCACTCGAAGAGATATTCATCAGGCTCGGATTGCCCTACAAGGTCGTGGGCGGGGTGCGCTTCTACGAGCGCAAGGAAGTCCGCGACATGGTCGCCTACATGAGAGTGCTGTCCAACGAGGACGACACGGTGAGCATGCGCCGCATTCTCAACACGCCGCGGCGGGGGATCGGCGATCGCGCCGAAGCATGCGTAGCGGTGCACGCCGAACAACGCGACATCAGCTTCTCCAAGGCCTTGCACGACGCCGCCGCAGGCAAGGTGGCTCTGCTCAACTCGCGTTCGCAGAAGCTGATCGGCCAGTTCCTCGAAATGCTCGACGAGCTCCGTGCGGTTCTGGGCAGCACGGATGACGACGGCAACGACATCGGGGACATCGGGGAGGTCGTCGAAGCCGTCCTCGATCGCACCGGCTATCGGGCGGAGCTCGAAGCCAGCAGTGACCCGCAGGACGGTGCGCGGCTCGACAACCTCAACGAACTGGTCAGTGTCGCAAGAGAATTCACTTCCGAAGCACGCAACCTCGCTGCTGTGGAGGCGGAATCCGAGGTCGAGGTCGAAGTGGAAGAGGGGACACCGGAGCCAGGTTCGCTCGCAGCATTCCTCGAACGGGTCTCGCTCGTCGCCGACACCGACCAAATCCCCGACTCGGGCACGGGCGTCGTGACGCTGATGACGCTGCACACCGCCAAGGGTCTGGAGTTTCCGGTGGTGTTCGTGACCGGTTGGGAGGACGGGCAATTCCCGCACATGCGTGCGCTGGGCGATCCGGCCGAACTGTCGGAGGAGCGCAGGCTCGCATACGTGGGGATCACCCGCGCACGCCACCGTCTGTACGTCACACGCGCAATCATGCGGTCCGCGTGGGGGCAGCCCATCAACAATCCCGAGTCACGATTCCTGCAAGAGATTCCGCAGTCGCTGATCGACTGGAAGCGTGAAGACCCAGGCGTCGGTGCGAGACCGAGATCCGGCGGCTTCGGTGGTGGTGGTTTCGGCGGCGGCGGTGGCTATGGCGGTGGTGGTTTCGGCGGTGGTGGTTTCGGAGAGCGTCGTGGGCAGCAATCGACACCTAGCTTCGGGTCCGCACGCGCGCGCAACAACACTTTGGTGCTCGCAGTGGGCGACCGCGTCAATCACGACAAGTACGGCCTCGGAACGGTGTTGGAGTCCACGGGAAGTGGGACCTCTGCCATGGTGCTCGTGGACTTCGGTACGTCCGGCCGGGTGAAGATGATGCTCATCGGCGGAGTTCCGATGACCAAGCTCTGACGGCAACGTAGAGGTGGGTGCAGATGCACTCTTACGTGTCAGGCGCACGCCCAAGTGCTAGCACTTGAACGTGCGTCTGGCACACAGAAGTGCGTTCGGCAGGTTCGATGAGTGCCCAGCAGATCAGGCGAGCTCCTGGTGCTTCGAGATTTCGCACGCCGCGGCGTCCGATGAAGGGTGAGTCTCAGTCCGACTCAGGTCCGAGGCCGATGCCCCGGGATGCGAGCCACGGCAGTGGGTCGATCTTGTTCTCGCCCGGCAGGTGGACCTCGAAGTGCAGGTGCGGGCCGGTGGAGAAGCCGCGGTTGCCCATGCGTGCGATCTGATCGCCTGCCATGACTTCCTGGCCGACGGAGACGGTAGCGCTGTCGATGTGACCGTAGACGGTAATGGTGCCGTCGGCGTGCTGCAGGCGAACCCACATTCCGAAGCCTGCGGCGGGGCCGGCGTCGATGACCTTGCCGTCGGCGACTGCGAGGATCGGAGTACCGATTGCGTTCGCGATGTCGACGCCTGCGTGCAGGACGCCCCAGCGCTGACCGAAGTTGGAGGTGTACGTGCCGACCGCGGGGAGAACGAACAGTGGGCGACGTGCTGCAGCCTCGCGGGCAGCTCGCTCTTCACTGAATCGCTGGCCCTTGGCGAGCAGGTCGCTGAACTGGCTGAGATCGACCGGGTTCGCGACGTTCAGAATCTGTGGTGCGGACGAGGGCGAAACATCCGGGGTGGTGTCGGCGGCGAAGCTGGCGGCCTGAGGAACAGCCGTTGCAGCAATTCCCGGTGCTGCAGGTGCTGCGCCCGCAGCGAGTGCAACTTCCTCGGAAGTGCTCGGTGTAGCAGGCCCGTGATCGATGACTGCCTGGCCTGCGGCGACGACGGCTCCTGCAGCGACTGCAAGGACGGCCGCGCGGCCCTTCATGGCGGCGGGCGGCATCGGGATGCGGTGTGCACCACCCTTGCGAGCAACGGCGATCTCGTTGGCCGGGATGATGTCGGTGACTATATTCGAGCCGGAAACGAAATCAGGCCCCGCCGTGACGTCCAGTTCAGGAGTGCTGTGCAGCTCACTGTCGTGGTAGGTCTCGGCCGAGCCGTAGTTGCTGGCGAAGTAGTCGTAGCCGGTTGTCTCGAAGTCATCTGCTTCGGCGTTCCAGCTGGTCTGAGTCGAGTACACCGTGGGTGCGCTTTCAACTGCCGTGGCCGGCTTGACGAACCGGCTGGTGGTGAATGACGCGCGGTGCTGCGACAAGACTTGCAACCTCCCGCTTCCGTGATCTGCTCGTGACTTAAGACTCGGCAGACGGTAACGAAACGATTGCGGTGCGCGCAAGTTAATCGCCCTAACCCGCGGCATATGTGAGATGGCTCACAAGCCGAGCAGGGCTTTTGCTGAGATCGCCTGTGATCTCCAACAGGTCTCGACTACCCCCGACACTTGTGCTGAAACCTCGGCATTGCAACGCATCGTTACAGCGACGCTCGGCATCTCCTATTCGGCGCGTGATGCTCTGCGGATGGGCGTGAGAACGATAGCGTCGTCAGACGTGGCGTCTCCATCGCAAGTAGGCAAAGTCCCTCCTCGCTCGATCGAGGGTCGTTTCGAAGACGGCAAGAGCGCCCGTCCTGCTGCTCTTGCGGCAACGATGGTGACCCTCTTGTCCGCAGTGGCGGCGTGCGCTGCCCTCGGCCTCGATACGGCTTCGTCCACGGACGGCGGCGACCCGGGCCCTGGCGTCGTACTCGCGGCGATCGTTGCAGTGGGCCCGTTCGCTTCTGTAGCTCTGTTGGCGGTCCTCACGGTCTTCGCTCGCCCGGCCTTGGCCGGAGCGCTCACGGCCGGTTACGGCGCCGTGTCGGTCGGTCAGGTGATGCTGGATCTCGGTCTCGTCGATTCGCCGATCGACGCCAACCGCCTCGAACTGTTTCGGCCGACCACGGCCGAAGCCCTCGACCCCGCGATCGGCGCGTACGTCCTGCTCGGTGCGCACGGTGCAGCCGTCGTCGGCGGCATCCTCGGTCTCGTCGCGATCGGGCGAGCCTCGTTCGAGGACGGGTACGGCCACTCACCACGCGCCGACCTGACCGGTCGAGCATCTGCCGTCCGATTCGGCGGCTTCCTGTCCGTCATCGCAGTCGTCGCTGCGCTGGCGGCGGCCGCGGCGATGTTCGCACCTCCTTACATCTCGTCGGATTCGATCGTCCTGGTCCCAGCTGTCGTCGAATCGCCTCTGACCATCGCGATCGGATCGGGATTGGTCGCGCTGAGTGTCCTGGTCGTCGTCACCGCGGCGCTCGCCTCGATCTCTCCAGCCGTGGCGTCGGCCGCGGTGGTGGGGGTCGGTGCTGGAGTGTTCGGCCTCTTCGGGTCGAGGGTCGTTGCTGGGGCGGCGTCCGGGGCCGGCATCGATGTCTCGACGGGAGCGTGGGTCGGCGCGGTGTCCGGGGCCGTGCTCGTCATGGTCGGGATTCTTGGTCTCCCGGTTTCAGCCGTCCGTGATCGTCGAGGCGGCGTCGAGGGACCAACGCGGGGTCGATCGTCGGATGCCGTTCATTTCATGAGGTGGCACGTTCTGGCAGGGGCCTGCGGCGTCGTGGCAGCGCTCGCGCTCGGTGCGGGTGCACTGCTACCGATTCTCGAGCTCCCTACAGGACTCCCTGATCCGCGCATTCTGGCGACTCGTACGGTGGCGATCGCAGCGTTCGTGCTGGTGATCGCGTCCGTACCGCTGTTCTTCTCCTTGTTCGCCGCTGTTGTCCGCCCCGCCCTCGGCGTCATTTCGGTGGCTGCATTGATGGCGTCATCGGGTGTTCTGCAGTCGCTCGTTCTGGCCACCGACATCGACGGAATCGGGGTCGGCATCGGTGGGTTCGCGATCGGAGTCGGGGCAGCTGCAGCGGCGGTCTGCGGCCTCGCGGTCCTGGTCGCGGGCAGTGCAGAACGGGACGACGTCGATACCTCCGACCCGGTTGTCGACCGGCCCCTGGCATGGGTCGCCTCGATCGGTGGCCTGGTCTCCGCAGTCGGACTCGGGTTGCCCCTGTACCGAGGCGCCGACGTGTCCGCCGCGTCGTTCGCGGAGTTCCCGCTGGGGTGGGACGCCTGGGGCCAAGCAGTGCTGGCCGTGACCGTGCTGATTTCCGTCGTCGTGGCCGCGCGTTCGCGTCCGGCACGGGGAGCGGCGCTGCTCGCCGGATGCGTGGTCGCTGTGGTGATCTATCTGCTCGGCTGGCCGCTGACGCAAGGGCGCGCGCTCGACCCTTCGGTTGGGCCTGGTGTGGCGGCCGGAGCGCTCGGAGCCGTCATTCTCGCTGTGGCGGCGATACTTTCGGCGCGTCGCCGCTCGCAGTGAGGCGTAGGACACACGCCGCGGTCCGGTGAGATAGACCACATACCATCCATGCGCCCGATGCGGCCGCGGGGCACCTGGATAAAGTCGATCATCAGACCCGCTCACACCCCTGGAGCGGGCGTCAACGTAGACGAGACGGTGAGCTGATGGATCTCTTCGAATACCAGGCGAAGGAATTGTTCGCCAAGCATGGCGTACCCACCTCCGCCGGTCGTGTCACCGACACGGTCGCCGGAGCAACACAGATTGCCGAAGAAATCGGCAAGCCAGTAATGGTCAAGGCGCAGGTCAAGGTCGGCGGCCGCGGCAAGGCCGGTGGCGTCAAGTACTCCAAGGACGTCGCAGCAGCCACCGAGAACGCAGAAGCGATTCTCGGACTCGACATCAAGGGCCACGTCGTCAAGAAGCTTCTCGTTGCAGAAGCCTCCGACATCGCCGAGGAGTACTACATCTCCTTCCTGCTCGACCGCACCAACCGCACTTACCTCGCGATGTGTTCGGTCGAGGGTGGAGTCGAAATCGAGGTGACGGCGGAGGAAAACCCCGACGCACTCGCACGTATCCCGGTCGACGCTGTCAAGGGCGTCGACCTTGCTTTTGCTCGTGAAATCGCCGAAAAGGGCAAGCTTCCCGCCGAGGTGCTCGACGCCGCTGCGGTGACCATCCAGAAGCTGTGGGAGGTCTTCATCAACGAAGACGCTCTCCTGGTCGAGGTCAACCCGCTGGTTCGCACCCCGGACGATCAGATCCTCGCCCTCGACGGCAAGGTCACGCTCGACGCCAACGCAGACTTCCGTCAGCCGGGCCACGCCGAATTCGAGGACAAGGATGCAGCTGATCCCCTCGAGGCGAAGGCCAAGGAGAACGACCTCAACTACGTCAAGCTCGACGGACAGGTCGGCATCATCGGCAACGGCGCCGGACTCGTCATGTCCACGCTCGATGTCGTCGCCTACGCGGGCGAGGCTCACGGTGGCGTCAAGCCTGCCAACTTCCTCGACATCGGCGGCGGCGCCTCGGCTGAGGTCATGGCAGCAGGCCTCGACGTCATTCTCGGCGACGAGCAGGTCAAGAGCGTGTTCGTCAACGTCTTCGGTGGAATCACCGCGTGCGACGCCGTTGCCAACGGCATTGTCGGCGCACTGAAGAAGCTTGGCGACGACGCAAACAAGCCGTTGGTTGTCCGTCTCGACGGCAACAAGGTCGAAGAGGGCCGCAAGATTCTCGCCGACGCCGCGCACCCGCTGGTGACGCTCGCCGGAACCATGGACGAGGGCGCCGACAAGGCCGCCGAGCTGGCAGCGAAGTAGAGGAAACCATGTCTATCTTTCTGAACAAGGACAACAAGGTCATCGTCCAGGGCATCACCGGCGGCGAAGGCACCAAGCACACCGCCCTGATGCTCAAGGCCGGAACGCAGGTCGTCGGCGGCGTCAACGCACGCAAGGCCGGAACCACGGTCAAGCACGTCGACGCCGACGGCAACGACATCGAGCTCCCCGTCTTCGCTTCGGTCGCAGAAGCAATGGAAAAGACCGGCGCCGACGTCTCCATCGCGTTCGTGCCGCCTGCATTCTCGAAGGACGCCATCGTCGAGGCGATCGACGCGGAGATCCCGCTGCTCGTCGTCATCACCGAAGGCATCCCCGTGCAGGACTCCGCGTACGCGTGGGCCTACAACGTGGAGAAGGGCAAGAAGACCCGCATCATCGGCCCGAACTGCCCCGGAATCATCACCCCCGGTGAAGCTCTCGTCGGCATCACGCCTGCCAACATCTCGGGAACCGGCCCCATCGGCTTGGTCTCCAAGTCCGGCACGCTGACCTACCAGATGATGTTCGAGCTCCGCGACTTCGGCTTCTCGACGGCCATCGGCATCGGCGGAGACCCGGTCGTCGGTACGACGCACATCGACGCCATCGAGGCGTTCGAGAACGATCCCGAGACCAAGGTCATCGTCATGATCGGTGAAATCGGCGGCGACGCAGAAGAGCGCGCAGCCGACTACATCAAGGCCAACGTGACCAAGCCGGTTGTCGGCTACGTCGCAGGCTTCACCGCTCCCGAGGGCAAGACCATGGGCCACGCAGGCGCCATCGTCTCCGGCTCGCTCGGAACGGCTCAGGCGAAGAAGGACGCTCTCGAGGCCGCAGGCGTCAAGGTCGGCAAGACGCCGTCCGAGACCGCTGCTCTGGCTCGCGAGATCCTGGAATCGCTTTCGGTCAAGTAAGTACTCCCGCAAAAGGCCCGTCACTCGAGGAGTGGCGGGCTTTTTCGTGCCCTGGCTTCGCTTGAATGGACCCCGGTAGCTACCAGATCGTATGGATGGACCAATCAAGCGATGCGGCCGGAAGTTCTCAGAATCATCGTGAGGCGAAAGGTGTTCATTACTCCGCGTAACAGATTCACTGGCTCTCATGACTACGACCGAGAACCGCTCAGCATTGACCAAGGACTGGCCCGATGCGCCGACGTCCGCCGAAGGTTGGATCGCCCGTGCAGGTGAGGTGGCGCAGCTGCTGGCTGTCGACGCCGTCGCCCGTGACAAGGGCAACGCCGCACCGCACGATGAGGTGCAGTTGCTCAAAGACTCGGGCCTGGTAACCCTTTTGGGGCCGGTCGAGCACGGCGGAGCAGGTCAGGACTGGCCGACGGCCTACCAGGTAATCCGTCGCGTCGCTGCAGCCGACGGATCGATCGGACAGCTGCTCGGCTACCACCTGCTGTGGTTCTGGGCTGCCCGTCTCGTCGGTACGAAGGAGCAGATCCAGGCCGTCGAAGCCGATGCGACGACGAACAAGTGGTTCTTCGGAGGCGCGGTCAACCCGCGTGACAACGACGTAGCCGTCACCGACGAGGGCGACACGATCGTGTTCGACGGCGCCAAGTCCTTCTCGACGGGAAGCCGCGTGTCCGACGTAACGGTTCTCGAAGGCGCACTGACCGGCAGTGATGCTCATGTCTTCGCCATCGTGCCGTCGAACATCGAGGGTCTGACGTTCCACGACGACTGGGACAACATCGGTCTCCGCCAGACCGAGAGCGGAAGCGTCACCATCGACAAGGTGCGTGTCGACTGGGCGAGTGCAGCCGGATTCGTCGACAAGCAATTTCAGCCGCGGGTGTACAACACCCTCAATGTGCCGACCATTCAGTTGGTGTTCGTCAACTTCTACCTCGGTATCGCGCGGGGCGCGCTGGAAGAGGCGGCGTCGTACACCAAGGACAAGACTCGGGCCTGGCTGCACAGCACGGTCGACAAGGCTGTCGACGAGCCGTACATCATCGACGTCTACGGCGATTTGACCTCCAAGTTGTGGGCCGTCGAGGCACTGGCTGATGCTGTTGCGTTGGAGGGGCAGAAGATTCACGACAACGCGTGGGACGTGACGGCCGAGGACCGCGGTGACCACGAGGTTAGAGTCGCCGCTGTGAAGGCTCGTGCCACCGAGGTGTCACTGGAAATCACCTCGACGGTGTTCGAAGCGTTGGGTGCTCGTGCAACAGCGAGTAAGTACGGCTTCGACCGCTTCTGGCGCAACGTGCGCACCCACACCCTGCACGATCCCGTCGCCTACAAGCGTCGTGAGGTCGGGCGTTGGGTCTTGACCGGGGAACTTCCCGAACCGACCTGGTATTCGTAACCGCGCTTTTACCTCCCGTGCGTGCGTAGTTACGTCCCGACGTAACTACGCACGCACGGGAGGCGTAGCCACACAAGGAGAACGATGAGCACCGAAAAAATCGCCGACGCAATTAAATTCGCCTACTGGGTTCCCAATGTCAGTGGCGGGTTGGTCACCAGTGATATCGAACAGCGCACCAGCTGGGACTACGAGTACAACAAGAAGCTCGCGCAGACGGCCGAGAACAACGGATTCGAGTACGCGCTCAGTCAGGTGCGGTACGAGGCCAGCTACGGTGCCGAGTTCCAGCACGAGTCCACCAGCTTCAGTCTTGCGTTGCTTCTGGCAACCGAGCGGTTGAAAGTCATTGCGGCAGTGCACCCCGGGCTGTGGCAACCGGCAGTGCTGGCCAAACTCGGTGCTACGGCCGACCATCTGTCGAATGGCCGGTTCGCGGTGAACGTCGTGAGCGGCTGGTTCAAGGACGAGTTCACCCACCTCGGTGAGCCGTGGCTCGAGCACGACGAAAGATACCGGCGCAGCGCCGAATTCCTTCAGGTGCTTCGAAAGATCTGGACCGAGGACGACGTCGACTTCCGCGGCGACTTCTATCGGATCCACGATTTCACCTTGAAGCCGAAGCCGCTCAACACACCCGATCGGCCCAATCCCGAACTCTTCCAGGGCGGCAATTCGTCTGCGGCACAGGAGAACGCGGGACGTTACTCGGACTGGTACTTCAGCAACGGCAAGGACTACGACGGCGTCACGGAGCAATTGGACAACATCAGGCGCGTCGCTCGGGAAAATCAGCGTGAGGTCAAGTTCGGTCTCAACGGCTTCATCATTGCCCGCGATACCGAGAAGGAGGCCAAGGACACCCTCCGAGAGATCATCGAGAAGGCCAACAAGCCTGCGGTCGAGGGATTCAAGGGTGCTGTCCAACAGGCGGGGTCGTCCACCAAGGACGGAAAGGGCATGTGGGCCGATTCGTCGTTCGAAGACCTCGTTCAGTACAACGACGGATTCAAGAGCCAGCTGATCGGTACTCCCGAGCAGATTGCACACCGCATCGTCGAGTACCGCAAGCGCGGCGTCGATCTGATTCTGGGCGGTTTCCTGCATTTCCAGGAGGAGATCGAGTACTTCGGCGCAAAGGTGCTGCCGCTCGTACGAGAGTTGGAGTCCGCGACTGAATTGGTCGACGCTGTCTGAGCCAAGACAACGAGTCGGGTCCGTAGACTAGCGTGGTCTGCGGACCCGATCTCATTGCTACCAGGAGTGTGTCATGACCTTTTCACCAGAAGGCCCGCGTCCGTCGGGGCCCGATTCCGGCGGTTATGGCAACCCGTACTCGCCTGAGGGCGCTCGGCCTCCCGAGGCCGGGACGAGCGGCTACGGCGCTGGTTATTCTCCGGACAACGCCAGGTCTGCGGCTCCGGGATACTCCGGTTACGGTCAGACCTCACCGTCGTACGGCGGACCGGCGCAACAGGCTCAGTTCGGGGTGAATCAGCCTGGCTCTTCGTCGCCGAGTGGGCAGCCGTACAACCCTCCGCTCGCCTCGGACAGGCCTACGCAGCTTCCTAGAATTCTGACGCTCGTGGTCGTTGTACTCGGTGTCGTCAACTTCCTGGTCGGTCTCGCTGGTCAGTTCGAGTTCTTCGGAGACGTCGTCAACTTCTTCTTCGTCCAGGCCGGCGATCCGACGTCCATTGCGCTGCTACTGGCCGGTGGGTTGGTCGCCGCTTTCGGATTACTGCCCAAGCAGACGAACACGATCGGTATCGCGGCGGCCCTATCGGTGGCCGGATGGCTGGTTCTGGTTTTCCAGTCGTTCAACACCGGCGACGCGGGACCCGTCGGCACGTCGATCGAACTGGGTACAGGCGCGTTCGTGGTGCTGGTCCTCGGGTTCGTACAGTCGGTGCTCGCTGTTGCAGCCACGCTGTTCGACGCGGGAGTTCTCAAGGCCCCGCAGCCGAAGCCCACAACGTACGGCCAGCAGAACTTCGGCGGTGCCTTCGGTCAGCAGGCCGCCGGCTACGGTCAGCAAAACCCGAACTACGCAGGCTACGGCCAGCAACAGTACGGTCAGCCGTCCCCGAGTCAGCCGTCGCAGAATCAAGCGTCCCAGAACCAGGCGCCCCAGAATCAGGGCTATGTACCGCCTGCATACACCGGTCCGTCGCAGGGCCAGCCCAACCAGAACACGACGGGAAGCCTGGGCTACCCCGTCGGGACCTCCAAGCCGGACGCGCCGCAGGGTGGTTTGACTGGCCCGGCGAGCCAGAACTCGCCGTACAGCCAGCCGCACTACGGGCAGCCTCCGGTCGGGTCTGCCGGCTACGGCGCGCCCCAGCACGCGGTTCCGCCCGAGTCGGAAGAGTCGGAAGGCGACACTCCTCCGTACAGCGCTCCGACACAGGCGTTCGGACAAACACCCTCGGACGACGACAAGAAGTGAGGCCTACTCGGCGCGCCTGATGGAAGGGTTCGCCGGTTGATGAAACGCTCGTAGCCGATGAGCGCCGTACTGAACCAGGAAAGACGCGGCCGACGCACGACCCGTCCGCCGCAGCGTCGACCGATCCTGTCGCCCGCCGAGTCCCGAACGTTGGTCGGCGTCGCCTTCCGAATCCCCGGAATCTTTATCGCAATCATTGCGACGGTAGTTCTGGTGACTCTGGTGTCGGTCAACAGCGAACTGACCGGCACGTTCGGCGCGATCGCGGGTCTGTGGTTTGCCATCCATCAGGTTCCGCTGAGTATCGCGGGCACGTCTCTCGGTGTGTTCCCGTTGTTGCCTACCTTGGTGTTGGCGGTGGCTGTCGCGCGTGGGGTCGCGCGAACAGTGAGCGAGTCGACCACCCGTCGTGAAGCCGGGTGGACCCTCGGCGCCGCTGTGCTCGGCCCGTTGGTCGTGACGGCCGTGGCTCTTGCGGTCGCCGCGGATGCCTCGGCGGCGATCGGCTTACAAAGTCCACACGCCTTGCTGGCGTTCGCGTGGGTTGCTGGTGTGCACGCGATCTCCGCTGCCGCCGGGCTCGTCTACGGCGCGTGGAACCTCGAGCCCGTGTCCCGACGAGTGCCGACGTGGATCCGAGAACTCGCTGCTCCGACGGTCCGCGCTGCGTCGGTACTGGTGGCAGGCAGCGCGGCAATCGTCCTCGTCGCGATGGTTGCCTCGTGGTCGACGCTGGAGATGCTGCTCGACGCAGGAAACGGCTTCGTCGGCTTCCTCGGCCTTACCGTCCTGTCTGTTCTCTATCTTCCCAACGTGATTCTCGGCTCCCTCGCCGTCGCTGTCGGGTCCTCGGCGCACGTAGGCGACGTGTCGGTCAGCCTGTTTCGCACGGCGGGCGGCCCCGTCCCTCCGCTGCCGATTCTGTCCGTTCTCCCTGAGGGTCCGGCACAGACGGTCTGGATGGCGATGCTGATCGTGCCTGTCGCGGCAGGCGTGTTCCTCGGCCGTGACTGCGCGCGCAGGACCGTCGACGTGCACTACGCACTGTCCTCGGTCTGGCTCGGTTCCGCGGTCCTCGGCGTGACGGCGTTGATTCTCGGTTTCGCAGCCGGGGGCGCTCTCGGGACCTTCGGGACTGTTCAGGTGACGGTGTGGTCGCTCGGCCTCCTGGTATTCGCCCTGGTCGCCGTCGTCGGATCCGTCGCTGCCGCGGTGACGGCATGGCGGGGCGGCTCGAAGCAGGCGGTCGACGAAACCGACCCCGTCCGTTTCGAACCCGTAGCGGCCATCGCCCAACCCGTCGAACAGCAGTCCGTCGAACGTGAGGGTGTCGTCCACGAAGACCGTGCCGTCGAGGCCGAGGTGGTCGAGGAGCCAGGCGTCGACGATTCGGCGACGGATGCTCCGGTGGTGAGCGCGGAGGCCGATGCCGAGATCGTGGATGTCGTCGATGCCGAAGTCGTGGACCCCCCGTCAGACGACGAGCCCGGCGGAGTGACCCAGGGGGACGAGAGCGCAGCCGGCGGAGTGACCCAGACAGACGAGAGCTCCAAGGGCTGACCGGGGTCGAAACGGACCTGCTTGAGAAGGTCGTGGGGGGCAGCGACTAGTCTGCTTGCTGGCCCCAGGTTCGGCCCCGACGGGCGATCCGTCCCGATATTTCAGGAGAAGTGCGCTGACTGCCTCGCGTGAGACACCCGCTCGGGTTGTTGTCCTCGCATCCGGTACGGGGTCGCTGTTGCAGGCGCTCATCGCGGCTGCCGGGGAGAGTTCGTATCCGGCGCGCATCGTCGCTGTCGGCGTCGATCGCGACTGCGACGCAGCCCGTCACGCACACGCTGCAGGTATCGAGCACTTCCGCGTCGGACTGCGCGATCATGCCGATCGGGACGAATGGGATGCGGCCTTGACCGATCGGGTCGTCGCCCATCGCCCCGACCTCGTCGTGACGGCTGGTTTCATGAAGATTCTCGGCGGACGCTTCCTCTCCGCTTTCGCCGGACGAATCGTCAATACTCACCCTGCTCTGCTCCCGTCGTTCCCAGGAGCTCATGCCGTTGCGGACGCACTCGCATACGGCGTCAAACTGACCGGTTCGACGGTCCATCTCGTCGACGAAGGCGTCGACACCGGACCGATCCTCGCTCAGGAAGCTGTGCCGGTACTGGCCGACGACGACCAGAGCACCCTGCACGAACGAATCAAGACCGTGGAACGCCGACTGCTGGTCGACGTCATTGCCGCTGTGGCTACCCGAGGTGTTGTCTCCGATGGACGAAAGGCTCAGATTCAACCATGAGTGAACGTAAAGCTGTGCGCCGCGCGCTGGTCAGCGTCTATGACAAGACCGGATTGATCGAGCTCGCCACCGGCCTGCACAACGCTGGAGTGGCTCTGGTCTCCACCGGATCGACGGCATCGAAGATCGCCGACGCAGGAATCCCGGTCACCAAGGTCGAGGAGCTCACCGGCTTCCCCGAAACGCTCGACGGTCGTGTCAAGACCCTTCACCCGCGAGTGCATGCGGGTGTTCTGGCCGATACCCGTCGGCCCGAACACCTTTCGCAGCTGGAGGAACTCGGTATCGAGGCCTTCGAGCTCGTGGTGGTCAACCTCTATCCGTTCACCGACACCGTCGCCAGCGGTGCGACGCCCGACGAATGCGTCGAGCAGATCGACATCGGTGGACCCTCGATGGTGCGCGCCGCAGCGAAAAATCACCCGTCTGTCGCGGTGGTCGTCGATCCGGCGCGTTACTCCGAGGTTCTGGAGGCTGTCGCAGGCGGTGGGTTCACCCTTTCTGAGCGCATTTCTCTTGCAGCACAGGCTTTTCAGCATACGGCCGCCTACGATGTCGCTGTGGCGTCGTGGATGAGCAGTGTGCTCGTGGATTCCGACGAGCAGTTCCCGGCGTGGATCGGCGGAACCTGGGAGCGCTCGGCTGTCCTCCGCTACGGCGAGAACCCGCACCAGGCTGCGGCGCTGTACAAGTCGCCGTCTGCTGACGGCATCGCGCAGGCGGAGCAGTTGCACGGTAAAGAGATGTCCTACAACAACTTCACCGATGCCGACGCTGCCTGGCGCGCAGCGTTCGATCACGATGCCCCGACCGTCGCGATCATCAAGCACGCCAACCCCTGTGGCATCGCAGTGGGGGCGGATATCGCCGAAGCGCACCGCAAGGCGCATGCGTGCGATCCGGTCAGTGCGTACGGCGGCGTCATCGCGGCCAACCGTGAGGTCACCGTCGAGATGGCCGAGCAGGTGGCCGAAATCTTCACCGAGGTGATCGTCGCCCCGTCGTACGCGGACGGTGCACTCGGAGTTCTGCAGCGCAAGAAGAACGTTCGTGTACTTCTGGCAACTCCGCCGTCCGCGACGGGGATCGAGCTCAAGCCGATCTCCGGTGGCACGTTGCTGCAGCAGCGCGATGCGATCGATGCCGACGGAGACAATCCAGCGAACTGGACCCTCGCCGCGGGCGAGAAAGCGGACGAGCAGACGTTGAAGGATCTCGAATTCGCTTGGCGCGCAGGTCGAGCCGTCAAGTCGAACGCCATTCTGCTTGCCAAGGACGGCGCATCCGTCGGTGTCGGCATGGGCCAGGTCAACCGCGTCGACGCCGCGCATCTCGCAGTCCAGCGTGCGGGTGATCGTGTCGAGGGGTCGGTAGCGTCCTCGGACGCATTCTTCCCGTTCCCCGACGGTTTACAGGTACTGCTCAACGCCGGCGTCAAGGCCGTCGTTCAGCCTGGCGGATCCGTCCGCGACAACGAGGTCATCGCAGCCGCTCAGGACGCGGGTGTCACTCTCTACCTCACAGGTTCGCGTCACTTCGCGCACTGATCCTTACCTTCGAATTTGTAGTTATGCAGCCGTTTACCGCGCTTTTGGCTGCATAACTACAAATTCGCAGTCTGTGGATAACTTTTCCGGCTATCCACAGATTCGGTTTCGCCACTTCTCAGGGTGCTTGGCGGTGCAATCGTGTTCAAGTGCACTTCGACATGCCGTTCAGGGGTTCCCGGGCCATAGGCGCCGGCCACGTGACCCGACATCGGCTCGCTCACGATTTCGATCGCCTGCATCGTGACGTGTACATCAGAAAGAACGTCGTGGTGGACGCGGTGGTTCGTGCACATGCGTCGCACACGTTGGCTGGTAGCGGCGCGGTGTCGTGCGGATTGTCTGCGGCGGCGCTACACGGTGCGAAGTGGATTGACCCTGATGAACTGGCCGAGTTGATCTGGCCGGCACGGACTCGACAACTGAGCGGCCTTCGTATCAGGTTCGACAAAGTGCTCGCCGCAGATACCGTGATGGTGGGCGGAGTGCTGGCGACGTCGGTGCCGCGGACGATGTTCGATCTTGCTCGACAGTTGCCGAGGCTGAAAGCGCTTCAAATCCTCGACTCCCTTGCCCGCGCGACCGGTGGCTCGGCCAAGGGTGCGCTGTCTTTGGCTGAGCGCTCCATTGGAGTTCGAGGAGGCGTCGCCGCGCAAGGAGTGCTGGAGTTGGTCGACCCAGGCGCCGAGTCGCCTCAGGAGACGAAGACCCGGTTGCTCTTGATCGACGCGGGTTTGCCTCGCCCCACAACTCAGATCCGCGTTGCCGACGCCAGCGGGCGAGTGTTCGCTCGCTGCGATATGGGGTGGCCGGAGTGGAAGGTTGTCGTGGAGTACGACGGCGTCCAGCACTGGACGTCCGAGAAACAGCGCACGTGGGACATCGAGAGATACGAGAGGCTCGAACGCGCAGGCTGGCTGGTGGTGCGCGTCAATTCCGAGCAGTTGCGAGCCAGACCAGGCGAAGTGGTCGAGCGTGTTCGGCAGAAGTTGCGGGCAGCTGGCGCTCCGGTCTGAGGAGTTTGTACTTGTGCAGACGCCACGCCGGAGTCCGTCTGCACAAGTACAAATCGGGCGGGGGTGCACAAACGTGCGAACGCTCGTAGCTTGGTGAAGTGACCTCTACCCAACCTGGCATCACCACCGTCGGCGAACTGCGCGCATCCGGACACGTGCAGCGTTCGGTCAAAGACGAACTCCGGGAGAATCTGCTCGACGCGCTCCGCGAGGGCCGAGACGCGTGGCCGGGGATTCTCGGCTTCGACAAGACCGTGCTCCCACAATTCGAACGTGCGATTCTTGCCGGTCACGACGTCGTTCTGCTCGGCGAACGTGGTCAGGGCAAGACGCGTCTTCTCCGCACACTCAACCTGCTGCTCGACGAGTGGTCCCCGGTCATCGAGGGCTCCGAACTCGGCGAACATCCGTACGACCCCATCACGCCTGCAAGTATCAGGCGGGCGAAGGAACTCGGGGATCAGCTGCCCATTTCGTGGCGTCATCGCGACGCCAGATACGCCGAGAAGCTGGCTACTCCGGACACGTCGGTGGCGGACCTCGTCGGCGATGTCGATCCGGTGAAGGTCGCCGAAGGTCGAAGCCTCGGCGATCCCGAGACCATCCACTTCGGCCTGGTTCCGCGCAGTCATCGCGGCATCGTCGCTATCAACGAGTTGCCCGACCTTGCTGAACGTATCCAGGTTTCCCTGCTCAACGTCATGGAAGAACGTGACATTCAGGTCCGCGGTTACACGTTGCGACTACCACTGGACGTCGTACTCGTAGCCAGCGCGAACCCTGAGGACTACACCAACCGCGGGCGCATCATCACCCCGCTCAAGGACCGGTTCGGCGCCGAGATCCGCACGCACTACCCACACGCGCTCGCCGACGAGATTTCGGTGATCGAGCAGGAGGCAAACCTCCCGGCGAACGTGCCGTCGTACCTGCTCGAGGTGCTGGCGCGATTCACGCGGCTGCTACGTGAATCTCCGTCGGTGGACCAGCGATCGGGTGTCTCCGCTCGATTCGCGATCGCAGCGGCGGAAACCATTGCTGCCGCAGCAGTTCACCGCGCTGCCGTGCTCGGTGAGGCCGAAGCGGTGGCCAGGCCGGTGGATCTCGGAACCATCATCGAGGTACTCCGAGGCAAGGTGGAATTCGAATCGGGCGAGGAGGGCCGCGAAACCGAGGTCCTCGAGCACTTGCTGAGGCGTGCCACCGCGGATACCGTCCGCGATCGCCTCGGTGGGATCAACCTGGCGCCCCTGGTCACCGCGATCGAGCAGGGAGAGCCCGTGGTGACGGGCGATCGGATCGCTGCCAAGACACTCATCGGCGAGCTGCCCGACCTGGTAGTGCTGCAGGAGGTCGACGACCGGTTGGAGGCAACCTCCGACGGCGAGAAAGCCGCTGCGACCGAACTCGCACTCGAAGGTCTGTACCTCGCGCGTCGAATCTCGAAGGATCCGGATGACGACGGCCAGACGGTGTACAGCTGATGCCTGCCAGTAGATACGGGCGGTACCACGACGGTCCCGATCCGCTGGCGCCGCCGGTCGACCTGAGGGAAGCCCTCGAATCCATCGGCAACGATGTGCTCGAGGGAGCTTCTCCGCGTCGTGCGCTACAGGAAATGCTCAGGCGCGGAACGCAGAACATGAGGGGTCTCGACGAGCTCGCTGCCGACGCCAACCGTCGTCGGCGAGATCTATTGCGCAAGAACAATCTCGACGGAACCTTGCAGGAGGTTCGTGAGCTGCTCGACAAGGCCGTTCTCGAGGAGCGCAAGACCCTCGCTCGCGCTCTCGACGACGACGCCAGGTTCCAGGAAATGCAGATCGGTGACTTGTCGCCGTCCACTGCGCAGGCTGTACAGGAGCTCGCCGATTACGACTGGCGCTCGTCCGAGGCGCGCGAGAATTACGAGAAGATCAAGGATCTGCTCGGACGCGAAATGCTCGATCAGCGGTTCGCGGGGATGAAGAACGCGCTCGAGAATGCGACGGACGAGGACCGTCAGGCCATCAGCGAGATGCTGAAGGACCTGAACGAGCTTCTTGCCAAGCACAACCAAGGCGCGGACACCGAGCAGGACTTTGCCGAGTTCATGTCCAAGCACGGCCAGCATTTCCCCGAGAACCCGCAGAATGTGGACGAGCTCCTCGACTCGCTTGCCCAACGAGCAGCAGCAGCGCAGCGTCTCAGAAATTCTCTGAGCCCGGAACAGCGCGCAGAGCTGGATGCGTTGGCGCAGCAGGCGTTCGGGGATTCTAACTTGCTGAGTCAGTTGGATCAGCTCGATCAGAACCTCCAGCAGGCCAGGCCCGGCGAGGATTGGGACGGGTCGCAGAACTTCCGCGGCGAGAACGGAATGGGTCTCGGCGATGGCACCGGCGCTCTGCAGGACATCGCGGATCTGGAGAACCTGGGAAATCAGCTGTCGCAGCAGTACAACGGCGCCGCTCTCGACGACATCGACGCCGAGGCTCTGCTCAAGCAACTCGGTCCCGAAGCGGCAGCCGACGCCCGAATGCTGTCCGAGCTCGAAAAGGCTCTGGAACAGCAGGGTTTCATGGACAAGGGCGCTGACGGTCAATGGCGTCTGTCGCCCAAGGCGATGCGTCAGCTCGGTCAGTCTGCGCTCAAGGACGTGGCGGGCAAGATTTCCCGACGCGGGGGCGAGAGAGACACACGCAAGGCCGGCGCGATGGGGGAGCCGACGGGTGCGTCGCGTGCATGGGAGTTCGGTGACACCGAGCCGTGGGACGTGACGAGAACTGTCAACAACGCAGTGCTCAGGACAGCGGCGAGCGGGGGAGCGTTCCCGGTTCAGCTACAGGTCACCGACGTCGAGATCAGCGAGACCGAAACGCGCACGCAGGCGGCGGTTGCTCTGCTCGTCGACACGTCGTTCTCGATGGTGATGGACGGTAGATGGGTGCCGATGAAGCGCACGGCATTGGCGCTCAATCACCTTGTCAGTACCAGGTTTCGAGGCGATGATCTGCAGCTGATCGGGTTCGGACGCCATGCGCAGAAACTGACCGCGTCGGAATTGGCAGGACTGGACGGAGCCTACGATCAGGGCACCAACCTGCATCATGCCCTGCTGCTGGCAGCACGGCACCTGCGTCGGCACCCCAATGCGCAACCTGTGGTGCTGATCGTGACCGACGGCGAACCGACGGCTCATCTCGAACCCGACGGGCACGCGTACTTCGACTATCCGCCGTCGGCACGCACGTTGGGGTTGACGGTGAGAGAGCTCGACACCATCGCGAAACTCGGTGCGCAGGTGACCATTTTCCGGCTGGGGGACGACCCGGGTCTTGCGAGGGTCGTGGATCGAATGGCGGAGAGAGTGGGCGGCCGCGTCATTGCACCGGATCTCGACGGTCTCGGTGCTGCAGTGGTGACCGATTATCTGAAGCGTCGTCGCAAAGGCTAGTGGTGCGGTCAAGTGCAGCTTGGGGCACTTATCCGCACCACTGAGGTTACTTCTTCACCTTGATTCCGACTCCGCCCCAGAACGCGAAACCGGTGACAATGACGCGCGGCGCTCCGGGCGCTCCGGTCTGACTCAGATGATCGAAGCCGCCCATGATGCCGGCGCCGCGCACCTCAACGGCGATGTTCGACGGCACCGTGATCTCAATGCCGCCCATGATCGCAACGCAGTTGATCGTCACCACGGGAGCGGAGAAATGTGCCTGGCATAGGTCGATTTCACCGCCGCCCCAGAATGCGATTGCGTCGATACGCGGGGCGACAGTCCATTCGCCCTTGCGAGTGAAGCCGCTCATGATCGCGATCGCGCGATCGTTCCCGACGCGGCCGGGCGAATCGTCGATTCCGGTCGGCGGTGACAACGCGAGGTCCGTGGTCAACAGGTCGAGTTCGCCGTACGTCTTGGCCTTGTAGGCGGCTGTGGTGCGTTCGTCGTACTCGCTCACGCTCAGCTGTCCGTCGGCGAGCGCGTCGCTGAGGAGTTTGGCGACGAGGTTGCGGTCGGCGTCGGCGGCTCGGATGTTCGCCCTGTGCTGTTCGGGTAGCTGATCGCTCACCCGAGTCAGGCTACTAGGCGGCGTTGACTATGGCTCGGTCTCCGAGCGGTGACTGAAGCGTCATCTGCATCGTTCCGTAGACGGCGACCATGATGCACGCCTTGTCCGCAGCCTCCGGCAAGGTGCCGGTGCGCAGCGCGACGACCACCTCGGTGGCGGACTCGGTGACGTCGACGTGCGCGCCGTAGCACTCGGGTGTGCCGGTGACGAAGTGGATGGCGATGGTGTTGGGGGAGATCTGACTCCACGATTCGAACGGGGTCGGTGCCGCGCGTACCAGCGTCGGCGTGGACTCGAACATCGTCCCCACTTCACCGACCGGAACTTCGACGGGCACCGGCGGTGCGCTCGGGTTGTGCATCATGTCAGCGGGGGCGGTAGTTTCGGTGGTTTCTACAGACTCACTACTGTCGGCCATCTCGCTACCGCAGCCGACCAGCAGGAAGCACAGCAGAACTCCTGCAGCCAGAAACCTCATTCCTCCAAGGTAACCGTGTGAGCTGAGGAGAACCTTTGGGCAGCCCAAGAAAACGTCCGGCTGCATCAGGCAAGCAGTGCAGTAATGATCGCAATCACCGGGATCGAGATGATCGTCGTGACGAAGGCTGTGTCTCGTGCCATCACCACGCCTCGGTTGTAGCGATTGGCGAAGACGAACACGTTCTGTGCGGTCGGAAGCGCAGAAATGACTGTGATGGCGAAAAGCTCGTGACCCTCCAGGCCCATCGCCAGCGCCATGAGGAATCCGAGAATCGGCTGCAGGACCATCTTGAGCGTCGAAGCAATGAGCACGTCGCGACGCGGACTCGGTCCCTTCTGCAGGACCCGCGCACCGTAGAGCGACAGGCCGAAGGCGAGCAGTGCGCCCGGGACCGCGGCGCCGCCGACTAGGTCGAACGGCTGCATGATCGACTCGGGCAGTTCGATGCCGGTGATCGAGAGCAACAGCCCTGCGGCGCCTGCAAGCACGATCGGATTCTTGAACGGCGTGATCACGATGTTGCGAATGGATGCCTTCTCGCGCATCGTCGACAGATCGAGGATCGTCAGCGCAAGCGGCGAATAGACCATGATCTGAAACAGCAGCAGGGGTGCGACGAAGTTGGCGTCGCCGAGCACGAAAACCGCGATGGGGATACCGAGGTTGGCGGCGTTGACGTACGAGGACGCAAGTCCACCGATGGTTGCCTCGGGGACGTCTCGTTTCAGTAGAAACTTGGCGATGAGGAAGTAGATCGCGCCGACGACGAGGGCCGTGACGCCTGCAACCACGAGGATCGGAGAGAGGATCACCGCGAGATCCGACTGCGCGAGCGTCACGAAGAGCAGGGCGGGTGTCGCGACGAAGAACACGAGGCGGCTCAACACGAACTGGCCGTGCTCGCCCAGCACCTTGTACTTCGCCAGCACGTACCCGAGAGCGATGACGATGAAGATGACCGTGAAACCTTCGAGAACTCCGGACATAAAGCGGGACGTCTCGATTCTCTGGGAAGGCTGGTCGCCCGTAACTCTAGTGCTCACGCAGAAAGGCCACGCACTCCAGGTGCGTGGCCTTTCCTTGAAAAGCTGGGTCTAGCGGCTGGTGAACGGCAGCAGTGCCATCTCACGAGCGTTCTTCACTGCGACAGCAACCTGACGCTGCTGCTGCGGGGTGAGGCCGGTGACGCGGCGGCTACGGATCTTGCCGCGGTCCGAGATGAACTGACGAAGAAGGTTGATGTCCTTGTAGTCCACCGTGGTTACCTTGGCGGCGTTCAACGGGTTCTTCTTGGGTCGACGTCCTGCCTCTGCGCGGACCTTCTTCGACGGTGCTCTCTTGACTGCCATCTGTATTTCCCTGTTCCTTACCAGCTCGACTTGTGGACGCCTGGCAGCTCCCCACGGTGAGCCATCTCGCGCACCTTCACGCGTGACAGACCAAATTTCCGCAGGTGACCGCGCGGACGTCCATCCGCAGCGTCACGATTGCGCAATCGTACCGGACTCGCGTCGCGCGGTAGACGCTGCAGTGCCGCTTGGGCCTCGGCCCGCTCGGAATCGGGTGTCGACGGCTTCCGGATGATCTCCTTCAGCTCGCTGCGCCGCGCTGCCCAACGCTCGACGACGACCTTGCGCTGCTCGTTCTTGGCGATCTTGGACTTCTTGGCCATGTCAGCGTTCCTCCCTGAAGTCGACGTGTCTACGGACGACCGGGTCGTACTTCTTCATGACCATCCGGTCGGGGTTGTTGCGCCGGTTCTTCCTGGTCACGTACGTGTAGCCGGTCCCGGCCGTCGATTTGAGCTTGATGATCGGACGTACGTCGGTGCTCTTGCCCATCAGAGTTTCACCCCTCGCGCGGAGAGTTTCGCGACCACGGCGTCGATGCCGTCACGGTCGATGGTTTTGATGCCTTTCGCCGACAACGTCAGCGTGACGCGTCGTCCGAGGCTGGGGACGAAGTACGTCTTCTTCTGGATGTTCGGGTCCCACCGGCGGTTGGTTCTTACGTGCGAGTGGGAAACGGACTTGCCGAATCCTGGTTTCCTTCCGGTCACCTGGCAGTGCGCGGACATACGCGCTCCTCCTTAGCTGTTATGACAATCGTTTTCGACAAAGCGGTGTTCCGAATGTAGCGTGCTTCCGTACGGAATGACAATCATTGTCGATAGAAGGGAATTCTCGTGGACGGTCGCACGCCACTCGTGCTCGTGTCCGGTTGGACGGGAGCCATGGACGATGTGGTGACGTCCCTACTGTCCGACGGAACCGTTGCGGTCCGTCACGATCTCAGCCGCGTGTACGAGGGGGTGGTCCGCAGGACGATCCTCGCTCCGGGCGAAGCTCCGCGCGAGACGATCCTCGAACTCGCGCACGGGTGCGTCTCGTGCACTCTGCGTGAGGACTTGTTACCGCTGCTGCGGAAGCTGGCCCACCGGAGTTCGGTGAATCGAATCGTGCTGGCGATGGACCCGGCACTCGAGCCCGAAGCGCTGTGTTGGGCAGTGGAGAACGTCATCGTCGCGGGCGTAGTTGGTCAGGTCGACGGCTCCGCCTCACGTGACGTCTCGATCACGGCCGTCGTCGATTGCCTCGACGCGGCAACGTGGCTCACTGACGCCACCGGTGACGATGCGCTCGCCGACCGCGGCATCGTTGCCAGCGGCGACGACGATCGAACCGTCGCTCAGGTCGTCGTCGGTCAGGTCGACTACGCCGATGCACTCGTCGTCAGCGCGGGACCGGACGTCGGCGGATGGGAGCGCGCGAAACTTGCCGCGGTGCTGTCGAGGTTGGCGCCGGGTGCACCCGTTGCCTGGGTCGGCCCAGGGGATGTGCTCGACATCGAAGCGCTCATCGCTGCAGTACCTTTCGACGCGCGACGGGGCGAGGTCACCGACGCTCACTCACCGTTGCTTCGTGGTCAGCCACCACTCACCGCGGACTGCGGGGTGACGCTCGTCGAATTCGCCGCAGACCGACCCTTTCATCCCGAACGGTTGCACGAGGCCATCGACGTGTTGTTGGACGGTGTTGTGTCCGCGCGCGGACGTGCCTGGGTGGCAACGCAACCCGACGAAGCGCTGTGGATCGAATCGGCAGGCGGAGGGTTACGCGTCGCCAGCGCAGGCAAGTGGCTCGCGGCGATGGCTCCGCAGGAGCAGGACCGCGTCGACACCTCCCGTCGAGCAATGGCTGCGCTTCGGTGGGACGAGACGTTCGGAGATCGTGACACCTCGCTCGTCGTACTCGTGCACGCCGCTGATCCGTCGGAGATCGATCGGACCCTGCGGTGGGCGCTCGTGTCCGACGACGAGATGAACGACCGCGACGCATGGGCGCAGTGGAACGATCCGTTCGGCCAATGGCACGAAGACCCATGTGAGACATCAGAATCCCCATATCAGGACACCCGGCGAGAGGCTCAGGAATGAAACAAGGAATACACCCCGACTACCACCCGGTGGTCTTCCAGGACGCAGGCACGGGAACGCAGTTCCTCACCCGCTCCACCATCACCGCGACCCGCGAGGTGCAGTGGGAGGACGGCAACACGTACCCACTCGTCATCGTCGACGTGACCAGCGAATCGCACCCTTTCTGGACCGGTGCCACTCGCATCATGGATACCCAGGGTCGCGTCGAGAAGTTCGAGAAGCGCTACGGGCGCCGCACCCGGAAGGAAAGCTGAGTCATGGCCGTCCCGAAACGGAAGATGTCGCGTTCCAATACTCGTAGTCGCCGCGCGCAGTGGAAGGCCACGGCTCCCGATTTGGTGACCGTCCGCGTCGGTGGACAGGAGTTCCGGGTGCCTCGCCGGCTCGTCAAGGCTGTGCAGACGGGCGTATACGACCCGAGCTAGTCCGCTTCTCCGCCGAGATCGAAGTTGTGTCCGTATTTTCCGCGTTTTCCGGACATAACTTCGATCTCGGCGGTTGTACGTTTGTTTTCATGACCGAGCCCTCCGTCAAGGACGTCAAGCGCTGGCGCAGGTACCTGGCCGACGAACGGGCAGAGGCCGCGGTCTACCGCGATCTGGCCGGGCGTCGCACCGGTGAGGAGCGGGAGATATTGCTCGCTCTGGCCGACGCCGAGGGCCGTCACGAAGAACATTGGCGACGGGCACTCGGTGATCGCGTAGGAATGCCGCTCAAAGGCAGTGCCCGCACCCGGCTCCTCGGTCTGCTTGCTCGACGCTTCGGATCGGTGTTCGTGCTCGCACTTGCGCAGCGCGCCGAGACTCGTAGTCCCTACACCTCGGAGTCCGGTGCTACCGAGGCCATGATCGCCGACGAGCAGATCCACGCCGAAGTCGTGCGAGGGCTCGCCACCCGTGGGCGAAACCGACTGTCCGGCAACTTCAGAGCCGCGGTCTTCGGAGCCAACGACGGGCTCGTCAGCAACCTCGCGCTCGTGCTCGGGATCAGCGGCAGCGGAGTGTCCAACCACATCATCCTGGTCACAGGCCTGGCAGGTCTGCTAGCCGGAGCTTTGTCCATGGGAGCAGGCGAGTACGTATCCGTCCGTTCCCAGCGTGAGTTGCTCGAGGCGTCGTCACCCGCGGGTTCGGCGCGCGAGGCTGTGAGGCACCTCGATGTCGACGCCAACGAACTAGCCCTGGTGTATCGAGCCCGCGGCATGTCAGCCGAAGAAGCCGAGCTCAAAGCGTCGGGAGTGCTGGGGCGCATCGCGCCGGACGACCCCATGGAAACCGATCCCGAGACGCACGAATCCGTCGGGACCGGCATCGGCGCGGCCTTGGCGAGCTTCTGTTTCTTCGCGTCCGGCGCAGTGATACCCGTGTTGCCCTACCTCGCCGGCTTGGAAGGTGTTGTAGCGCTGGTGGTTGCTGCAGTCCTCGTCGGCATCGCGTTGATCGGAACCGGGCTGGTGGTCGGGCTGCTCAGCGGCGGACCTCCCGTTCGTCGCGCACTGCGCCAGCTCGCCATCGGCTACGGGGCGGCGGGTGCGACGTATCTGCTGGGTGCGCTCTTCGGCAGCGGCGGGATCTGAGAAAATCAGCGGCGTTTCCACAACGCGCCGCGTTAGTGTGTCAGGCATGTCGATTCTCTCCCGTTCGCTCGTTGCCGCAGTGTCGGTGGTATCCCTGACGCTCGGTGCTACCGCGCTGAGCGTGTCGGTCGCGACCGCGGACGAGGTGGATACGACGCCGGGCACCGTCGTCGACGTGGAAGAACTGGCACCGGGCCTCGTCCTTCCCGGCGCCGCGGATGCCAAGCGGATCACATACTGGACAACTGGATTCGACGGTAAGCCCGCGCTGAGCACCGGCGCATTCTTCGTCCCCGAAGGTGAAGCACCAGAGGGCGGTTGGCCCGTCCTCGGGTGGGCACACGGAACGTCCGGATTGGGCGACGACTGTGCTCCCAGTCTGGTCGGCCCCGCCGATGCGGGTCGGGACCGTCAGTACCTCGGGACCTGGCTCGATCAGGGCTACGCGATCGCCGCGACGGATTACGCGGGCCTCGGCACGCCCGGCCTGATGCCGTATCTCGACGGGAAGGCATCGGCGCACAGTGTGGTCGACTCGGTGAAAGCCTCACGCGAGGTCGACGCCTCGCTGTCGAACAAGTGGGTGGTCATCGGCCAGTCCCAAGGCGGCGGCGCGGCCATCACCACGGCCAGATACGCAACGGAATTCGGTGGCTCCGAGCTGGATTACCGAGGAGCCGTCGGGACCGGTGTTCCGGCGAACATCGAGCTTGCCTTGCTGCCTCTCGGTCCGGGTGTGCTTCCCGTCGCCGCAGGTAAAGGGTTGACGACGTATCTGCTGTACATCCTGGCCGGGCTGCGATACGCGCATCCGGAGATCGATCTGAATTCTTACCTCACCGAGCAGGGGAGACAACTCGTCGACCGCGCGGAAACGGTCTGTGTGCTGGATGCCGAGGAAGAATTTGCTGGAACGATCTCCGGTGATCTGTTCAGCAGACCGCTGAACCAGATTCCGAACTTCTACGGATTGTTAAACGACTACATGGGCGTTCCCACCTCGGGCTACGACCGACCGCTGTTCATCGGGCAAGGTCTGACGGACACCGATGTTCCCGCGCCTGCTGCACTTTCGTTGGTAGCTCAGCTGAAAGCCAACGGTCAGGACGTCACGTTGCACACCTATCCCACCGATCACAGCGGTGCACTACTTCAGTCACGGGTGGATTCCATTCCGTTCGTGAAGCAACTCTTCGAATAGCGCCTCATCTTGGGAGCCGTGACCTACTTGGCGGGTTAGATCACAAGCACCGCAACGTTTTTTGCGATAGTTCGGTCTGCCGATCATGTCGGACCACTCTCTTAGGGTTCGTCTCACCAGCGTCCACATAGGGCGCAGCCGTCCTAGACGGTGGGGCCAAACCATCGGGAGTGTTGCAATGCCAATCATTGATTTGACTAGGGAAGACCACGCCTACTTCTTTGGGCTTTTTCAAACAGATGGTCACCTCCAGGGCGGGACTGGGCAGAAGGGCAAAGCTACGATCGAGTTGGGCGCGAGAGATGTTGAGCTTTTGTTGCAACTCCCGGCTCTTTTTCCAGGCTTGAACTCGACGATATCGACTCGTACACGATCAACGAACTTCGTCGACGTCTATACGAGCGCGACGTGGCGAATTTGCAACCTCGGATTCCGGCGCGAACTCGAGCATTGCGGTGTCCCTGTCGGGCGCAAGTCGAGGGATGTGGGACTGCCTAGTGGTCCGTTTCATGAACGGGGCTATTTTCGTGGACTGTTAGACGGAGATGGCAGTGTCGGTTTCACACGGACAGGCCTGCCCTTTGTCAGCTTTGTCACGGCATCGTCGCACCTGGCAGATTACTTCTGCGTGACCGTCGAGGCGATCACAGGCGCGGTGCGCACCGCGAAACGCAACACCAGAGACAACGTCTTCAATTTGATGGTTGCGAGTGACCCGGCCGCGAAACTTGCTGGATGGGCCTATCCGCCCGGATGTTTAGCTTTGGACCGCAAGCGTTTGGCAGCGACGGATGTTTCGCGATGGGGTAGGCCGGCGGGTATGCGGGCTTACCCAATCCTTGGCCGACGACCGTGGACGGCAGAGGAAGATGTGATCGTGGGGTCAACGTCTATTCGGGGTGCAGCTCAACATTTAGGCCGAACAGAACGATCTATCCAGCTTCGTCGCTGGCGCCTGCGGAACGCACTCCGCGGAACGTAGTTCAGTTAGAAAACCGAAGTACTTGCTGTCCCTGGCTTTCCTGAAGGAGTTAAGCTCGTCGAGTAGATTCCGAACGCATACACGTCGATCGACACTGTGTTGGCCGACGCCGTTGACCTGGTGACGATCGAGCACGAGTTGCGTCAGATCCTCAACGTCAAGGGGACGTGACCGCCAGTGGCACGGATAAGCGCCAGGAAGCGCACTTATCCGTGCCACTGGGCCGCAACAGACCATCCGGTATGAGAGAGTCGAAAGCATGGACGATCTGCAACCGATGCGGCCTGTGAGTGTGCAACCGGACGAGCGACAGGCCGCGCCGATGTGGAAGCGTGTGTCAGCTTATGGCTTCGTTGCGTTGGTCGGCCTGATGGCGTTCTTGGTCGACAATGGCTCACCGTGGACGATTTCGATCGGTGTCGCGGTGTCGGTCTCGGGCGCGGTCTTGTTTGCTCTGTCGTGTCGTAGAACGTTCGACGAACACACAGGGGTTCGCATTCCGTGGATTGGACCGCCGCCGAACAGTCCACGCAGACAGGATTTGCTGAGCGACGTGGGCGCGCCGCTCGCCCTGTTCGGAGCGCTCCTCGCAGCCGGGAACTCCTCGATTCCGTGGCCGGTGGCGCTGCCTGTGGTCATTTTCGTTTTCGTTGGATCGACAGTGTGCGCGTTCGCGGTGCACAACCGCAGGGTCACAACCACTTCTGACGCTTGAACACGGTGTAGAGAACGCTCGAGCAGAACACCATCGCGAGGATGGCGAGCGGATAACCTAGGTGCCATTTGAGTTCCGGCATGTCCTCGAAGTTCATGCCGTAGATCGCGGCTATCAACGACGGCGCGAAAAGTATTGCACCCCAGGACGAGATCTTCTTGACCTGCTCGTTCTGATCCAACGAAACTTGGGTCATCGCGCGCATCTCTTCGTTCTGCTGCTGCGCGACGAGGGTTGCGTTGACGGACAACGCATTTTGTAGGTTCACTCGGAACGCCTCGACGCGCTCGGCGATCCGCACGCAGTGATCGAGGACGTCCCGCAGGTTTCGCTGCAGTTCGATGTCGACGTCGTACTTGTCCCCGCCGCGTTTGAGCTGTTCGATCATCGCGACGAGCGGCCCGGTTGCCCGCTCGAACTCGGTGACCTCACGAGAGAGCGTGTAGATCCGCTTGGAGACCGCAGGGTCGCGTGAGAAGAGCTGATCCTCGATCTCGTCGATGTCGTTCTGCAGGCCCTCGACGACGGGTTCGTACTCGTCGACGGTCTGGTCGAGGATGGCGTACAGGACCGCTTCGGTTCCCAGCTTCAGCAGTTCCGGTGTGTCTTCGAGGCGCTTGCGGACGACGTGCAGTTCACGCCTCTCGGCGTGCCTGATCGTGACGACGAACTGTGGGCCGACGAAGACGTGGAGTTCACCGAACTCGACTTTCTCGGTCTCGTCGATGTAGCGGGCCGGTCTCAACACCACGAACAGCTGGTCGCCGTAGCGTTCCAGTTTGGGGCGCTGATGCACCTCGATGGCGTCCTCGACTGCGAGCCGGTGGAGACCGAACTCGGCTGCGACCGAGTTGATCTCGTCGGTATCGGGTCGATACAAGCCGATCCACGCCATACCGTGGTGTTCGCGAACTGCCTCGTAGGTGCTCTCGAGGGTGTCGGGTGTGATGGTTCGTTTGCCGTCGACGTAGACAGCGTTGTCGACGATCGTCAACGTGGCACCCAACCTCTCGCGTAGAAGTCCAACGACGAAAGCCTGCCAGATTGGTCTTACGTATGGACAATGGGTGCATGGATCAGCGCGTTCATTTTCTTACGCTCGCGACCCCTGACCTCGACAGCTCGCGTGCGTTCTACAAGGGCGGCCTCGGGTGGACACCACTGCTCGACGTGCCGGGCGAGATCATCTTCTTCCAGATCGGGCCTGGCCTGGTTCTCGGCTTGTTCGACGCGCAGAAGTTCACCGCAGACCTGGGACACGAGGGCGAACCCGCAACCGTCGGCGGTCTGACGCTGTCGCACAACGTCGATTCGCCTGCCGAGGTGGATTCTGCGATGGAGGCTGCCGTCGGTGCCGGTGCGACGGTGATCAAACCGCCACAGAAGGCGGAGTTCGGCGGCTACCACGGGCACTTCGCGGACCCCAACGGCCTTATCTGGGAGGTCTGTCACAACCCAGGGTGGAGCGTCGACGACGACGGAACCGTCAGGTTGGCCGAGCTGTAGGTCCTTCCCGCGGTCGGGTTACGTTCCCGCTACCCCGATCGGAGGCGCGGGAACGCAAGGCGATCGCGGGAGCGATCGGAGCCGGTTGGCGCCACCGATGCCACGTGCGACCCTGTACCCGTGCTGGTCGATGTGCTGGGTTATGTGGGGATCGTGGCGTTCGCGGCGTCGGGTGCGCTCATCGGTGTGCGCAAGCGTCTGGACTTGTTCGGGGTCTGTGTCGTCGGGATCACCACGGGCATCGGCGGCGGCATCATTCGCGACGTCCTGCTCGGCATTCATCCTCCGACCTCGCTGGATCAGTGGCCGAACCTGACCGTTGCGTTCATCACCTCACTCGTGGTTTTCCGTGCGCATCCGATCATGAATCGCATCTGGCGTGGAGTGCTGCTGTTCGACGCGTTCGGGATGGGCCTGTTCGCGTCCACGGGCGCGACCATCGCGCTTGCTGCGGGCGGGAGCTCGCTGTCGGCGTGCCTGATCGGCGCGACCACGGCCGTCGCAGGTGGTGTCATCCGCGACATTCTCGTCAACGAGGTGCCGCTGCTGCTTCGCCGCGATCTGTACGCGGTGCCCGCACTGCTGGGCTCGTCGGTGGTCGCGATAGTGGAGGGAACGGGGTGGCCGGACAACGTCGGCCTGGTCATCGGCACTGTAGCGGCGACAGGTCTACGCGTGCTCGCTCTGTGGCGACGCTGGAATCTGCCCATCGCCAGACGATTGCCGGTTGACGATTAGGACACGCGGAGGACCCTTCTCAGACATATCTCAGTCCGTCAGTCCAAACTAGGACAATGCGCATTTTGGTTGTCGACGACGATCGAGCGGTTCGGGACTCGCTCAGGAGGTCTCTCACCTTCAACGGGTACACGGTGGAACTGGCGGTCGACGGGCTCGACGCCCTGGAGAAAGTCGCCGCGGCTCGCCCCGATGCTCTTGTTCTCGACGTCATGATGCCCAGGCTCGACGGGCTCGAAGTGTGCAGGCGGCTCCGAAGCACCGGCGACGATCTCCCCATCCTGGTCCTCACCGCCAGGGACTCGGTATCGGAACGTGTTGCCGGACTCGACGCCGGTGCAGACGACTATCTACCCAAACCCTTCGCGCTCGAAGAACTCCTCGCGAGGCTGCGTGCCCTTCTTCGGCGCACAGCCATGGACGCCGAGGGGGAGTCGGAGGCGCTCACGTTCGCCGATCTCTCGCTCGATCCGGTCACCCGTGAGGTGACCCGGGCGGAGCGCTCGATCAGCCTGACACGCACCGAGTTCTCGCTGATGGAAATGCTGATGACGAACCCGCGCAGGGTGCTCACTCGTAGCCGAATCCTGGAAGAAGTGTGGGGATACGACTTTCCGACTTCGGGGAACGCACTCGAGGTCTACGTCGGGTATCTGCGACGCAAGACCGAGGCCGAGGGTGAGTCTCGTCTGATCCACACCGTTCGCGGAGTGGGGTACGTGCTGCGCGAGACGCCCCCGTGATGGTTGCTCCCTTCGGCCGCAAGCCCACCACGGTGGACCCTACGGTGATGCGCCCTCCCATGCCCTTGACACGGACGGTGTCGTTGCGTTGGCGGGTGACGCTGCTGGCTGCGTCGGTGGTGGCAATCGCTGTGGCCGTCATGGCCATTGCTGCCTATGCGGTGGTCTCGCGCGCGCTGTACGCCGACGTGGACGCTCAACTTCGATCCCGCGCGGATGCGCTGATCAACAGCAACTTGGTGACCTTCGATCCTCGCTATGTCGCAGGCGCAACGCTGTACAGCACCGACGTGTCGGTGGCGTTGATCTACCCGGATCTGACCAAATACGTTGCGCCGGGCTCGAAAGTCCCCATCGGCGAACCCGAGATCGCGGTGGCCACAGGCGCATCGGAGCTGTCGCTTCGCACGGTCGACGACCAACGCGTGCTCAGTCAGCGTGCGCAGGACGGCAGTGCGATCGTTATCTCTCAACGTCTTTCGCCGACGGGCGCAGTCCTGGACAGGCTGGCGTGGGTGCTTCTCATCGTTGGTGGATGTGGCGTGGTGTTGGCAGCGGGCGCGGGTATGGCCGTCGGGCGAACCGGGTTGCGGCCGATCGCGCGTCTGACGGCCGCGGCCGAACGGGTGGCTCGAACCGATGATCTGACGCCGATTCCAGTGACGGGTGACGACGAATTGGCGCGTCTCACCGAGAGTTTCAACACGATGCTCAGGGCGCTGGCGGAGTCGCGTGGGCGTCAGAGCAGGCTCGTCGCCGACGCGGGCCACGAGCTTCGAACTCCGCTGACGTCGCTGCGAACCAACATGGAGTTGCTGATCGCATCGGGTAGGCCCGGTGCACCGTCGATTCCCGACGAGGACATGGCCGAGCTTCGTAACGACGTCGTCGCGCAGATTCAGGAGCTCTCCACTTTGGTAGGCGATCTCGTCGATCTGGCTCGCGAGGATGCACCCGAGACGGTGTTCGAACGAGTCGATCTAGCCGATGCAGTCGAGCGAAGTCTGGAGCGGGCGCGGCGTCGTCGAAACGAAATCGATTTCAACGCAACGCTGGAACCCTGGTTTGTCTACGGCGATCACGCGGGATTGTCGCGGGCCGTCCTGAACGTTCTGGACAACGCCGCCAAATGGAGCCCTACCGGTGGTGAAGTGCGCATCGGTATGCGCCAGATCGGCGAAGGCTTGATGGAACTGACCGTGGACGACGCCGGTCCCGGTATCCCCGAAGAAGATCGCGAATTGGTCTTCGAGCGCTTCTACCGGTCGACGGCATCGCGCTCGATGCCAGGATCCGGCCTCGGGCTCGCAATAGTGCGCCAGGTCGTCGTCAAACACGGCGGAACGATCGGCGTCGAAGTGTCCGAACGAGGAGGCACGTTGATTCGAATCATCTTGCCCGGTGAAGCCGCGACCGAACTCGGTTGATAGTCACGGGAAACTGATAGGTACGTCTCAGCACGCTCTCAGTACCACCGGGCAATGTAGTCGTTAACAAAGCGGGTGACCTCGTGGACGCGAGGCTTCAAAGTGAAAGAAGCGACTGCAGATGACCGACGATCGTAATGGCTCCGAGCGAGATGACTCTTCGCCGACGCAGGACCATTCAGCCCAGCAAGACTCGACCCAGCAGAACCCAGGCCAGCAGAACCCAGGCCCTCAGGGTCCTGCTCAGCAGTCGGATCAGCACGCGACGCAGCAGTTCCCGACGCAGCAGAATTCGCCCCAGTCGGCGTACGGTCAGCCAGGGCAATATGCGCGTCCGGCGTACGGGCAGAACCCGTATCAGCAGGGCTACGGCTACAGCCAGCAGCACGCGCCTTCGCAGCATGCGACCCCGACGCATCACGAGGCGCCTGTGCAGGCACCGGCTGCGCTGAAGAGTCGACCCGGCAGAACAACTCTCGTGGCAGGCGCGATTGCTCTTGTACTGGTCGGTGGCGGAATCGGTGGCGCTGTAGGTGTTCTCGCAGCCGGTGGTGGTAACGGCTCAGGCGCTGCGACCAACTCGCTCAACTCGACGGTGACGGCAGCGCAGCCCGCGGCCAATATCCCCGACGGTTCCATTCAGGCTGTGGCCAACAAGGTCCTGCCGAGTGTCGTGCAGATCCAGGTCACCGGCAGCCAGGCCGAGGGTGAAGGTTCTGGAGTCATCCTTTCCTCGGACGGTCTCATCCTGACCAACAATCACGTCGCGACCGGAGCGGGGGCCAACGGCAAGCTGACGGTTGCCTTCAACGACGGCTCGACTGCTCAGGCCACCCTCGTCGGCGCCGACGCTGTGTCCGACATGGCCGTCATCAAGGTGGAGGGCCGGACCGACCTGACGCCCATCGAGCTCGGTTCCTCGTCCAATTTGCAGGTCGGCCAGCAGGTCGTCGCGATCGGATCACCGCTCGGTCTGGCCGGCACGGTCACCACAGGCATCGTGTCCTCGCTCAACCGGCCCGTGTCGACCAGCGGAGAGTCGGGCAACCAGAACTCCGTCATCGACGCGATCCAGACCGATGCAGCCATCAACCCCGGTAACTCGGGCGGCGCGCTCGTCAACACCGAAGGCCAGCTCATCGGCATCAACACGGCCATCGCGACGCTCGGCGGCAGTGAGTCCTCGGGCTCGCAGAGCGGCTCGATCGGACTCGGGTTCGCCATCCCGGTGGATCAGGCCAAGCGCATCGCGGACGAATTGAGCACAACCGGCAAGGCGACGCAGGCCATGATCGGCGTGCAGGTGCCGTCGAAGGACGATGCCAACGGCGCAACGGTCGTCGAGGTCACTGAGGGTGGCCCAGCTGCCGCGGCCGGCATCCCCAAGGGCGCCGTCATCACCAAGGTCGACGACCGAGTCGTCTCCTCCGGGGACGCGCTCATCGCCGCTGTCCGCTCGCACGCACCGGGCGATTCCGTCACCATCACCTACACCGACGGCGGAAGCGAGAAGACCGCTGACGTGAAGCTCGGTACCGCGGAACCGCAGACCGCACCAGTCCAGGCGCCGTCCAGGTCCGGCTCCGAGTCGCAGTCCCCGTTCCAGATCCCTGGCTTCCCCGGGGGTCGTTGATGCCGGTCGACACCGATCGTCTCGCGACCGTTGCAACGATTTACGCACAGCGTGAGTCCCAGCAGGGCCTTACTACTACGGTAAGCAGTATGGAACTCGAGGCACCTCTGGCTGGGCGCGCGTTGGTTGTAATCGTCGACGACAAAACTGCGCACAGCGCCGACAAGAACGATTCGACCGGTCCTCTGGTGACCGAACTGCTCACCGAAGCCGGATTTCTGGTCGACGGGGTGGTCGCCGTCACGTCGGACGAGGTCGACGTGCGCAATGCCCTCAACACCGCTGTGATCGGCGGCGTCGATCTGGTCGTCTCGATCGGGGGGACCGGAGTGTCCCCACGGGACGTGACGCCAGATGTGACGGCGGAGGTTCTCGACCGCGAGATCCCCGGCATTTCGGAGGCGCTGCGCTCGTCCGGGCTCGCTGCGGGTTCGCTCGACGCCGGTCTATCCCGCGGCCTGGTCGGCGTGTCCGGCAGCACGCTGGTAGTCAACCTTGCATCCTCGCGGGCAGCAATCCGCGACGGAATGGCGACGCTGACGCCGTTGGCGAGCCAGGTCATCTCCGAGCTGTCCGGTTTGGACGCCTGAGCCAGGGCCATGTCCGAGGACGAAGAAGGAGAGAACGACGCAGCGAGCCGGGCCCGTGCAGAACGGGCCCGGCTCGCTCGCATTTTCGGCGAGGTACTGCCGGAGGAGACGTCCGACGATCTCGGCGACGGCAGCGATCGCAGATCGACCGACTGGTTCGAGCGGGAACGTCCCCCACACCATTTTTAGTGTGATCCACAACACATTATTGGGCCCTGAATCACAGGTTTGTTAGTAGTTCGTTTACCCGCCGTTAGCGGACCGCGCGCCCCATTTCCTACCTGACGACTTCGAATCACCGTGATTGCAAACGAGGAGTAGAGCATCAGGCATGGGGGTACGCCGTCAGTTACCGGAACGTCTGCCCACATCAGGGCGCTTTTACGGCGCGGTGAGGTTTGTAACGGAACCGCAACGACGCCGATAGGTGTGATCCGGGTTACCGTCAAGTAGGGTGTGACAGGCGTTCACACGTACGAAACACATCACGATTCAGACAACTACGACGGGCAATCGTAGGGATTGTCACGATCCGGCAACTCCTCTAATGTTCCCCTCAGCTTCCAACGGCACGGACTCGGGCGACACGCTCCGGGGCGGATCGGGTGGAACTGAATACGAACCTGATCCAAGGATCTAGTTCTGCTCGGGGATCTTCGGCATTGCTGCCGTCGTGACCCGGGGGTGAAAGCCACAAGCTTCCCGTGCGAATGCGCTGGGACTGAACATGATGAGGAAGTAAATGACGGAGATCCAGAAGCCGCGGCGTAGCCGTGGACTGAAGTCCATGAGCGCTGCAGTTGTAGCCGGCGCTTCGGTTGTCGGCCTGGTGCTCGGCACGGGTACCGCGTCCGCAGCTGTTGACAGCTCCAACTCGGTTGTGGATGCCAACGGCAACCTCATCACCGTGACGCTGTCCGACACCTTCATCAACAGCGTCCCGCCGCTCGACGGCAACCCACTCACGCGTGAGTGGTTCGCCAACGGCGTTGCAGGCTGGGAAGTTACCGGGCCTGACGCCGACGACTTCGAAGGCACCGTCGCAGTTGGCTACCAGGTCGGCTACCCGGCCAGCCTCGGTGGCAAGATCACCTTCGGCTACTCGACCCCGAACTTCAGCATCGGTGGCGGCACGGATCTCAACTTCGACGAGACCGGCCTTACCGATGGAACCAACAGCAGCTCCTTCTCCACCAACGACCTCCTGCCGTCGCTCGGCTTCGAGGCCGAGATCGCTCCCGGACCCGGCATCGTCGACGCCACCGGCGCTTCGGGCAACGTCCAGGGCACCGAGGGTGACGCTGCTGGCGCTTCGGGCACCATCCAGATCGCCAACGTTCACGGCACCGCTACCGGCATCCTCGGTAACGTCCGCGTTCGCCCGTACGTCATGGTCACCAGCTCCACCGGTGACGTTGCTGTGACCTACGGCAACCCTTGGGTCTTCAACTGATCTAGATCGGTTGAGCTCTTAGCTTCACCCAGCGCTAGCGCGCTGAACACGATCGGGCCCGTCCGGATTACTCCGGCCGGGCCCGATCTCGTTGTCCCACTCTCATATTCGACAAACGCGCGGGCGAACGTCAGTGGCGACGTCGGCGCGAGAAATGGTTGAACATCGATGCGCCCCACACTGATCTCCGCAGTCGCCGTGATCGCACTGATCGCACTGTCCGGTTGTAGTAGTGACTCCGGTAGCGAAGCGAGCAGCGCCAATGCGGACGTATGCACGCAGTTTGCGGCCGCCCATGACGACTTGACCGAGCTGAGCGCAGCCGGGCCCGTCGACGGCGACGTCGATAAATGGACTGCTGACAAAGATGCCGCCATCGCGAAATTCACGCCGCTCGCCGATCAGGCAAGCGGCGACGTGCAATCCGCCATCCAATCACTTACTGCAGCACTGCCGCAGGATTCGTTGGAACTGGCCGAGCCGGGTAGCGAATCGGGTCAGGCGTTCGTGGACAACTCTGCTGCCGTTGCGTCCTCGTGCGAGAGCGACGGCACGGCTATCACCCTCGCTGAATTTCCTCTTCAGGCTTTCTAACCGCTCGGATCACCCGCCCGCGAATGTGATGTGGGTTACACTTCGGTCGTTCTAGAGCTCTGTCCACCTGGGTCGGGTATTGGAGCGAAAATGTTCGGCAAGGGTTCGTTGGTTGTGTTGAGTGTGTGTGCAATGGCGATCGGGTTTGCGGGTGCGGCGACAGCGGCAGTGCCCACGCTGCCGCCCGAGTCGACCGTAGGGCTGGGTGAGTCGGAGGCCGAAGCGGAACTGGAAGATGCCGGCTACAGTCCGTACGTGATCTCCCGTCACGGAGGTGGCGCCGAATGCGTCGTGTTCAATCAGGTGTCCGTCACCGATTACAACCAGTGGGTCGAGGACTCGGAGACCAGTGGCACATTCTCCGACGACGATGAATACACGGTATTTCTTGCAGTGAATTGCACATCGTGACCTGCCTACGGCCGCCATCTGCGTAGCGCGCGCGTTCGTATAGCAAGAGAAAAGGCCCGCCGTTCCTGATTTCAGGTAACGGCGGGCCTTTCGATTGTTACGATCTACGGCTTGCTGTGCTGCCCGCTACCGGAGTCGTCCGAATCGCCGATGGCCTCGCCGCTGCCACCCGTGTCGTCGGCAGGCGTCGACAGCTTCTGGCCGACGGTGGTTCCGCCCGCCAGAATGTCGCGAATCTGGACCAAAACGTCGACGTCGCTCAACTCCTTGTCGGGTTGGCTCACGAAGCGCTTCTTCGCGGTGTTGACCGGCAAGATGAGCACGAAGTAGACCACCGCGGCGATGATCACGAAGTTGATGATGGCTGTGACCACTGCGCCGAGATTGATGAAAGTCTCTGCGCTGGAGGTGATCTGGAATCCCCAGCCGTACTCGTTCGATCCGCCGATCGCGGACACGAGAGGGTTGACGATGTTAGTGGTGAAGGCTGTGACGATTGCGGTGAACGCTGCGCCGACGACCACCGCGACGGCGAGATCCACAACGTTTCCGCGGAGAAGGAAGTCCTTGAAACCCTTGAGCATGGGCCCTCCTTGGGCTGATCGGTCGGACGGTGTGTGGCTTCGAGCGTCGAGGCTAGTCGACCTCGGCGGCAATCTGGTGGACCTGCGAGGAATTCGAAACTGCGTGTGCGTCCGCGGTACACATATTTTCATTCGACCTCGCTAATGACTACGGCGCAATGCCGATGTATCCTTCCCGAAGAATGAGTCTCGGTGACGTATGTCGAGGCGGCCTTAATTCATTGTTGTACGAGGGGAACCATGAACAAGTCTCGCTTTTCCGCGCTGCGCAGGATCGGTCGAATCGCTGTGCTCGGTGCAGTGGGATCGGTCGCTGTCGGGCTGATGTCCACCGGGGCCGCCAACGCCGAAACTTTCGTCCCTCTCCCCAACGGAGAGAAGGTCGCCGGACCGTACAAGATCGCGCACTTCGACGAGTCCGCCAAGGTCGCGCCGCAGATCGCGTTCAACGGCCTCAACCGGAACGCCTGGGCCACCGGGACCGCGCTGTCGGAGGTGCCCGAGGGCGCTACCGGCACCCTGAAGACCGGCTACCTCGTCGGCTGCCAGCTCGACATGGACGACCTCAGCTTCGGGCTCGACCTCGGCGCCGGAATCGAAGGTGGCAACACCAACATCATCACGCTGTTCCCCATTCCTTTCCTCATCGGTGGCGAGGGTGAGACCACCAACAAGATCGAGGGCGGTGTCTCGTTCGACGTTCCGCTGAAGGATCGTGAAGTGGCAGCTGTCGAGGTCGCGTCGAAGGACGTGAAGGGGCCGATCACCGCGATCCAGTACCAGGACGTCGCGATCTCGGTTCAGAACTGCGGAGGCTACGCCCAGGCCCGCTCGTACACGACCCTCGAGCTCACCGGCGACTACCGCTACAAGGGCACATTGTACGGCCAGCCGTTCAGCATCGGCTGAGACGACGCCGGCCGATGAATACTTCGCAGGACATCACGAGGGGAACAGTCAAGTTGAAGAACAACAAGAGCGCAGCCGCCCGCATTGCGGCTCTGGGCGCCGTTGGCGCCATTGCGATCGGATTCTGGTCGGCAGGTGCAGCAAGCGCCGATACGTTCGTGCCGTTGGCCGACAATGAGATCTCTAAGACGCTCGTCGACGGAACTACGGTGACGATCAAGGGATTCGGTCAGAGCGGCCTCATCTCACCGTCGATGGGTGCCACGCCGACTCAGCGCAACGTGTGGGTGACCGGTAACTACACCGTCGAGACGTCCAACCCCGGCGGCGGATCCATCGAGCCCGGTTTCCTCGTCGGATGCCAGGTCGATTTCGCCGCCGGTATCAGCGGTGGCGTTGAAGGCTCGTTCGGGCAGGGCAACACCATCAGCCTCGAGCCCGGAACTTTGGATCTCGGAATCACTCGCACGCAGCCGAACACGTACGACATCGGTGCAGGAGTCAACTTGGACCTCGCTCCCGGCCAGCTCAACGACGTCAAGCTCGTTGCGGACGAAACCGACGCCAAGATCGACGGCGTGACCGTCGCGACCGAGGTGTCGAACAGCTTCGACTTCTCCGGCAACGGAGGCGGTTTCACCTTCGCCGACGAAACCTTGAGTGTCTCCGGTTGTGCTGGCTTCGCCGAAGCTCGCTCGTACGTCAACGTCACCATCGACAACGATGCCGTCACCTCTACCGTGACGCTGTGGGGACAGCCCTTCAGCATCGGCTGATACGTAAGGCTCCTGAACACTTCCGGCGACGATGCGATACGCATCGTCGCCGGAAGTGTTTCCGTAGCACAAACAAGCTGATTGTGATTTCCAACAGAGTTAGTGCTCGACGACCTGGCAGGATAGTATCTCCGCTATGGGACGTCACAGAGCAGGGGATGCTGCACCGTCAGGCGACTGGATCGACGCCGAAATCGGTAGGCGTCACCGCCTGTCGGTCTTTCACGATCCCATTGTCGCACCGGAAGATCGGTCCGCGCTGCTGCTACTTTTTCCCACCCAGACCGATGTCGAGGATTACGCGCACCGGGACGAGGCGTATCGCAACCTGGGTACGTCCGCGGCTCTACATGTCCTTCGGAACGTCTTCGCGGACTTCGATTCCTACGTGCTGAGGCTGTCCGACCAGCGTGTTGTCGAGCACCGCCCGATGCGGTCCGACGACGTCCTGCACAGTGACGTGTTCATCGAAACGCACGAGTGCGACGGCGACGCCGATGTTTTCGCTCTTCGTATCGTGTTCACAGACACAATCGGTGCGTTGGTGTTCACCAACTTCGCGACGTTCGTCGGCCAGTTGGACAACCCATCACAGCAGGCCGAGGACGACGAAGAAGTCAAAGCCTCCGACGACGGCCTCGCAGCTACCGTCTAGCGAGATCACCGTCTAGCGAGATCTCTACTTAACGGAGCGTCACGGTCAGGGCGCTGACGAGGGATGCGGCGGCGACGGTTGTTGCATCCTGGGCCGACATGGCTACCAACACCACTCGATCCTGACTCCGCTGCCGATCCCCGTCGGACGAGACCAGGACCACCACTGCGTCGGACGCCAGGACCCGTGCGGTCCGGTCGTCGTCTCCTTCGCCGACCGTCAGGACGTCGACGGTGTCGCCCGAGCGGAGCAGGTCCGTGACTCCTGCGTCGCTGAGGCGGATGGGGACCACGCGGGCGTCGGGAACGTCGATCGTCGCCTGCGCGAGTCGTGAGGACAGAATCCGAACGTCGGTGAGCGGCTCGCCCGCCCGCACCGGTCCAGCGACGGTGTGCGTCAGCACGTCACCGGTATCGCTCGACGCCCCGTCGGGAACCGTCGAGGGCGAGAACTCTTTGACACCGATGTCGGCAGCGGCCAGCTGAACTCCCGGCGTCAGATCACGCGCTGCGACCACGACGGGTACCTGATCCTCGACGACCGAGTCACGGGCGAAAACGACGATCCCCGCAGCCGCGAGAATTCCGGCGGCAATCCGGCGCAACATCAGTGGCCGCGCCCAAGCCGGACGGGCGGAAAGACGGTCGAACAGCGTGGCGTCGAGACGCGAGGACTTGTTGCTGGTGGTTGTCCGAGAACCGGAAGTGCGAGGCGAACTGGGAGTGCGGGGCATGGGCAGAAACTAGCGGGGCTCCGGCCTCGGCAACCGACCGAACAGGCCCCGGCTGTGGATAAAGCCGGGGCCTGTGGACAAAGTGCGAAAAACCTACGAGCTGGCGGCAGCCTTCGTCGTCGAAGACGAGCTGCTCGAAGACGAAGAATCGCTGCTCGAGGCGGCCTTCGCCGGCGTCGACTCGGTCTTGGCGGGCGCCGAGTCGCTCTTGGACTCGCCTGCGCTTTCGCTTACTGTGCTCGATCCGCCGCGGCTGTCGGTCCGGTAGAATCCGCTGCCCTTGAACACGATTCCAACCGAGTTGAACAGCTTACGAAGCTTGCCCGTGCACTGCGGGCACACAGTCAACGAGTCGTCACTGAACGACTGCACGATGTCGAATCGGTTGTCGCATTCGGTGCAGGCGTACGAATAGGTGGGCATCGATGTTCCTCCGCGCTGGTCAACTCCTGATATGGAGAGAGCATTAGCACTCTACAGTCATGACTGCCAACGCAGCTATTCGGCGGACTATTCCCTGTTCAGCGCGACCAGGCCACGGTTCGGCGTCAGCGCGTGAGTACACCGACGGTCGTGCGGTTCCTCGGGCAACGCGTCTACGAGTTCTCCGTCCCGCACGATCGCGACGATCGGAACTTCCGGGCCGACGAGATCGAGAGTCCTGTCGTAGAAGCCCGCACCCCGTCCCAGGCGAACTCCCCGTAAATCTACGGCCAGAGCGGGAACGAACACGAGAGTGCACTCGGAGACGGACTCCGGGTCCAGTACCGAACCCGTCGGTTCCATCAATCCGTACGGAGCGCCGCGCAGATTGTCTCTGCCTGTGTACTCTGCCCAGTGCAATGGGCCTGGTTCTCCAGCCACGGGCACCAGGACCGCGGGGGTTTCGCAGCGAAGTGCGTCGAGCAGATCGAGTGAGCCCGGCTCGCTTCCGACCGGCACGTACGCCGCTACCGCTGTTGCTCCGCGCGCCGATTCGGCTGCGGCATGACACAGTCTCGAAGATTCCATGGCCCGCTCGTCGGGATCGATGCAGCGACGCCGAGTCAGGACATAGCGTCGCCACTCATCCTTGGAGACCGGCGTCACGGAATCTTCGCGCGTCATGAATTCGAGCTTATGCATTGATGGACCACAGCCACCACACGCGGAGCGAATCCGCTGTCAGTTTCAGAAGACGGCTGCACTCTTTGCAGGCGTTTCGAGGGTGAGTGCACGTGTCTTCTGACATTCTGATGTCAGAAGTGCGGTGCACGGTCGCGTTCGGCTCTCGGTGATAGGGGAGGCTTGTGATGGACCCCGACAAGCTCGCCATCGTGGAGACCGGTGTGCTGACAGCGTCGGGGGAGCGGTGGTCCCAGGCCGAGGCCCGTTTCGGTGTCCTGGCTCCCTTGCTGGAGATGCATCCGGTGCGTTCGGAAGCGGTCGACGCTGCAGCGCAGCGCTTGGGACTATCCAGGCGGCGGGTCTACACGTTGATCGGCAGGCTCAGGAACGGGACGGGGACAGTCACCGATCTTCTGACGAAGGTCTCGTCGGGTGGGCGTGGCCGCAGCCGAGTAGCGGCTGAGGTTGAGGAATTGATCGGCGACCATCTCACCCGATATTTTCTTCATCGCCAGAAGTTGAGTGTCGCTGCGCTGCATCGACGTATCGCGCTGGCGTGTCACCGCGCGGGTCTGCCAGTGCCGGCCAGAAACACCGTCACCGCACGAATCGCCGCCCTCCATCCGGCATCGGTGGCCAGGTCCCGCGGAGGACCCGATGCCGCCCGCCCGCGTCAGTCCGCCGGCGACAGTCCACCGACAGTTGCGGGGATTCTCGATCAGGTCCAGATCGACCACACCGTCGTCGATGTGATGATCGTCGACGAGTACGAGCGGCAACCGATCGGTCGCCCCTACCTGACGATCGCCATTGATGTCTTCAGCCGTTCCGTACTCGGGTTCGTCGTCACTTTGGAGCCGCCGTCGTCGATATCGGTCGGGTTGTGCCTGGGCCGCGTGTGCTGCGAGAAGCAGACATGGCTGGAGGCATGCGAGCTCGCTGAGCAGGTGCAGTGGCCGATGGCAGGGAAGCCGAAGCAGTTGTATCTCGACAACGCCTCCGAGTTCAAAAGCGAAGCGCTGCGCCGCGGATGCGCCCAGCACGCCATCACCCTCGAATACCGTCCTCCGGGCCGACCGCACTACGGCGGGATCGTCGAACGCATCATCGGGACGGCGATGACGGCGGTGCACGAGCTGCCTGGGACCACCTTCTCGAACCCAGCGGACCGAGGAAGCTACGACTCGGACAAGCATGCGGCGTTGACATTGCGTGAGTTGGAACGCTGGCTGGTCCTGGCCATAGCCTCGTATCACGCGAGTGTTCACGCAGGGATCGGGAACACTCCGGCCGCGGTGTGGGCCGGCGGGGTCGCCGCAGTTGGTCATGCCCCTCGTGTGGTGCTCGGCGAAACCGCGTTCCTGGTGGACTTTCTTCCCGTCATCCGGCGACGTCTGACGCGTACGGGCTTCGTTCTCGATCACGTGCACTACTTCTCGAACGCGCTCAAACCGTGGGTTGCGCGGCGAGAGGATCTGGGGCGGTTCGTGATACGACGTGACCCACGCGATTTGAGCAGAATCTGGGTCCTCGAACCAGACGGTGCCGGCTATGTCGAGGTGCCGTACCGGACGATGTCACATCCCGCGGTGACACTGTGGGAGCACAGAGCTGCTATCACCCGTCTCCGCGAACAAGGTCGGTCGAACGTCGATGAGGGCGCACTGTTTTCGATGATCGAGCAGATGCGCGAGGTCACCGACCGCTCGCAGAAAGCCACCCGCAAAGCCCGGCGCAACCGTGCCCGCCGCATGCATCTCACCGGCGCCGCGTCTGCGCCGATCCCGGCGATCTACCCGCCGGTGGAGCCTCGAGCGGACGGCGGCACCGCAACGCCGGTCTTCAGCGATATCGAGGAATGGTGAGCCGATGACCGCATCGACAGGAAGCAGCGACGAAGCCACCGAGTCGTCCGGTGAGGATTTGGGGCACCTGCGGGAGTCGGTTCGTCCGCTCGCCGCACTCGACGACGCGGACAGGATCCGGTTGATCCGGTCGGAGAGGTGGATTGGGTATCCGCAGGCCCGTACGGTCATCGACCATCTGGAGACGTTGTTGTCGTGGCCGGACCGACAGCGTATGCCGAACCTACTGTTGCTCGGTCCGACGAACAACGGCAAGTCGATGATCATCGAAAAGTTCCGGCGCACTCATCCGCCGATCAGCTTGTCCGATCGCGAGCAGATACCGGTGTTGTGCATGCAGATGCCCCCGGACCCGTCACCCGGCCGGTTCTACCTCGCACTGCTCACAGCGTTGGGAACACCGACCAGGCCCCGCAATCGGGTCCACGAACTCGAACAGCAAGCATTGATGCTGCTCCGCGTCACCGGCGTACGGATGTTGATCATCGACGAGCTCCACAATGTTCTCGCCGGCCGCGACAACGTGCGCCGCGAATTCTTGAACGTGCTGCGGTTTTTGGGCAACGAACTACGCATTCCTCTTGTCGCTGTCGGCACCCGTGATGCTTACCTCGCCATCCGGACCGATCCCCAGTTGGAGAATCGATTCCATCCCATGACTTTGCCGGTCTGGACCAACACTGCCGACACCAGATCACTGCTGGCCAGCTTCAGCACGAGCTTCCCCCTCCGCAAACCCTCGCACGTGACATCACTGGAGATGACCGACTACCTCCTTACTCGCTCCGAGGGCACCATCGGTGAACTGGCAACGTTGCTCACTGCCGCAGCAGTGACCGCCGTCGACAGCGGAGAGGAAGCGATGACCTCATCGGTGCTCACGCGCACTCCGTACCTCGGCCCCACGGAGCGACGCCGCCAGTTCGAACGCCACCTCGCGTGAACGCGCGGCTCGCACCGATGCCCGGTGATGCGTACGTTCGCCCGTGGCCGCTGCACCCGCAGCCACTGCCAGGTGAGGTCCTCTCGTCATGGTTGGCCCGGATATGCGAGCTGTATCCGCACATCAGGCCCTCTGACCTTCTTGCAGAACTCGAAATCGATTGTGCTGTCGAAGATCTCGACCGCTACACACCGGAGCCGATACTTGCCGAGCTGGCCGGTCGCGGTGCAGTCCCGGTAGAGAGGGTGCGGATGATGACGTTGGCGGGGTGGACACCGTGGCTGCTCGACAGCACCGACCCCGCCGGCTGCGACTTCGACACCTACGTCCACCAGTTCTCGATCCTGCTACCGGCCGACCTCGCGAGGGAGGATCGACGACGTCGCACACCCACGAGCGAGGCATGGTTGCCGTGGGCGAGCACTCCGCGTAGTCGGGCATGCCCGGCATGTGTCGACAGCCTCGAATCCACTGCTGGTATCAACATGGCTCTGCTGCAGCAATATCCGGTGCTGAGCAGCTGCCTCGACCACCGTTGTCGACTCGAACCCTGCTCTGTTTTCCCTGGTCATGCGATCTTCTGGGATCAGGTCCGGTTCGGTTCGGACGAACGGGTCTCGCCCGTTCCGGTTCCCTCGGCGGTCACGGACCTCGATCGGCGCAGCACCGAGGCCCTGACGACGGGATGGGTGGAACTCGGCCCAGGCCGGGTACATGCCGCAGTGTGGTTCCGGCTTCTGCGCACCGTCGTCGACGAAGTGTCCTCGCCACTGGTTCGCACCGGACGGTGGGCGACGAGGCTCGTTGCGATCTGGAAGGCCGCCGGTCGTTCTCGCCCGTTGCGGACCGCGTGGGTTCCGTTCGAGGACCTGCACTGGGACGAGCAGGCGAAAGTCCTCAAGGCCGCGGCGATCGCCATTGCGTTGGTCGAGAGCGGTGAGATCGATGCCGGCGGTGCGCACGCATCTCTGCTGAGCCCACGACCCTATGAGCCGGTCGATCCCGGGACAGCTCCGACGCGCTCGTCTTATCCCGCACCCGAGCGCGACCTGTGGGCTGACGCGCACGCTGCGGCCGAGGCCGCCATCGCGGCGGCGCGTGTCGATCCCGCATCCGCCAGTTCGTTGTACAACTTCCTGCGCATGGGGTGCCGCACCGCGGCGGAGCTGGATGAGACGGTGCAACTGTTCCTTGACCACGGGATCCCGCTGCACCATCCGCCGACATAGCTCTCGCCCGATGGAGCGGGGTCGTCCGCGATGTGAAGTGACACCGAAGTTGTCCAATCGGACCAGGTAGTTGTCCACCGCGTTGCTGGGGGAATGCCTGGTCGGGTGCCAAATAACCTGTCCAATGATCGAAAATCTTCGGTCTCTGCGCGTGTTGTCAGTGAAGTTGTCCAACGTGAAGACCAGCCGGAGCCCGTCCTCGTGTTGGCGATGAGGGGGTCTGGACCTGCGGCGATGACAAGGAAGCTAGCGCGGCCGTGGGGAGCTTTCATGCGGGCGGTCTTCAGGAGTGGACATGCCCTGGTCACGATTGGACAGAAAGGCTGTCAATTGGACAACCAGCGTGTCACTTCACACGCGACGCACACGCGGCGATAGCAGAGGAGCCCGTTTTCGCGCCGGGGTCATAGTCACCAACGTTATTTGTGCGGTGACCGACGAGAATTTTCCTTCCCGCACCGTCTCCGCGGAAACGCCTGCTCAGCGTGCTTTCGGCCTGAGAAGTCTGTCGGGAGGGCCCGCTACAGTCCAGCCATGACAGATCGCCAGCTCGTAGACGGCCCGACCACGATCCCGGCTGTCGTGCCGGGTGCCGCGGCGGTGTTTCCAGACCTACCGCCCGAGGTTGCTGCTCGGATCGAGCGTTCCATGGCCGCGTCCCGCTCGACCGGTACCCGCCGGGCCTACACCTCGGCGTGGCGACGCTTCGAGACCTGGTGCACCGTCGCCGGGCACCACGCGTTGCCGGCGCATCCCGCGACAGTGGCGGCCTACCTCGTCGCCGCGGCCGACACGCTCACCGTCGACGGGACGCGGGCGTACGCGGCCGCGACGTTCGGCAAGTGGATTGCGGCGATCGCCGACCGCCACCGCGCTACCGGACACGACAACCCGTGCGGGCACGAGATGGTGCGCGCCACCCTCGCCGGTATCCGGCGGGACTACGCGTCGGCGGGGGAGCGGCCCCGCAACCCGCGCGCACCGCTGCTGACCTCCGACATCACCACGATCGTCGACCACGCCCGACGCACTACAGCGGGGTGGGCGTCGGAGGTGCTCGAACGCCGCGACACCGCGCTGCTGCTGATGGGATACACCGGCGCATTTCGACGCAGCGAACTCGTAGCGCTGGAATGCCGCGATGTGCGCCGCGACCGTCTCGACGGTGCGCACGTACGGATCCGAAGATCGAAGACCGACCAGGACGGAACCGGCATCGGAACGGTGAAAGCGCTTCCGTTCACCGACTGCCACGAATCCTGCCCGGTCTGCGCGTGGGTGCGATGGCTGCAGATCGTCGCCGCGTTCGACACCGGGGGCAGAGCCGCCGTCATTCGACTGCTTTCTCGCGCAGCACAATTCGACTCCCATCTCTGCCGCGGCACCCTGCCGACCGCCGAGAAACGGTCGCCGCTGTTCCGGTCTGTCCGCAAGAACGGCAACCTCTCCGACACTGTGTTGTCCGGGGCAGCGGTCCATGCGGCGATCCGCCGCCGCGCAGCTCACGCCGGGTACGACCCCGAGACTGTCATGCAGCTCGGCGGCCATTCCCTGCGGGCAGGATTCGTCACCCAAGCCTTCCGTAACGGTGCCGATGCACATGCGATCATGCGCCAGACCGGGCACACCACACCCGCAATGGTCGAGACATATGCCCGCGAGCACGCCCCTCTGGTCGGCAACGCGGTCACCGAACTCGGTCTATGACCGGGCGTGTGACTTCACCCGTGAACGCCGATAGGGCGACCGGGGTAGATGCTGACCACGACGACTGCACCGGTTCGATTCGACCAGCGGATATCACGAACGTGGCGGTGCCGAAGCGGGATCGGCACACGTGGTCACTGTTCGAGGACTGGTGCACCGCCCATGACGAAACACCACTGGCGGCCTCCCCGGATTCACTTGCTCGGTTCCTCTCGGCGCACCCCGCGGCGTCCACGACCCAGCGCCGCCGGATCGCGGTGATCGACGCCGCCCATTCCCGGCACCTGTTACCCCAGCCGGGCCGTGCGGAGGTCGTCCGGGCTGCGCTGGACGTGGCGCGTACGGCGCGCCTGCACGAGCTGGCAGCCGTGATCGGCGGCGTCATCGCGCGCCTCCCCGAATCCGGTTGGCCGTCCGAACTGTTCGCGCGGCGAGACGCCCTCGTCCTGGTCTTTGCCTCGACCGGTCTGCCGTACACCCAGATCGCGGCCCTGCGGCCCTGCGACGTCACCGCCGATCCGAGGATCGATGCCCTTCGTATCGACACAGGCCGCGGCGTTCGCACCGTCACTCCTCTCGCACTGATGGAGACGGGTATCTCGCCGCGGACGGTGTTCCAGCGCTGGTTGGAGGTGCTGGGCCATCACACGCGGTACCCGAACACTCGAATGCTCGCCGACGCTCTCGATGCCGTGGGCGGTACCGGGCTCAGCGGATTCGACCGGTACGTCGATCCGGCCGGTCGACAGCCGCTGTCGACCGCAATCGACCGGTGGGGTCACACCCCGCTGACTGCGACTGCACTTACCGCCCATGCGGTCGCCGACATCGTTCGAGCGCACCTGGACGGACGAGCACCTGTGCACCGACACCATTCGGTGCAGGCACGGCAGCCGAGCACAGATCTCGTACCCAAGCCCGCCTCGGCTTCGCTACTCGACCCCGGCTACTACGAACACGGGACTCGGGCACGCCGAGACGCACACCAGCTACTCGGTGGCGTCGATTCGACGCTCGACGACGTCGAAGAGCGTGCGGATTCACTGTTGAAGCGGCTTCTCGAATTCGTCGAGGCAGAAGTGCCGCCGTGAGGTCGGCCGTTCGTGCCGCGAAGATGGTCCCTGCACCCGTTCAGGCCGCTTCTGTGGCGTGGAGACGCTCGACGAGACCGGGGTGAACCGATCGATCAGATCTCCGCTTGCGTGAACTCGACTGTGTCGCCCTCCGGTGCACCGACATTCCGGGAGCAATCGCCGGAGGGAACTTCGGTTCGGGTGAACCCCTCAGGCTCGGTGTGCGTACACCACAGTGAAGCCCACCGCTGGCGTGGGCACGAGGACAGGACACGTGATGAGCACTTCAAGGTTCCGTATGGCAACGTCGCTGCTCGCGTCGGCGGCGGTGATCGCCCTCGCCGGGTGCGGTTCCACCGAACCCACCGGTTCGGTGGCGGTGTCGAGCACTCCGGTGTCCACGTCGGCGGACGCGAAGGCTGCGACACCCGATGTGGCACCGTCCGAACCCGGACTGGTGGTGTACGCCAGTAACTACTCTGTGAGTGACACGGTCTCTCGGGTACAGCGCGCGCTGGAGACGGCGGGAGCTGTGGCAGCCACTGTGGATTTCGAGAAGTTGGCACAGGGAGCAGGTGAGACGATCCGCCCGACCACCGTGGTGATCGGGGGGAATCCGAAAGCGGCGTCGCCGTTGATCGCCGCGGACCAACGGGCCGCGATCGACCTTCCACAGAAGTACCTGGTCTGGCAGGCCGCCAACGGAACGGTGTTTCTGGCATACAACTCCGCCGAGTACATCGCGACGCTCGCAGGCATCCCGGTCTCGTCCGACGCCCTCGACGGACTCCGGGCCGGCTCGGCATCGACCGCGTCCGATGCGACGGGATCCTCGGCGGCCGCCGCAGAGGGCACCGATGTGTCCGCAGCGCCGGGATACCTGGTCGAGAAGACCAGTGATGCATCGGTTGCAGCGTCCATTGCCCGATACGAGGCAGCGTTCGCGGCCAAGAATCAGCCCACAGTCGCAACCGTCGATCTCGCGTCCGCCGCTGCCGAGACACCTCTGAGGCCCACCATGGTCACCTACGTCGGTAATCCTGCGGTCTCGACTGCGCTGGTCGGAGCGCAGCAGACCATGGGGATCGACCTCCCCGCCCGATACGTGGCGTGGCAGGATGCCGAAGGGATCGTTCACGTGGCTCACCCCGATATCCGTGTACTCGCCGCTCGGCATTCGATCTCGCCGACCAATCCTGTTCTCGACATGGTCGCCGCCGCCACGACCGGTTTCACCGATGCCGCTTCCGGCTCGGGCAGTTAGGTGGACGGTGTCGAATCCGGCTCACAGCACAACCACCAGCTCGTCGATGCGTCCGAAGTCGCCATGTCGGCGCTCTTCCGCGAGCACCAGCACGCAGTGACTCGATTCGTCAGCCGCTACACCCAGACCCGCGAGCAGTGTGAGGACATCGTCCAGGAGACGATGTTGCGCGCGTGGCGCGGGATCGACCGCATCGATGTGACGGCAGCATCGACGCGGTCCTATCTCATGACCATCGCGCGAAACGTACTCACCGATCAGTGGCGGGCGAGCACGAGCAGGCCGACTCTCGTCCACGATCAGATCGCACTCGCCGCCGAGTGCATCGACGACGAATTGGGCGGGGTCCTCGACGGGTGGCTCATAGACGAGTCGCTGCGTCGGTTGTCCGAGGAGCATCGAGCAGTCATCGTGCTCATCTACTACGAGGGTCGAACCGTCTCCGAAGTGGCCGCGCACCTCGATATCGCGGTCGGCACGGTCAAGTCCCGCTCCTATTACGCTGTGCGTGCCCTACGCCGGATCTTCGACGAGTTGGGATTGATTCCATGAGCTCAGCGCACGACGAGATCCGACCACTGCTCGGGGCGTACGTACTCGACGGACTCGAGCGCGACGACCGAGCAGCGGTACGACGACACCTCGACGACTGCCTTGCCTGCCGAACCGAAATCGACGTCCTGGCACCCGTCGCAGGAGTGCTTCGACGTCGCAGGCAGCCAGCAGATCTCTCACCGGTGCACTCGACGGCCGGTGCAGACCAGCGACTCGACCACCTGCTGAGCGCGATGAGGCATCAACGGACCTCCGAGAAGAGGCGGCGGCGAGTGTGGACTGCGGTGTCGGCGACCCTCGTTCTGGGAGTCGCTGCGGCGATCGTCCCGCTCAGTACCCTCGCCCGCTCCGACGATTCGACAACGGTGAACGATGCGGGTGCCCGCCCGCTCGTTCTGTCGAGCACCGTCGGGGCCACAGGTGACCTCGAGCTCACCACGAAAGCCTGGGGCACATCGATCGACGTCGACGTTCAACAACTCCCCGGCGCAGGCATCCTCACTCTGCAAGTGGTCGGCAACGACGGGACTCGACAACAAGCAGCTCAATGGTCGGTCACCGCGAGCCGAGCAGCAGCGGTGACCGGCGCAACGTCCCTTTCTGTCGAGGACATCCACTCGATCGTGATCGACGATCCGGCGGGCAACACGATCGCGCGGGCCTCTCGCTGAGACCGAGTCGTCACGGACACGGGCAGGTTTCGATGCGGTGCCTCGGACAGCGTGTCGGTCGCGTGGCCGCCCGAACGGCTGGACCGCGGTCGAGTGAGATCGGGACGCTGACGACGTACCCCGGATCGACATCCGAGTCCGAACGCGCTGGCTCTGCGTTCGCCGCACCGCATCGGTCCGTCGCTCGTTTTCCGGACTCATTCCAGAAAAGTCGTGCATACTTTCGGTCGGTTCGGTACCCACTGTGGCATATACCAAGGGGGGTATGTAAGTACCCTAGGGGGTATCCGACCTGATCTGGAATCGAAGTCGATGAGAAGACGGGTGCAATAGGCACCACACGGCCTGTCGTGGTTATCTCATAGGTGTGTTCAGGCAGCGGAGTCGTCAAACGCTCAGCAGTGGTCGTCGAGGCGAGCCACCGAGAGCTGGCGTCTACGGCTCACGGTGCGTTTCCCCATGGCCAGCAGTACGTGTGGCGTGGGTCAGCAGTGAGTGCGGCGTATGACAGATGATGACGTGTGGTCCGGAAAGCACGCCCGAGCGCACGATGCCCCGGTCCGCTCACTCAATGCGTCGGTGTTGCGATGGAGGATCGACACTGCACGGTCCATTCCACTGTTCGATCCCGACGACGGCGGCGACGCGGCTCGCTGTCTGGTGCTGTTGGAGTCTCCGGGGCCGAAAACGATACGTCCGGGCGGGACCAACATGTGTTCGTTCGACAATCCAGATCGAACGAACCCCGTGCTGAAATCGGTGTTCGCCGACGCGGGTATCGACCGGGTGCAGTGCGTCAAGTGGAATATTGTGCCGTGGGCAGTGCTCGATGACGCCGGTCATCCGGTATCGCCGACGGCATCCGTTCTCGGTGAGGCGGGCCCATATGTCGGCGAGCTTATGGCCTTGCTGCCGAAACTGGAGGTGGTTTTCGTTCTTGGTGCGAAGGCTCTCGATGGCTACATGCGCGTCATCACTGCATCTGCTCCCACCCGCCTCCTCCCGGTGATAGCGGCACCGCACCCCTCGGCTCGCAACGCACACGCACCGGCGGCTGCTCGCCAGCGGTTGATCAACGCAGCACTGTCGGTCGCAACGCACCTGGAGAAGGCACCTGAACCCCGCACTGTGCTGAGGTAGGGCGGATCGTGCTGCTGCTGCCTCCGACCGGTCAGTCCTGGTGGGGCTGGCGTTCGCCGGTGTCGGTGTCGATGTCGATCACCTCGTCCGGGCTGTCGGGGTGGTACTGGATGATGTGTGGTTCGGCGGCACCCCGGCGTGCACCGTCTCGATATGAGAACCAACATCCCGCGAACAGCACCACTGTCACGATCGCTGCGACGACGGTCCAGCCCTCGAACCCGCCGGCGAGGGCCGTGAGAAAGGCCCCCGCAGCAGCTGTTCCCGCCATCAGCAACAGCCAGGTCAGATAATTTTCGGTGACTCGTGCCCAGACGCGTCCGCGGCTGCCCCGTCTCGGGGTATCGGAAGTCGGTGTGTCTGCATTCGGTGTGTTCATCGTGATCGTGAGTCCTTTCCGGGGTCAGTGGTCGATTGGATCAACGCTGTTCGTTCGGTATCAGCGTTCCGAGTGGGTACTACCCGGCGGTCGGTTCAGCTGGGTTGAAAAAGTTTTCCTTGCACGCTGCCGCGGAGAGTGTGGGCGGCGACTGTGCCCCAGGCTGCGAGCAAGGCCGCATACAGTCCGATTGCAAGGGCCTCGACCGCGGCCGACCCCAGAGCGCCGCCGAGGGCAGTGGCACCGGTGACGCAGGTGCCGATGGGGAAGGTGAACGACCACCAGGTCAGTGAGAATGTCAGTCCCTTCTGGGCGGCATGGATGGTGAGGGCGGTTGCGAGGGTGAACATCAAGACGCCGAAGCCGCCCATCGTCAGTCCGTACAGAATGCCGAACACGTGCAGGCCGGTTGCGACGGAGGCGGTCTCGCCGGTGAACACCAAGGGTGCATCGTTGCCGAGCAGGTTCGCGGCGGTGATCGATTGACCGATCATGCCGAGGGTGATCCACACCGTCGGTGCTGCCTGGACCGGCGGGATTCCGCCGTGGACGAGCCGTCCGTAGATGAGCGTCATGGTCAGCATTCCGATGATCAGTGACAGCCCGAACATCGCGTAGCAACCGGACAGCATGGCCAGGCGCCATTGCCCATCCGCGATATGAGGGAGCAGCAGCGCACCGGTGGAGGCGGACACCATCGGCGGTACGACGGGCATCAACCACGCCGGGAGTGCGACGGCGGTCTGGTGATCGTGGGCGGTGATCATCAGGTAGGGCACGAGAATGCTGGTGATCAGCCCGAGGGCTGTGCCAGCGGTCCACAGGACGGCAAAAATCACGGTTGCGGGCGCCGCTCCGATGACGTCTTTGCCCAGCAGCATCGTCCCGGCACCGACGGTCAGCAGCGCCATGGGGGGTGCGCCGTAGAACTGCACCATCACCGGATGCGCGGCGTGCTCACGCGCATACTGCCGGTGTCGGATCCAGTGCACTGCGAAGGCACCGGAGAGTGTGATCAAGGCGACCGACGCTGCGATCCACACGATCGTTGCGAACACGTGCAGTCCGGGGATGTGGGCGGGCAGGGTGGCGGCGGCGTTGGCGACGATACCGGTGCCCATGACCGAGGCGAACCAGTTGGGGGTGATGTGTTCGAAGATCTGGCTCGGGTGGTCGAGGTCGGAGAGCACCGGCCACTTGCGCGGCCGCTCGGTATCGTCGCCGCGCCGAGACGTGATGGAGGAGCGGTGCAGAGCTGTCGTGGTCATGACTTCCAGCGTCCTCGCACACAGTCGTCACCGGTAGACACCGATTACCTGGCCGGTCCCAACCTCAGGTTATGACTGCGGGGATTTGAGGGCGACGACGAGCAGGTCGCTCGACGGTCCTCGCAGTTCACGGCCCGCGGGCCACACGGCACGCAGGAACCGGCGCAGGTCGAGCCCCTCTGTGTGAACGCGGGCCAGCGTTCCGGCGGCGATCTCGGCGGATACCGCGAGGGAGCTGAGTACGGCCGGTGCGAGGCCGCCGATGACGGCAGCTTTGATGGCAGTGGTGGAGGACACCTCGAGCAGTGGCGCGGCGAGTGGGCCCGCAGTCCGGAGCGCACGTTCGAGCGCGAGACGTGTGCCGGACCCGGGTTCGCGGGTGACCAGCGGTGTCGCGGCCAGTTCGCTCGCCGTGATCGTTCGTCGAGCCCATTGATGATCGGGGGCGACGACGACGACGAGTTCGTCGCGGGCAACGTCCTTCGAGTGGAGTCCGCTGGGCAGATCGGGGCTTTCGACGAATCCGATGTCGGCGCGGCCGTCGAGCACCGATGCGGCTACGTCGACAGAGTTTCCGGAGGTGAGAGTCGGTGTGATGGAAGTGTCGTGGGAGCGCAGTGTGATGAGCCATCGCGGTATGAGGTATTCGGCGATGGTGAGGCTTGCGGCGATACGAATGTGGCTGTGGCGGTCGGTGCGCAGCATTGCGATGCTCGTGGCGAGCTCGGCGGCTTCGGCGATGACGCGCTCGGCCCAGCCGGCGACCAGTTCGCCGGTTGCGGTGAGGGTGGCACCTCGCTGCCCGCGATGCAGGAGTGCTACCCCGATGCGGCTTTCGAGTGCTTTCAGGCGTGCGCTCGCCGCTGGCTGCGACATGTCATGCGCCTCCCCTGCGCGTCCGATGCTTCCCAGCTCGGCGACGGACAGCAATAATTCGTAGCTGATCAGGTCGGTCACATGGGTCGGCAGGGGCACGGTGCCAGCGTAGAGACTGCAGTCGTAGCGGGCGCGGAGCCCACAGGCGCGTTTGCCGGAAAAGTCCCCATTCGATGCTCAATGCTCGCGGGAAGTGGAACGGGGTCGCGGCACTGGATCCCGTGGTTCGTTCACCCTCACTGACGCCACCTGCTTTTATCCAGTTCTCGTCACCCAGGATTGCCTTGGTTCGTGCGAGTTGTTTCGAACTTCACCGGTGCTCTCGCAGCGTGAGCTGGGACAAGGCAGGGGATGAGTCGGACGTAGGCGACCATTCCGATCAGCTCCACCAGTGTCTGCGTCACCACGACCACGGCAGCAAGAGACAGTGCTGGTGGCAGCGCGAGCGCCAGCGGCAGAACGACCAACGAATTTCGGGTGGCACCGGAGAAGATCAAGGCCCGAGCGTCCGGGACGTCCAGGCGGGTCACTCTGGCCGTCGCCCATCCGACAACCGCCATGATGACCAGGAACGCGACGAAGATCGGCACCGCGGCAAACAGCTGGGAGCCTTCGGAGCGGACTGCGTCGATCTGCGACGCCACGACGACGGCAAGAGTGGCCATCATGACCGGCACCATCGCCGCGGCCATCACATCCATGATCTGGGTGCCGATACGCCGACGACGCGCAAGTGCTTGCGTCAGGGCCGCCAACACCAGAGGAACAACGATCAACAGCACGAACGCTTCGACGAACGGTGCAATGTCGATGATCTCCACCAGCTCGGACCCGACGAACAACCACAGGTAGAGCGGCAGGAACGCGATCTGCAACAACATCAACAGCGGCGCGCTCGCGAGGAGCCGTTCCGACGCTGCACCGGCCAACCCACTGAAGACGATGACGTAGTCGATGCAGGGAGCCAACAACACCAACAGCACACCGACGAGTACCGCCTGATCAGCAGCAACGAACCGGGTCAGAGCGAATACGACGATTGGAACGAGCACGAAATTCAGTACTACGACGCTGAGCAAGAATGTGCCGTCGCGCAGCGATGCGCCGATGGCGGAGAACGGAACCGCGAGGAACGTAGCGTAGAGCAACACGATCAGTACCGGATTGATAGCAATCTCGAACGCATGCGCCGACGACGGCGCACCCAAACCGACACCGCCACCGATGAGCAGGGCCAGCAGGTAGAGCGGGATCTGGAACTTCTCCAGCCACGCCACCACCGAGGTGGTGCTCGATATGTTCATGCGGTGCCCACCGCGGTGTTCGCTGAGATCAGCCAGGTGCAGTCCGGATTGCATGGCGTCGGCGCGTCGGGTGTGTCCCCGAGCCGGGCCAGCGCGTCGGTCAAACTCTCACGCAGAGCGGTCAATTGAGCGATCGATTCGTTGGCGTGCGCGATGTGGGACTCGATGGCGGGGCCGAGTTCGGCTTTGACTGCTGCGCAGGAGTCTTTCTCCCAGACACGAAGGAGAAGTTTGATCTCCGGCAGCGACAGGTTCAGGCTCTTGGCGGCGGTGATGAACGCCAAGCGTTGCCGAGCGCGGTCGTCGTAAACGCGGTAACCGTTCGCCGAACGGTCCGCCGGGAGCAGGCCCTCGCTTTCGTAGAACCGTAGCGTGGTCGCCGGGACGCCGGTCGCCGATGACAGCTGTGAAATGCGCAGAGCGGACATGCGCACGAGGATAAACCTTCGAGTCGGGTGGAAGGTCAAATCCTTGACCTTCCACGCAGGTGCTGGGGCTAACGTCGGGCCATGTTCCCAGCGAGACCGCGCCCGGACGTCCGGGCGCTCATCCGTCTAGACCTGACGCCTCTCAGCGAGATGAAGGCCCCGTCGGCGTGCACGCTCTCAACGGCTGACCAACCTGAGGGTATCGAGTTGTGGGCAACGATCCTCACCTGCGCTACCAGCCGCGGACGGTCGACGGCGGACTTGTATTCACCTTCCCGTCACGTAGTGCTCGGAGTCGGAGTGGGTCCGCGATCAGTCGGGTGAGGCTGCCTGAGGGGTCGGTCCGAGCCGGACATTGACCCAGTGTCGGACCGGAGGGATCGACCACATGGTCCACAGTGCGAGGAGCGCAGTGCTGGCGGCAAGAATGCTCGCGGCGACGTCGAGCGGGAAATGTACGCCGAGGTACAGCCGGGAGGCAGCGACGGCGAGCGCGAACAGCACTGATGTCGTGCGGGCCAACCGCCGGACAATTACGTGCGCCCGAGCGGTGAGCAGGACCACAAGCCCGATCATGGCCGCAGCCACCGCTGTATGTCCAGACGGGAACGACCACACGGTGTCGGGAGGAATCAGCCAGAACCGTTGCGGGGGACGGGGTTCGCGGATGCTGTATTTCGCGATTGTCGACACGACGAGGGTAGATGCCATCACTGCCAGGGCCCATGCCGCGTCGACCCGTCGGCCTCTCCACGTGAGCCATGCGGCGATACCGATCGCCACCACGATTCCGACGACCGGTTGTGCGCAGTCCGTGACAAATTCGGCGAGGGCAGTGGCCCAGCCGGCGCGATGAAGGGCGATACGGTCGTGGAACCGCAGACCCGCCTCTGTCACAGCAGTGGTGGAGGCGAGAGTGCCGGCGGCGAGCAGTGCGGCAAATGCGAGCAGAGCGGCGGCAAACGGCCGAATCCACGGACGAGCAGGAAACATAGGTGACTTTCCTTGGTTGGGTTGCGTGGGATGGACGGTGGGGTGCCAGGTGCGGCGACGACCGGTGGCGAGTAGGGCGGCCACTGCGATGACCTGGATTGCGGGAACGACGGTGAGCGACGCGGGAATCGAATGTCGTAGAGCAGATCGGTTTTCGGCTGGGGAACGGATGGCTTTGCCGCTCCGTTCGTCGATCACGAGAACGCAGACGCGCCAGTGCGCCGGCGATCCAGAGGAAGTGCACGGCGATGACGGGGTGGGCGTAACCGGAAACGTCGACGCCCAGAAGCGGCGGCTTGGTGTATGCCACCGGGCCGGAGACCGAGCGCACCATCAGCGCTGCGACCTCGTCGGATGCGGTGACCACACCCCGACGACGAAGGCGGTAGCCCCCCGCGAGGCGAGGGGGCCGGTGATCGAGCGGGCACCTTCGTAGACGAAGTCCGCGAGCATGCTGACCGTCCCGAACGCGACAACGAACCGACACGCCCCCCATCGATGGTCGTGGCGGTTCGGTGGATTTCTTTCTGGAAGCGCGCGGCGGGAACCCGGTGCGGCGGATGGGTCACCGGCGTGTTTGGGCTGCGTCACTATGCTGCCTATCGGTAGCGGGGACGAGGAGGACCGGGCGGTGGGCGTGGCGGGCGAGTGTCGCGGACACCGATTCGCCGACGGCCCTCTCCACCAGTGACATCATCCCGCCGCGGGTGGTACCGATGATGATCATCAGGGCGTCGTTGGCGTCGGCGATCGTGGTCAACAGTCGAGCCGGGTTGCCCCGCCTCGAGTAGAACGCCCAGTTCCCGGGGATGGCGGCCAGCATCGCGCATGCCTCGCGGCGCTCTTGTTCGACAGCGTCGGCGATGCGTTGTTCCCAGTCGTCGCTGTCCGGGTCGATCGGCAGGTCATCGGTGTCGACGATGTGCGCTACATGCAGGAACGCGTTCAGTCGACCGGCAAGGTCCATCGCGTAGGTCAAGGCAGCGTGGCTTGCTGGGTGCCGGTCGAACCCCACGACCAGGTGGCACACCGGTTCTACCGAGGCGGCGGGGCCGTCCACCTGTAGCGGAGCGCGCCAGTCCCCTAGGTCGTCGCAGGAGGCGTGGCTGGGATCGTCCTCGGTCATTGTTTTCTCCTCATATTGTTTTCTCCTCATACGGAAGCCAGGACGAGACCGGCACCGCCGGCGACGACAGTCACCAGCAGGGTGCCGACCGCGTTCAACACGCCAGCGATGTACTTCTGACGTTGGATCAGCCGCACCGTCTCGAAACTGGCGGTGCTGAAGGTGGTGTACCCGCCGCAGAAACCGATGCCCACGATCAGCTGAAGTTCCTGGGGTAGTCCGTGGAAAAGGATCAGTCCGGTGACGAATCCGAGGAGCAGTGATCCGGTCACGTTGATGATCGCTGTCGCCCAGGGAAAATCCGACGCCCGGCGGTGCCTGATGGCCCCGTCGAGCACAAAACGGACGATCGCCCCTGCACTGCCCGCGCAGGCGATCCAGAGTGTCGTCATTGTGTTGCCTCCGCGGGCCGTGTCCGCAGTCGCGCGGCGATCGCGATTCCGGCGGTGGTGGCGACCAGACCCACCAGTACGGTGCCGGCCGCGTAGCTGCCGGCGGCCCACCACTGATGGCTGCGCAGAAACAGATCGGTATCGACGGCCAGTGTGCTGTAGGTAGTGAACGAACCGAGCATCCCGGTGCCCACCAACAGCCGGACCCGCTGCCGCCACCCTGTGTCCGGGCCCAGGCGAGCCAATCCCTCCAGCAGCATTCCGAGCAGGAACGCCCCGACGATGTTGATAGCGAAGGTCGTCACCGGCCAGCCACTCGCGGCAGAGGAACACCACAGTCCGAGTTGGTATCGGAGCGGGGCCCCGACCAATCCACCGACACCGACGGCGGCGATCGCGGACGCTCGCGCATGCAGCGGGCTTGGGGGCGCACTGTCGGGATCGACCGGTAGGGTCGGATTCGGGTCGTGATGGCCGTTCATGGACAGACTCCTTCCACTCAGGGAAAGGAGCCATCAGCCCCAGGGTTGGGGCGGTTCAGACAACCCCCTACGGGGCGGTCTCGGCGGAGATCCATCGCCGGACACCACTATAGCCTGACCAGGGATCGACCCAAGCAGATCCGATGTACGTTCGAGATTCTCGGTCAGCAGGCCGAGGTGTCTATGTGCCAGCGCTGCAGCTCAACAACCGAACCCGGTTGTTGAGCTCGACTAACGGCCACGACGGCACCGGCCACGACGGCACCGGCCGTGCAACGGGTCGGATTGGACACCTGTGTTCGCGTATCAAGCCCGGTATTCCCGATCCGCCGACCACCGCGATCTTCTCAACACGGGTACGTGGCACACGGCGTCACCAAGACGCTGAACATTTCGCCGAACACAGCATTGTCGTCGAACTCAGAGCGGGCACCAGGCTCGGAACCGAGGTTCATTGCCACGCCGCATCGACACGCAGTCGACTAGACCACACTCGAACATGAACTGCGCCACCCAATTTAACCCCACTGCAGTAGGTCGAGAGTGAATCGGGATACTTCGAATCGAACGCATAGAACGTCTGGCGCACAAGCGCACTCAACATACCGGTGACGAGCTACGTCAAAGTCAAAGACTCCAAGGGAACACACACGACGTGTCGAGGGCAATCATGTTCACTGGTAGATCGAGGACTTTTCGATCACAGAAGCTGTTCTATATGGTGGTTGTACGCGTAGCTCGGCGGGATGAATGCTACTGACCGGCGCTCCCGTGTGGTGGGTAAGTGCAGTCGTCTTCTGAACTAGTGCAGTCGTCTTCTGAAACTGACATCCGCAGCAAGCATGGATAGGGTAGGCAGCATGACAGAAGGCGTGACAGAACCGGTACGGCAGTTTCGCACTGCGATTGTTCCCGCCGCAGGAATGGGAACCCGATTCCTGCCTGCAACCAAGACCGTCCCGAAAGAGTTGCTTCCGGTAGTCGACACTCCGGGAATCGAACTCGTCGCCGGAGAAGCGGCCGATTCGGGTGCGCAGCGCCTCGTGATCGTCACCTCCCCGGGTAAGGACGGCGTCGTCGCGCACTTCGTCGAGGACCTCGTCCTCGAGACCAAGCTCGAGAAGAGCGGCAAGCTCAAGATGCTCGAGAAGGTACGCGTCGCCCCCGCGCTGCTCGATGTCCAGTCCGTTGTTCAGCAGGAGCCGCTCGGACTCGGGCACGCCGTTGCATGTGCCGAAGAAGTTCTCGACGACGACGAGAGCGCCGTCGCCGTACTTCTTCCGGATGACCTCGTGTTGCCCCGCGGCGTCCTCGACGTCATGTCCCGAGTGCGCGCGAAGCGCGGCGGAACCGTTCTGTGTGCCTTCGAGGTCCCGGAGGAGAACGTCTCCAGCTACGGCGTCTTCGAGGTGGAGACGGTTCCCGACGCGGTGAACCCGAACGTCTTGAAGGTGACCGGGATGGTCGAGAAGCCGAAGCGTGAGGACGCGCCGTCACTGTTCGCGGCGGCAGGGCGCTACCTGCTCGACCGCGCGATCTTCGACGCTCTGCGCCGGATCGAGCCGGGCGCCGGAGGCGAGCTTCAGCTCACCGACGCCATCGCTCTGCTCATCGAGGAGGGCCACCCGGTTCACGTCGTCGTTCACCGCGGACCCCGACACGACCTCGGAAATCCCGGGGGATACCTCCGCGCTGCGGTTGACTTTGCACTCGAACGTGATGATTACGGCCCAGCGTTGCGTGAGTGGTTGACCGAGCGTCTCAGCGACGACTGGGCTCCGCAGCTCACCAAGTACGAGTAGGCCCGCTGCACAAAGAGGATTTAGAGGAAGGGCCAGATGCGCTCGGTTGAGGAACAGCAGACCAGGGTGACTGCTGCGGCGGTTGCACCACGGCCTGTCCGGGTTGCGATCTCGGAAGCGCAGGGCCTTCTCTGCGCCGAAGAAGTCGTCACCGAGCGCCCGCTGCCCGGGTTCGATCAGGCAGCGATCGACGGTTACGCGGTACGAAGCGTCGATGTGGCGGACGCAGGTCAGGACCTGCGAAACGAGGACGACGAGCGCATCGAACTGACGCTGCCCGTCGTCGGGGAGGTCACCGCAGGCTCCCGGCAGCCGATCCGGCTGCAACCACGGCAGGCTGTCCGCGTCGATACGGGTGCGCCGCTGCCGACGCTCGCCGATGCGGTTCTGCCGCTGGACCGGACGGACGGCGGCCGTGCCCGCGTCAAAGTCCTCAGGCCTGTCCGCTCGGGTGACTACGTTCGCAAGATCGGCGACGACGTTCAACCCGGTGACGTCGCTGTGCGAGCCGGCACGATCATCGGCGCGGCCCAGGTCGGACTACTTGCCGCGGTCGGGCGCGACAAAGTGCTCGTGCATCCGCGTCCGCGTCTGTCGGTGATCTCGGTGGGCGGGGAACTCGTCGACACCGATCGCACACCGGGTCCCGGGCAGGTCTACGACGTCAACTCCTATTCGCTTGCCGCTGCCGCGAGAGACGCAGGCGCCGACGTCAACCGCGTCGGGATCGTCAGCACCGACCCCAAGCGTCTTCGCGAGGTGGTCGAAGGCCAGCTCATTCGCTCGGAAATCGTCGTCATCGCCGGAGCCGTCGGCGGCGGGGCATCGGACAGTGTCCGCGAAGCGCTGTCGGAACTGGGCGAGCTCGAAGTCGAACGCGTGGCGATGCATCCAGGCTCGGTCCAAGGATTCGGTCAGCTCGGCCGCGACGAAGTCCCGACGTTCCTGCTCCCGGCCAACCCCGTCAGCGCGTTGGTGGTGTTCGAGGTGATGGTCCGCCCGTTGATCAGGATCGCGCTGGGTCGTCGACAGCCGATGCGGCGCACCGTGACCGCGCGGACCGTCGCGCCGATCACGTCCATCGAGGATCGCAAAGGGTACTTGCGCGGGCAGCTCATGCGCGACGAAGAGACGGGCGAATACCTGGTGCAAGCGCTCGGCGGCGCACCCGGATCGTCCTCGCACCTGCTCGCGACACTCGCCGAGGCCAACTGCCTCGTCGTCATCGATCCCGGCGTCACGGAGATCCGTACCGGGGAAGAAGTGGACGTGTCGTTCCTCGCTCAGCGAGGCTAGGGCGCTCCGCGCCAGTGGCACGGTTAAGTGCCCTAGGGGGTACTCAACCATGCCACTGCTCCGGAGGCGCTAATCTCGACAGATGCCGCGCACGTGGTCGAGCCACCCTGGTTGGCCGGCGAAGCTGGGACCTCTGACCGTTGCCGCGGGCAACGTAACTCTCCGCCCGGTGCGGCTGCGTGACGGTGCGGCCTGGAGCAGGATCCGGCTCGCCGACCGTACGCACCTCGAACCGTGGGAACCCACCGGCGAGGGCGCATGGGCTGCCCGTCACCACATCTCGGCGTGGCCCGGGCTCGTGTCGGGTCTCAAGTCGGAGGCGCGCAAGGGGCACATGCTGCCGCTCGCCATCGAACTGAACGGTGACTTCTGCGGTCAACTCACCGTCGGCAACATCGTTCGCGGCGCACTGCGGTCGGCGTGGATCGGCTACTGGGTGGCCAAGGACGTCAATGGGCGCGGCGTCGCGACCGCTGCGCTCGCGCTCGGATTGGATCACTGTTTCGGCGGCGTCGGTCTTCACCGCGTGGAGGCGACGGTTCGTCCGGAGAACCTTGCCAGTCAGGCAGTACTGCGCAATGTCGGATTCCGCGAAGAGGGTCTGCTGAAGAACTACCTCGACGTCGACGGTCGGTGGCGCGACCACGTGTTGGTTGCAATGACCTCGAACGAGGTCCAAGGATCCGTCGCGGACCGTCTCGTGCGAACAGGCCGCGCTGCCTGGGCGTAGCGGTGGGTGAGCAAGACGCCCCACTCGCGTCGATCTGACGCGGGTTCCCGCCTGGAGAATGCGCAAGTGGTGCAGCATGCCCATCGGCGATGAACTCTCGAGGCTGATGTGACTAAAGTGACGTGTGTGTAATTCGGGTCGGCGCGTCTCCGCGGTTCGGCCCCAGCTTCGACATAGCCTGATCACGTCACCGATGTACCAGCTGACTTTCGGAAGGAGAGCGCGAGACGATGCCCAATTCGATCATTTGGATCGGCCTGGTCGCCATCTGGCTGTTCGTGCTGCTCCCGATGATGATGAGCAAGCGCCCTCGAATCATGCAGACCTCCGATGTAGCGCTTGCTACCCGTGTGCTTCACCGCGGCGGAACCAAGAGAACTGCACGCGGACCCGCTGCCGGACATGCGAGTGACCCCGATTGGCGACCCGAATACGACGAGCGCACGTCAGCGCCGGCACGCGCTGTATTCGGGCGCACAGCACCGAGTTTCGACAACCTCGGGAATGAAACCCCGAGGGCGAAGGCGGAGGACCAGATGGACACTCACGCAGACACCGAGACGGACGTCATGGACAGGGACGCAGGTTCGGAGCGCGAGTACGTCCCCAATCGTCGCGGACGGGGCGGATTCGACCCCGAGGCCGACGCCATAGCCCGCGCCGCCAGGTACTCGTTCCGCCAACGCGCCGTACTCGGGTTGGTGTTCGCCGCCATCACCTTCGCCGCGCTCGCCGTGATCGTCACTGCGATGCTGTGGTGGGTGTGCGGTCTGGCCGTTGCCTCGCTGGCCGGGTACATGTACTACCTGCGCAGGCAGGTTCAGATCGAGCAGGAGATCCGCCGTAGGCGTTTGACGCGAATGGGCCGCTCACGGCTGGGCGTCGAATCGCGTACCGACGACGAACTCAAACTCGTTCCGCAGCGGCTCAGGCGTCCGGGCGCGGTTGTTCTCGAAATCGACGACGAGGACCCGGAGTTCGAGCATCTCGACCACTACGACGAGCCGTTCCAGCATCAGGCACCCGTCGGCGACGACATCCGACGGGCCTCGGGGGCCTGAGCGCACGAGCGCTTTGATATGGTTTGGCAGCGGCCCGCAAGGGTCGCAAGAAGGGGCTGTGGCGCAGTTGGTAGCGCGTCTCGTTCGCATCGAGAAGGTCAGGGGTTCGATTCCCCTCAGCTCCACCACCGGGAACCGACCGTCTGTGAATCGGTACCGTACGCGCGATCTCGCGAATCGTATTTAGTGATCATTCCTCCGAAATCGGACATTTCCCTATTGATCCCATTTCCGGCGGCGTAACCCGGCTATTCGCCGAATTAAATCCAATTGTCATTGCGGCCAGTATTTTACGATTTGACGGTTGCAATTTCATTTCAATGTTGCGGTATGGTCGTGCGCGTTCATGAAATTCCGGGGAATTGAATGCACGGAGGCTTTACGCATGCTCGAACTGTCGGTGGTAATCCCAGTTCTGGACGAGGTGGATTACCTTGGTCCCTGCCTCGATCATCTACTGGACCAAGAAGGCGATATCGACGAGATCATCGTCGTCGACAACGGCTCGAGCGATGGAACCTGCGAGCTCGTCGAGAGTTATCGAGAGCGCACCGACAAAATCGTACTCATTCACGAGGCCAAGCGCGGTGTCGTCCATGCGCGAAATGCCGGTTTCGAACGCGCCAGTGGGGATGTTCTCGGCAGAATCGACGCGGATACCAGGGTTCGCCCGGGATGGGCGCGCTCGGTGAAGAGCTTCTTGCAGAACGATCCGTCGTATGCGGCGGTGGCAGGCACGGCATACCTCTACGAGTCGCCCTGGGCCAGTGCGCAGCACAAGTTGCACGATCGTGAGGTTGCCCAATGGGGACCGGTGCGGAGCATGGTTGCGGCTTCGGGCAACAACTTCGCGATACGACGCTCGGCGTGGGAAGCGGTACGTGACAGCGCGAGCTGCCGGGTGGATCTACACGAGGACATCGACTTGTCGTTGTGCCTGCGTGCGAAGGAGCTGCCGTTGGCGCAGTACACCGAAATGCGGGTCGAACTGTCTGGCAGGCGGGGAATTACCTCACCCGCCCGTTACTACTTCTACGCGCGTGCAGGTTATCGGGCATACAAGCGTCACGGCCTGGAAAGCGCGACTCTACGTCGTGTCGTCTTCGTCGACTGGCTGATGCATTCATTGCGTTGGCCCGTCTGCCGCCTAGTCGGCACGGGCGCGTCCCGACCCTTGCCTGTTCGTCAGGATCAACAGCCGCAACCCGTAACCGTCGGATAGTCGCGGGCGGTGTGGTTCGTCGGTCCCGAACTCGACATCAGTCGAGGGAGCGCTGCTTGACCGCGGGACTGCCGAAGTAGACCGAATCGGCTTCGCAGTCTTTGGTCACCAAAGAGTTCGCCCCAACGACGCATCCGGGGCCGATGGTGACTCCCGGGAGGACCGTGGCCCCGGATCCGATCCACGACCCGGCGCCGATGCGAACCGGTGCGCCGGTCAGCGTCCATGCTCGATGAGACGATGGCCCAACTTCGTGGGTGCTGGTCAAGATTCGGACGTGGTCGGCGATGAATACTCCATCACCGATCTCGATATCACCGACGGTGTCGAAGTAGCAGCCGTAGTTGACGAACACTCCGTTTCCGAGAGTCAGGCGACCGGGGCCTTGAACGACGACTCCCCGGTACAGCAGGGACGGGCCCGCTGTGCGGACTCGCGCGGCGCGTAGGACGCGGCCGCGGACAATTGCGGGCACGATCGCTGAATCGGCGATTCCGACTACCAGCGACTGGCGCATGTAGAACAGGGTCGACGTGATGTCGGTGCGGCTGATTCGTCCGAGTCCGAGACGGCCGATCCCGCGAGCGCTCAGCACCATTCGGCCATCGTAATGCAGAGGTCAGGGATGGTCGTAGATGCATTTCAGGGCCCGATCAGCGTCAGCTGACCGGGCCCTGAAAGCTACGAGAGCAAAAATCAGTTGGCGGAGCCTGCAGACAGCAGCTGGAGGATCGGAATGTCGGAAGCGGAGCTTCCGGTGGTGCTTCCGGTCGACAGCAGGCTGGAGATGAAGGCGGCGACGTCCATTGGTGGTGCTCCTTGATTCGAGGGGTGTCTTCGACGATCAGGTCGTCTCGACGACGACCCGAAGTATTGTTACCGGACACAAGCGGTCTTTGTCTACGTTTTCGGGATCTCAGTGTGGGCGACGTCCTGTATTCGGCGGTATGTCCGGTCGTACGGTTGCTCCATCGCGATTTTGCAGGAACTCCGGTCTCCACGGGATGCTCCTGTGCGTGCATCAGGTTCCAGGTAGGCCGGTAGTCTTGCTGAGCAGTTGAAGAATCTTGAATTGATGGTCGACGTCTGCTGGGGAAACGTCACCCCGGCCGCGGGTAGTTTTTGCGGCCCCGAGTTGTATGGAGTGGTGTATGACTTTCGAGATCGTCGACCTCGAAGAAACGTGGGTTGCAGGTTTGCCCGTCCGTAGTCCTAAACGCGCGTTGGGACGGTTGAACGATCCCGCGTTGGATCAGGCGTGGTCCTCGGTTCTCAAGCAGGAAACCAGTGGGCCGCTTGCGTCGATCTATACGGACTACGCACCGGGCATCGGCTCCTACAACATCCAAATCGTCGGGTACAAATGCTCGTCGCTGAGTCAGGTGGCCAGGGGTCACCTGGTGGCCAAGGTGCCGCGTGCCCGCTACGCCAAGTTCTCCGCCGTCGGGCACTTCCCTGACGTCATGGTGCGCTTGTGGCAACAGATCGAGCATGCCGAGCAACAGCAAGAAATCACCCGAATCTTCACCGCGGACTACGAGTGCTATCCGCACGCTTACAAGATCGATTTGTATCTGTCGATCGAGCAGTCGAGGCTGTCCGCGTGAGTCATCGTGTCACCGCGAGAAGTGCGGAATTGTTCGGCGGGCTCGTGGCTCCGCGCGTAGTTCCGGGTGCCGAAACCAGCACCAGCGAGCTGTGTCGATTTCTGCGCGAGAGAATTCGAGATCGTGACCCACACAATGGTGCAAATATCAGTACCGTTTATGTTCCGGATTCGGCCGGGGACTACAACGCGATAATTGCTGCGCCGTATGCGTCGCCGAGTGAAGTACCCGTCGGCGATGTGTTCGTTCATGTTCCGAGCGGCGTGTTTGCAGTGTTCGTACCCAGCGGTTTGATCCAAGATCCGGTCGAGGACGTCTGGTCCCAGGTGGACGACGCCACCGCAAACGGCGAGCTGTTCCGTGCGTACAAAGAGGACATCGAAGTCGTTACAAATTCCGGCGAAGTGGAACTTTATATATCCATAGTTATCTGATTCGCCGAACCCATCACCTATTTGTCACGCGAGGATCACAATAGGGATACGTGTCGGGTTAGTATTAGCCTGCGCAACCGGACTGACGGTGGTTCACGAATTCGAAGACACGGATTTCGATCCACCAAGCGCAGTCCCAGCAGGCGGCGTCGGTGTCATCGGTGGACAACTGGAGCAGGGGTGAAGAGTTCATGGTTAGGCAATTGAGGGCAGAAGCAACACGTGCAGCAGCACTGCGCGCGGCCGCAGATCTTTTTCTGGAGGTCGGACATGCCAACGCGACGTTGAGTCAGGTCTCCGCGCAGTCGGGCGTGACCAAGGGTGCGCTGTACTTCCACTTCGCCTCCAAGGAAGAACTTGCTCGCGCGATCGTCGACGAGGGTCACGAGCGTGTCTCCACCGCATGTGCCGGTCTCGTCGACAGCAGGTCGCCAGCGCTCGAGTCGGTCATCGGCATCTCCTATTCGGTGCTGGAATTGGCGGCGTCGGATCCGCTTGTACGTGTCATGTACCGCCTCCAGATGGAGATCGACGGTTCTGAGACCGCGCGCGGAAGCGTTTTCGGCACTTGGGGCAACATCTTCGAGCACCTTTTCGGCCGCGCCATCGAGCACGGAGACGTCGCCGACCACCTCGACTCGGCCAATGCTGCGTTGCTCGTGTGCGAGATGCTGGCCGGGGTGTTGATGGTCTCCGAGGCGCAGTCCACGCTCGAATCGGCCCCGTCGCGCATGGAGAAGGTCTGGAACACCGTCCTTCCCTCACTCGTGCCACCGGACAAGCTGGGCTACTTCCGTCAGTTCGCTGCCCGGAGCCTGTCGAGTTTCATTCCGTCGTCCGAACTGCTGGACGAGTCCGTTCACGTCTGAGCACGTGCTTGCGGAGCGAGAGCTTCGAGCGGACACTGTGTGATATGAACCACACTGTCACCGAGCATCGGATGTCCGACGCCGAACTCCGCAAGGCGATCAAGACGCTACAGAGCCGTGCCGACGACGCCCGTCGTCGCGGGTTCGAGGACGATGCGGTGCGCATCGAGCGCACGGCTTCGGACTATCGCGACGAGATGTCGACGCGGCACTAGGGCGTCGACAGGCAAGGCTCAGTCGACGCCAGGAGTCATGAGCCTGACGGGCCGAATCGTTCCGTTTTGATGCGGAACGGCAGGTGGCCGTCGGCGACGAGCATGTCGGCCGCGGCTTCGACGAAACCTGTCGGCCCACAGACGAAGCAGGCGGGCGCGCGATCGGCGGACCAGCTTTCGGATACGAGATCAGTCGGCGCCAGACGTCCGACTCGTTCCTTGTACTGCTGTGGCGCTTTTCGGGTGTACCGGAGTGCAGCGTCGATGCCTTCCGGAAGGTCGCGTAGTTCGTCGCCGTAGAGCAGTTCGTCGGGGGAACGCACCGAATAGACCAATCGGAACGGCGTCCGTCGGCCGCTGTCGACGCGTGCCCGAATCATCGACATCAGCGGCACGATGCCGGAGCCGCCAGCTATCAGCAGCACCGGCGCTGGGTTCGTCGTCTCCCACACGAACCAACCGCCGACTGGACCGCGCAGTTCGACCTGCTCGCCGACCTCGAGAACCCCGGTCAGGTACGGGGAGACCTCACCGTCGTCGACTGTCTGGATCGTCAGGGCGACGGTGTTACCGGCTACTGGAGTAGCTATCGAGTAACTGCGTTGGGCGCTGTAGCCGTCCTCCGCCGTCAGGCGAACGTCCACATGCTGTCCGGGTTTGTGACCGGGCCAGCCCTCCACGTCGAAAACAAGTGTCTTCGCGGTCGACGTCTCGGCGTAGCTGGCGACCAGGGTCGCTACAAGCCAGTTCAATCTCCCTGATACCTCTGCTCTTGCCAGGGATCCCCGTAATCGTGGTACCCGTTGCGTTCCCAGAATCCAGGTTCGTCGCGATGGAGGAGCGTCAGCTTTTCCACCCACTTGGCGGATTTCCAGAAGTACAGATTCGGCACCAGTAGTCGGGCCGGTCCGCCGTGCTCGGGATGCAACGGCTTGCCGCCGTATTCGTATGCAAGCCAGGCTTTTCCGTGACGAAGCTCGTCGAGTGGGAGATTGGTGGTGTATCCGTCGTGACTGTGCGCCATGACGTGCGTTGCCGTGGTCGCGACGCCGGCGAGCAGCGTATCGAGCGATACACCGCGCCACTGGGTATCCAACTTGGACCACTTCGTGACGCAGTGGATGTCGACGGTCGGCTTCTCCGCGGGAAGCGCGAGCATCTCATTCCAGTTCCACCGCTGCGTCTCGCCCATCTCGGAGACGATGCTGAACTGCCACTGCTCGGTGCGAACTCGAGGCGTCGGGCCGACGGACAACACCGGGAAATCCTCGGTCAGGTACTGGCCGGGCGGGGTACGCGCGTCGTTTCCGCGGCGCTTACCGGTGAACCCCTTCGAGACGATCGCCATCGCTACAGTCTCCTCGCGAACCCGACCTGCGACAACTCGGACGACGCGTAAGGTGCGAAGAACTACAGAATCTTCGACTTCCGGGGGACGAGACGTTCGATGGCCATCAGTATTCAGCGGGGCAAGAATTGGGATCTACGAGGTAAGAAGACGCTCATCACCGGCGCCGGAAGCGGCATCGGGCGTGCGACCGCCCTCGCGGCGGCGCGCGCAGGCGCAGAGCTGTATCTGACCGACATCAACGAGACCGGACTCAAGGAAACCGTCGACGCAGCAGGCTCGTCCGTTGCTTTGTCCTCTGCGTTCGACGTATCGGACTTCGAGGCCGTCTGCGCCTTCGCGTCCGATGTCCACGGCGGCGTCGACAGCCTTGACGTCGTCATGAACATCGCAGGAATCTCCGCGTGGGGAACCATCGAGAATCTTCAGCACCGGCACTGGAAGTCGATGATCGACGTCAACCTCATGGGACCGATACACGTGATGGAGAACTTCGTGCCGCCGATGGTGAGAGCCGGACGCGGAGGCCGCATCGTCAACGTTTCCTCTGCCGCAGGCCTGATCCCGCTGCCGTGGCACGCCGCCTACAGCGCAAGCAAATACGGCCTGCGCGGCGCGTCGGAAGTGCTGAGATACGACCTGAAGAGGCACGGCATCGGCGTCAGTCTCGTGGTTCCGGGCGGAGTGAAAACGGGCTTGGTGAACACCTTGGAGATCGCAGGCGTCGACCGCGACGACCCGCGGGTGCAGAAACTGCAGCACCGCTTCGAGGAACGAGCAGTCGAACCGGAGACGGTCGCCGACGCCATCCTCGTCGGCATCCAGAAGAATCACTATCTTGTCTACTCGTCCAACGACATTCGCTTCGGCTACTGGATGGCCCGCAAGTTCGCGCCCCCCTACGAGTTCGTGCTGCAGAAAGCGAACGACCAGTTCAGCAGGCTTCTGAAGAAGTAATCACAGGTCCACGTCGAGACGGCGCGCGCCCGGCCCTGCCTCGGCCAAGGCGTCTGCGGGGTTCGCGAGCGCGCAACTCGACAGCGACAGGCATCCGCAGCCGATGCATCCGGTCAGGTCGTCGCGCAAACGAATGAGCTGGGCGATGCGGTTGTCGAGATCGGAATGCCAGTGGCTCGACAACTTGGCCCAATCGCGCTTCGTCGGAGTCCGGCCCTCGGGTAGGTCGGTCAGCGCATCCTTGATCCGCGCCAACGGAATGCCGACCTTTTGTGAGATGCGGATGAAGGCAACCCGACGCAGTGTCTCGCGCTGGTATCGGCGCTGGTTACCGGACGTGCGGCGGCTCGTGATCAGGCCTTGCTTCTCGTAGAAGTGCAGCGCCGACACCGCCACTCCGCTTCGTTCGGACAGCTGGGCGGGTGTGAGCTCTCGGACCTTCCAGTCGGGCATCGGCACAGTTTATGCCGCCCGTTGATTTACACCGCACCCTGAATCTTGCCGACACTGCTGGCGACCGGCGCACTACGGTTGAGCGATGACCGCAGAACTCGGCGCGGACTCCGAAGTGGGGACGCTCCGCACCGTGATGCTCCACCGGCCCGGAGACGAGCTGAGGCGCCTCACTCCGCGCAACAACGATCAACTGCTGTTCGACGCCCTGCCGTGGGTTGCTCGGGCGCAGGAGGAGCACGACGCGTTCGCCGAGTTGCTGCGCGGGCGCGGCGTCGAAGTTCTGCTGTTGGCCGATCTTCTCACCGAGGCCATGACGGTCAGCGGCGCTGCGCGGATACAGGCGATCTCGGCAGCGGTGAACGAACGCAGGCTCGGCAGCGCGTTGGCGCGTGATCTGTCGACGCATCTTCGCGGCGTGCCTGCCTCCGAGCTCACTTCTGTTCTGACGGCCGGAATGACGTTCGACGAGCTGCTGGAGGCGGAGTCCGGAGAACCCGAATTGGGCGGTGCGTCGTTGGTTCGGCGTATGCATCACGGCGGGGATTTCGTCGTCGAGCCGCTGCCGAACTTGTTGTTCACGAGGGACTCGTCGTTCTGGATCGGAAATCAGGTTGCGATCACGTCGTTGGCGCTCCCTGCGCGGCTACGAGAAACCACGCTCACCGACCTCATCTACGCGTTCCACCCACGTTTTCGTGGTGCGCGGCGCGCGTACGAATCACGCACCGCGCCTGTCGAGGGTGGAGACGTGTTGTTGCTGGCACCGGGGGTGGTTGCAGTCGGAGTCGGCGAGCGTACGACACCGGCGGGAGCAGAAGCGTTGGCGCGCAGTCTGTTCGACGACGGACTCGCGCATACTGTCCTCGCGGTCCCGATCGCGCAGGAGCGTGCGTCGATGCACCTCGATACCGTCTGCACCATGGTCGACACCGACGCCGTCGTGATGTACCCGAACATCGCGCACACCCTGTCCGCCTTCACCATTCGTCGCGAGGACGCAACAGTGAGCATCCGGGGCGCCGACCCGTTTCTCGAAGCGGCCGCCGACGCGATGGGAATCGGCAAGTTGCGCGTCATCGACACCGGCCTCGATACCGTCACCGCCGAACGTGAGCAGTGGGATGACGGCAACAACACGCTCGCGTTGGCCCCGGGAGTCGTCGTCGCCTACGAGCGCAACGTCGAGACCAACGCGCGGCTGGAGGCGTCGGGCATCGAGGTGCTGCGGATCAGTGGTTCGGAACTCGGTTCGGGCCGCGGCGGCCCGAGGTGCATGTCGTGCCCGGTGGCGCGGGATTCGCTCCTGTGAGTTGTCGGTCGAGCGACAGCGCACCGTCATGTTTGTCGACGGCGCCGCGAGGGTAGGCGTTTTCGATGACTGATCGAAGAATTGTAATTGCCGGTGGACACGGACAAATCGCGCAACACCTCATCGGGGTGTTGACCGCACAGGGTGACCGCGCGGTTGCGTTGATCCGAAATCCGGAGCACGCCAACGCTGTTGCCGCCCTCGGCGCGTTGCCGGAGGTGATCGACCTCGAAACGGCGTCGGTCGACGACGTCGCGGCGCTGCTGCACGACGCCGACGGTGCGGTGTTTGCGGCGGGTGCAGGCCCATCAGGCGGGATCGAGCGGAAAGACACCGTCGATCGCGGTGCGTCGGTTCTGCTCGCGGATGCGGCCGAGAAGGCAGGCGTGGCGCGGTTCGTCCAGGTCAGTTCGTTCGGAGCGGGGGAGCCCGTGGCCGACGACGCCGGGGACACCTGGAAGGCCTACATCGAGGCGAAAACCGCGGCGGAAGAGGATCTGAAGGCTCGAACGAAGTTGGAGTGGACGATTCTGCGACCGGGCGGACTGACCGACGACGAAGCGAGCGGTCACATCGCACTGTCGACACCGCCGTTGGATCGTGGGACCGTACCGCGCGCCGATGTCGCTGCCGTCATCGCGGCGCTGCTCGAGGCACCGTCGACGATCGGCAAGACCGTGATGTTGACGTCGGGCGAGACGACCATCGAGGATGCGATCGCCGCAATCTAGGCAGCAGCGGAGTGTAGACATTCCAGCATGCGTATTCACATCGATCCGGCGTCGAAGACGCCGCTGTTCGAACAACTCCGTGCTGGAATTCTCGACCTCGTGCGCACGGGAGAGCTGATTGCCGAAACCAAGATCCCCACGGTGAGGGGTCTGGCCGAAGAGCTCGGGGTCGCGCCCCACACCGTCGCGAAGGCCTACAAGGAGCTCGAAGCGCAGGGCGTCATCTCCGCTCGCGGGAGACTGGGGACGTTCATCGCGTCGGGCGGCGACCCGACGGAGGACAGCGCGGCGAGGGCGGCGGTGGCGTACGTGGCAGAACTGCGGGCCCTCGGCCTGTCGGACGATCGCATTCGAGGGTACGTCGACACGGCTTTAAGTTGACGCTTCAACCGTGATGTGTCAGGGTGTCCTCGTCCCATTGTCGTGCCCGAAGGATCATCCATGAACTCGACCATCTTCCGCGACATCGCAACCCTCGTGGCCCGTATCGGCCTCGGCGTCGTCTTCATCGCTCACGGCTGGCAGAAGCTCAACACCAACGGCCTCGAGGCGACCAAAGCAGGCTTCGAAGGCATGGGTGTCCCGCTGCCTATCGTCTCGGCGTACTTCGCCACGTTCGTCGAACTGGTCGGCGGTGTGGCTCTCGTTCTCGGTATCTTCACCCCGATCATCGGGATCCTGCTGTTCCTCGACATGCTCGGCGCATTCCTCTTCGTGCACTACGACCTGGGTGTTTTCGTGTCCGAGGGTGGATACGAACTCGTGGTCGCGCTCGGTGTCGGTTCGCTTCTGCTCGCAGCCGTCGGTGCCGGACGCTTCAGCCTCGACGGCGTGTTCGGGGGCAAGACCAGCTTCGCGAAGGCGCGCGCATAACCCATTTCGCAGATGAACCCTGGGATCGCTGGATTGCGTTGCCGTAAATATGTACCCGTTACCGGGCAAACATTCGCTCGGTAGTGCTTAGGTTACGTATGGCTACGAATACCGAACGATCTCAGGGTTCACTCGGTCGAGAAGGTCCCGACAAGAATTTTCTTCCCGACGGGCAAGGCCCCCGTACCGACTTCATCGTCTTCGGTATCACCGCAGCGATCACGGCTGCAATTCTGATCTGGGGTTTGGTCGCCGCAGACTCACTCGAATCGACCACCACCTCGATACTCGGCTGGCTCGTGACGAACATCGGTTGGCTGTTCATCATCGCAGCCTCGGGTTTCGTCATCTTCTCGATCTATCTGGCCGTCAGCAAATTCGGTCAGATCCCACTCGGAAAAGACGGCGAGAAGCCCGAGTTCCACACCATCAGCTGGATCGCCATGATGTTCAGTGCGGGCATGGGCATCGGCTTGATGTTCTTCGGTGTCGCAGAGCCGTTGTCGCACTTCGTAAGCCCACCGCCCGGATCCGACGGGACCATCGGTGCCGCGCTGGCAACGACGATGTTCCACTGGAGTCTTCACCCCTGGTCGATCTACGCAGTCGTCGGGCTCGCCGTCGCGTACGGAACGTATCGCAAGGGCAGAAAACAGCTGATCAGCTCAGCGTTCATTCCGCTGCTCGGGCGTCGCGCCGACGGTCCGATCGGCAAGGTCATCGACATTTTGGCGATCTTCGCGACGATGTTCGGTACCGCAGCCTCTCTCGGGCTGGGAGCGTTGCAGATCGGGTCCGGGTTCGAGGTTCTCGGCTGGCTCGGTGAGTCCGGCACGCTGCTCCTCGTGGCGATCGTGGCACTGCTGACGCTGGCGTTCGTGGCGTCTGCGGTCTCGGGCGTCGCCAAGGGAATTCAGTGGCTCTCCAACATCAACATGGTTCTCGCGCTCGTCCTGGCCGTCTTCGTGTTCGTCCTCGGCCCGACAGTGCTGATCCTGAACTTGATTCCGACCACCATCGGCGACTACTTCGCCGAGCTCGTACACATGTCCGCTCGGTCGGCGGCGTCGGGAGACGGCGGCGAAACGGCAACCTGGTTGTCGTCGTGGACCATCTTCTACTGGGCGTGGTGGGTCTCCTGGACGCCGTTCGTCGGCATGTTCCTCGCACGCATCAGCCGTGGCCGCACCATCCGTGAGTTCGTCATCGGCGTCATCCTCGTCCCGAGCACGGTGAGCCTGGTGTGGTTCTCCATCTTCGGTGGTGCGGGAATCGCGGAACAGCAGAACGGAATCGACCTCGCCGGACGAGACAGCAGCGAATCCCAATTGTTCGGCATGCTCGAAAACCTGCCCATCGCAGGCATTTCCAGCGTGTTGGTGATGGTGCTCGTTGCGATCTTCTTCGTCTCGGGTGCCGACGCAGCGTCGATGGTCATGGGAACGTTGAGCCAGCACGGCACCATGGAACCGAGCAGGTGGGTAGTGGTGTTCTGGGGCATCCTCACCGGCGGTATCGCCGCGCTGATGCTCTGGACCGGTGGTGCCGATGCGCTCAACGGACTTCAGACGATGACGATCATCGCGGCCGCACCGTTCGTCCTCGTGATGATCGGATTGTGTGTCTCGCTCTACAAGGATCTGTCGAAGGATCCACTGGTGGTCAGCGTGGCCAAGCCGAAGAAGCTGCGAGGCAAGGTCAAGCACACCTAGTCGGGCATCAGCGCCAGCTCGGCAACCAGAGCTGGCGTTGCCACAGATCAGGTGTGATGGGCATCCCGGTCAGGATGGGCCACAACCACACGAAATTCGCGACGACGAGGCCGAGGTAGAGGCACACCAGGAGAAGTCCGGTGCCTCTGCGCTCGGCCGACGCGCGTGCCCGGCCGATTATCTGGCCGAGGATCAGTGCGAAGCCCATGATCATGAACGGAGCGAGCGCAACGGCGTAGAAGTAGTACATCTGGCGATCGAGCGTGGCGAACCAGGGGAGGTAGGCGGCACCGTAGCCGGTCAGCACCACGGCAAATCGCCAGTCCCGACGCACCAGCATCATCCACATGCACCACAGCAGCATCGGGACCGCGAGCCACCACATCGCAGGTGTGCCGATGAGCATGATCGCCTTGACACACGAGCCTGCCGAGCAGCCCTGCACGTTGTCGCCCTCGGCGAAGTAGTACAGCATCGGGCGAAGGCCCATCGGCCACGTCCACGGCTTGGACTCCCACGGGTGGACGTTGCCGGCCGAGTTCGTCAGCCCCTCGTGGAACTTCAGGACATTGCCGCTGTAGTACCACAGTGATCGCAGCGCGCCCGGCACGAAGGAGAACGGCCCGCCGGTGCCGATCTGATTCCCGACGGCATGGCGGTCGACACCGTTCTCGCTCGCGAACCACCCCGAATAGCTGCACAGGTACACGATCACCGGAATGACGACGAGCGCGTACAGGGCAGGACCGACATCGCGAACGGCGGTCCCGATCCACGGCCGCTGCACACCGTATGCGCGGCGGGCAGCGACGTCGAAAGCCACGGACAGCAGTCCGAAGAATGCAATGAAGTACAGGCCGGACCATTTGGTGCCGCAGGCGAGGCCCAGCAGAACACCCGCGCCGAACCGCCACCACCGAATGCCGAGACGAGGACCGAATCCGCTTGCCGCCATACGGCCTTCGCTGCGAACGATCGCCATTCGTCGTCGAACATCGTCTCGGTCCACGACGAGACAGCCCATTGCAGCCGTGACGAAGAACGCCAAGAAGATATCGAGCATTCCGATCCGCGACGACACGAACAGAACACCGTCGGCGATCATCAGAATTCCGGCGATGGCACCGACGAGAGTCGAACGAGCCAGGCGCCGCACGATGCGAATGACGATCAGCACCAACAGAGTTCCCGCGAGCGCGGCCGAGAATCGCCACCCCCAGCCGTTGTATCCGAAGATCGCTTCGCCGACCGCGATCAGTTGCTTGCCGACCGGAGGGTGAACGACGAGTCCGTAGGCGGGGTTGTCCTCGATTCCTCCGCCGGTCAGCACTTGCCAGCCCTGGGGTGCGTAGTGCTTCTCGTCGAACACCGGGGTACCCGCATCGGTCGGATACCGAAGCATCGCGAAACGCGTGATTGCCGCGATCGCAGTGATCACCAGTGTGACGATCCAACCCCGTCGGCGATCGGTGTCGCGGTAGTAGTCGGCCGCAGGTGCACTCGGGCCGGGACTGACGACGAACCGCTCGGTCAACAAGGCCACGTACCGATCGTAGGGGCAGGCCCCAGGTTCCAGGCGACGGGAGTACGAGAGACTGTAGAGATGTTGATCCTTGCCGCCACCCCGATGGGCGATGTCGGCGATGCGTCCCAGCGACTGCGCGACGCATTGGCCACGGCCGACGTCGTCGCAGCCGAGGACACCCGCCGGACCAAACAGTTGGCGTCGGGACTCGGGGTGACGATCACCGGCAAGGTGGTCAGCTTCTACGACCAGGTCGAGACCGCTCGTCTCCCCGGGCTGGTCGAGGCGGTTCGCGACGGCAAATCGGTCCTTCTCGTCACCGACGCCGGCATGCCGTCGGTGAGCGATCCGGGATACCGGCTGGTCGCGGCGTGCGTCGAGGCTGATCTCCCCGTCACCTGCCTACCTGGGCCCTCGGCGGTCACGACGGCCCTCGCGCTGTCGGGTCTGCCGGTGGAACGCTTCTGTTTCGACGGGTTTCCACCGCGCAAGCAGGGCCAGCGCATCCGGTTCTTCGAGTCGCTGAAAACGGAATCCCGCGCCTGTGTGTTCTTCGAGGCGCCTCACCGCCTCGCTGCCAGCTTGGACGACGCCGTGGCGGTACTGGGGCCGGAACGCCGAGCCGCGGTGTGCAGGGAGCTCACCAAGACCTACGAAGAGGTCAAGCGCGGAACGCTGGGCGAGCTCGCTGCCTGGGCCGCGGAGGGCGTCCGCGGAGAGATCACCGTCGTGCTGGCCGGAGCCGTCGCGGTGGCGTCGGAACCGGAGGACCTCATCGACGACGTCGAGGAGCTGGTGGCGTCGGGCATGCGGTTGAAGGACGCATGCGCTCAGCTGGCGGTCGACGGCGTCAGCAAGCGTGAGCTGTACGAGGCCGTCTTGGCCTCGAGAAGCTCAGCCGACGACTTGCTGACGTAGACCTTCGGTCGCGGCGGCGAGGATGGTCTTGGTCCCCTTCTTCACGAGGAAGCCGGGGATCGGGATCTTCGGCTCGACCGTCAGGGAGAACTTCACGTGCGTTCCCTTGTCGGTCGGGGTGAGGGTGTATTCACCGTGCTGCGACTTCTGTTGAGACCCTTCGACCAGATCCCAGATGACCTTGTTCTCCGCCCACGTGTATTCGACGGTCTGCTCGTCGTTGATGCCGAGGATCGACACCGACATCTTCACGTGGTGGGGCTTGCCGTCCTCGAACGTGTCGACGATTTCGATCTTCTTGTGGACGGGCGACCACGCGGGTAGCCCTTCGACGTCCATGAGCACTTCGAGTACCGCTGCCGGCTCGGCTGCGATATCGACCTCTGTATCTGCGGTGACTGCCATGAGAACAAACGTAGCTCAGGCCGAGTCCTGGGCAACGGGAATCGCCCTACGGGACTTGACGAATCGTCCGATCTTTCGCAGAGCGCGGTGTGCTTCGGGTAGAAAATCCGCCGCCTGGAAGACGTGGACCTGGCCCTCCCACACTTCGAGTTCACAGTCGACACCGGCGGCGTCGAGTCGATCGGCCATCAGTTCGGCGTCGGCGAGCACCATTTCGGAGGACCCGGCCTGAATCAGCACCGGCGGTAGGCCGGTCAGATCTGCATCGACCGGCGACACCCGAGGTCCGCGTACACCGTCGACGACTATTTTCGCGTCGACTCGGTCGGCGAGAACGGTCAGTGCGGGAACCGCGCCCGATGGGAAAACCGCGCACCGGGATGCGTTGTCGTGCTCGATCTTGTTCGTCGGATCCATGTCGGTCAGCGGCGACATCGTGAAGATGCCCGCCGGCGTCGGCAAGCCCAAATCGCGCAGCATCAACGAGACCATGAAGGCCAGATAGCCGCCCGCAGAATCACCCGCGATGAAGATCTGATCCGGCCGGTACCCGGAGTCCAGCAGGAAGCGGTAGCCGTCGACGCCGTCCTCCACCGCGTGGGCAATGGGGTTTCGCGGCATCATCCGGTAGTCGACCGACAGAACAGGCCCGTCGACGCTCTGTGAGACACGCGAGGTGAGGCGACGGTGGGTGTTCAGGCCGCAACAGACGAAGGCGCCGCCGTGCAGGTAGAGCACGACCCGGTCGTTGCTCACGCCCTCGGCGCGGATCCATTCGGCCTTGCAATCGGCGAGCATCACCGTGCTGACCTTGGTGCCTTTGAGCGGGGGGACCAGCATTCCTGCGTAGTCGACGAGCCCCATCGGCCACGGCAGATCGGGCGCTTTGGACCACACGGTGAGAAACGGTCGGACCGTGAGCTGCAGGTATGTAGCGAGTGCGCGGGAGCCGAGGCTTCTGCCGTGCACGTCCAGCCTGGTCGAGCTGCTGGTAGACGGCTGACTCGGTGCGGAGAGCACGGTGGTCATCGTCCTCGCCTCCTCTCGTACGCTTACTTGGGACTCTCTGTAACGGACAATAACCGGTGACCTAGGTTGTCTAAACGTGGGATCGTGTTCGATGTCACACCGTGATCGAAACTAGGCGTAAAGGTGATCGCACATGGCGCTCATGCCCGTTACCGAATCGATGTTCTTGATCGCGGAGTCCAGAGAACACCCCATGCATGTCGGGGGACTGCAGTTATTCGTACCTGCTGGGGAACCTCACGACCTCGCCGAGTCGATCCACACACAGTTCACAACAGGTGAAGTCCATGAGCTCTTTCGCAAACGCCCGGGCCGTCCGGTCAACGTGATGGGCTCTCTCGCGTGGTCGCGGGAGGACGACATCGACTTCGAGTACCACGTGCGCCGCGTCGTGCTGCCCGCGCCGGGTCGCATCAGGGAGCTGTTCCAGTTCATCTCGCTCAACCACAGCACCCCACTCGACCGCTACCGACCCATGTGGGAACTGCACATCATCGAGGGACTCGCCGACGGCAGAATCGCGCTCTACACCAAGGTGCACCACTCGCTGGTCGACGGAGTGTCGGCGTTGAAGCTCATGCTGAACACCCTCTCGCCCGATCCCGAGGATCGCAGCGGAGTTGCGACGTGGGATCCGTCGCTGTTCAAGAAGAAGTCGGCCCCGGCGGAGTTGTCGACCCTGGAGAAGGTGACCGGGGGCTTGTCCCTGGGACGCAAGATCGCCGGAGACCTGGCCGATTTCGTCCCCGCCACTGCCCGTATCGGCGTGCGCGCGTTGAAGAACGAGGGCGCACAGTTGCCCCTGCGTGCACCTCGAACGATGTTCAACGTCCCCATCGGAGGCGCCCGACGGTTCGCCGCCGAAAGCTGGTCGATCGAGCGAATGACCACCGTGGCCAAAGCGTTGGACGTCACGTTGAACGACATCGTGCTCGCCATGTGTTCCGGCGCATTGCGCGGCTATCTCATCGACCAGGACGCCCTACCCGAATCGCCTTTGATTGCAATGGTTCCGGTGTCGCTGCGTAAGCCGGGGGAGGACAGCGGGCCGGGCAACTCGGTCTCGACGATTTTGTGCAATCTCGGCACACACGAGTCCGATCCGCTGGACCGTCTGGCATGCATCACCGATTCCACCAACAAGGGCAAGGAGATGATGCGAGAACTCAACACTCTCGAATCCCTTGCCATCGGCGCGGTTACGATGCTCCCGTTGCTGTTCGGACCGGTACCTGGGTTCGTCAACAACACTCCGCCGCCGTTCAACGTCATCATCTCCAACGTTCCGGGCTCGAAAGAGGAATTGTATTGGAACGGAGCAAAACTCGACGGAATCTACCCCGCGTCCATCGTCTGCGACGGCATGGCCCTGAACATCACCGTCGCCAGCAACGGTGATTCCTTGAACTTCGGGCTCATCGGTTGCCGCCGCAGCGTCCCGCACCTCCAGCGCATGCTCACGCACCTGGAAAACACGTTGGAGGAGTTGGAAAAGGCAGTGCTGGCGTCGAATTGAGCCGCCCCGGGTTGGCTGGGGTGGCTCCTGCTCGCTTGAATGGGCCTCTGTAGCTATCTGATCGTATGAATGGATCATTCAAGCGATGGGGCTAGACGTCCTTCGGCTCGTATTTCGGGAACACCGGCGACGGCGCGGGCAGCTGGACGCCCGGCACGATGCGCGTCGCGATGTCGACGAACTCGCGGGCCGGGTTGCCGAGTAGTTCGAGGATGCGCGCTGCCGAACCTGGCATCACCGGTTGCACGAGAATGCCGACGATGCGCAGGACTTCGAGCGTCACGTACAGCACGGTGGCCATGCGGTCGGGGTCGGTCTTGCGCAGCACCCACGGCTCTTGCTGCGAAAAGTAGCGGTTCGTCTCGCCGAGCACCGACCAAATCGCCTCGAGAGCAGTGTGCAGCGCCTGAACGTCGAATTCGCGACGGCAGATGTCGAGCAGGGCGTCGGCGCGGGCGAGCAACGCCTCGTCGTCGTCGGTGAACGGCCCAGGCGTCGGGACCTTCCCCTCGAGGTTCTTGGCCACCATCGTCAGCGAGCGCTGCGCGAGGTTGCCGAGTTCGTTGGACAGGTCCGCGTTCATACGCGTGACGATGGCCTCGGCGCTGTAGCTTCCGTCCTGGCCGTACGAGACCTCACGCAGCAGGAAGAAGCGGAGAGGGTCGAGGCCGAACTCGTCGACGAGTGCGAACGGGTCGACAACGTTGCCGACCGATTTGGACATCTTCTCGCCCTTGTTGTTCAAGAATCCGTGCACGAACACCCGTTTGGGAAGTTCGATGCCCGCGGACAACAAGAACGCAGGCCAGTACACGGTGTGGAAACGCGTGATGTCCTTGCCGATGATGTGCAGGTCGGCAGGCCAGTACTTGGCGAACTTCTCCGACGAACCGTCCGGGTACCCGACGCCGGTGAGGTAGTTGGTCAGGGCGTCGACCCAGACGTACATGACGTGGGCGGGATCGTTCGGCACCTGGACGCCCCAGTCGAACGTCGTCCGGGAGATCGACAGATCCCGTAGACCGCCTTTGACGAAGCTGACGATCTCGTTGCGGCGAGTGTTCGGCGCGATGAAGCCGGGATTGGCGTCGTACAGCTCGAGAAGTTTGTCCTGGTACGCGGAGAGCTTGAAGAAGTACGACGCCTCCTCCGTCCATTCGACCGGCGTATTCGTCTCGGTCGCGACCCGGGAACCGTCCTCGGTCAGCGTCGTTTCGCCTTCGGTGTAGAAGGCTTCGTCGCGAACCGAGTACCAGCCGGCGAACGCGTCGAGGTAGATGTCGCCGCGCTCGACCATCTTGTCCCAGATGGCTTGGCTGGCCGCGTGATGATCGGCGTCCGTCGTGCGGATGAACCGGTCGTAGGAGATGTCGAGGACCTCGTCGAGCTTCTTGAACACGTCCGAGTTGCGCGTCGCGAGATCGCGGACGTCGATGCCTTCTTTGGTAGCCGTCTGCTGCATCTTCAGGCCGTGCTCGTCGGTTCCCGTCAGGAACATGACGTCGAATCCGTCGAGTCGCTTGAATCTGGCGATCACGTCCGTCGAGATGTACTCGTACGCGTGTCCGATGTGCGGGACGCCGTTCGGGTACGCGATTGCGGTCGTGACATAGAAGGAGGGCCGTGAGGCATCAGCTGGCGCAGTCATGGTTCGCCTACTCTATCGGCGTGAGTAGAGAACGTCCCGCACCACCTTTGCCCGAGCCCCTGCACAGCCTCGTCGACGCCCACACGCACCTCGATGCCTGCGGGGCATCCGACGCCGCGAGTGTGGCCGAAATCCTCGATCGTGCCGAGTCCGTCGGAGTCGGCAGAGTGGTGACGGTCGCCGACGACCTGGACGCCGCTCGGTTCGCCGTCGACGCCGCAGGCTGGGACGCGAGGGTGTGGGCTGCCGTCGCAATCCACCCGACGCGGGCCAACGTGCTGACCGATGAGGTGAAGGCCGAGATCGAGCGGCTGGCGGCGAATCCGCGGGTCGTTGCCGTCGGGGAAACCGGGCTCGACTACTACTGGCCTGGCAAGCTCGACGGGTGCGCGAGCATCGACGAGCAGCAGAGCGGCTTCCGCTGGCACATCGACCTGGCCAAACGGCTCGGTAAGCCGCTGATGATCCACAACCGCGAGGCCGACGAAGACTTGCTCTCGGTGCTGAAGGAGGAGGGTGCGCCCGAGACGGTTATCTTCCACTGCTTCTCGTCGGGACCCGAGACTGCGCGAGCATGTATCGACGCTGGATACGTGCTGAGTCTGTCTGGGACTGTCAGCTTCAAGAACGCCCACGCCTTACGTGAGGCCGCTGTGCTGATCCCCGACGATCAGTTGCTGGTGGAGACCGACGCCCCATTCTTGACGCCCCATCCGTTCCGCGGTGCACCCAACGAGCCGTACTGCCTGCCGTACACCGCCCGGGCGTTGGCCGAGATCCGTGGACAGGACCCGGTCGAACTGGCTGCGCAGGTCACTGCGAATGCCGAAAGGGTCTACGCGCTTCGCGCCCGTGCGTGAGTGATGACGCCCCAGTGTCATTACGCGCTCACGAGCAGGCCCTCGCCCCGGTGAGTGCGTAGTTACGGCCGGCGGTAACTACGCACGCACGGGCGGCAAAGCTGCCAGAGTTGCAGGATGTCCACCGATTCGTTACCGTACCGTGATCCAGCCGACGGGCGTTTTGCGCTCCACGAATTCAGGAATCACTTGTGTCCAGTATTGCCAGACTCAACTCCACCAGGTCGCTCACGCTCTACCTGGTGGTAGCTGCGCTGCTGGCCACGCTGATCGTCGGGGGCGCCGTCGCCGTTGCTCGTCACAAAACCGTGACAATCGACGTCGATGGCGAAATGATCACGCTCAGCACGATGACGTCCGACGTCAACGGCGCACTGCAGGCGGCCGGATACGAACCGGGTGACAAGGATCTCGTGGCGCCGTCTGCAGACTCGTCGCTGTCGGATGGCGAAACTGTCGTCCTTCGGCGCGCTCGCGAATTGAGCGTGACGGTGGACGGCCAGCCCCAGCAGATCTGGACTACGGCGTTGACCGTCGACGAGGCGCTTCAACAGATGGACCTCGCCGAGGACGTGCACGTCAGCGCTTCCCGAGGCGAGCGGCTTCCCCTCGAAGGCACCGAACTCGACGTAGCCCTGCCCAAGCAGGTCTCGCTCGTCGACGGATCGACTGCACCCGCGCCGGTCACCTTGGCTGCCCCGACGGTTCGCGAGTTCCTCGCAGAAGCGGGCGCGCCACTCGAGCAGGCAGACACCGTGACCCCGGCGCCGGACGCAACCGTCACCGACGGCGTCGAAATCGTCGTCACTCGCGACCGCACTGAGACCAAGACCGAAACCACCGATGTCGCGCCACCCGAGCAGCGCATCGAGGATCCGACGATGAACATGAGCCGTACTGTCGTCGAGAATCCAGGTGCACCGGGTATTTCCGACATCACCTGGAACGTCAACACCGTCAACGGCGCCGAGGTCGGTCGCGAGCAGGTCGACGAGGTCGTCAAGGTGCCCGCGCAGCCCAAGGTGGTTCGGGTCGGCGCCAAGCCTGGCACCGAGGTCCCGCCGGTCGAGAACGGTGCAACCTGGGACGCCCTCGCGCAGTGTGAGGCGACCGGCAACTGGGCCATCAACACCGGCAACGGTTTCTACGGCGGTATCCAGTTCGATCAGAACACCTGGGAACGCCAGGGCGGCCTCAAGTACGCGCCGCGCGCGGACCTTGCGACGCGTGAAGAGCAGATCGCCATCGGGTCGGTCACTCAGCGCTCGCAGGGCTGGGGCGCCTGGCCTGCATGCACCTCCCGACTCGGCTACCGGTGAACATCGACCAGGTCCTTTCACCGGCTCCGATCCTGGTGCGTAGTGTTTTCACAGTGCCTGATGATGTGAGGGAACCCGCGGCGCTGCTCGGGCCCGCGGAAGTGCGATCTCTCGCCGCCGAACTCGACGTTCGACCCACCAAACAGCTCGGACAGAACTTCGTGCACGACGCCAACACCGTGCGACGGATCGTCGCCTCGGCCGGTGTCGGGGGAGCGGACACTGTTCTCGAGGTCGGCCCCGGTCTCGGTTCGCTGACGCTGGCACTTCTCGACGTCGCCGACGCGGTCATCGCCGTCGAGATCGACCCGAAGCTCGCCGATAGGCTGCCGCAAACCGTAGCCGAGCGAGCACCGTCGCACGCAGATCAACTCACCGTGGTCGAAGCCGACGCACTTCGGGTGAAGGCATCGGACATCCCCGGCGAGCCGTCGGCACTCGTCGCGAACTTGCCGTACAACGTGGCAGTACCCGTTCTGCTGCACCTGTTTTCCGAACTGCCCTCGCTGAGAACGGCTTTGGTGATGGTGCAGGCAGAGGTCGCCGATCGGCTGGCCGCCGATCCCGGCAGCAAGATCTACGGCATTCCCAGCGTCAAGGCGAACTTCTTCGGGACGGTCAAACGCGCGGGCTCGGTGGGGCGTTCGGTGTTCTGGCCGGTTCCCAAAGTGGAGTCCGGATTGGTCCGAATCGACCGCTACCCCGAGCCGCCGTGGTCGATGGACGACGCGCACCGGCGAAAGGTGTTCACCGTCGTCGACGCAGCTTTCGCGCAGCGCCGCAAGACATTGCGCGCAGCACTCGCCGGCTGGGCCGGCTCTCCCGTCGAAGCGGAACGTCGCCTCAGGGAAGCCGACATCGACCCCTCGGCGCGGGGGGAGACCATCGACGCCGCGGCGTTCGTCCGGTTGGCGGGCACAACGCCCTGAGGGTACTTTCCCGATCGCTTGAATGGTCCATTCATACGATCAGATAGCTAGCGGGCGACATTCAAGCAGGTCCGTACGGCCACGGCACGACTTCCACCGATCCCGATACGGACACCGTCTGCGGATTCAACTGAGGTATGAACGCGCCTGTCGTGATGACGATGGTGTAGTCGACCCACCCGAGTCCGGTGTCGATCAGAGCAGAGGCCGACGGGTAGCGGCCGCCCTCGTCGGAGAATGCTGTACCCGAGGCGCCGGTGGATGCGTTACGCCAATTGATCTCGGTGTGCGAGGAGTAGGTGAGCAGTCGGAACTGCTGTGAGTAGATCGGATCGGTGGTGGGTGGCGCGACGCTGATGCCCAGCTTGGCTACGTACGGTCCTTCGGCAACCGACAGCTGGGCGCTGTAGCCGTTGAAGTCGAGCGGAATCGGCGCTTCCCAGGGGTACGGGCTCGGTGTGGCGACGTTCACCAACGCTGCCGAGGCGGTACCGCCGCCGCTCAGCAGTCCGACAGACATCATCAGGGAGATGAGCAGAACACCGAACATTCGACGCAGCAGGCTGTTTCGAGTACGAGGCATCGGGTCAGCCTAAGCGCGCAACTATGTAGTCCGGGTAACGATCGGGCATCAAGACGGTGTACGACGGACGCTCGCCAGGTACCGCTCGCTGATCAGTGCGTGCTTCTGCGCCACTCGTGTGCACTCGTCGCGCAATTCGGGCGGATCGAGAACAGTGAAATCGGTGTCGAAGGCCGACAACCAGTGTGCGATGGAAGGGAGGGAGTCACCGCCCAGCACAATCGTGCACGTGCCCCCTGGGCCGGACTCCAATGTTCCCCACTGCTCGTCGACCATCGGAGCGATGGTGTCGATGGACGCGTGCAGCTGGATTCGTGCCTGCACGCGGTTGAAGGTGCTGTTGATTCCCGTGGCGACGAATGCCGCTGCTCCGCCTTCGGGGAGTTCGCGCGGGGTGAATCGTGGTCCCGTGGGAATCTTCGGTTCCATCCGGTCGACGCGGAACGATCGCCAGTCCTCCCGCATCACGTCCCATCCGAGCAGGTACCAGCGGGCGCCTGCCCGGACGAGGCTGTACGGCTCGACCTCCCGGCGTGCCTCGGTGCCGTCGTGCGTGCGGTAGTCGAACCGTAGGCGCTCGCGTCCGTGGCAGACGCCCGCGATGGTCGACAGGACGGAGGCGTCCACCGCCGAGCGCGCGGGGCGTTCGACGACGTCGACGCGCAGGGCGTCGAGCCGGTGCCGTATGCGCGACGGCATCACCTGGCGCAGCTTGGTCAGCGCGCGCAGCGACGCCTCTCCGATGCCCGCCACCGACCCACCCGCTGCAGATTGCAACCCGAAGGCGACAGCGAGGGTCTCGTCGTCGTCCAGCAACAGGGGCGGCATTTCGGCACCGGCACCCAACTGGTACCCGCCGCCCACACCCGGTGTCGCGTTGATCGGATAGCCGATCTCGCGAAGTTTGTCGACGTCGCGCCGAACGGTGCGAGGCGTCACGTTCAGACGATCCGCCAGATCCGACCCGGCCCAGTCGCGGCGCGTCTGGAGCAGGGACAGCAGTGTGAGCAGCCGTGCCGAAGTTTCCCGCATACCACCGATGATCCCAGCTATCGCGGACGAATGCTGTCCTCGAACGGGTCCTCCACTACTGTTGACTATCGTGCTCTCAGTCGTCCACAGTCCCGTCGTCGTTCGGGCGCCCTCCAAGGTCAATCTGCACCTGTCGGTCGGTGACCTCCGGGAAGACGGCTACCACGAACTGACGACGGTGTTTCAGGCTCTGTCATTGTCCGACGAAGTCTCGGTGGTTCCGTCTCAGGGTCTGCGTGTGATCGTCAAGGGCGGCGATGCCAAGTCCGTGCCGACCGACGAGCGGAACCTCGTGTGGAAGGCTGCGGTTCTTCTGGCCGACGCGGTAGGACGTGAGCCGCTGGTCGAGATCACCATCGACAAGGGTATTCCTGTTGCGGGCGGCATGGCAGGTGGCAGTTCGGATGCTGCAGCGACGCTCGTTGCGCTCGACGCGATGTGGAAGCTCGACCTATCCCGCGCCGAGTTGACCGACCTGGCAGCGCAGTTGGGCAGCGATGTTCCGTTCGTCCTGCACGGCGGTACCGCCGTGGGCACCGGTCGCGGAGAGAAGTTGCTGTCGGTGTTGTCACGCAACAGCTTTCACTGGGTACTCGCGCTGGCCAAAGGTGGTTTGCAGACCCCGGCGGTGTTTGCCGAACTCGACGAACTCAGGGCCAAGGGTTCGCCGCCCAGGCTCGGCGAGCCCGATGCGCTGATGCAGTCTCTCGCCAGCGGCGATCCGCATGCGCTGGCCCCGCTGCTCGGCAACGATCTCCAGGCTGCCGCAGTGTCGTTGCTCCCACAACTCCGTCGGACGCTGCGGGCCGGTGTGGCGGCCGGTGCCCTCGCGGGCATCGTGTCGGGTTCCGGCCCCACCTGCGCGTTCCTGTGCGCCGACGCCGACGCTGCGGTGTCCGTCGGCGCTGAATTGTCCGGTGCAGGCGTCTGCCGCACCGTGCGTGTTGCGAGCGGTCCCGTTCCCGGTGCTCGCGTGGTTACTAGTGAATCGATTGGTTTCTCCTGATGGTCAATCTCGTCAACCTCGAAAACGTCTCGAAGTCCTTCGGCGTCAAACCCCTGCTCGACGGTGTGTCCCTCGGCGTCCAGGAGGGTGAACGCATCGGCATGGTCGGCCTCAACGGCGGCGGTAAGACCACGACACTCGAAGTGCTCGCAGGTCTCGAACCACCGGACTCGGGCCGTGTGTCGCGAGTCGGCGGGCTGCGGATGGCCGTGGTGACCCAGCGCGGAGTGCTGCCACCCGGATCGACCGTCGGGCAGGTCGTTCTCGATCCGCTGGGCATGGCGGAGCACGAATGGGCCGGCGACTCGAGAGTTCGAAATATCCTGACGGGCATCGGCATCGCCGATCTCGGTCCGATCGGTAGCTCGGGCCTGGACGCTCCGATCGACAACCTGTCCGGTGGTGAGCGTCGCCGTGTTGCGTTGGCGGCGGCGCTGGTTCAGGATCTCGACCTGCTGGTTCTGGACGAGCCCACCAACCATCTGGACGTCGAAGGCGTGCAATGGCTTGCAGCGCACCTTGTTTCGCGACGAAGCGCGCTCGTCGTCGTCACCCACGATCGGTGGTTCCTCGACACCGTTGCCAATCAGACCTGGGAGGTCGTCGGCGGCGGCATCGAAACGTACGAGGGCGGATACAACGACTGGGTCTTCGCGCGCGCCGAACGCGCCCGTCAGGCGGATGCGTCCGAAGAGCGGCGTCGAAACCTTGCCCGTAAGGAACTCGCGTGGTTGCGCCGCGGCGCGCCGGCGCGAACGTCCAAGCCCAAGTACCGCATCGAGGCCGCCGAGGCCCTCATCGCGGACGTTCCCCCGCCTCGCGACTCGGTCGCGCTGTCCTCTTTTGCTCAACGTCGACTGGGCAAAGTGGTCATCGAACTAGAGGATGCTCGTCTCGAGACTCCCGACGGCCGTGAGTTGGTCAAGGACTTCACGTGGCGACTCGCGCCGGGTGAGCGAGTCGGACTCGTCGGCGTCAATGGTTCCGGCAAGACCACCATGCTCCGTACACTCGCCGGCGAACTGCAACCGGCCGCAGGTAAGCGCATCCAGGGCCAAACCGTCAAGATCGGTTGGCTCAAGCAGGAATTGGACGATCTCCCCAAGAAGCTCCGAGTCCTCGATGCCGTCAAGGAGATTGCCGAGCGGATCACACTGGGGGACAAGGAGATCTCGGCTGGACAGCTCGCGGAACGGTTGGGCTTCACGCCCGCTCGCCAGCGCACACCCGTCGGCGATCTTTCCGGTGGTGAGCGACGCCGTTTGCAGTTGACCCGTGTGCTGATGGCCGAGCCCAACGTTCTGCTGCTCGACGAGCCGACCAACGATCTCGACATCGACACCTTGCAGCAACTCGAAGACATTTTGGACGGCTGGGCAGGCACGCTCGTCGTGATCTCGCACGACAGGTACCTGATCGAGCGCATCTGCGATTCGACGTGGGCGCTCTTCGGCGACGGGAAGTTGACCAACTTGCCCGGCGGTATCGAGGACTACTTGCGGAGGCGCGCTGTGATGGCGGCCGAGGCGACACCGGATTCCCTGACTACCGGCGGCACAGCCAAGAAGGCCGTACGTGACGCGGCGTCCGAGCGTGCGGCACGGAAGGAACTCAGCAAGCTCGAAAAGCTCGTCGTCCGGCTGTCCGATCGCGAAATCGCCCTCCATGCCGAACTGCTGGAAGCGGCGACGGATTCGGGCAAGCTGCAGGACCTCGATGCCGAGCTCAAGAAGGTCGTTGCGGACAAGGACGTCGCCGAGGAGCGGTGGATGGAATTGGCGGCCGAGCTGGACTAGGCCCCATAGGGTGGTCCTCATGACGCCCACGCTGGTCACGATGGAACCCGAACGGATGCGCCGGTGGCTTGCCGCCGCCAGGGTCCAGTACGTGGCAGAGCGGATGGAGGCCGGGGAAACGAAAGCCGAGGCCGAGGCCAACGCTGCTAGTTCGTACGAGACAACGTTCCCCGGCGGAATTCCGACGCCAAGTCAGCGCATCTTCGACGTGCTCGTCGACGGAACCGTGGTTGGTTTACTCTGGATCGCCCCGCGTGACGACGCCGAACCCGCGCACTGGTGGGTTTGGGATATCGAGATCGACGAACAGTTCCGCGGCCGGGGGTTGGGTCGCGCCACCATGCTTCTTGCCGAAGAGCGCGCGCGGTCGGAGGGGGCGGCCTCGTTGGGGCTGAATGTGTTCGGCGGCAACCACGTCGCCAAGGCCCTCTACGACTCGCTCGACTACCGTGAAACGTCGATCCACATGCGCAAGAGCCTGTAGTCCGTACGGTGTAAATATGGGAACCGCAGTAGTCCGTGCCGCGCTCGGGTCGGAGTTCGAGAACTTGCATCCGAAAGTTCAGTGGCGCTTCGGTCTGTCGTCGGGCGACAACCGTTGCCAGCTGGGCGTGGGCGTGATGGAGGAGATGCGCCACTCCGCGCTCGTTCCGCCGCCAATCCTGTGGCTCGGCGCCCGGCGGGGATTGTTTCCCGGCGGCAAGGGTGTCGACGTGCCGTTCACCATCGCCAACTATGCGTACGTCGACGACATCGGCCGCGAGACACTCGCTTTCGTGCGCAGGTTCGCGTTCGTCGGCAAGCCGCAGGGGATGAACTCGATCATGGTGACGCCCGCGAAGACAACGGATCCCGAGTTTGCGATCGACTACTTGGGATTCGCTTCGGACATGGCTGTGCACACCACGTGCAGTGTCGATGCAGAAGGCGGCCTTGTACTCGAGAGTGATGCGCCTCGGGTCCTGGGTGTCAAGATCCCGCAGTTGGCCTCCGCGCTCACGTCAGCGCGTGAGTGGTGGGATGAGGACGAGCAGCGACACCGGATTCAGATCGAGGTGACCAGTCGACTGTTGGGCACGCTGTTCCACTATCACGGGTGGTTCACAGCAGAAGATCGACCGTGCGCGGTATCGGACATCCCCGAGAATGCGATTCCGTCCAAGGTCGTGGAGCGAGAATGAATCGACCCGTGTGCGCGAGAACATGCACACACGGGTGGGTGACGAACGATCAGCGGTAGCCCTTGGCGGGGTTGAGCAGATCGAGAACGATGGTCTGGCCGTTGGACCGGACGTGGATCTCCGGGTTCTGCAGTCCACCGGAGACGAGGTACTCGCCGAGGAGCTGCAGGAGTTCGTCGGGACCGACGGAGGTGTCCGGCGTGCGGATGTCCCCGGTGCGGCTGCCGAGCTCGTTCTGGGTGAGGCGTCCGGCGATGCGAACCGACGCGACACCCATGGCGGTGCGGCGATCCGGAGTGCCGCTGCGTCCGCCGCCGGTAGCGGAAGGGCTCGTGCTCGACGCATGAGTGGAACGGCCGTTGGTGGGCAGGCCGTGCTCGGAGATCTGATCGCTGGTAGTCACTTCAACCTCGTTCGAAGATTGGGAGGGCTGCTTCGGAGTGGTGCTTTCGGGGTCCTGCTTCGTTGCGGACTTCGAGTTCTTCGCGGTGGGCTCGACTGCAGATGCCGATCCGGTGACGGTGGCCGGTTCCGCGGCTGAGGACGTGGCGTTCTCCGAAGGTGCGTTGGACGTGGACGGAAACACCCCGGCAGCCAACTTCGGTGTTTGCGTGGTCAGGCGATGAGCCGGTGTCTGACCGATCTTGATTCCTGCCAGCGGATAGCTGGATCCCTGCGTCATAGCGAACCCTGTGTCTCTCTTCGATTCGTCATCGAAAAACCTACTCGAAGTCCGTTCGGACCAACGAAGAGTAACACTCCACCTGTTTATGCCGCTATTTAATGGAGATTGTCTTTTTCTGCACCTTCACCCAGACCGTGAAACCCCAGATCACGAAGGCTGCGTAGACCAGGTAGAGGAACGCGGAAGGGTAGAAGCCGGCTCGGAAGAGTAGCGGCACTCCGACTATGTCGACCGCGATCCAGATCAGCCAGAACTCAGTCACACCGCGAGCCATACCGAATGTCGCCAGCAACGATCCGGTGAAAATCCATGCGTCGGCCCACTTGCCGTAGGACCCGAGATAGTCGAACAACTGCGCAAACGCGAGGGTGCCGACGACCATCACGGCGACCATGAGCAACCGCTCGTGCGGAGTTGCCCACCGGGGAAGCACTGCCGAACTGCGGGTTCGGGAAGTCTGCAGCCACCTTGCCCACCCGTACGTGCTGACGGCGATGAACAGCAGCTGCCGTCCGGCCTGCCCGTAGAGGTCGAGGGCCTGCGGAGTGTGGAACACGCCGCCGAGAAACACCGTGAACAGCAGCGCGTTGCCCACGATTCCCACCGGCCACGCCCAGACCACTCGCCGCATTCCGCCGATCGCCGACGCCAATCCGAAGCCGTTGCCGACGATCTCTCGCCACAGAATCGGGTGGCCCGCGATGGAGATCTGCGCGTCGAGCAGTGCGGCAAGCACTATTCGCCCGCGGCGACAAGCGGCTCGAGCGTCAGTTCCGGCATTTCCTTCTCGAGGTACTGCAAGCGCCACTTGTCGCTGACGAGGGCGAGCAGCGCACCGTCGGTACGGGTGAACACCTCGACGCCGCGCTGACGGCCGAGTTCGACGGCCGATTCGGAGTCGGTCCTGCGTGCCACCGAGTACCCGAGTGGCTCCAGCCGCGCGTCGACGCCGAACTCGGTCTTCATACGGGCCGTGACCACCTCGAACTGCATCGGTCCCACCGCGGCGAGCACGGGGGAGGCGTCGCCTCGAATGTCGTTGCGCAACACCTGAACGACTCCTTCGGAGTCCAACTGCTCGACGGCCCGCCTGAACTTCTTGTACTTGTCGGCGCTGTCGACGCGCAGCGCGGCGAAGTGCTCGGGCGCGAACGACGGAATCGGCGGGTACTCGACCTTCTTGTCGGTGTAGAGCGTGTGTCCCGGCGCGAGGGCGGTCGCGTTGACCAGGCCGACTACGTCGCCGGGGTAGGCGTTCTCGACGGTGGTGCGCTCACGGCCGAACACAGTGAGCGCGTACTTCGTCGTGAAGGGCTTTCCTGTTTGGGCGTGCGTGACGACCATGCCGCGTTCGAACACCCCGGACACGACGCGCATGAACGCAAGCCGGTCGCGGTGCGCCGTGTCCATGCCGGCCTGGACTTTGAACACCACGGCGCTGAAGGGGTCGGTTACTTCACGAACCGTCCCTTTGATGTCGTCACGTGGGCCGGGTGCCGGCGCGAGCGCGACGAGAGTGTCGAGGATCTGGCGGACACCGAAGTTCAGCATCGCAGATCCGAAGATCACCGGAGAGGTCTGACCGGCGAGGAACAGTTCCTGATCGTGCCCCTGACCGCTGGAGACGAGCAGTTCGCTCTCTTCGAGCGCGGTCTCCCACTCGGAGCCCTCGCGCGCGGCAGCGGCGTCGGCGTCGAGCAGTTCTTCGGGTGCGATGGTCGCGCCGCCCGCGGTACGGGTGAAGCGGATGTAGTTGCCCTCTCGGACGTCGAGCAATCCGCGAAAGTCACCGGCGATACCGACGGGCCAGTACAGGGGAGTGGGTGTCAGGCCGATCCGCCGCTCGATCTCGTCGAGAAGTTCCAATGGCGACTGACCCGGACGGTCCCACTTGTTGATGACGGTGATGACCGGAATGCCGAACTGCCGGCACACCTGGAACAACTTGAGTGTCTGCGGTTCGAGGCCCTTCGCGGCGTCGATGAGCATGACGGCTGCGTCGACGGCCGTCAGAACGCGGTAGGTGTCCTCGGAGAAGTCTGCGTGACCGGGGGTGTCGACGAGGTTGATGACGTTGACCGTCTCGGCCGTCGGATCTACCTGGTAGTTGAACTGCAGCGCAGTGGAACTGACCGAGATTCCTCGGGCCTTCTCCATCTCCATCCAGTCGGACACCGTGGAGCGTCGACCCGCCTTGCCGTGAATGGCGCCGGCCTCGGAGATCACACGGGCGTGGAGTGCGAGTGCCTCGGTGAGCGTCGATTTGCCGGCGTCGGGATGCGAGATGACGGCGAAGGTGCGGCGGCGGGCAACCTCACTGCCGAGTTCCTTGTGAGCGTTCCGCGGTACCGACTCGGCGGGGGTAGTGCTGACGTCTACCGAATCGGGCGTGCTCAAGGGAACCTCTTCTACATCTATGGGGGCAATGTTGCCGGTACCAGGGTACTCGGACCTTTTCGGCGGTAACGGTCACCGCCGAAGTCCGGATTGAATAGCGTGGACGCGGGTCGGTCTTTCGCACAGGAGTTGAGCATTGAGCAAGTTCACCGAAGAGATGTTCGCAACGGCTCGCAGCAGTGAGCGCGGGCTCGTCACGGGGGAGCCCGACGCTGCGCTGCGCCAGTCCTGGGGCGAAATTCACCAGGTTGCGCGGAACATGGCAGGAGCGCTCGCCGATGCAGGCATAGACCGCGGTGACGCCATCGGAATTCTGGCCGGCCAGCCCGTCGACATCGCCCCTGCGTGTCAGGCGACGTGGATGCGCGGTGGGTCGGTGACGATGCTGCATCAGCCGACGCCGCGAACCGATCTTGCGGTGTGGGGTGAGGACACCGAGACGGTCGTGCACATGATCGAGGCGAAGGCCGTCATTCTCGGTGCGCCCTTCGATGTTGCCGCTCCGATTCTCGAAGAGCGCGGAATCACCGTGCTGAAGGTCGACGACATGCGCGCGGGCCGCGACATCGACCCCGTGGAGACCTCGGAGTCCGACATCGCTTTGCAGCAACTGACTTCCGGGTCGACCGGCTCACCCAAGGCTGTGCGGATCACCCACGAGAACTTCTACGTCAACGCGTACGCGATGATCGACCGGATCAAGTTCGACGTCGACTCCGACGTGATGATCAGTTGGTTGCCGCTCTTCCACGACATGGGGATGGTCGGGTTCCTGACGGTTCCGATGCAGGTCGGTGCCGAGGTCGTCTCCATCACGCCGCTCGACTTCCTGCGTTCACCCCTGCTGTGGGCCAAGCTGATTCACAAGTACCGCGGAACCGTCACGGCAGCACCGAATTTCGCGTACTCGCTGCTCGCTCGCCGACTGTCCCAGGCCGACGACGACCTGGATCTCGACCTGAGTTCACTGCGGTACGCATGGAACGGCGCCGAACCCGTCGACCCCGACACGATGACGACGTTGGCCGAGGCAGGCAGGCCGTACAAGCTCGATCCACTCGCGCTCGCCCCCGTGTACGGAATGGCGGAAACGACGCTTGCCGTGTCCATTCCCGACCCGGATCAGGGCCAGGTTCTCGACGTCGTCGACGCGGATCTGCTCGAAGCCATGGGCCGCGCCGTACCGGCGACCAAGGGCAACGTTCGACGGTTGGCGACGCTGGGCAAGATGGTGCCCAATCTCGAAGGGCGGGTCGTGGACAAGGAAGGTCAGGTCCTCACCGCCCGTGGTGTGGGGATCATCGAGGTGCGCGGGAAGGCCGTGACGCCGGGCTACATCACCGTCGACGGCCCCGTCGAGACTCAGGACTCCGAGGGTTGGCTCGACACCGGCGACGTCGGATACTTCACCGAGGACGGTCTCGTCGTCGTCTGCGGCCGGATCAAGGACGTCATCATCATGGGCGGCCGCAACATCTATCCGACGGACATCGAACGTGCGGCGGGATCGGTGACGGGTGTGCGCCCCGGCAACGCCGTCGCTATCCGACTCGACGCGGGCGACAAACGGGAAAGCTTCGCAGTGGCAGTGGAAACCAACGACTTCCAGAACCCCGACGAGGTCAAGCGTATCGAGCACGAGGTGGTACACGCAGTGCACTCGGAGGTAGGTGTTCGTCCTCGCACCGTCGCAGTCCTCGGGCCGGGGTCGATCCCCAAGACGTCGTCGGGCAAATTGCGTCGGGCGAATTCGGCGTCGCTGTTGGGCTGAGGGGCAGGTCAGCCCCCGTGAGGGCGTAGTTACGTTCGGCGGTAATTCATCGCGCACGGGCGGGGTCAGTGAACCTGATTCTGCGCAGCCTCCAGACCCACGCGCAGGACCAGTTCGGCTGCGTCCGCTGCTTCCTCGACGATGACGCCCAGGTCTTTGCGCTCAGCGGCCGAGAAGGGCTTCAGAACATACGACGCTGGATCCATCCGGCCGGGAGGACGCCCGATCCCGACGCGCATGCGCAGGTAGTCCTTGGTGCTCAGATGCTGTGTGGTGGAGCGCAATCCGTTGTGTCCGCCTTCGCCGCCGCCGAGTTTGAGCCGGATGGTTCCGAAGTCGAGGTCCAACTCGTCGTGTACGACGACCACGCACCCGGGCTCCACCGAGAAGAACCGTGCGAGCGCAGCAATGGGTTGACCCGACAGGTTCATGAACGTACGAGGCTTCGCGACGATCACAGAGCGCTCGGCCAAGCGTGCCTGCACTATGTCGGAGTTCGACTTCTTGTGCGAGGAGAACTTCGCGCCGATTCGGCCGGCAAGGGCGTCGGCGACCATGAATCCGACATTGTGGCGCGTCGTCTCGTACTGAGGTCCCGGGTTGCCGAGGCCGACGATCAGAGCTGGCCCGGTTGTCGAATCTGGCGTTGCGTTCACGAGCTGGATTCTTCCATTCGGGGGCGAAACGAAGAACGCGCCGCCCCTGTGAGAGGGAGCGACGCGTTCTCGTGTGGAAAGGGGGAGATCAGCTCTCGTCGGAGCTTTCCTCGGACGCCTCTTCCTGAGTCTCGGCTTCGCCGGTCTCGGAGATGTCCTCGGTGCCTTCGCCGTCTGCTTCGAGGTCTTCCTCGGACGGAGCCTCGACGACGTTGACGAGGAGCAGCTCGGGATCGGAGATCAGGGTGACGCCCTCGGGAAGAGCCAGGCCGGATGCGGTGATCTGGGTGCCGATCTCGGCGCCTTCGATGTCGACGGTGATGTTCTCGGGGATCGACAGTGCGTCGGCCTCGATCTCGACAGCGGTCGAGTCGGTGGTGACGAGGGTGCCGGGTGCCGCGTCGCCTTCGACGATGACGTTGACCTCGACGGTGACGCGCTCGCCCTTCTTCAGGACGAGGAGGTCGGCGTGCTCGATGCTGCGCTTGATCGGGTGGACGACGACCGACTTGGTCAGTGCGACCTGCTCTGCGCCGTCGATGTCCAGCGTCAGGACAGCGTTGGTGCCATTGTTACGCAGGACGGCAGCGAATGCGCGAGCGTCCAGTGCGAGGTGCTGGGGGTCGCTGCCGTGTCCGTACAGAACGGCAGGGACCTGGCCGTCACGACGGGTGCGGCGTGCAGCGCCCTTGCCGAATTCGGTGCGGACGAGTGCCTTGAGGTTGTTTACTTCGTTAGCCATTGAGAATGAGCTCCTGGATCTGTGGTGGACACGGCTCGTCGGGGCGGACACGTACGAGCAAGGCCAGGGGCCGAGCCGCGTCGATCACGGTAAATCCTGTGCAGATCTACCCTCGCCGAGACAACCCGCAAGACTTTACACCACCAGGGTCCGAGCGATCGACCGAGCCATGTCGATCGCGTCGGCGCGGTCTCCGGCGGTGCTCATGATCACGGCTCCCTCGTGGATCAGGGACAGTTTCGTCCCGAGTTCGTCAGCATCCCCATCGTCGGCATCCCCGAGACCCGCTTCCGCGACCAGCCTGACGAACAGAGCTCGAGTCCACTCCTTCTCGGAGCGGATGATCTCCAGCGCAGGATGGTCGGTCCCGCCGAATTCGGCGTAGGCGTTGACGAAACCGCAGCCGCGGTCGTTTGCGCGCATCCAGGCTTCCAGTGCGTCGTAGACGCCGAAGATCCGTCCGCGACCCGCTGGGTAACCCTCGAGATGCGCGAGGACGAAGGCGCACCACCGCTCGTACCGACGTTCCAGGTAGCAGACGACCAGGCCGTCCTTCGATCCGAAGCGGTCGTACAAGGTCTTCTTGGTCGTTCCTGCTTCCTCGGCGATGAGGTCGACGCCGACTGCTCGGATGCCGCGCTCGTAGAACAGTGCGCTCGCCACGGTCAGTAGACGTTCGCCGGCGGGTGTCAGTGTTTTCATGTGTCTCCGATCACAGGTCTACTGCGAGTATACAGACCTGTATGGTTACGTCTTCGTCATGAAGCGCACCGACACCGTCGCAGCCGTAGCTCTCGTCGTCCTGTGGAGCTCGGGATTCATCGGCGCCGAACTGGGAACCGCGCAAGCGCCTGCGCACACGTTGCTGGCCTGGCGATATCTCGCCGCGTCGATGATCTTGATCGCCTGGTGCTGGTACCGCGGCTTGCGTCCGACAATTGCCGGGATCAAGCGACAGGCGGTGCTCGGATTCTTCTGTCAGTTCCTGTACCTCGGGCTTCTCATCACCGGAGTCGGACTGGGGGTCTCGCCGGGAACAGCGGCATTGATCGCGGCGATGCAGCCCCTCGTCGTCGCCGCGTTGGCCAGTCGCTTCCTGGGCGAGAAGTTCGACGCAGGGAAGAGGGTTGCTCTCGCCGTCGGCTTCGCGGGCGTCGTGATCGTGGTGTCGGGGGACATGGGCGGAGGGTCTGCCTCGTGGGCTGCCTATCTGCTGCCGCTCGCAGGCATGGTGGCACTGTCCTCGGGCACTGTCCTCGAACGGAAGCTGCGCACGACGGAGCCGATCGCGCTCGCGTTGTGCATCCAGAGCGTCGTGTCGGCAATTCTGTTCACGGGCTGGTCTCTGATCGCAGGGGACGTCCGGCCGCCGATGACGACGGCGTTCTGGACCGCGGTCGCGTGGGTGATCGGGCTTTCAACGTTCGGCGCGTACGGGACCTACATGTTCGTGCTGCGGCGCAGCGGGGCCACGCGCGTCAGCGCGCTTCTGTATCTGACACCCGCAACGACGATGGTGTGGGCGTTGTTGAAGTTCGGCGAGCCCGTCACCTGGCTGGCCGTGCTCGGTCTTGCCGTCACCCTGGCCGCCGTATGCGAATGGAAATACATATCTCGCTATGTATTTTCGCTCACAGGGCGCGGAGCGCGGCGACCATCAGATCCAGCTGCTCGAACGTCACGAAGTAGTGCGGAGACGCCCGGATCACCGAGTCGAGCCCACGCCGGTTCATATCCTTCAGTGTCGAACGGCGATGACTGACGGTGACGGTGATGTCCTTCTCGGCCAAGGCGTCGCGCACGTCGGTGGGGAGCATGCCGTCGACGGTGAAGGACACGATGCCGCTTTTGCGCGCACCCAGATCGTGCACGGTCACCCCGTCGACGCCGCGTAACGCAGTCCGCAGATACTCGGACCTCTCGCGCACGGCGTCTTCGACGGCGTCGATTCCGATATCCAGGAGATAGTCGACGGCTGTGCCGAGCGCAAGACGGGCAGCGACGTCGCATTCCCAGAACTCGAACCGCGTCACGTCGGCCGCGAGTTGGAACTCCTTCTCGCCGACCCACTGTGCACTGTGCAGATCGAGCGCGGGTGGCTCGAGCGTCGCGGCCAACTCCGGGCGCAGGTACAGAAAACCGGTTCCCCGTGGTCCGCGCAACCACTTCCTGCCCGTTGCGCTCAGGGCGTCGACACCGAGTTCGCTCACATCGACACGTATCTGTCCGATCGATTGGCACGCGTCGAGCAGTACCAAGGCGCCGTATCGGTGCGCGAGTTCCGCCACTTCTCGTGCCGGGTTGATCAGCCCACCGTTGGTGGGGGCGTGGACAAGTGAGACAATTCGGACGCGGTCGTCGAGCATCTCGTCGAGCGCGTGCAGGTCGATCTGCCCCGAGGGGTCGCTCGGTACGAATTCCACGACGGCTCCGACGGCAGCGGCTCGTTGCAACGCCGCGATTGCGTTGGACGCATATTCGACCTCGGACAGCAGGATGCGGTCGCCTGCGGCCAACGGGAGGGAATAGAAGAAGTCGCTCCACGATCGAGTTGCGCTGTCGCTCAAAGCAATGTCCGACGCCTGTGCCCCGACCAATCTCGCGATCGAGCTCTTGACGGCAGCGAGATCGGCCATCCGCTCGTTCGCAGCGCGGTATCCACCGACGACCGATTCCCGACGCAAATGCGCGACGGCGGTGTCGACGACGGGATCCGGTGGGAGCGAGGATCCCGCGCTGTCGAGGAACACAGTCGCGGTTGCGGCTGGGGTATCGCGGCGGACTCGGTCGAGGTCGAACATGTCGGCGCCTTCCTTGGAAGAAATTTGTCGGTGCGCTGTGTTGGACTACTGGTTACTGTCGATAGCAAGGCTGTCATAGGCAGACCGTTTCGGCGCGAACCAGCCCGGGTACGCGTGGCCGAGACCTGAGGAGGCAACTGTGTCGTCCAACGAGAAGTCCTTGGAGCTGAGCTCACGCCCAGCCGCCGAGGCATTTGTGTCGAAGGTGTGTTTCAAGCTCGGGCCGCCGCAACTCATCGGAGCCGAGTTGGAATGGCTGACGCACACCGAGAACGGTGACAGGCCTTCACTCGACAGCGTTGCCGTCGCGCTCGGTGAGTACGCCCCGAAAAGCATCGCCCCCAGCTCACCCGCCCTGTCGCTACCGGGCGGAAGTGCCGTCACGATCGAACCGGGCGGCCAAATCGAAATATCCAGTGCCCCCTTCGCCTCGGTGCCGGAACTCCAGCGAGCAGTCGACGCGGACGCCCGAGCCCTGACGCAGTTGATGGCCGCGGCCCGCATCGGACTGCTGTCCGCTCCGGCCGACCGCGAGCGGGACCCGCAACGGCTGCTGGTCTTGCCGCGTTATTGCGCAATGGAAAACCGCTTCACCGCCATCGGGCCGTTCGGCAAGTTGATGATGTGCAACACCGCGTCCGACCAGGTCAGCGTCGATGCCGGCCGAGACCGAGCCGAGGTGGCCAGGCGGTGGGACATGCTCCACGCCGTCGGCCCGGCGTTCGTGGCAGCCTTCGCCTGCTCGCCGACGCTGCGCGGAGCACCTGAGGGCGCATGGGCGTCACAGCGCATGCGGACCTGGCTCGAATTGGACGGCAGCCGAACGGAAGTCCCGAACACGGGCGATCCGATCTCCGACTACGCGCGGTGGGCCCTCGACGTGCCGCTGCTGTGTATTCGCCGTGATGGTGACAACTGGGAGGCTCCACCAGGAACGACGTTCGCGGACTGGCTCGACGACGACGCCGTCGTCGGCCGCCCCGCCACGACAGCAGATCTCGAGTATCACCTGACCACGTTGTTCCCCCATGTACGGGCGTGCGGGCATCTCGAGATTCGTTATCTCGACGCTCAACCCGATGGACAGTGGGTCGTACCCACAGCGGCGTTCGACGCGTTGCTCGCCGACCCGCTGACCACCGCACAGGCGTCGGCAATCGCGCAGAGCACGAGCGGCCGATGGATCGACGCCGCACGTGACGGTCTGGCCGACAGCGACTTTCGGTCCACCGCCGAAGAGTTGCTGCATCTCGCCGCGTCCACGTCGCTCGACCACGCGGACGAATTGGCGCAGGCCGCAGACCGATGTCGCAGAGCAGAACCACCCACAGCCGCGGTCGAGTCGACCGAGAAGGAGCCGGCGTGACCAGCACCGAAGAACTCAGAAAAAAGGTCGAATCCGTTCTCACCCGCAGTCGAGCCCGAAGTGCGGTCCTCACTGAGAGCGTCGACGACACCGATCTCACCGCACAGCACTCACCGTTGATGAGCCCGCTCGTCTGGGACCTCGCGCACATCGGCAACCAGGAAGAATTCTGGCTGGTTCGGGACGTCGGTGGCCGCGAACCCGTGCGTCAAGACATCGACGAGCTGTACGACGCCTTCAAGCACTCTCGGTCGAGCAGGCGGTCCTTGCCGCTGCTGACCCCCGACGAGGCGCGCGACTACGTGTCGACCGTGCGCGACAAGGTCTGGGACATCCTCAGCTCGAGTCCGCTCGACGGTCGTAGGCTCGAACGCGACGGTTTCGCATTCGGAATGGTTGCGCAGCATGAGCAGCAGCACGACGAGACGATGCTCGCCACCCACCAATTACGTACCGGCCCTGCGGTTCTTCATGCGCCGCGACCGCCTGGGCCCAGCGTGGCCGCCGAGGGTGAGGCCGTCATCGAGGGCGGTGAGTTCTCGATGGGAACCACGCTCGACCCGTGGGCTCTCGACAACGAACGCCCTGCCCACCCGGCGTACGTTCCGACCTTCGCCATCGACATCGCACCCGTCACCAACGGTCAGTACCAGCAGTTCATCGACGCCGACGGTTACGACCGCCCGGAGTTCTGGAGTGAACGCGGCTGGGCACACCGCACCGCCGAAGGTCTTCGGGCGCCACAGTTCTGGGATCGCGACGTCGACGGGAGCTGGTGGCGTCGGGCTTTCGGGGTTACCGAACCGATCAGACCGAACCAGCCCGTCGTGCACGTCTGTTTCTTCGAAGCCGAGGCCTACGCGAAGTGGGCGGGCAAACGCCTTCCCACTGAGGCGGAATGGGAGAAGGCCGCGCGATTCGATCCGTCCACGGGCACTGTTCGCAAGTACCCGTGGGGCGATTCCGAGCCCACCGAAAGGCACGCCAATCTCGGTCAGCGTCACCTCGAGCCCGCCGACGTCGGTGCCTACCCGGCAGGCGCGTCGCCGCAGGGGGTTCAGCAGTTGATCGGTGATGTCTGGGAGTGGACGTCCTCGGATTTCGGGCCGTACCCGGGGTTCGAGGCGTTTCCGTATGCCGAGTACTCCGAGGTCTTTCTGCGTGGTGACTACCAGGTATTGCGCGGCGGCTCGTTCGGAACCGACGAGGTTGCGTGCCGCGGCACGTTCCGCAACTGGGATCACCCCATTCGTCGGCAGATCTTCGCCGGCTTCAGATGTGCCCGAGACGTGGCAGATGTGTAGGCATCTCGGCTATCTCGGCCCGTCGCGCAGTGTCGGTGACGTGCTTACCAGAGGTGCCAACTCTCTGCGCGTGCAATCGTGGGCGCCGAAGGAGATGCGCGGCGGGGGCACCATCAACGCCGACGGATTCGGTGCGGCGTGGTGGGATGGCGGTAGTGCGGTGAGCTACCGCAACTCGATGCCGATCTGGTCGGATCCTGCAGTCGACGAGGTGCTGACGGGCGCCCGGTCGACGGCTGTCGTGGCTGCCGTTCGCTCGGCGACGGTAGGCATGCCGGTCGAACGCAGTGCGTGTGCGCCGTTCACCGATGGCACCTGGGCCTTCAGTCACAACGGCGTCGTGTTCGGATGGCCGGACGCTCTCGTCGATGTAGCTTCCGAGGTTCCGACCAAGAACCTGCTGGCGTTACAAGCGCCGACTGATTCCGCGGCCTTGTGGGTGGTGTTGCAGCATCTACTCACTGAGCACGAACCGGAAAAGGCTCTGCGCATGCTCGTCGCTCGTGTCGAAGAATCGTCGCCCGGCCCGCGTCTGAACCTCCTGCTCGGCGACGGCACGACGCTGTACGCGACAACGCTGTATCACTCGCTTTCCGTTCTGAAGACGGACGATTCGGTACTCGTTGCGTCCGAACCGCTCGATGACGATCCCGCATGGGTTGCGGTATCGGACCGAAAATTCGTAGTCGCGAGCCCCGGGCACGTCGACATCACCGACCTCGATTAAGGGAGACACACGTGTCCGACATCGCATTGGACGTTCACATTTCGCCGGAGAAGTTGCTGGAGGATTTACGGTCGGATGTCCGGCAAGGATTGACGGCGACGCCGAAGTGGCTCTCGCCCAAATGGTTCTACGACGCGACGGGTAGTGAACTGTTCGAGCAGATCACCGAACTGCCCGAGTACTACCCGACGAGAACCGAGCGGGCGCTCATCGAGGCCCACGCGCTCGACATCGCCGAACGTACCGACGCGGCCATCCTCGTCGAACTAGGCTCGGGCTCTTCGGAAAAAACACGTTTGCTGCTGGAAGCCGGAACCAAATACGGGTCGCTGCACAAGTACGTGCCGCAGGACGTGTCGCCGTCGGCCCTCGAAGGGGCGATCGCACAGATCTCGCACGAGTTCCCATCACTCGAAGTGCAAGGAATTGTCAGCGATTTCACCGACACGCTCCAGAATTTACCCGCCGACGGCAGTCGCACCATCGCCTTCCTCGGCGGGACTCTCGGAAACCTGATTCCCGACGAGCGTGCCGTGTTCCTCGCCGACGTCGCGGAAGCTTTGGTCGAGGGTGAGTTTCTGCTGCTGGGTGTCGGATTGGTCGTCGACGAAAGCGTCGTGGTCCCCGCCTACGACGATGCGGCGGGTGTCACGGCGAAGTTCAACGCGAACGTGCTCTCTGTGCTCAACGGAAGGCTCGGTGCCGATTTCGACGCTCAGAAGTTCGAGCACGTTGCGCTGTGGAACGCCGAGGAGGAGTGGATCGAGATGCGCCTGCGCGCCACCATTCCGCAGCAGGTCCATATCGCCGATCTCGATCTCGATGTGTCGTTCGACGAGGGCGAAGAACTCCGTACCGAGATCTCGGCGAAGTTCCGACGTGACGGCATCGCCCGCGAACTCGCCGACGCAGGCTTTCGCGTCGACGAGTTCTGGACCGATCCGGAGGAGAGATTCGCGCTGATTCTTGCTCGCCGATAGGTACAACCCGTGCGTGCGTAATTACGTTCTGCCGTAACTACGCACGCACGGGCGATCAAGTCGCACTCAGCGCAACTACCGGGGAGATGGCGTTGGCCCGGCGTGAGGGGACCAGCGACGCGATGAGGGCAAGGAGTGCGGCGCACAGAACGGTGCCGACGATGATTGCCCACGGCAGAGTCGGAGGCTGAAACCCCGACTGCGCAATCGAACCCAGCAACGACTGTGCGGCGGCCCAGCCGTAGACGATGCCGAGTAGCAGCCCGAATCCCATCGATGCGATCACCATCTGAGCGCTTTCGGACACGATCATTCCCCGAATCTGTTTGCGAGTGAAGCCCAATGCACGCAACAACCCGAGTTCGCGTGTGCGTTGGATGATGCTCAGCGAGAGGTTGTTGACCATGCCGACTGCCGCGATGACACCGGAGAAGCCGATCAGCCCCGTCATGATTCCAACCGTCACCGTCAAGACCTGATCGAGAGACTCTTCGCTGAACTCGTTCTGCAGCATGGCTCGGTAGCTGTACATCGCGACCGCGAACGTCACGACGAGTGTCACGCCGATGAGCAGGCCGAGAGCGGTTCGTGTGCTGCGCTCGGGGTATCTGGTCGAGTTCGCGGCAGCCAGTCGGGCCGAAGGACCGGAACCGAACGCTCGACCGACGACGCGGAGAGTCCACGGCACGATCCGGTGTGCTCCCACCATGATTCCGGTGAACGACACCGCACCGCCGACGAACGCCACGAGAACGCCCGCGGGAGTCACGGATCCGACGATCACCCCGAGCCCGAGAAGCGCCGTGCCCGAGGAGATCAGCACCACGGCCATCGTAGTTCTCCGTTGACGAACACTGTCGGGGGCTTGTATCGCGGCGCCGGCGCCCTGGATCGGCGTCACCTCGAGTACCCTGCGCGCACCGATGTGCGACGCCGCCCACGTGGTCCCGACGACGATCACGACAGGCAGCGCGACCAGCGGTTGAACCGTCGTATAAGCGACCTCGGGGAGCTTGCCTGCCGATACTGCGAGTGCGCGCGCGAGATGGCTCAGTGCTATGCCGACCACGAGTCCCACCGCAGCGCCGAACAATCCGACCGTGAGGCCCTCGCGGGCCACGGACTTTCGCAGCTCACGTCCCGAGGCCCCCAGAAGTCGCAGCAGCGCAATTGTTTTCGTTCGCCCCGCGACGATGGTTCCGAAGGTGTTAGCGGTGACGACCGAGGCGACGTACAACGCGAGCAGGATGAACACCATCGCGACGCAGTACAGCGCAACGGCAACAGCACCTTGGCCGTCGTCGCCGAAGATGTCGAGCAGGAAGGCCGTCGCCTGGATCAGCACCACTCCGAAGAACGACGCCAATGCCGTCACCAGGATGCTCGCACCGTGTTCACTGCGCCGAGATGCGGTGAGGGCGCTCATGCGACCTGCTCCATGGCGAGCATGTAACCGGAGATCTGTTCCGGGGTCGACCGGCGTCGTTCGTCGACGATGTGGCCGTCGGCCAGGAAGACGATGCGGTCCGCATAGCTGGCAGCCACTGGATCGTGGGTGACCATGACGATCGACTGGCCGTACTCTCGAACGGCTGCAGCGAGAAGTGCGAGAACTTCGCGGCCCGTTCTGGAATCGAGGTTTCCGGTGGGTTCGTCGGCGAAGATCAGGTGCGGCCGCGAACCGAGTGCCCGGGCGATCGCAACCCTCTGCTGCTGCCCGCCCGACAGCTGGTGCGGGAGGTGGTTCACGCGTCCGCCGAGGCCGAGCGTGGAAATCAACTGTTCCACCCACGCAGACTCCAGATCCGTCGGCGGGCGCCCGTCCAGTTCGAACGGGAGCAGAATATTGGACCGAACATCGAGCGTCGGAACAAGATTGAACGCCTGGAAGATGAATCCGATCTGCCGTCGCCGAAGTTCGGTCAAGGCGTCGTCACCCAGGGCCGTGATGTCGGTGTCGGCGAGCGTGACCTGGCCCGAGGTGACCGAATCCAGACCGGCCATGACGTGCATGAGGGTGGATTTGCCGGAACCGGACGGGCCCATGATCGCGGTGAACTCGCCGCGGCGCACGTCCAGCGAGACGTCGTCGAGAGCGTGAACGATGTTCGAGGTATCGCCGTAGCTCTTGCGTACCCGGTGCACACGGGCAACTGGGGGAGGTGTGTTGGTCATGTCTGTAGACGCTATGAGCGTTAGGCCGCAGAAGAATCAGGCTGGAGTCTCGTCCGTGTACACCTCGAGGATGACTTCTCGTGAGTGGAAAGTCCGGGTCTGGGCGGACTTTCCACTCACAGGCGAGGCCTTACCCGACGGCCGTTCCCTCCAATTCGACGAGTTGGCCCGCAATTGCGAGTCTCGTCACCCCGAGCATGGTGGTGGTGGGTGCAACTTCGGCGGCGCCCAGCCGTGATGCCAGCACGCCGTAGTGGGGAAACAACGCGTCGACGTCGGTGGTGTAGACGTTCAGCCTGACAAGATTCGCCAGCGACATACCCGCCGCGGCGAGAACGGCTTCGAGGTTGTCGATACTGCGCGCGAGCTGAGCGGAGATGTCGTCGCCGTGCACGGGCGAGCCGGCGTCGCTCGTCGAGGTCTGACCGGAGATGTACAGGGTTCGGGTGTGCCCGGACACCACCTCGCCTTGATTGAAGCCCAGTTCCTGAGACCAGGTCACGGGGTTCACTGCTGTTCGTTCGATAGCCATGGTGCTCCGCTTTCGTCGTGTGTCGAGTACTCGGTGAGCCTCACAGGTAAAGACGACATCTCCTGTCATGTATTCGGATAGCGTTACGGATATGCGCGCCGACAGGCTGGTCTCGCTGGTACTTCTGCTGCGCCAGCGCGGATTGACCACGGCCGAAGTCCTGGCTGAGGAACTCGAGGTGTCCACGCGAACGGTCGTCCGCGATATCGAGGCGTTGTCGTCGGCGGGCGTTCCGGTCTACGCGGAGCGCGGCCGTCACGGCGGTTTCGCACTGTTACCGGGCTTCCGAACCGAACTGACCGGGCTCAATCACGACGAGGCGCTGGCGTTGGTGGCGGCAGCGGGGGCAGGTGAGCAGGTATTCGGTCTCGGTTCTGCATTGGCCTCGGCTCTGCGCAAAGTCATGGACGCGCTTCCCGACGGCAGTAGAGTCACCGCGAACGATGCGGCGTCGCGTTTTCTCATAGAACCCGAAGCGGACTTGCTGGCGCGTCGATCAACCACAGAGGACGTACCGGCCTCGGTGATGCGGAACGTTCGTCGCGCAGTGTTGGACGGCCGCAAGCTTCGCATCCTCTACACGCCGGCAGGCCGAGAGCCACAATGGCGAACTATCGATCCAGTCGGATTGGTCACGGTTCGCGGACGGGCGTACCTCCTGGCGATGCGCGATGGTGAGGATCGCACGTATCGACTGTCCCGGATCGCCGACACCGAGTCGCTGACCGAACCGGCAGAGCGACCGGATCGAGTTCAACTCGAACGACTGTGGCATGAGCGTAGTGCTCGTTTTCGAGCAGGCGATTCGCAAGTCCTGGTGCAGGTTCGGCTGAACCCGAAGCGGCGCGAGGAACTGGTCGGTACTGCATTGGCGGTTCTCACCGAGATCGCCGACGCAGACGGGTGGCTTCGTCTCGAGGTGACGTTCCAGGACGCCAGGCATGCTGAGTGGGCAGTGTGGCAACTCGGCATCGACGCCGAAGCTCTCGGCCCTCGATCATTGCGGTCCGCGTTGCACGACCGTGCCGCTGCCCTGATCGCGCTGTACGAATGCCCTGTTCAGCGCACCAACCCATGCTCGAACGCGTAGACCACCAGCTGCACCCGATCACGCAGATCGAGCTTGGTGAAAATTCGACTGATATGGGTCTTGACGGTCGCTTCGCTGAGGAACTCCTGTGCCGCTATCTCGGAATTGCTGAGCCCTCGTGCGGCAAGTAGGAAGATTTCGTTCTCGCGAGAGGTCAGGCGGGAAAATGTTGCCGGAGCGTGGGGTTCGGCAGGTGTCTCGGTGAAGTGCGCAAGCAACGCTGTTGTCGCCGACGCCGCGATCACCGAATTTCCGGCGTGAACAGTGCGTATCGCGGCGAGGAGGAACTCGGGGTCGGCGTCCTTCAGTACGAAGCCGCTGGCACCTGCCCGGATCGCCCGCGCTGCACTTTCGTCGAGATCGAATGTGGTCAGCACCAAGATCTTGGGCGGCGACGGCATCTCGTCGACGATGCGAGCCGTCGCGGTGATGCCGTCGACCTCGGGCATCCGGATGTCCATCAACACGACGTCCGGATGCTCGCGCGCAACCAGCTCCACACCGGCGGCGCCGTCGCCCGCTTCGCCGACGAACTCGAGATCGGGTTGCGAGGAGATCAGCATTCGGATTCCCGCTCGGAACAACTGTTGGTCGTCGACAAGTGCCACCCGGATGGGGGTCTCGTTCACTTACGTTCCCTTCGTTGCTGGAATCCGAACTCGGACGGTCCATCGACCGTCGGCGGCGCCTGCAGTGCACACGCCGCCGGACAGTGCCGCCCGCTCACGCATCCCGACGACGCCGTGACCGTGGTGCTCTGTATGACTCGACGTGGTCAGCGAATTGACGACGATCAATTCGACGCCGGTGGAATCGGTTTCGACGGTGAAGGAGACCGGTCGCTCGGTGTCGCCGTGACGCAACGCGTTGGTCAACGACTCTTGCGCGATGCGATAGAGCGCGAGCTGAGCCGCGGCGCCGATGGTCACCGGAGCGTCGGACAGGGAGGCGTCGATGCGGAGGCCGGCGGCGCGCATGCGGTCGAGCAAGCGGCCGATGTCGGTCAGCGCAGGCGTCGGGAGATCGTCTTCGCTGTGACGCAGCTGCGCGAGAAGTATTCGTACGTCGCCGAGCGCATCTCGGGCCGTGGCCGAAATCGTCGTGAGCGCTGTGTCCACGGCTTCGGGATCGACCGCGCGGACGTACCGGGCACCGTCTGCCTGTGCGATCACCACCGCGAGGGAATGCGCGACGATGTCGTGCATGTCGCGGGCAATTCTGTTGCGTTCCTGCTCGATTGCGATGTCGTTCTGCGCTCGCGCTTGCTCCAATTCGGCGAGCTCCTGCGCGTGCGCCGCCTCGATGGCACTGCGTCTGGCGTAGGAGAGACGACCGAGTGCCCACGACAATCCGAGAACCGCCCACAGGGCGGCAAGGACGATGACGAACTGCTGCAGGTTCCCGACGGCTTCGTCGCCGCTGACGAACGGGTCATGGCTGACGTAGGTGAGATACCACGCCGCCACGATTCCGCCGACGACCGCGGATGCGAGACCGAGCCGTCGAAGCAGTCGATCGCCGTATGCAGCCGAGCAATACAGGATGCCGAAGACTGCGACGTTGCTGGACAGTACGAGTACCGAGCCGGCCATCTGCACGACGGCCAGGGCCCAGGCCAGCGCGAGCGACAGCCGTGGCGATCGACGCCGGATCGCGAGGGCAAGGCCGAACCCGGCAAGGATGGCGAGACCAGGTGATCCGGACACGCCGCGAACGGTGGCTTGGAACAGAACCAGCACGAAGACGACCGCATAGGCGGTGTCGACCGCCTGACGTGAGGTGAGTCGCTTCCATGCCACCACACCAGGTTACTGCCGGCGACGCGCCTTCTCGAGAGCCGCAAGGGTGGAGAGGACCGTCGTGCGCTGCTTGTCGAGGTCCTTCAGTCGGGCACGCGCGGGAAGGCCCTGTGCGCCGTCGAGAGCCGAGATCTGTTCGTCGACGGCGGTGAGCTGGCCGAGAAGCTTTTCCACCCGCGACTGCAGTTCGATGGCGTCGATCCCGGTGACACCCGCCTGCGACTTCTTCGTCGGTGCGGCCTTTGCCGGAGCCGACGCGCTGGCCGGGCGCGGAGTCGCGGGTGCGGCTACTGCAGCAGCAGCCCTGGGGCGCAATGCTTTGCGGACGACGGCCGGGTCGGGCAATTTTTCGAGGCGGATGCGGTTCAGGACCTCGCGGGCGTCACGAGCGGTCACGCGGTACTCGCGCTCTTCCTCGTCGTCGGACGCAAGGGTTCCGCCGAGTGGGCGCAATCCGTACATCCCGATGAAGTGCTTGGCCTCGTCGATGACGGCTTCCTTCTCGCGGCACAAGCCGCAGCGCGGCTCGTTGCGATAAGTCTCGATCGAGTCGGTGCTCCCGCACCAGACGCACCCACCAGGGGTCCAACGTGCGATACGGACGGTAGAAGTAGTGGCAGGACTGTCCATAGTTTGTGCGTCGATCACGACGAGTCATCTTAGGTTACAACGCAACCCGCTCCGCACACCCCTCCCCGACGAGCTGCGTTCTACGGTCGTGATAGTGACCGAACTCATTGCGTCGGGAAGATGTGGCGGAGCGGGAGTGGAGCCTGCGGAGTGACCTATGCAGAGCCGCGGGAGCGGAGCCTGCGGAGTGACCTACGCTGAACCGTTGAACAGGCTTGTCACCGAACCGTTTTCGAAGACCTCGCGGATGGTGCGGGCGAGGAGCGGTGCGATGGACAGCTCGGTGAGCGTGTCGAAGCGCTTCTCGTCGGTGATGGGCAGCGTGTTGGTGACGACGACTTCCTTGGCACCGCAGTTCGCGAGCCGGTCGGCTGCAGGGTCGGAGAGCACGCCGTGGGTGGCGGCGATGACGACGTCTCCGGCGCCCGCCTCCTTGAGGACCTTGACGGCGCCTGCGATGGTGCCGCCCGTGTCGATCATGTCGTCGATCAGGATGCAGGTGCGGCCCTCGACATCGCCGACGACGCGGTTGGACTTGACCTGGTTGGGCACCAGTGGATCGCGCGTCTTGTGAATGAAGGCCAGCGGTGCACCGCCGAAGCTGTCGGCCCACTTCTCGGCGACACGCACACGCCCCGAGTCGGGGGAGACAACCGTGATGTGTTCGAGGCTGTACTTGCCGCGGATATGTTCGGCGAGCTGGCTGTGCGCGTGCATGTGATCGACTGGGCCGTCGAAGAAGCCCTGGATCTGATCGGTGTGCAGGTCGACGGTGATGATGCGGTCGGCACCTGCGGTCTTGAGCAAGTCGGCGACGAGGCGGGCCGAGATGGGTTCGCGTCCGCGGTGCTTCTTGTCCTGGCGTGCATACGGGTAGAACGGCAGGATCGCGGTGATGCGCTTGGCCGACCCGCGCTTGAGCGCGTCGATCATGATGAGCTGTTCCATCAGCCAGGTGTTGAGCGGGAACGGGTGACTCTGCAGCACGAATGCGTCGGATCCTCGAACCGACTCCTCGAAGCGAACGAAGATCTCTCCGTTGGCGAAGTCACGTGCGGTCTGCGGGGTTACCTCGATACCCAGTTCCTTCGCCACCTGCTCGGCGAGTTCGGGGTGCGCTCGACCCGAGAAGAGCATGAGGTTCTTCTGGTTGTCGATCCAGTTCGGGGTGGTCACTGCTGTTCGCCGTCCTTTGATTCGTGCGCGTGTGCCGACTCGGCTGCCTGAGCACGTGCCGCAGCTTCCGCTGCTGCCGTGCCCGGACGTTTCTTCTCCACCCAGCCTTCGATGTTGCGCTGGGAACCAGCGGAGACGGCCAGCGTCCCCGGTGGTACATCGTTGCGGAGCACGGTGCCTGCTCCGGTGTATGCGCCGTCGCCCACACGGACCGGCGCGACGAACATGTTGTCCGATCCGGTTCGAACATGGGATCCGACCACGGTTCGGCTCTTGCTGACGCCGTCGTAATTGACGAACACGCTCGACGCTCCGATATTGGAGTGCTCACCGATGGTTGCGTCCCCGACATACGTCAGGTGCGGGACCTTCGAGTGATCGCCGATGGTGGAGTTCTTGGTTTCCACGAACGTTCCGACCTTGGCGCTGACGCCGATGTCCGAACCTGGACGAAGATATGCGAAAGGCCCGACGGTAGCGCCGGGCCCGATGGTGGACTTCTCGCTCTGGGTACGTACGACGGATGCGCGTTCTCCGACGATGGTGTCCCGCAGGGTCGTGTCGGGTCCGACGACTGCGTCCTCACCGATGTGCGTGCTGCCGAGGAGCTGCACGCTCGGCTCGAGGCGGACGTCGGAACCGAGCGTGACGTCGACGTCGATCCACGTGGTCGCCGGATCGACGACGGTGACTCCGGCGCGCATGTGCTTTTCCACGATGTGGCGGTTGAGCACTCCGGTGACGTGTGCGAGCTGGACGCGGTCGTTGACGCCGATCACCAGATCGGGATCGGCGAGCTGCGTGCCGTACACGGGCAGACCGCTGGACTTGCTGATCTTGACGACGTCGGTCAGATACAGCTCGTGCTGTGCATTTGCGGTGCTGAGCTTGCCGAGCGCCGACCGGAGGGCCTCCGCGTCGAAGGCATACACGCCGGAGTTCACCTCGTCGATCAGGATTTGCTCTGGGCTGGCGTCTGCGTGCTCGACGATTTCGGCGACCTGATCGTCCTCGGTTCGCACGATGCGCCCGTATCCGTTGGCATCGTCGGGAACGAAGGTGAGGACGGTGGCGGCCGCGGGTAACGGTGCACTGAGGTGCTCGTCGAGCAGTGCTTTGAGCGTGTGGCCGTCGAGCAGCGGTACGTCGGCAGCCGTGACCAGGATGGTGCCGTCGAAGTCGTCGGGAAGTGCGGCCAGTCCGCACTGAACCGCGTGGCCGGTTCCGAGCTGTTCGTTCTGGACGGCCGTGGTGATGGTTCGTCCGAGTTCGACGCTCAGTTCGGCAATCGCTTCGGTGACGCGTTCACGATCGTGTCCGACGACGGTGACGAGGTGGTCGGGTCCCAGATCGGCAGCTGCGTGGAGGGCGTGGGCGAGCATCGTGCGCCCGGCGAGAGGATGCAGAACCTTCGGGGTCTTCGATCTCATCCGGGTACCTGCCCCGGCTGCGAGAACGACCACGGCGGTGTGCAACGGCAACTGAGCTCCTCGGGCGACATTCGCGTGACTACTACTTCAAGGCAGAAATCTCTCGCTCCGCCGCCAGGACTCGAACCTGAACTATCTGAACCAAAATCAGAGGTGCTGCCATTACACCACGGCGGATTGTGTGACCAGCGGTTTCACCGACGGTCGAGTCTTCGGTACACAAGACTACGGCCACGGTTCTCCCACCGAGCGCAACGAGTCTCGCATGAGATGTGGCCGTAGGTCGAACCGCTCCATCCGATCGGTGTCATTCGTCCCATTAGGCTCGGCGGTCGGGGACCGCGTGAGGGTTCGCCCAGCAGTGCAGGCAGGACCGCGGTGCACGCGAGATCAGTGGGAGGTACGCCATGTCGGAGCCCGAGCGAGCGCCGCGCGTTCGTATGACCGGTACGCAGCGCCGCGAACAGCTCATCGAGGTCGGTCGATCGCTCTTCGCCGAACGAGGGTACGAGGCAGCATCGGTCGAGGAAATCGCCGGACGGGCCAATGTGTCCAAGCCCGTCGTCTACGAACATTTCGGCGGTAAAGAGGGCCTCTACGCAGTCATCGTCGACCGCGAGATGTCGGCATTACTGCAGATGATTACCTCGTCGTTGTCCCAGAATCGCTCGCGCGTGCGGGTCGAGAGGGTCGCGCTGGCGCTGCTGACCTACGTCGAGGAGCGGACCGACGGGTTCCGCATCCTGGTGCGCGATTCCCCCGTGGCAGCTCCCGACGGGACCTACTCGTCGCTACTCAACGAGGCCGTCGGGCAAGTGGGGCACATCCTGGCGGGTGACTTCACCCGCCGAGGATTCGATGCAGGGTTTGCACCGCTCTACGCGCAGGCGCTCGTCGGGATGGTGTCCATGACTGCGCAGTGGTGGCTGGACGTGCGAGAACCTTCCAAGGAAGTTGTCGCAGCTCATGTCGTCAACCTGTGCTGGAACGGACTCACCAATCTGGAGGCCGCGCCCCAATTGGGTCGCGAATGAGCCGACGATTTCCACACCTGTTGGGGAAAGAGCGGGTAGAGTTTGGTTTGTTGTTGTGAGACTTACTTCACACGGTCCTACCGAAGTTGTTCGGACCGTGCGCACGTTGACCGAGGTGTGAATGCCACTGGGTGGTACCGTTCGCTCGTAATTTGCGCAGTGGCAGTCCAGTATTGCGAAGGCGGATCCAATGGTCAGACAGGCACGCGCTGAAATCACACGCGACACCGTGCTGTCGGGTGCCGCGAACGTGTTCTTGCGTCTCGGTTATGCGAACGCGAGTCTCAGCGAGATCATTTCTCAGTCTCAGGTGACCAAGGGCGCCTTGTACTTCCACTTCGGCTCCAAGGAAGAACTGGCTCGCGCGGTCATCGACGAGGGGAACGCCCGTCTCACCGCTGCGTGCCAGCAGTTCAACGACGGACGCATTCCGGCGCTCGAAGCTGCGATCGGTATCTCCTACATCGTGGTCGACATGTCGGTCAGCGACCCCATGGTGTCGGCGATGCTGCGGTTGAGCCACCAGATCGGCGACTACCGAGGCACCCAGGGCAACGTCATGGCCGGGTGGAGCGAAGCGTTCAATTCGCTCGCGGCCAAGGCGATCAAACAGGGTGACCTCGCTGCCGACGCCGATCCCTCGATCATCGGTTCACTGGTGCTCGAGATTCTCACCGGTGTCCACATGGTTGCCGTTGCAACTGCCACCACCAACGAGTTGCCGTCGCGCATGGAGCGTCTCTGGTACTACCTGCTGCCCTCGCTCGTCACCGCGGGCAAGGTCGAGTACTTCCGCGAGTTCGCCGCTCGGCGCGTCATCCGCCACTGACCTTTGTCGGTGCAGCCGGATAGGATCGATCGCGACCGCCGGTTTCTGGTCCGCGTCTGCGGGTAGTTTCCGGGCATAAGTCGTGCCGATTTCTTTCAGGAGCCTCGCCGTTGTCTTCCGATTCCTCGCTTCACCTGTCGGGCCTTGCGCGCGTAGCACTGTCGGACTCTTCGCTGACATCGGTGACGGAGGCTGTTGGAGCCGCCGAGCGCACCCTCGTGGCACCGAATTCATCCCGGCCATTCGTCGCGGCGGCCATCGCGCAGCGCGCCCAGGTTCTCGTCGTCACAGCCACGGGCCGCGAAGCCGACGACCTGACCACGGAGTTGCAGCAGATACTCGGCGATACCGTCGTACAGTTTCCGTCGTGGGAGACGCTTCCGCACGAGCGCCTCTCGCCCAGCGCCGACACGGTCGGCCGCCGGTTGGAAGTGTTGCGAAGGCTCGCACGGCCGGACGACACGGACTACGGCCCGACGCTTCAGGTCATCGTCACCACGGTCCGTTCGCTCGTCCAGCCGATGGCGCCCGGTCTCGGTGAGATCGAGCCGATCGGGCTCAAGGTGGGCGTCGAGATCGATTTCGACGGCTTGATCCATCGCCTCGTCGAGCTTGCGTACACGCGGGTGGACATGGTCGGCAAGCGCGGCGAGTTCGCCGTCCGAGGCGGCATCCTCGACATCTTCTCGCCGACGGCCGATCACCCGGTCCGCGTCGAGTTCTGGGGTGACGAGGTCACTGAGCTCCGCGCCTTCTCGGTGTCCGATCAGCGATCGATCCCCGACATCGACATCACTTCGGTCATCGCACCTCCCTGCCGTGAACTGATACTTACTCAGACCGTCCGCGACCGTGCCGCCATCCTCGCGGGCGACAATCAGGCAGACGCTGCGCTCGTGGAAATGCTGGACAAGCTGTCGGCAGGTATACCGGTGGAGGGCATGGAAGCGCTCCTTCCGCTGCTGCAGCCGGGTGAGCTACAGTTGCTCGCTGACGTGCTTCCGGCCGGGGCTCACGTCCTGCTCTGTGATCCGGAGCGAATCCGCACGCGGGCAACCGATTTGGTGCGTACGGGTCAAGAGTTCCTCGAGGCGTCGTGGACGGCTGCGTCTGTCGGCGGCGCCGCCCCTCTGGACACGGCGACAGTCAACACCGACAGCCTCGGGGGAGTAAGCCTGGATCTAGGTGCGTCTGCGTATCGTTCGCTGCGTCAAATTCGTGAATCGGCCCAGGCACTGGGAAGGCCGTGGTGGACCATCAGTCCGCTCGCCTCGGGGAGCGAGACCGAGGTCGAACTCGCGGTCGAGTCGGTTCCGGAAGTCCGGGGCTCCGAGGAATTGTTGACCGGTGTCTTCGCAATGCTGCGGGCCCACGTGTCCACCGGCGGCCGTGCGGTCATTGCAGTTGCAGGAGCGGGAACCGCGACGAGGATCATCGAGCGTCTCGGTGAAGCCGAAGTGCCTGCGACACATATCGAATCGGGGGCAGAGCCGCTCCCCGACGTCGTCAGCGTGCTGTGCGGTTCGCTGCACGAGGGTTTGATTCTGCGCGACGCCGGGCTCGTCGTCGTCACCGAGAGTGATCTCACCGGCAACCGAGTGTCGGCGACCGAGGGTCGAAAGTTGCCCGCCAAGAGGCGCAATCAAGTCGATCCGCTCGCGTTGGTCGCCGGCGACAGCGTCGTGCACGATCAACACGGGATCGGTCGGTTCGTCGAGATGATCGAACGCACCGTCGGCGGTGCTCGTCGTGAGTACTTGGTCATCGAGTACGCGCCGAGCAAGCGCGGGCAGCCGGGCGACCGCTTGTTCGTGCCGATGGATTCGCTCGATCAGCTCTCCCGCTACGTCGGCGGAGAATTGCCCTCGCTGAGCAAACTGGGTGGATCCGATTGGGCGAACACCAAACGTAAAGCGCGCAAGGCTGTTCGGGAGATCGCCGGCGAGTTGGTGCAGCTGTATGCCGCACGGCAGGCCGCGCCAGGTCATGCGTTCGCACCGGACACCCCATGGCAGCTCGAGATGGAAGACGCGTTCGGATTCACCGAGACCATGGACCAGATGACGGCTATCACCGAAGTCAAGGCCGACATGGAGAAACCGGTACCGATGGACCGAGTCATCCTCGGTGACGTGGGCTACGGCAAGACCGAGATCGCTGTCCGTGCCGCATTCAAGGCCGTCCAAGACGGTAAGCAGGTCGCAGTGCTCGTGCCGACCACCCTTCTGGCGCAACAACATCTGCAGACGTTCACTGCTCGCATGGCGTCCTTCCCGGTCACGGTGAGGGGGCTCTCGCGCTTCACGCACGGCGCCGATTCGAAGCAGGTCATGGCAGGTCTCGCCGACGGCACCGTCGACATCGTCGTCGGCACCCACCGGCTGTTGCAGACCGGTGTGACGTGGAAAGACCTCGGGCTTGTCATCGTCGACGAGGAACAGCGCTTCGGCGTCGAGCACAAGGAGCACATCAAGTCGCTTCGTACGCACGTCGACGTCCTGACGATGTCGGCGACGCCAATTCCTCGTACGTTGGAGATGAGCCTCGCCGGTATCCGCGAGCTCTCCACCATCCTCACCCCGCCCGAGGAGCGTCACCCTGTCCTGACGTACGTCGGTGCGTACAACGACAAGCAGGTCGCGGCCGCTATTCGACGTGAGTTGTTGCGGGACGGCCAGGTCTTCTTCGTGCACAACCGGGTCAGCTCGATCGACAAGGCAGCCAAAAAGATTCGTGATCTGGTGCCCGAGGCTCGGGTGGCCACGGCGCACGGTCAGATGAACGAGGAGACCCTCGAACGCACGGTGTCGGGATTCTGGGAGCGGGAGACCGACGTCCTGGTGTGCACCACCATCATCGAGACCGGTCTCGACATCTCCAACGCCAACACGTTGATCGTCGAACGCAGCGATTCGCTCGGCCTGTCGCAGCTGCACCAGTTGCGCGGGCGAGTCGGACGTAGCCGCGAACGTGGGTACGCGTACTTCCTGTACCCCGCGGAGAAGCCGCTGACCGAAACGGCGTACGACCGGCTCGCGACCATTTCGCAGAACTCCGACCTGGGCGCAGGTATGGCCGTTGCAATGAAGGACCTCGAAATCCGCGGTGCTGGTAACGTTCTCGGCGCCGAGCAGTCCGGCCACGTGGCCGGCGTCGGGTTCGATCTGTACGTTCGATTGGTCGGCGAGGCAGTCGAGGCGTATCGAGCGGTCATGGACGGCAAGCCCATCACGACGGATGAGGCTCCCAAGGAGGTCCGCATCGATCTGCCGGTCGACGCCCACATCCCGCCGGACTATGTCACCAGTGATCGCCTGCGGCTCGAGGCCTACCGGAAGCTGGCGGCCGCAGTGGATTCGGATGGCATCACCGCGGTCATCGACGAGATGGTCGACCGCTATGGTCCGCTACCGGAGGAAGTCGGGCGTCTCGTGTCGGTGGCCAAACTGCGACTCATCGCGAAGGAGTACGGCCTCACCGACGTCAACGTCTCGGGTACTCAGATCAAGCTCGCGCCGATGGATCTGCCCGATTCCAAGCAGATCCGGCTAAAGCGGCTCTACCCGAACGCGGCCTACCGTGCCACCACCGGAGTGGTTCAGCTGCCGCTCCCGCGTGTCGAAGGCGGTGGCGTCGGGGCTGCCCGTGTGCGCGATGTGGAGTTGATTCAGTACATCGCCGACCTCATGCTGTCGCTCGACGGCAAGCCGTCTCGTTCGGTGTTGTTGGAGCAGACTGTGGGGGTGTGATGACGGTTGTGCTGCTCGATCCTGTCCGGCCGACAATGGTGCCAGCCGAGGCGATCGAATTCCTCAGTGGTGTAGTGCAGTTCACCGAGGAGGTTCCCGTGCGGACTCGGTGGCTGTTCTCGGGCACCGATGGTTCGACCGAGGTGCTGGTCAGTACCGATCCATCGAATCCAGACGTGAAAGAACGTGTTCGACGAGGCGAGCGCGTCATCTCGTCGCCCAAATTGCCCGGTGACGACCTGATCGCTGCAGTGGTGCTGATGGATCGGCTGCGTACCAGAGGCGGATGGGAGGGCGAGCAAACGCACGCCTCCTTGAGCGGCTACCTGTTGGAGGAAACGTACGAGCTCCTCGACGCCATCCACAGCGGCAATCTCGTCGACCTGAAGGAGGAGCTCGGCGACATCTTGTTGCAGGTGCTGTTCCACTCGCGGATTGCGCAGGACTATCCCGTGGATTCCTTCGACATCGACGGTGTCGCCGCCGGCTTGGTCACGAAACTGACCCATCGGAGTCCGCACCTCAGCGACGGTTCGACCGGCCCGATCGATGTTGTGGCGCAAGAGAAAGCGTGGGAAGAGAAGAAGGCGTCGGAGAAGGCGCGAGGGTCCTGCCTCGACGGAATAGCCTTGGCGCAGCCGGCACTGGCGTTGACGCAGAAGGTGATCTCGCGCGCCAGTAAGGCCGGGCTGCCCGACGAGCTCGTTCCCGACGACCTGCGGGTCGTTCACATCGGTGTCGATCACAGCCACGGCGGTGAGAGCGCGGAAGATCTGTTGCGGCGCAACGTTCTGTCCTTCGCCGGCCGCATCCGCGAAGCCGAGAAGTCGGCCATCGTGCACGGGGCTCGGCCGGGGAATCTCACTGCCATCGAGTGGATCGAGAACTGGGGTCGGCGGTAGTTTTCGCGGTTGGGTGGTTTGTTCGCTTGAATGGACCGTTGTAACTATCTGATCGTATGGATGGACCATCCAAGCGATCAGCGGACCGGGCTCCGATCGCTTGAACGTCACATTCAAGCCATCTGTTCGTATGAATGGACCATTCAAGCGATCGGCGACGCCCTACTTCCGCCAGAAAAGGTGGTGGGTGACGCCACTGGGGCTAGGGATGGCTTCGTGTTCGAAGCGATCGTTCAGTTCGTCCGGCGCATCCCAGAGCTTCAGACCGGTCCCGAACTCGATAGGTGCGACGACGATGTGCATGGTGTCGACGAGGTCGGCGTCGAGGAACTCTCGGATGGTGGTGACGCCGCCGCCGAGACGTACGTTCTTACCGTCTGCCGCAATCTTCGCATCCGCGAGAACCTGTGCTGCGTCCTTGTCGACGAAGTGAAACGTCGTATCGGACAATGTGATCGATGGGCGCTCGTGGTGAGTGAGTACGTAGACCGGTGTGTGGAAGGGTGGCTCATCTCCCCACCATCCCTGCCATTCGTGATCGGCCCACGGACCACGCTGAGGTCCGAACTTGTGCCGGCCCATGATCTCGGCGCCGATGTTGTTTCCGAAATCGCGCGCGAAGTGGTCGTCCAAACCACGGGAACCACCGGACCCGGCGTTACCAGGGAAGCTCGCTGTGGCGAAGAACCACTCCATCAATCGCAGATGGTCCAGGCCGAACGGACTCTCGAAGCTCTGGTCGGGCCCGGCCGCGATCCCGTCACTGGAAATGGTGAAATTCTGTACCCGAAGTAGCTGTTCCACGTGTGCTCCCGCCGTCGACGTTGCTTGTCCGAGGGTAGACCGGGCCGACGTCGTAAACTCATCGCCCCTCCCGCATGAATGCGGCATCGCAACTGTCTAACCGTTGCAATATGACATTGATGCGGAACACACGCAGCGCTCACTCGAACAACGTCGAACCCCAGTAGTCCGATTCGCCCAACCCCGGGGGACAGGCGAAGACAGCCGACCCCACGTGCTGGATGTACTCGTTCAACAGGTCTTTGCGCGCCAGCGCCAACTGCAGAGGCACGAACTGCGTCAATGGATCCCGGCAGTAGGCGATGAAGAACAGCCCGGCGTCGAGGTGGCCGAAACCGTCGGATCCGTCGGTGAAGTTGTAACCCCGACGCAGGATCTGGATGCCGCCGAGTTCTTCCTTCGACGCCAACCTCACATGTGCGTCCTTGTCGATCAGCAGGCCGTCCGGGCCCTTGGACTCCAGATCGAGCGGCTCGAACTCGTCCTTCAGTCCGTGCGGTGCACCAGTTCCCTTGCTACGCCCGATGACTCGTTCTTGCTCTTTCAGAGTCGTTCGGTCCCAGGATTCGATCAGCATGCGGATCCGTCGAGCAACCAGGTACGAGCCGCCTGCCATCCAGGGTTGGTCGTCGGCTTCCGAAACCCACACGAAGTCGTCGAGCAGGGAGGGGTCCTCGGCCTTGAGGTTGGCCGTTCCGTCCTTGAATCCGAAGAGATTTCGGGGGGTGGCTTGCGTTGTCGACGTCGACGACGTCCGCCCGAACCCGAGCTGCGACCATTTTACCGACACGGTTCCGAACCCGACGCGCGCCAAGTTGCGAATGGCATGTACGGCGACCTGGGGATCGTTGGCGCACGCCTGGATGCAGAGATCACCGCCGGAGCGTCGCGCATCGAGGTTGTCGGCTGGAAAGTGTTGGAGATCGGCCAACGAGGCAGGCTTGAAAGATTCCAAACCGAACCGCGAGAACAACCCCGGCCCGAACCCGATCGTCAGTGTCAGCGATGACGCCGAAAGCCCCAGTGCTTCACCGGTATCGGTGGGCGGTTTGTATTCGCCTGCCCCGATGGCACCGTCGTCGAATGTCTCTTCGCCACGGACCATCCGCTCGGCCATCGCGGTCCACTCCTTCAGGAGAGCGACGAAGTCGTCCCGAGAATCGGTGGTGATGTCGAAGGCCACGAAGTGCATCCGGTCCTGGGCGGGCGTGACGATGCCGGCCTGGTGGGCACCCCGAAATTCGACGACGTCGGTTGCCGGCGGCTCGGATCCCGACGCCACCGCGTGACCTGCGACGGCCCCGACGCCGACGAGAGCCGCCCCGGTCCCGAGGGCTCCGAACAGGCGTCGCCGAGAAAAACCGGAGCCCGAAGTCGCAGCCGGAGAGCTGGGCTCTCCGGCTGGACCTGACTCAGAATTATTGTCCTGCAACGACACCCTGCACCTGACTCACTTCGGCGGACAATGCGTCGATCTTGTTTGAAAGTTCTTGGCGCTGTGGCTCGGTCACGGTGTCGTAGAACACGAAGCCGTCACCACTACGGTACTTGGCCAGTTCGGCGTCGAGCTCGGCGAAGCGGGCGTCGATCGTGGTGCCGAGTTGTGCGTCGTTCTGGTCGATGATGGGTCGGACTGCCGCGACCGCTGCCTGCGAGCCGTCGACGTTGGCCTGGAAGTCCCAGAGGTCGGTGTGGGAGAAGAAGTCCTCTTCGCCGCTGATCTTGGTCTTCGCGACCTCGTCGAGCAGCCCTTGGGCACCGCCGGCGACCTGAATCGGGTCGACCGTGAAGTCTTCGGCTTTGACCTTGTCGGCCAGCTCGGTGATGTCGGCCTGAAGCTGATCGGCCATCGCATTGGTATCGGGCTGAAGTCCCTGCGTCCACAGGTCCTTTTCGATGCGGTGGAAGCCGGTCCACTCGGCACCGGGCTCGACATCGGGCTCGCGGAGGTCGATGCGCGGGTCGAGATCGTCCGGGAAGCTCTCGGCGACAGGCTCGATGCGCTCGTAGTAGCTACGAACGACGGGGAACTGAGCCTTGGCGGATTCGATGTCGCCTTCCTTCACCGACGCCACGAACTGCGCGGTGGTCTCCTGGAGTGCGTCGACCTGGCTGACGACGTAGCGCTTGTAGCCGGACGCCGCCTCCTCGAGCAAGCCGTCGTCGTCGGCTTGGCGAACTGCGTCGCCGGTGACGACGAAGTCCGCGCGGACGCCGTCGCCGACCATGCCTGCCTTGCAGGCGGTTTGGTACGTGCCCGGGTCGGGAAGTGCCACGATGAGCTGACGCGTCAGGCCGGGTCCGATGTTCTCGACCTCACCCATGACGCGGTCGCCTTCGCCGTAGACGTAGAACTCGGTGACCTTGTTGCCGTTGTTCGTGATCTGGAACGTCGAGTTGCCGGTGACACCCTCGGCGCTCGCGACATCGCACGTGGTGTCCGTCGCGGTGACGGCAATGTCCTCCGCGCTCGCCTCGGACGAGGACTTCTCGGTACAACCGGCCAGTGCGAGCGGCAGGACCGCTACTGCGGCCAGAGCGAAAGTGGTACGACGCATCGGGGACATGCCTTTCAAGAGACGGTCGCTGGAACGCGAACCGGTCGGAGAAACAGGAAGAGAACGATGACGAGATAGAAGAACCAGCCGACGGCTTGGAGCGCTGTCGGCTCGGGCCGGAAGTTGAAGATGCCGGCGAGCACGGTTCCGTACCAGCTCGAGGCGTCGTAATGCGCGGTGATGTCGAACGCGATGGAACTGCCGCCAGGCAGCAAACCGCCGATCTGCAACGCACGGATTCCGTACGCGAGGATGCCCGCCGCTACGACGATCAAGAAGATGCCGGTGTACTTGAAGAACACGGCGAAGTTGATGCGGATGGCGCCGAAGTACAGAAAGACCGTCAAGATTGCGGCGACGACTATTCCCAGAAGAAGTCCGAGCAGTGGCCACAGGCTGCCGTTCGCGTTCTCCGCGTACCCGACCATCAGCAATGCGGTTTCGACGCCTTCGCGGCCGACGGCGAAGAACGCGAGCGACAGTACCGCGATCGGCCCGACGGTCAACGCTCGCTCCATGCCCGAGCGAAGCTCGCCCGACATGTCCTTGGCTGCCGTTCGCATCCACAGGACCATGGCGGTGACGATCGCGACCGCAACCAGTGAGGCGAGGCCCGCGATGATCTCTGCGGTGAGACCGGTGACCGTCGAGGTGCCGTAGTGGATGACGAAGAAGATCAGCGCGACCATCGCGACGGCGGTTGCGACACCCAGCCAGACCCATTTCAGAGCGTCGCGACGATCGGCTTTGACGAGAAGCGCCACCAGGATCATGACGACGATCCCGGTCTCGAGTCCTTCGCGGAGCCCGATCAACCCACTTCCAAACATCTGAGTGGCGATCGAAGGCGCCGAACCGGCAGCGAGTACGGACACGGGTAGTGCTCCTGGAAAATGGAAACAAGGGTAGGCGACCCTCATGTGGATGATTGAAAACATACACCCTCGATTGAAGTGCAAACCTGGTTTGACCTGCTCTTACACGGCTCTTTAGGTTCTTATTACCTTTGGTGTGCAGGATGGGTGGAGTGAAGAACCGTCTTGGCTGGATGATCGCTGTGCTCTCGGCGGGACTGATGGTCGCCGCCTGCGGGTCGTCGGAGCCGCCTCGCGTCATCCCCGAGGGCATTCCGCCGGGGGCAGGAACGCCCGTCCCCGAGATCGATTTCAACGCGATGGGCCGGACGGCTGATCTACTGCTGGCTTGGGCGGAACCGCAAGGGGACGCGCTGAACATCTCCACACCGGCCCTGGCGGCCTACGGCCACGCGGCAGCAATCATGTCCGATACTTCGCCTGGCTGCGGCATCGCCTGGACAACCCTCGCCGGGATCGGCTTCATCGAGAGCAGGCACGGCACGTACCAGGGTTCGTCCGTCGCGCCCGACGGCACCGTCGCTCCTCCTATTCGAGGAATCCCGCTCGACGGCGGCCCCGGCGTCGCCGAAATTCCGGATACCGACGGCGGTGCGATGGACGGCGACCCAGTCCACGACAGGGCCATGGGGCCGATGCAGTTCATCCCGGAGACCTGGAAGAAATGGGGCGTCGACGCCAACGGCGACGGCATCGCCAATCCGGACAACCTCGACGACGCAGCACTCACAGCGGCGAGATACCTGTGCGCCCGCGGCGGGGACCTGAAGACAGCGGAAGGTTGGGAGCGGGCCCTCTTGGCCTACAACCAATCCGGCGTCTATCTCCGAGATGTGCGCGACGCGGCAGCCGCTTACTCTGTTGGAACCAGCGCCTGACAAAAAGTGGTCACTCCGCAGGCTCCGCTCCCGCGAGGCGCGAGCGTGACGGCAGAGCGGCTAGTCTGACAACCGGCACTTACCCGCCCGTCCCCGGTTTTTAGGAGAAGCATTCGTGGCCATCATTGAGCAGGTCGGAGCTCGCGAGATTCTCGACTCCCGTGGCAACCCCACGGTCGAGGTCGAGGTCGCATTGGACGACGGCACCCTGACCCGCGCGGCGGTACCCTCCGGCGCATCCACCGGTGAGCACGAGGCCGTCGAGCTTCGTGACGGCGGCGATCGCTACGGCGGCAAGGGCGTCGAGAAGGCAGTCAATGCGGTTCTCGACGAGATCGCGCCCGCCGTGATCGGCCTCGACGCCATCGAGCAGCGCGCTGTCGACCAGGTTCTTCTCGATCTGGACGGCACCCCGAGCAAGTCTCGTCTCGGCGCGAACTCCCTGCTGGGTGTCTCGCTCGCCGTCGCCAAGGCTGCTGCGGAATCCGCAGGTCTGGAGCTCTTCCGCTACCTCGGCGGCCCGAACGCGCACATCCTGCCCGTCCCGATGATGAACATCATCAATGGCGGCGCGCACGCGGACAGCGGCGTGGACGTCCAGGAATTCATGATCGCGCCGATCGGTGCATCCACCTTCAAGGAGTCCCTGCGTTGGGGCGCCGAGGTGTACCACTCGCTCAAGGGCGTCCTCAAGGCCAAGGGGCTGTCGACCGGTCTCGGTGACGAGGGCGGCTTCGCTCCCGATCTGGCAGGCACCAGGGCAGCACTCGACCTCATCCTCGAGGCCATCGAGAAGACCGGTCTCAAGCCGGGTCAGGACATCGGACTGGCTCTCGACGTCGCGGCCACCGAGTTCTACACCGCGGGCACCGGCTACGCCTTCGAGCGTGAGACCAAGTCGGCCGAGCAGATGTCGGCGTTCTACGGCGAACTCGTCGACGCCTACCCGCTCGTCTCCATCGAGGATCCGCTCGACGAGAACGACTGGGACGGCTGGGTTGCCCTCACCGAGGCAATCGGCGACAAGGTTCAGCTCGTCGGCGACGATCTGTTCGTCACCAACCCGGAGCGCCTCGAAGACGGCATCGTCAAGGGCGCGGCCAACGCACTGCTGGTGAAGGTCAATCAGATCGGCACCCTGACCGAGACCCTCGACGCAGTCGAGCTCGCTCACCGCAACGGTTACAAGACCATGATGAGCCACCGGTCCGGCGAGACCGAGGACACCACCATCGCTGACCTGGCAGTTGCCGTCGGCAGCGGCCAGATCAAGACCGGCGCACCCGCTCGCTCCGAGCGCGTCGCCAAGTACAACCAGTTGCTGAGAATCGAAGAAGCTCTCGGTGACGCGGCGCGTTACTCGGGCGAGCTGGCTTTCCCCCGGTTCAATTACGAGGGATAGTTTTCAGCTCGGCTTTGAAGTGAGATGCGCGAAGGTGGGTCATGGCGGCACGACGAGGAAGACCAGGAACAAGTCCGAACGGACCTGATCCTCGGCCTCGTGGCCGCTCGGCTTCGCGGAATCGGTCGGCCTGGGCTGCGTCGGGAAACCAACCCAGCTCCGGTCAACCGGCTCCCGAACCTTCCGACCAGGCGCGCGACGCCGTCGTCGGGGGTAAGGCAGCACCCAGGCGTGTCGCAGCCCGCGATTCCTCCGGCGGAGGCGAGCGCACATTCTTCGGGCTCTCGACGGCTCGTGCCGTCATCCTCGCGGTGGTGGTGTGCGCGTTGGCGTTGACCCTGGCAATGCCACTCCGGACGTATTTCTCGCAGCGGGCGGAATTGGATCAGGTGGCTGCCGAGCGTAAAGACCTTCAAGCTCAGGTCGACGCGCTCGCGCTCGAAAAGACTCAACTCAACGACCCGACGCGCATTGCCGCGGAGGCTCGTACTCGGTTGCGGTGGGTCATGCCGGGGGAGACGCCGTACACGGTTCAGCTGCCGGGCGACGTCGGACCGACCGTAGAAGAGGCCGACGCTGCCAAGAAGTCCGAGGGTCCCTGGTACCGGGACCTGTGGGAATCCGCGGTGCAACCGCAAGGACCAGTCGAAGAACCAGAATTGGTGCCGGACCGGGCTGTACTTCCCGAGCCGGCTCCCGAAATCGAAGGAGGACCGGTCGGGTGAGCTCGGCAGTCTCGAAGGAAGATCTCGACGCCGTAGCGGCTCAACTCGGACGTGAACCTCGCGGCGTGCTGGAGATCGCGTACCGGTCTCCCGACGGTCGCCCCGGCGTCGTGAAAACCGCCCCCAAGCTGCCCGACGGCACCCCGTTTCCCACGCTGTTCTACCTGACCGATCCGCGGCTGACGGCCGAGGCGAGCCGTCAGGAATCTGCCGGTGTCATGCGGGAGATGACGTCGCGGTTGTCCGAGGACGAGGAATTGGCGGCCGGATATCGGCGCGCACACGAGTCGTACTTGGCCGAGCGTAACGACATAGAATCCCTCGGAACGGATTTCACCGGCGGCGGAATGCCCGATCGAGTGAAATGCCTGCACGTTCTAATCGCGCATTCGCTCGCGAAGGGCCCGGGTCTGAACCCGCTCGGTGACGAATCGGTGGCGCTGGCCGCCGAGAACTCGTTGCGGGGCACCGCTATTCCGGCCGACTGGCCCACCATCGCCGAACTACGCGGAGAGAATTCATGACTCGGGTAGCAGCCATCGACTGCGGTACCAACTCCATCAGGCTCCTCGTCGCCGACATCAAAGACGGTGTCCTGACGGATGTGGCCCGCGAGATGCGCGTCGTGCGGCTCGGCCAAGGCGTCGACGCGACGGGTGCCTTTGCACCCGAGGCGATCGAGCGCACCAGAGTGGCGCTGGAAGAATACGCCGGGATCATCCGTGAGACAGGTGCGTCCGCGCTGCGCATGGTGGCCACCTCGGCCACTCGCGATGCGTCCAACCGCGACGACTTCTTCGCGATGACGCGCGACATTCTCGATCCGATCGTGCCGGGCTCGGTCGCCGAGGTCATCACCGGCGACGAAGAGGCGCGACTGTCGTTCGCCGGTGCGGTCGGCGAACTCGATGCTGCCGGTGCACCTTTCGTGGTCGTGGACTTGGGAGGCGGCTCGACCGAACTCGTTCTGGGCGACCGTAAGGGTGTTCGAGCGGCATACTCCGCCAACATCGGCTGCGTCCGCTTGACCGAACGGTTCCTGTACAGCGACCCTCCCGCCGCCGACGAGATCGCCGCTGCACGTGCGTATGCCCGCGAAAAGCTGGAGGAAGCGTTCGAGGACGTCCCCATCGGCGACGCGACCAGCTGGGTCGGCGTGGCGGGCACCATGACCACTATCGCGGCGATTGCGTCGGGTCTGCCGGAGTACGACGCGGAGAAGGTGCACCTGACGCGAGTGTCGTTCGAGGACCTGTTCGAGGTGTGCGATCGACTCGTCGGAATGACCCGCGCGGAGCGAGCAGCGTTGGGCCCCATGCATCCTGGACGGGTCGATGTCATCGGAGGCGGATCGATCGTTTGTAGCGTGTTGGCCGAGGAGTTCGAGCGTCGCGGGGCTGTCAGCACTCTTGTAGTCAGTGAGCACGACATTCTCGACGGGATCGCCCTGAGCGTGTAGCGGCTCCGCCGCCCGTGCGCGCGTAGTTACCGCCCGACGTAACTACGCGCTCACCGAGGGTGACCTGCGGTTTCTGCAGAATCGCAGGTCCCACCTGCGGCGATGCGCCTTGCATCGGTGTCCGACTCGGTGAACTCTGTGACGTGAGACACGGCAGGGCTGGGTCACTGACGCCGAAACGAGGATCACCGATGACGACGACGCAGGCACCCGCTGAGAAGGGTCTGGCGCGGCTGGCGCAAGGGTTGGCCAAAGCAACCGAGAAATGGTTTCCCGACGCGTACATCTTCGCGCTGGTAGGCGTCATCGTCGTTGCGGTGGCGGCGTTCGCGAACGGCTCGTCTCCGCAGAACGTGGTCGACGCGTTCGGCAATGGGTTCTGGGACCTGACTGCATTCACGCTGCAGATGGCGATGGTGGTGCTGACGGGCTATGTGGTTGCGACGTCGCCTCCCGTGGCCCGGCTGATCACGAAGCTGGCCTTGCTGCCGAAAAGTCCCAGTAGTGCAGTGAGTTTCGTGGCCCTGCTGTCGTGCACGGTCTCGTTCCTCAACTGGGGACTCAGCCTTGTGTTCAGCGGTTTGCTGGCTCGGGCGATTGCACGACGGTCGGATCTCCGAGCGGACTACCGCGCGCTCGGTGCTGCTGCGTTCATGGGCCTCGGGGCGGTGTGGGCGCTGGGGATGTCGTCGTCCGCGGCGCAGTTGCAGGCAACGGCGAGTTCACTTCCCGGGCCGCTCCTGCAGATCACCGGAGTGCTGGACTTCGGCAAGACGATCTTCACGTGGCAGTCGCTGCTGACGTGCTTGATTCTCATCGTCATCACCGTCGTCATCGCGCACCTGTCGGCGCCGAAGGGTGCAGCGATCAAGACCGCCGAAAGCATGGGGATCGACCTCGACGACACCATCAAAGAACCGGCGCCGCGCTCGCGGCCCGGTGAGTGGCTCGAGTACAGCCGAATTCTTCCCTTGTTGATCGGCGCCATGACGCTGGGTTGGCTTGTCTCGCAACTGTTGACGCTGCCGGTGCTGTCCGTGGTGAGCTCGTTGAACGGCTACCTGCTGGTGTTTCTGATTCTCGGGCTGGTGTTGCACGGGACGCCCCGACGATTCCTCGACGCCGTCAGCAAGGCGGTCCCCGCGACCGCAGGCATACTTGTGCAGTTCCCGTTGTATGCATCGATGGCGGCAATCCTGACCAAGGCAAAGGGCAGGGGAGGCGTCACGATCTCCGAGCACCTCGCCAACTTCTTCACCGACATCGGGAGCGGCGGCGGATTCGCCGTGGTCATTGCGGTCTACACCGTGATTCTCGGACTTTTTGTGCCGTCGGGCGGCGGTAAGTGGCTGGTCGAGGCGCCGTACGTGATGCAGTCCGCCACCGACGTGCAGATGAACCTCGGCTGGACCGTCCAGATCTATAACGTCGCCGAAGCTCTACCGAACCTGATCAACCCGTTCTTCATGCTTCCGTTGCTCGCTGTGTTGGGCCTTCGGGCGCGTGATCTGATCGGATTCACGTTCTTGCAGTTCATCTTCCACTTCCCTGTGGTCCTGCTTCTGGTGTGGTTGCTCGGTACGACCTTCGACTTCGTGCCGCCGGTGATCCCGGGGTAGCGCGCGACCGATATGATCGTCACCGCTGGAGCCGAAGGTTCCCGCGGTCGCCCCTATAGCCCAATTGGCAGAGGCAGCGGACTTAAAATCCGCACAGTGTCGGTTCGAGTCCGACTGGGGGCACCATGTTTTCGCAGGTCAGAGGTGGTGGTGTACGCGAGTGGACGTTCGAACATTCGCAAGAGTGACACAAACTGACACAACTCAGAATAACTGCCAGTTCTGGATGTGGGTGGTCCCTCATGGTTCCACCCAGATCGTGCTCCTGGCCGATCGCTGTGACGGGAATTGAGCCTTTCACCTATCGGCCAGGAGCCGATCGATGCTGTGAAATCGCGCTCTTCCTCGTAGTCGCTCCCGAACGGCGAAGGTTTACTGCGCCCCAGCACTACCTGTCGCGTCGTGTCTCAGTAGCTCCTTGAACCTGTAGATTGTCTTCTTTTGAGGTGCGGTCTGCTCTGAGACTCTGATGCGGACATATTTTCCATACGCTAGCTGTCCACTATCAAGTAGTTCGGCTGGAACATCTTTGATCCGTCGTTTTCCACGTTTGCCCTGGCTTACGACTTCAATCCAGCCGGCGTCGCTCAAACCTCGGACGTTCCCGGCGATGACCTGATCGTCAAGAAGCTTTTCGCGGTGCGCAAAGAATCTGATTGCGTCCGCACGACCGCGTTCCGTTAGCGACGAATGCAACCGGTCACCGTTCGTGACGTATGCATCAACTTCTACATCAGCGTGGAACTCGTCGAGGGCGACTACGAACTTTCGGACGGAATCAAGCAAGGCGTCGGGTTGCTCCAGTAGACGCCCCCATGCGTCTCCATGCTCGAAATCGTCGTGCAGGCTGAGGATCGTGCTCAACGCTTCCTCGAATGCATCCGGCTGCAGATGAGGTACAAGCGATTGATCGGCCGGACCCGCGACACGAGGCCTGAGGTGAACAACAACGCTGCCCTCGCTGATCCCTGAGATATTGAGGTCAGCGAGCCCAGCCTCGGCGTGCGCGGTAGGCATCGCAGCTTGCAATTCAGCTTGGAACTTCTTGATCAGGCCGCTCATATCGGCACTGAGCGAGCCGCCCTCAAGGACCGCTCCGCCGGAGAACCGGACGTCGATCAAACCGGGAAGCGTGGCGGCCAGGTCGAGACCACGAAGTGACTCTGCTAGAGACTTCCTGGCACTTGCTACCAAGTCGACATCATCACCAACTTCTTGTCCAAGCCAGCTAGGGAGTTTCCTACCGTGAAGCTCAGGAAATTGGTCTGCGATGTTCACAAGACCACCTCCAAGTAGCCGCGTCGGGGTACCGCTGTATCCACTGTAAACGCGCCCTTTGGCCCCGTCGAATGCGTTCTCTGCCATACATCGTCCATGAGTCCGCGGGTTCCAATGTAATCATGTTCGACAAGCGACAGATCGCCTCGACGCAATGTGGTCACTGGCCACCACGTAATCGGGAAGGGTTCGACGCTGTACTCCTTAACCATACGTTCGCGTCGTGCCCCCTGCAGTTCGGCGATGCGCCCCGCTCCCACTCGTCCTTTGATCTCCTGAAGCTTTGGCCCGTCGAGAATTGGCGAGACATCGATGTCGTCGGGATCCAATTCGCCGCTCGCGAAGCTGCCGGCGATCCAGATGGATCGCAGGATGTCGTCTGCCCCCACGAGCGATTGTGCGTACTGCCAGTCGAGCAAGTATCTGCCGAGCCTTGTGAAGAGCCCGGCTCGCCGTGTGGAGGACGCGAACCGAGGGTGGTCGACGAAGTGTTCACGTACGTCAGAAATGGCGCAGACATGTCGGCCAAGGGGCAAATGGCCGGTGCCCGGATCGAGGTCGGGGATGGTCATTCGTAGCGTGCGCCAATCTCGTCAGGTTGCCGTTGTGAAGGAACCATACCCAACCGCGCGGTTGGTCCGAGCACTCGCGGTCCGCTACCTCACATTGTTCCGGTGTCGAAGCTTTTTGCAGCCTCGTACAACGCGTCTTCTTGCGAGTGGGCGTACACGCTGAGGGTAAAGGCCGCAGACGCATGCCCTAGCCACGCAGCAATCACGGCGATTGGCACTCCCTGCAGGTGCATGAGGGTCGCACACGTATGTCGGGCGTCGTGCAGTCGAACGGTTTTGAGGCCCGCAGCCTTCAGAACCTTCCCCCATCGGAATGTCAACAGGTTCGGATGTACGGGCTCACCCGAGGGGAGGCGCACAACGTAAATCGAATCGACGTAGTGGACGCCCAGCAGCAGCTTGTCCTGCGCCTGTTGAGCACTTGCAGCCTTCAATGCCGCGGCGAGGGGTTTTGGAAGCGGTAGGCGTCGTTTGGAGCGACGGCTTTTTGGAGTGCCTTCGACAATCTTGCTCCCGACTGCGACCCTGCTGTTGGCAATGTTGACGGTGTTCTTCTTGAAGTCGACGTCGGACCAGCGGAGGCCGGCGATCTCTCCGCGCCTCAGGCCGGATAGGGCCAGATGCCAAGCGTGCGCCATCGGATCCTTGTCGACGTGCTTCAGTAGGCGGGTGGCTTCAGCTTGCGACAAAGTCTGCATCTCGGTGGCTTCAGTGGGAAGACGGTCAACCATCGCCGCCACGTTGCGGACGATGCTTCCCTGCTTGACTTGGTCGTTGAGGATCGCCGTCAACAAGCTCAGCATGTAGTTGATTGTGCGGGCCGACCAAGGCTTTCGAACTCGACCATTGGACAGCGGAAGGCCGCCTTTGCGAAGTGCCTTCACCAAATTGTCGACGTCACCCTTGACCAGTCTCTGGACGGGAATGCCTCCGATCTCGGAGATCACGGGCTGCAGGTTGGTCTTATGACCTCGAAGTGTCGAACGCATCGGATTGCGGGAACTTGAGCACCACGTAGGCGCGATGTTCTTCGGTGTGCGGGCGGATGGTGTCGAGCAGGTTTCCGTACGAGGCGACAGAGAGACCAGGGCCGGTATCGATCGCCATTTGACTGACAGAACCCACGTCGGCCACTCTTCCGTCGTGCGCAAGTCGTACAGGATGCGCTTACAGGGTAGTACCTGACTCAGTCCTTGCGTCGGGGTTCGGTCGGCGACGGTAAGGATGTCAACTCGTAGCCTGCAGCCTACGTCGACAACGCCGAACTGCATTCGCGCCACGATGTCACTTCGCGTAAGTGCCCCAGGGACAACGATTTTCGCTGCTACTGGTGATCCTACATATCAAGAGTGACCGTAGCGTTCCGCGCTCCGACGCTGGGGACGCAGCCGCTGTTAGCGATTCCTCAACGGCGCCTCGGCTTGACATAAAACCGGCCTATCGGCAGCGGCCTCGTCAATATGTCGTGGGGGTGCAGTGTCTGTGCCCCGCGTCAGCTCAGCGCGGTCGACTTGTCTGATGTTGAAGAGGCCTTGGACCGTATCCTTCGACCGGCAGGCACCGACACTGTGACGGCCGCGCCAGCGATTGCCGGTAGTGCGAACGCCAGCAGTTGAGTAGTAGTACCCGCACCAGCAGCCACGAATAGGCCACCGTATGTAGGTCCGACAATGGCGCCCAGGCGGCCCACCGCGAGCGCGATCCCCAATCCCGTAGTCCGGCAGGAGGCTGGGTAGTAGCCGCCGATGAACGTGTTGAGCAGAATCTGGGTCCCGGTGGTGCCAACTCCGGCGAATAGAACCAGGACGTACACGATTCCGATTGGCGGCGTGGTGGTCAGCAGCGTCAACGACACTGCTGCACAGATGAATCCGATCACCGTGACGGGCCTGATGCCGAATCGATCCGCCAGGGACGCGCCCCCGAGCGCTCCGATGGCACCGCCGACGTTGAGCACGAGCAAGAAGGACAGAGCCGCACCGAGTGGATAACCGGCCGACCTCATCAACGCTGGAAGCCAGGTCGCGACGCCGAACAGCACTAGCAAGCAAGAGAGTGTCATAGCCCAGAAGGTCAGCGTTACCCTGGCGCGGTTCGCGGTGAAGAGTGCTTTTAATCCGCGATCGGACGACTCCTGGACGGTGCTCGCGTTGTGTGGCTGTTCGAGTCCGTACCGCTTTGATATTCCTTTTGCTGCCTCAGCCTGCCCACGCGCCGTGAGAAATGCCGGAGATTCGGGGAGGTATTTGACCATCAGCGGCAGAATGAACAGTGCTGGAATCATTCCTGCTGCGAACATGGCCCGGAAGCCGAAGGGTGGAACGAGCCATAGGGACAGGAGTCCCGCCGTGATACCTCCCACGCTGGTGCCGACGAATCCCATTGCTACCGTACGGGCTCTGGACTCTTGACCAGAGAATTCGATCAGCATCGCCGCCGCCGTCGGCATGAGAACTCCCGCCCCGACCCCGACCGCGAAACGCGCCACTCCGAACACTTCTGGGCTAGGTGCGACGGCGCAGAATCCCATCGCCGCCGAGAACACCGTGACCGCGGCGATCAAGGTTCGTCGCCGACCCCATCGATCGGCGATACTTCCGGCCGCTAACGCTCCGAAGAGCATTCCGACCCCAACCACGGATCCGAGCACACCAACGGTCGCGGGGTCGAGATTCCACGGCTCGTACGTAAGTAGTGACGGCACGACCGTCCCGTACATCAGAAGGTCGTACCCTTCCAGCGTCAATGCCAGGAGGCAAAGGACGACAACGGGCGACAGAGCGAGGCGAGGTGACAGAGCCAGACGAGGTGACATGATCTTCCGCTCGGGAGAGGGTCAGGTGAACAGTTCGGACAACCAGTCGCCGATGTCGGCGGCGGCCAGTGACGCACCGGTAGGCGCACCGTCGGCGATGGGCCCGCCGAAGTGGGTGCCTTCCACGGCGATGCGGGTCGTGTCGGTGGCTCCAAGGGCGTCGGACATGCGCTGTGCATCCTCGGGGAAACATGCCTGGTCACCGGTCAGTTCGATGAATAGTGACGGCGCCACGACGGCAGGTGCGCACCGCAGGAAGTCTGCGTTCGTGGACACCGCCGACCAGGTCGACAGCCAGGCGTCGGGAGTGGACAACCGTCCGAAGCCGACGAGCCCGTAGTTGGTCAGATCCGGTCGGCGGCCGAACAGCGAGCCGTAGGGCCGCTTGTTCGGGCTCAGCGACAGGTCGGTGAACCTGAGGTCTGCGTCGGTGCGATATACCGTCATGATTCGGGGTGCCAGTGCACTTCGACGGTCGACCGGATCGGCGGTTGCCCCGAACCGGCGGCGGGCATTTGTCGCGTCGGCGACTCGCTCGCGTGCGACAGCGTCGAGTTTTGCGATTCGGGCGTGCTGAGCGCGGCGGTATCGCTCGACAAAATTCTCGTTGTACGAGGAACTCTTGGGCGCCTCTGCGAATCCGTTTATCGGATCGAACGCATTCAGCGCCGGATCGACCGACATCGGATCGGATTCGTCGACGACGGATGGGTCGATCAACCGCAGCAGAAGTGCACCCTGGCCTGGGTGCGGCGCCATGAAGATCGCGCCGTCGGGGACCGGCATCTCGGCCGATGCAAGATCGATGGGCCGACCGGCGGGGGTGCGAGCCAATCGATTCTCGGCTGCCAACCCGGCCTGCTCGTGATAGAAGGCATACAAGGTGCCGCCGCCGGAATGCCCGAGCGTTACAAGGTGATCGAAGGGGTAATTCCGGAGGAAGACGAGGCCGGCGGCCGCGTCGAGCAGCGCTTGCTCATGCACCAGAGAAATGTCGTTGTTCACCGAGCGGGTGCCCTGCGTCCAGACCGCGTACCCGCGCGCGAGCAACTCGGGTACGAGAACGTGATGCGTCAGATCCTGCCGTGGATGCATCAACGCGACGACGACTGCGGCGCCCGGGACGGTCCGGAGCACGCCGGTGACTTTCGCGCCGTCGGCGGTCGTCAGCTCGTGCACCGACGTCACCGTGTTCGACGGTGCTTCAGCCGCGTCGATATACCGACCTGCACCCAGTTTCGTCTCCGTCATGAGCCCACTACACGCATCGCGTCTTTGTCCCACTGCAAAATTTGTGAGTCGGTGAGACCCGAGACGCTGCTGTACCACACCGCGTGTCGGCATCCAGTGGCCCGACGGTCGATCACGATGTCCCCGTCCGAGACGATGCGGAAATAGGGTCCGACGTGATCTACACGTACGGCGGGATCGATCTCGGCGACGGACGCGATGGTGGTGTTCTCCGGAATGTCGAGTACGTACAAAATTGTCACGAGACTCCGACCTCGTGCTCTGCCGACCAGTCGGCTGCGCGCTCGACGATCAACTCTGCTTTGCGCGTCAACAGGCTCGCCATGGAGGGGTCCGCGCCACGGACGACGTCGATGAGCGCGTCGATGGTCAAGTTGGCGTCAAGATCCTCCTGCGGCGTGACGGGCCGCATCGCGCGGGTGAGCTCGATCATGTAGCCGTTGGGATCGTGCGTGTAGATGGATTCGATCGTCTCGTGTTGAATTTGCATCTCCACAGGCCAGCTACTGCCGTCGAGGCGACGCCGGTACTCCAAAAGATCTTCTTCGCTGTCTACATGGATGGCCAGGTGCCGCGACCTGATGAAGAAGACGGGAACGTCCTCGGCGAACTTGGAGTACGAATCGCCCTGCGGGCCACCCTCGAACGGCTCGAGCCCGAAGTAGTAGAAGAACGCGAGACGATCGTCGTTACCGATGTCGAAGAAAAAGTGGATGAAGTCCGGGTGCTTCTCCGGACCCCACCCTGCAGCGCAGATGGAATGAACGACGGGGAATCCGAGGACGTCGCGGTAGAATTCGACGGTGCCGGCCGGATCAAACGTCGGGTAGGCGACGTGGTCGACGCCGCGAACCTTGTGTGGCAAGTCGGACATGAAACTTCCTTCCTACAGAGTGACTGCGGCGTCGGTCCGCAACAGCGAACCGGCGTCGGGTAGATCGATGGACAAACCGAGAGCACGCAACAGGCTGTACGCGCCTGCAGTGGCCGCAGATAGCACGGGCATTCCGAACTCGTCCTCAGCCGCCTGCACAAGAGGCAACGACGGCATCTGTACGCACGCCGAGATGACGAGCGCGTCGGCGCCTGTGAGGTCCAGCGAGCGCGCCGCAGCCATCACACGGTCCCCTGGGATGCACCCCACTTCGGCGTTGTCGGACACCTCCAGCGCGCGCCAATCGAGCACGTGAAAGCCCTCGGCCTCGATGTACTCGACAACCTTCTCGGCGAGCGGCCGCATGTACGGGGTGACGAGCACGACGTTGGACGCGCCGAGCGCACGCAGGCCCTCGACGAGCGCGCCGGCACTCGAACGGACGGCGGCATCGGATCCGCCGGTCGCAAGCTGCTCGGCGACCAGGCCCTCGACGCGCTGATGCTCTCCGGGACCCGCCGCCATCAACGCAACCAGACACGCGTACAGAATCGCGTCGACGCCTGCGTCACCGATCTCCAGGATGCACCGTTCTCGCTGGGCGTTCATGGCGCGCAATTCCTCGGGCGACACCGCCTTCATCCGCATTCGAGACGAGTGGAATGAGAACTCGGCGTCCGAGTGCCTGCCCAGAAGCGCAGGCATCTCAGTTTCGACGGTCACGTTCGAACTGGGTACGACCAGTCCGATTCGATATTTGCTCATTAGGTCCCTTCGGGTATTTGACGTTGATGACGAGTATTCGACGTTTGCGACGATTCGTCAAGCGCCCCCCGACCAGCCGATCGACGCCAATGCGCCCGGCAGTCGGCACAGAATGTGGTGACGGCACTCACAGTTTGTGCTTGACATGTCTTCGTTCACGTCGAATACTCGACACAGACGTCAGCGGTTCCGGAGGGTGTCTCACCCCGCGGCCGCTAGGAAGTTTTTCGACTCGGACTAGAAGGAGCACACCGGCATGGCCTACGTGATCGGAGTGGACGTCGGCGGAACGTTCACAGACGCAGTACTCGACGACAGTTCCGGCACGGTCGTTGCCGCAAAATCCCCCTCGACGCCTCCTGACTACTCGCAGGGGGTCATCGACGTGCTCGAGGCTCTCGCCGAGCAGCTGGGTTCCCCCGTGCAGGAGATGCTTGCGAACACGCACCACATCGCGCACGGCACCACGTCGTCGCTCAACGCACTGGTGATGGGCAACGTCCCACCGGTCGGCTTCCTCACCACGAAGGGCCATCGGGATTCGATCTACATCATGAATGTCGAGGGTCGTTACCTCGGCGGATCTCCCGAGCAACTACAGAACGTCCTCGGACAAAGCAAATCCCACGGTCTCGTCCCCAAGCGCCATGCACTCGAAGTCACCGAACGGCTCGACCGCGACGGCAGCGTCGTCGTTGCGCTCGACGAGGACTCGGCCCGCGTCGCGATCCGCAGCCTGGTCGACGACGGTGTGTCCGGCATCGCCGTCTCGCTGCTCTGGTCGTTCCGTAATCCCGTGCACGAACAGCGGATTCGCGAACTGGTCCACGAGATCGACCCGGACATGTTCGTATCGCTGTCCTCCGAGGTCAGCCCGCGTATCCGTGAGTTCGCCCGCAACGCGACGACGATCATGAGTACGCAGATCGGACCCGGCCTGCGGGACTACCTGGGGTCGCTCGAATCGAAGCTTCGCGCGCTCGACCTGAAGGGTCCGTTGCTGGTGATGCAGAGCAACGGCGGCGCAGTCGCGGCAGCGGAGGCTCCCAAGAACGCGATCAGCACGGTCGGATCGGTTCTCACCGGCGGCGTCGTCGGCGCCGTGTCGCTCGGCAAGCAGCTCGGTCACAAGAACATCATCGCCACCGACGTCGGCGGAACTACCTTCCTCGTCGGCCTTGTCGTCGACGGAGAGCCTGTACGGGCGTCCAGCACCATCATCAACCACCACCCGATCAACGTGCCGACCCTGCAGGTGCACGCCATCGGATCCGGCGGCGGAGCAATCGCGTGGGTCGACGCCGGCGGCAACCTGCAGATCGGACCGCACAGCGCCCAGGCCGTGCCAGGACCTGCCTGCTACGGTCAGGGCGGCACCGAGCCCACCAACGCCGACGCCAATCTCGTTCTCGGCATCCTGCCCGAACGGGGACTGCTCGGTGGACGCAAACCACTCGACAAAGAGCTGGCCCGCGAGGCTATTCGACGCCGAATCGCCGAGCCGCTCGGCCTCTCGATCGAGGACGCGGCAGCCGCGATCTATGCCGTCCAGAACGCGCAGACCGGAGACCTGCTGCGTAAGACGGTCGTCGAGGCAGGCCACGATCCGCGCAACTTCGTGCTCTACGCCTTCGGCGGGGCAGGACCGTCGCACTGTGCCGCCTACGCAGCCGAGGTCGGTGTCAAGGAAGTCATCGTCCCGCTCGGTCAGGTTGCGTCGGCATTCTCGGCCTACGGTCTCGCGTCGTCGAACATCGTGCTCGCCGCCGAACTGTCCGATCCGGTCGCCATGCCACTCGACCCCGCCCGCGCGGAGGCCAACTTCGACGGCCTGGAGAAGCGCGTCCGTGAGGCCCTCGGCCGACAGGGACTGTCGTTCACCAGTGTCGAGGTCGAGCGTGAGATCGACATGCGGTACACGATGCAGTTGGCCGAGGTTGCCACTGCCATTCCCGAGGGCACGCTGGACTCGGCAAGCGTCGCGCTTGCCTCCGACCTGTTCGAGCAGCGGTACGCCGACCTGTACGGCAAGGACAGCGGATTCCGCGAGGCCGGTATTCAGGCCATCACCTACCGCGTCCGCGCAACGGGCGTGCTGCCGTTCTCGCCGACACTTCCCGAACTGAAATCGGCCGACTCCGCAGATGCCTCGGTGGCTCGTATCGGGACCCGAAAGGTGAATCTGGACGGACGAATCGGCTACGTGGACACCGACATCTACGACTACAGCAAGCTCGCCGCCGGGCACGTCCTCGCCGGACCGGCGATCGTCGAAGTCCCCACCACGACGGTCGTCGTCCCCCACGGCACCACCGGCACCGTCGACCGCCTCGGCAACCTCAACATCGTCGCCCAGTAGTTCTTTGCGCCTAGGAGCATCAGCATGACTTCAGCCATACCCGGGTCCGAGATCTTCTCCTCTCGACCCGTAGACCCCGACGCACTCGCCCGTTCCCTCCCACCGACCCTGCCGGTCCACACCGTCACCCAACAGCAGATCGACGATCTCGATCCACTCACCTACGAGGTCATTCGTCACCGGCTCTGGTCGGTCACCGACGAGATGGGCGAAGCGCTCAAACGAATGTCCGGCTCGCCCATCGTCACCGACGCCAACGACTTCGACTTCGCGATCAGTGACGAACTGGGACAGGAAGTTCAGGTCGGTCTGTACAACACCATGCTCGTCGGTGCGGTGGACCTCGCGATCTACTGGACCCTGCAACACCGGGCCACGAACCCTGGAATCACCGAAGGCGACATGTTCCTCTGCAATGACCCCTGGGTCGGCGGCGGACTGCACCAGAGCGACGTGATCGTCTACCAGCCGATCTTCCATGAGGGCAAGCTGTTCGCCTGGACCAGCGCGATCTGCCACGAGCCGGACCTCGGCGGCTCCGGACTCGGATCGTTCGACCCTTCGGCGAAAGACGTGTTCTCCGAGTCGCTTCCGACGCCTCCAGTCAAGGTCGTTCGCGACTACGAGCTGCAGCGTGACGTCTCCGATCTCTGGGTGCGGCGCTCACGGGTTCCCATGCTGGTCGGTCTCGACCTCCGGGCGAAGATCGGAGCGAACACCGTAGGCCGCAACCGGATGCTCGCCGTCATCGAGCAGTACGGCGCGGACACCGTCAAGGCCGTGATGAAGCGCATGATGACCGACGCCGAAGGACGCCTGCGCAGCAAGCTGAGCTCATTGCCCGATGGGACCTGGAAGGCCACCGGTTACCAGGACCAGTCACACGCGGGCGATCGCGGCGTCCACAAGATCACCGTCGCGATGAGCAAGACCGCCGATCACCTCACCTTCGACTTCACCGGCACCGACAAGCAGACCGGCGTCATCAACTGCACGTACGCCGGCATGCGCGGTGGCGTCATGCTCGCCCTCCTACCGATCCTCGCCGGAGACATTCCCTGGTCCGCAGGTGGCTTGATGCGATGCTTCGACCTGGTTTCCGAAGAAGGAACGATCAACAACGCCAGCTTCCCTGCGGCGGTGAGTCGTGGTCCGATCGGACCAGCCTGGCTCACGGGAACACTCATCGCGGAGTGCCTGTCGCAGATGCTCGATCGGTCCGTCGACCTCGGTAAGAGCGTGCAGGCCGCGTGCTGTGGAACCTGGGACACTGCGGTCATCGCCGGACTCGACGAACGCGGTGAGCAGCCCGTTCCATTCCTCAACATCATGATGGAACCGATGGCAGGAGGGTATGGCGCTCGGCCTACCGCCGACGGCATGGATACCGGCGGGCTGTTCTGCATCCCGATGGGGCGCATCCCCGACACCGAGATGACGGAGTTCCTGTACCCACTCCTCACGCTGTGGCGACGCGAGGAGCCCGACTCCGGCGGACCAGGCCGCCAACGAGGCGGCGTCAGCGCATCACTCGCCGTCACGCCGTACGGAACCTCCCTACCGATGGGCCTCGTCCTCGCCTCGGCAGGCAAGGCCGTCGCACAGAACAACGGTCTCGCGGGCGGGTACCCGGGCAACACGGGACTCGAGATCCTCGCTCGCAGCACCGATGTCATCGAACAATTCGCAGCGGGCAAGATTCCAGGAGCACTCGACGAGCTGGGCGGCGGAAAGGAATTCGGCGCCTGCTACGCCGAGAGCTACGTCGCGCCAGGCGAAGTTCTGTACATGCACTGGCAGGGCGGCGGCGGATACGGCGATCCGCTGCACCGTGACCCCGATGCCGTCGTCGTCGACCTTCGGGAAGGAAAGGTCACCCCTGCGGGAGCCGAAGCGGTCTACGGCGTCGTCATCGGCGACGGTGTGGTCGACAACGCAGCCACTGCACGTAGGCGTCGGGAGCTGTTCGAGGACAGGCGAACCCGGTCGACCGCGCACTCCGATGCCCCCATCATGGATCTCTCGCTCGGACGACGGCTCGACGACAACCTGTCCGAGGTCACCGTCGGCGACGTTCGCGTCATCGCGTGTGCGCAATGCGGCCGACTCCTCGGTGACGAAAAATCAAGCGGTGTGCTGGATCTGGCTCGCTACGAGGGACCGTCCTCGGCAGCGGGACCGCAGGTGACGTCCGATCCTGCCGAATACGTCGATACGCCCATCGTCTTCCGTCAGCTGTGCTGCCCGGGGTGCTGGACGGCCGTGTACTCGGGAATTGTGCCTGCCGATCACCCCGATCATTCGTTGGAGATCTCTCGATTGCTTCCAGCGGTGGCCGAGCGATGACGGTGACCACCGAAGCGACCTGTTCGGATTGGGGTGGGCGTCTTGTGCCGTACCCGAGAGACAGGGCCGAGCACTATCGACTGAGCGGGGCGTGGAGTTCGAAGCCCACGGGCTCGAGACTTCACGACGTTGCACTCCGTTATCCCGACCGACCCGCGATCATCAGTGCGGAGGGCTCGATGACGTTCGCCGAACTCGACCGTCGCACAGACGCCATTGCAGCCGGACTGATCGAGCTGGGCTTCGCGCGGCTGGAACCCGTCCTGTTCCAGCTGACGAACCGACTTGAGACCGTCCTCGCCTGGTACGGCTGCGTCAAAGCCGGCCTGGTCCCGGTGGCGACGTTAGCCGCCCATCGTCTGCACGAGATCGGACACGTCAGTTCGGCGGTCGGTGCTGCCCTGCACATCGTCGAGGCAGGTCTGCCGTCGTTCGATCTTGTCGAGTTCGCGCGGGGCCATGCCGCGACCAGCGAGACCGTTCGACAGGTCATCACCGTCGGCGGGGAAGGCGAGCTCCGACTCGAGGACATCGGCCTCGGTATCGACCCAGCCGAGGCCAGGGCTGCGGTCGAGGCCATCGAGGCCGAGACCGACCCCGAGGACGTGGTGGCCTTCCAATTGTCCGGTGGAACAACGGGAGTGCCGAAGGTCATTCCGCGTATTCATGCCGAGTACTGGAACAACGCGCTCATGTATGCCCAGCGGCTCGAATGGAACTCGGACAGCCGGGTCGCTCATTTGATCCCGATCGTACACAACGCGGGCATAGCGTGTGGCCTGCACGCCGCTCATTCGGTCGGCGCGTGCCTGGTTCTCGCGACCGCCGACGCCCGTTCCGCGTTCGAGCTCATGGACCGAGCGGAGGCCACCGACGTCCTGATCGGCCACGGCCACTACCAGGCCGTCATGGGTCCGGAGTTCGACCGTGTCCGTGGGCGATTGCGACACGTCATCCTGTCCGGCGCGAAGGTCTCGCCCGAGCTCATGGATCGCGTCGACGACGGCGAGAATCATTGGGCAGGGCAGTTGTTCGGCATGTCCGAGGGACTACTCACCGTCACGCCGGTGCCGTCACCACGGGATGCCAGGATCGCGACCGTCGGCACTCCGGTCTCCACCGACGACGAGGTTCGTATCCTCGACCCCGGCACCGAGATCGAACTGCCGGACGGTCAGGTCGGCGAACTGTGTTGCCGCGGACCATACACGATCACCGGGTATTTCGCTGCGGCCGAACACAATCGGATCGCCTTCACCTCGGACGGCTTCTACCGTACCGGAGATCTGGCGTCGATCACGGTGGTGGAATCCGAGCGATTCATCACCATCGAGGGACGAATCAAAGACTTGATCAACCGCGGCGGCGAGAAGATCAACGCCGAGGAGCTCGAGCTCCTACTCCTCGGCCATCCGGCGATCGTGAGCGCGGCCGTCGTCGCGATGCCCGATCCCCGACTCGGCGAGAAGACATGTGCATATCTCGTCACCGACGGGACGCCACTGACGATGGCCGAAATCCAGGATCATCTCACCGAGTTGGGGGTGGCCAAGTACAAGTGGCCCGAGCGCCTCGAATGGATGGCGGATCTGCCGAGAACCAACGTCAACAAAATAGACAAGAAAAGTTTGCGGCTGGATATCACCGCGAAACTCGAGAGGCAAGAATGAAAGTTGATCGCGTCGCTGTCATCGGTGGAGGCCCGGGTGGTCTCTACGCCGCACGGCTGCTCAAACTGTCCAATCCAGCCGCAGATATCACTGTCTACGAGCAGAGTTCACCGGACACCACGTTCGGATTCGGCGTCGGACTCGCCTCACGTACGCAGCGAAACCTACGCCTGGCCGACGCGGTATCGCTCGATGCAATTGTTGCTCAGGCTTATTCGCACGAGATGTCGATGCAGGTCGGGGACGCAACCGCGCGTCTGGCGCACGGCGATCTCCTGGCCATTGCCCGTACGACCCTGCTGTCCATCCTCCAGGGGCAGGCACGGGATGCGGGGGTCAGGCTCGTATTCGGTGAACGCCGCGAGCCGGCCGAGCTCGATGCCGATCTCGTCATCGCATCCGACGGGATCAACAGTGCAACGCGCACGGCAAACCCCGAGTTCGGCGCGGACATCACTACCGGATCAGGTCTTTATCTCTGGTGCGGTACCGATTTCGCGCTGCCCAGTGCCATCTTCGTACCCGCGATCACCGAGCACGGGACGTTCGTGGCCCACGCGTATCCATACGCTGTAGATCGCAGCACATTTCTGATCGAAACGGACGTCGAAACGTGGCGCCGTGCAGGGTTCGACAATTCTACAGAGGCGACAGAGGCCGCCGACAGCGACGAAGTGTCACTGCGCTACCTAAAGACTGCGTTCGCCGACACGCTGCAGGGTCACGATCTCATCGGTAACCGCACCCGGTGGATGCAGTTTCGGACCGTCACGTGCCGGAGTTGGTCCGCGGGCAACGTCGTCCTGCTCGGCGACGCCGCACACACCGCGCACTATTCGATCGGGTCCGGCACCAAACTGGCCATGGAGGACGCCATCGCGCTCGATGCGGCGCTGTCGTCGTCGGACACCGTCGAGGGCGCCCTGGTGGAGTACGAGCGCGTCAGGCGTCCCGCGGTCGATCACCTGCAGCAGATTGCGCTGCGCAGCGAGCAGTGGTGGGAGTCCTTCCCGCACCGGATGGACCTCCCAGTGGAGCAGCTGATGCTCGCGTACATGACCCGGGCAGGGAAGGTCGGCCTCGACAGGTTCCTGGAGTCGGCCCCCGACGTCGCGTGGAAGGGCATCGCGAGTTACGGGAATGCCGACGTCGATTCCGGGCCTCCGGAAGACGTCTCGGCCTGGGTCCTCGGTCGCGAACTCGAGCATGCACGCGGATCGTTCGACACACGCCTGGCACCCGACGCCCTGCGCGACGACCCCACGACCAATGTCTTGACGGTCGACGTCGAATCGGCCTGGAACGAGAAAGCGACGGCACTCGTCGACGAGGCGCGGGCGAGTGCCACGGTGTGGCTGACCGGTCCGGTGGAACGCGCACACGTCCTCGATCGGCTCGATGTGGCCGAGCGGATGATGCAGAGTTCTGATGCACTCGTCGTCGTCGACGTCCCCAAGTCCTGCCTGCCCGACGCGGTCGCCGGACTCGTCAGCGGCCGCGCTCACCTCGTGTCGGTGGGAGGTTGACGGACGTGACGGTTATTCTTCGTTCATGACACGCGAGGATGCACCACGCGGATCCAAGCAGAACCCGCGGCGCGAACTGGTCGAGAAGCAAATCCTCGATCAGGCCACGCGTCTGTTCGCGGAGAAGGGCTTCGCCAGCACCACGCTGCAGGACGTCGCCGACGCCACCGGCCTGACGCGGCCTGCGCTGTATCACTACGTTGCAAACAAGGACGAACTGCTGTCCAAGCTCTTCAGTGAGACCACGGAGACCCCGGCGGCGGTGCTACACGAGATAAACAACCGTACCGATCTCGGACCGACCGAGAAGCTACGGAAGATGGCCGCCTCGATCGCCTTGAATCAAGCTCAGAGCTCCGACCGGTTCAAGCTGATCATCAGATCCGAGACCGATCTACCCGACGAGCTCTCACGTACTCACCAACTGAGCCGGCGGCACGTGCTCAAAGAGTTCGTCGTCGTCATCGAGAGCGGCATTCGGGCGGGAGAGATGCGGCCCGTCGATCCGCGCACCGCAGCACTCGGAATCATCGGCATGCTGAACTGGGTCGCCTGGTGGCAGCCGACGGGAGACTCGGACAGCGACCGTGCGGTGGCGGTCCAATTGGCCGACATGGCCGTACGAGCAGTCGCGTCGGCAGATAGCTCGGCTCCCGCACAGGAGGGTACGGAGCGAGCCATCTCCATGCTTCGCGAAAACCTCGACTACCTCGAACGAGCTCTGGCAGAGAACCGGACATGGTAGGGCGGATCAACTAAGAGCTAGGTGCCAGCATCCGGCACCTGCGGCCTTGCGGTACGTGCGAGCAGGGCCCTGAACCAATTGATTAGGGCTGCTTGAGAATGCTGTCGTGCACTGCCTCAGGCCCGTCCAACGCTGTCGGTCTGATAGCGCTGCGGGCTGGGTGGTGTAGCGACAGGACGGCCGAACCGGGACCGTTAGTCGATCGCAACTCGACTTACTGTGGGTGGTTCGGCTGTAGTAACCCTAGAACTTGAACAGAGAGATGATTGCAGCACTACGGACGAGATCGTCTCGAGAAGACTGTCGGACCGGCATGCACTGTAGTGGGAGATTGGTGCGTCGCGTCTGCACCGAGATCAGACGTGCTGAGTTCGCAAACGCGCACCAATGAACATTTGAATCGCCAAAGTAACGCCGACGAAAACGGGGATGATTGAGGCTTCGAGTCCGAATGTCCCGCCCGTGAGGAGTGCGGGGCCGTGTGCGGTGGTCAGGAACAGCCCCGGTTCACGGTGACCCGAAATAGCGATGCCCAGCAGCCCCATACTCATGAGCAAACTTCTGCTGTCGCGCAGCGCCCTCCTTTTCGCGTAGGTTCGAACGGCTCCGGCTGGTCGTTGAGGTTCGGCAGCCGGACCATCTCAGACCTCGCGTGGCTGCAGAAGTCGAAGGAATAGTTGCAGAGTTGTTCGCACGTCGTTAACACCGTGCCCAGCTTGTAAGCGTCCGCTCGACTGTGCGTCGATCAACCCGTGCATGGTCGCGAACACGATCCCGGCGAGAATTTCGTTCGGCGCGGCAGGTAACACACCCACCGTCTGACAGGAATCGATGATCTCGGTGAACGTCCGGAACGCGTCTCCGGCGGCGTCTCGTAGTTCGCCTTCTTGGGAGGCGACTATCGGATTGCTCAACAGCAGACGATACCTACCCGGGTGCTGTTCGCTGAAAGCGATTATGTCCTCGAGTGCCGCAGTGAGCTGACCTTCTGGGGCCTGCTTTGCCCGCTGAGCGTCCCTGAAGATCCCACGGAAGGCGCGGAAGTCCTGTGCTGCGACTGCAGCGAGTAGCGCGTCGCGGCTCGCGAAGTGCTTGTACGGCGCATTGTGCGAGAGACCTGTTGCGGCCGCGACGGCTCGAAGGGTGACGGCTTGTTCCCCTCCGGCGTCTACCAACGCGGTAGCAGCTGATACCAATTTCTTGCCAGTCGTCATCGCAGCTCAGCGGGTTCCTCGTCTGGGATGAGGCCAACCAGGTCCTTTGAATCATTCCACAAGGTCACTGCGATCTGTTCGTCGTACGAGACTGTTGATGACCGTACCTTCGTCAGGGTGCCGGCGTTGGCCTGAAGGTACGAGCCAGTCGGGTATTGGTCCTCGGTCGCAATCTGCGCGAGCGAAGTTCCTGAGAACTTCGAGGTCGACGTGACGACCCCCATACGCCTACTGACCCAGCCGAAGAGCCGGGTGTTGGCTAGCCACTGCATGGCCTTCGGCATGTCCCGTAGGAAGCCGGTGCTCGGGATGGAGCCGGGATCGAACGATATGGCCGAGACGGAGCTGCCCGCACGTTCGAGACGACGTGCGAGCTCGTAAGCATACATCACATCGCACAGCTTTGACGTCGAGTAGCGCTTACCAGCGGAGAGGGGCCTCGATCCGTCCTTGCCGTCATTCGCGAGAGCGAAAGCGTCGGGCTTCATGGCGGCGCCGACCATCCTGCCGTCCATCGTGTCCGGATCGTGGGTGCCGCTGGCAGTGAAGACGACACGGCCGCGCGCGGCCAGCAGTGGCACAGTGAGCTGAACCAGAAGGAAGTGCCCTAAGCAATTCGTTGCGAATGTCAGCTCGTAACCATCTTCGCTGTATCGCACATCCCCGTCGAAGCGCCCGCCCGCGTTGCAGATGACGGCGACCAGCGAGCCTATCTCGCCGCGCTGCAGGAGCGATTGGCATTCATCGGCAGCCGTGCGAACGGACGCGAGCGACGAGGTGTCGAGCTCGACCAACAGCACGTCGACGTTGTGCGCTGATCGCAATTCCTGCGCAACAATTTGCATCCGTGCCGGGCTCCGGCCTGCGAGAACAAGGTCGAACCCTCGTGCTGCAAGATCCTTCGAGCAATCGAGCCCAATCCCGGAATGCCCTCCGGTGATGAGTACCGTCGGCATATTCTTCCTCCATGGTTGTCGGTGTCAACCGACACTACAGCTGGTTGACACTGACAACCAGCTGTAGCGTGATCGCCTTCCAATCCCGGTTCGGCAGCAACCCGATCGGCTGTCGGATGGGAGGACGAGAGATCCCCCCCAGGGGTGCTTCACTGCCGGCGCCGACGATCTCATCGATTGCATCGCACATTCGCTATCGGTGCCGTGCTCCAGTCACACTATGCATTCGGCCGCGCAGCTCGCATCGCGGCGTTTAACACGTTGAGAGTGAGTGTCACCGTCGCTCGCGCACCACGTGTGTTGTGTCGCAACGACGCTGCGAACGCCGCGTTCACGATGGCGAGCGGAACCACTCGTTCATCAAAATGCGTCGTTCGTTGTCCTTTTCACTTTCGGCTGAAGCCATCCGTATGCACATCGGACGATTTGATATCAAACGTTTGACTCGACGTCAACAGGCGTGCGACTGTCGAACCCCCAAGCTAGAAGTCCACTTGGCAGGCGCCGTCTTCCTATTTCTCTGCAGGTTGACGCCTGCAACGATATGCGACTCCAATGAACGGATTTTCATGCGACGAATCCTCGACCTGTCGATGACCCTGCAGAACGACGTTCCCTCGGACCCACCTGGATACGAGTACTCCATCGCCTACACGAGCCATCAAGATACCGTGCCGACGCTCGAGCGTCGCTACCCTGGTCTTCAAGCCTCCGATCTTCCCAACGGTGAAGCTTTCGCCTTGGAAACTGTCAATCTTTCGACCCACAACGGGACGCACGTCGACTCACCGTGGCACTATTCTTCGCTGCTCGAAGACGGGACCAAGCCCCGTGGAATAGACGAAATGCCACTGGACTGGTTCTTCCGGCCAGGTGTCAAGCTCGATTTCCGTCATCTACCCGACGGGTACGTGGTCACTGCCGAAGATATCGAACGGGAACTCGCCCGGATCGACTATTCGCTGCGACCGTTCGACATCGTGGTGGTCAACACCTCGGCTGCAGCGAAATTCGGAACAGAACATTATGCCGAAAGTGGTTGTGGCGTAGGTAGAGAAGCAACACTTTTTCTCTGCGAAAAGGGGGTGCGGGTAGTTGGAACAGATGCCTGGGGGTGGGATGCGCCATACAAGTATGTGGCAGAACGGTACGCCCGCGACGGTGACCCCTCGATTATCTGGGAAGGACACAAAGCCGGACGCACGGTCGAGTATTGCCAGATCGAGAAGCTTCGGTATCTCGAACAGCTCCCTTCGCACGGATTCCAGATAGCCGCATTTCCAGTCAAGATCTTCGCCGCTTCGGGCGGTTGGACCCGCGCTGTAGCGATTTTTGACGAGCCCTGACAAGAGCTGACGCCGCACAACACTAAGGAGCGAACCTTCATGACAGAGACCGTTGGCACACCGAGCATGAGCCACCTCGAACGAGCAGCGTCGAATTTCGACAGCTACAAAAACAAGTATCGAAGCATCTCGATGGCCCGATCCGATGATGGTGTCCTCGAAGTCACCCTCCAGACGAACGGTGGGCCATTGCAATGGAGCCTGCTCGCACACAATGAGCTCGAGGATGCCTTTCTGCAGATCGGCCGAGATCGTGACAACGAAGTCGTTATCCTCACCGGGGTAGGCGACTACTTCAGCGGGCCGGCAATCAAACCCGGAGAGCACCCCAACCGCAACACGATGACCCCAGATGCGTACGACCCCATCTACTTCGAGGGCAAGCACCTACTGCCGAACCTCCTGTCGATCGAAGCCCCCATCATTTCCGCGATCAACGGTCCTGCAGTCAGACACGCCGAAATACCACTCGTCTCGGACATCGTCCTTGCATCGGATGACACGTACTTCCAGGACACCGCGCACTTCGCCGGAGGCATGGTGCCGGGAGACGGCATGCACATAGTGATGCCCCTGCTGATGGGGATGACTCGCGGGCGCTACTTCTTGATGACCGGGCAAAAAGTGGACGCAGCCGAGGCGAAATCGATCGGGTTGGTCAACGAAGTGTTGCCGAAAGGGGAGGTCCTGGATCGCGCCCGCGCTCTCGCGCAGCAACTCATGCTCCAGCCCAGGCTGGTCCGTCGATACACCAGAACCGTGCTCACCGAGGATCTACGAGCTCGCCTACACGGACTCCTCGGATACGGACTTGCTCTCGAAGGGCTCGCGCGAATGAAGGGTTGAGCATCTCTTGTTTCCACGACGATTCGAACCGGAAGCCGTATTTCGATGGTGAAAAAGCCTCAACCGTATCCGAAGACCGACGCGTTCTCGTTCGTTAGCGGAACCTCTACCTACGTCGACGACGTGCGCCTGCCGAACATGCTATACATGGCGGTTGCTCGAAGCACAATGGCACACGCGAACTTGGTTGCTGTCGACGTCGCGGACGCGCGCCGGGTCGCCGGTGTGGTGCGAGTCTTGGAGGGGCAAGAGGCTGCCACGTACTTGGGTCCTCTGCCGTACAGCTTCGGTGAGCCCGAGTTGATCGGTGGACGACGAAGCGTCATGACTGCACTACCGACCGAGAAAGTTCGGTTCGTCGGCGAGGCGATCGCGGTGGTGGTCGGCGAGACTCGCAGCGCGGCCGCGGAGGGAGCCGCAGCAATCACCGCCGTGTACGAAGCGTTACCTGGCGTGTTCGACGCCGCAGTGTTTCAGAAGCAGCGGGGCGCCGCTGGTGGACTGACGCGGGTACTCGCGGACCGTGTCATCGCGAAGAACGTCTTCGAGTGCGGCGATACGCACGCGGCGCTCGCCGCGGCCGTTCACACCAGGAACTATCGCTTTTCGATGCAACGAAGCTCGACTGCGCCGATGGAACCCCGCGGCTACGTCGCATCCTGGTCCGAAGGCGACGGACGCTTGACGGTCCATGCCTCACACCAGCAGCCTTTCCAGTTGAGGGGCCAGTTGTCGACGGTTCTGGGTATAGACGAGAGTGCGATTCGTGTCGTTGTCCCCTCCGTGGGCGGCTCGTTCGGATTGAAGATGACAGGACCGGTCGAGGAGCCGCTCGTGTGCTTGATGAGTTTGTTGACCGGCCGTCCTGTCAAGTGGATGGAAAGCCGCGGCGAATGCTTCCTGGGCGGCGGCCGCGAGCAATTGCACGACGTCACAGTCGGTTTCGATCAATCTGGCATCGTTACCGTATTCGATGACAAGATCGTCATTCCGGTCGGTGCCGAATCGACCTCGCCCGGCTGGCGCCAGGCGTTCGTCGCAGCAGCCAGCTTCCCCACTGCGTACAGCATCGGGAACGTCGCGATCGAGTCGTTGGTGGTCGAGACGAACGAACCGCCATGGCAGTCGTTGCGTGGTTTCGGCAAAGAAGGCCCAATTCTGGTGATGGAACGCACCATGGATCTGATTGCTAGATCTCTCGATCTGGACCCGGTGGTCGTGCGGCGCCGGAATTTGTTGAGCAAGGACGCTTTTCCGCACAGGATGCCGTCCGGATACCTCATCGACAGTGGCGACTTCGCAGGCGTTCTGGACGAGGTGCTGTCGCTCGCCGATTACGACGGGCTCTGCGATGCCGTTCGCACGGACACCGACACCCGGATCCTCGAAGGCGTCGGCATCGCTTTCGAAATCACTCCGGAAGGAGGAGGGCACGCGTCGGGTCGGCTCGCGGAGAATGTGGTGCCGACCATTGCTGCAGATGAGGCCGCGACGATTTCCATGGATTCAGACGGTCACGTCCATGTGTACAGCGGTGTCACCAGCCCTGGCGGGGGAGGGGAAACCTCCCTCGCGATGCTAGCCGCCGACGTGCTCGGGCTTACCCGAGGTGACGTCACAATAGTGCAGGGCGATACGGACATCGTCCCGGCCGGGACCGGTAACGCCAGCAGCCGCGGCACAGCGGTCGGAGGTGCAGCGGTCGTGCTCGCCGCACGAGACCTGGCAACGGAATTGACCGAACATGCGTCAGCTCTCACGGGTGTTCCCGTCTCTCGAATTCGACTCGTCGACGGACACGTCGAGTTAGCGGAACACCCACCGCTGCCCTTCGCGGCCATCAGTGCACACGCACTCTCGTTGGATCCATCGGCGTTGCGGCACGAACGGACCTATCGTCCCGTCAATACGACCAGACCCGACGAGACGGCGCCCTATCGGTACAGCTATCCATACTTCTCAAGCGGCGCCTACGTCGCACACGTGGCTGTGGATACGCTGACTGGGAAGATCACGCTGCAAGGCTTGACTGCCGTACATGATTGCGGCCGCGTCATCAACGAGGCCCTGGTAGAGGGGCAGTTACAGGGCGCGATGGCTATGGGCGTCGGAATAGCGCTGTTCGAACACAGCCAATTCGACCAGGGCGATCCTCGGTCGCGGTCGTTCAAGGAGTACCTGATTCCACGGGCGAACGACCTACCACCGTTTACTGTCGGTCACTTCGAAACACTCTCTCCCAACACTCTCTTCGGCGCGAAGGGTGCGGGGGAGGCCGGAGTAGGAGGAGCACTGGCGGCAGTGGCCAATGCAGTCGATCATGCCCTTGCGCGATGGGGCGTCGAGGCGAAGACCTTCCCACTCACGCCCCCGCGGGTGTTGGACATGCTCGACTTCAATTGCGATGAACGATGACTACGCGCCGTGTCGACTTTCCTCGCAGTGCCGTAGAAGCTGCGCAGCTACTGCAACGACACCACTCGGTCGGGCATACGACGATGGTGATCGGCGGCGGGACGCTTACCATTCCCTCTCTGTCTCATGGTTATGCGACGCCTTCCAGAATCATCGACCTCGGACGGATCGACGCCCGCGAGATCAGGGCGAGCGCCAGTGAAATCCATGTCGGCGCACTGGTGGCCTACCAGCAACTGATCGTGTCGCCGACTGTCCGCCGGGAACTACGCCTCCTGCACCTGATGGCCAGCGGTATCACCGGCGGCATCCAGATCCGCAACCAAGGAACTCTCGGTGGTGCAGGGTGCGCAGCACGGCCACATTCCGATGCACCGGCGGTGTTGGTCGCGTTGGACGCGCAAATGATCGTGCAATCTGCTGCGGCGCAGCGCGTCGTCGCAGCGGCCGACTTCTTTGTCGGCGCCGAGAGCAACGACATGAGCAAGTCCGAGGTCCTGTCCGGAATCAGCTTTCCGCGGCGATTCGGCACAATGCGCGCCGCGTACTACAAGTTGAAGTTTGCCGAATCCTCGTGGCCGGTGGTCACCGCGTCGTGCCTTCTTCCTCCAGCCGATGTCGATGGCTCGGGCACCGCTGGACGGTTGGTGGTGGGCGGGTTGGCGACGGTTCCATTAGTAATTCCCATCGAAGCGAATGAAGGGACGTTCGACGAGGATACTGCGATCGCACAGGTGCGCGCCGCGATCGGATGCGTTCCTTCTGGCGATCTTTGGTCGGATCTCAGAGCCTCAGCTGACTACCGGTGCCGCGTTGCACCAGAGATTGCCCGTCGTGCTCTGCGGACGGCACTGACAACACCAGGAGGTACACGATGACCGACCAGCATGTGAACCTGATAGTCAATGGCGAGGCGCAGGCGGTCACGGTTCCCAGCGATGCCATCCTTGTAGATGTTCTGCGCGAGCACCTCGGATTGAAGGGCGTGCGCGTTGGCTGCCGCAACGGTGACTGCGGCACATGCACGGCATATGTCGACGACGACTGTGTGAAGACGTGCTTGATCTTCGTTGGACGAGCCGACGGACAATCGGTCCGAACCATCGAGAGCTTGGGCACCGTGGACGATCCCAGCCCGGTGCAGCAGGCCTTCATGGAGTGCTACTCGTTTCAGTGCGGATTCTGTCTGCCGGGCATGATCCTCTCGGCCACAACACTTTTGGATCGGCAACCGACACCGTCCGATGCCGAGATTCGAGACACTCTCAGTGGAAACCTCTGTAGATGCACCGGCTACGAGAACTTTGTCCGCGGCGTCAGGCGCGCCTCGCAGATCATGCAGCAAGGCGATTGACGTGGTCGGGTCGGAGAACAGTGCCGGAGCCGCGTGTTCTTCTCAGCCGAGGATCAGGTGGAGGCGTCCAACCACACCCAATCGCTCGCGGTATCCATAGAGTGTGCGGCCCGGGGCAGAAACTCCGGAGATGGCCTGCCGAGCAACTCGAGTCCGTCGCACCGCAAAAGTTGCAGCCATCACGTGAAACACCTACCCGAGACGGGTGGGGAACAGATGCACCTAGCAGAGTGGAGTAGTTCTATGACTATCGAGGGCTTGGAGTTCGACAACGTCGCCGTCTCCGTCACGGATCTGACGAAATCGCTTGAATGGTACCAACGCGTCTTCGGATTCGAAGTGGTTTACCGAACCTTCAGCACCGTGGTGGATGCAGAGCTCGTGATCATCGAGCGAGGCGCGGCTCGAATCGAGCTGCTCGCACAGCGAGGCGCACGCGAGCATCCCGACGCACCGATCGTTCCGGGTCCGCACCTGCAAACCAGCGGTCTCAAAGCCATCGTTTTTCGCACCGACGACCTCGAAGGCATCACTGCCTATCTGGAAACGTGCAGCGTACAGTTCGAATGGAAGATACAGACGCTGTCGGCGGATGGACTCAGATCCACCATGGTCCGCGACCCTGACGGGGTGTTGATCAATGTCCTCGACTACCCCACCACCTCGCCTGCCTTCCGCGCTGTCTCCGCGCTGCCATTCGAGCCGTGACCGTGCGCGGAGCGACCCTCTCTGGTGAGTGAAAGAATCGGAGCCGTGCCACCCAGCGAAGACGCAGACCCTCGACGACGTCCGACGCTGGCCGATGTCGCTCGACTGACGGGGGTCGATGTCAGTTTGGTCTCGCGGGTTCTCCGCGACGATCCGAAGGGGTTCGCATCACAGGACACCCGCGCCAGAATCAAGCATGCCGCGGAGACACTCGGATACCGCGCCAACGCATCGGCGCGGGGTCTGAGAAATTCCAGGACGAAGACGTTCGGCTTGCTGCTGCCAGGGTTCACCAGCCCTGTGTACGCCTCGATCGCACAGGGTGTCGAACAACAGGCGAAGAAACGTGGGTACGGACTTGTCCTCGGTACCCACGCTGCCGGGGATCCGCACGAGACCATTACGGACATGCTGATGCACGGCCGCGTGGACGCAATAATGGTTGCCTCCGGGCATATCGAAGACGGGTCGTTACGCGAACTTGTCGAAAAAGCACCGAGGTCAGTCGTTCTGGTCAATCGTCAGGTTCGAGGTGTATCGGCCAGCGTCGTCCTACGAGACAGTGATGCCGCTGCTCTGGCAGTGAACCACCTGGTCCAGCTCGGTCACCGCTCAATTTGCGGAATTTTTGGTTCGCACACACTCGACACGATGGTTCGCCGTAAAAGCGGCTTCGTAGCCTCCTGCGCAAAGCACGCAGCCATTGGGACGCCAATCGAAGTCAGGGATCGCGACTACGCCGCCGGATACGAGGGAGCCCTGCGCGCGCTGCGCCACAACTCGGCGCCGACTGCACTCGTTGCCGGCACCTTCCCTATGGGTGTCGGCGCTCTCGCGGCGGCCCGAGATGCGGGAATTTGTGTCCCCGAACATTTTTCCATTCTTGCCCTGCATACCGACAGGCTTGCTGACTTTCTGTCTCCGCGCTTGTCGACCGTCGCCCTACCGACCCGGCAACTGGGCGCCGAGGCAGTCGAACTGGCGGTGGTTCTCACCGAAGGAGGGACCCCGCCGTATCGTTGTTCCAGAGCCTCCCAAACTGCTACTGCGCGATTCGACCGCGGCGGCGCGTGTTCCTTGAGCACTATCGATCTACGACGGACGTACCGTTGATATCAAACGATTGACCGACCTTGCAGGTGTGTCTACCGTCATAGTTGACAGACCGACGGCTTCGAGTCCTTGACTGAAACCAGTAGCGCATAGGTGATTTCGCGTCGACGTCACTTTCTGGGTAGTCAAAATTTGCCTCGTTCGCACCAATGAACTATTTCGCGCGCACTGCGTATCGCGAGTGCAGCGCGAGCGTCGGCTGCAATTTACGCGGTGACGTGCCCCAGTACCCTCGCAAGGAGGCCCCAGTGCCATCGTCCAGCTTGAACTCGACCCGAGTGACCGAGATCGGTGCTCCCATAAGGCGCTTTCGCACTTTGATCGGTGCGGGTGTGGGTAACACCCTTGAATGGTACGACTGGAGTGTCTACGCAATTTTCGCGCCGTTCTTCGCAACGCAGTTCTTCGTCGGCGCCGGCCCAACCGCAGCGTTGTTGTCCACACTCGCTGTTTTCGCAGTCGGTTTCATCATGCGGCCGATCGGTGGATTCTTGTTCGGGTGGTTGGCCGATCGTCGGGGGCGCCGGTTCTCGATGACCGCGTCGATGCTTCTCATGGCGGCGGGGAGCCTCGTCATCGGTGTCGCACCGAATCACACCCAGATCGGCATATGGGCAGCAGTAATTCTCGTTGCCGCGAGGCTCTCGCAGGGGCTTGCGCACGGAGGGGAGATCGCAGCCTCCTACACGTACATTGCCGAGATCGCTCCGCCAGCACGCCGAGGGCTTTGGTCGACCAGTCTGTACGTGTCCGTCACTGCTGGCATCGTGCTCGCCACGCTGATCGGTGCAGGCATCACAAGCACCCTGGGTGACGCCGCTATCGGGGACTGGGCGTGGCGAATCCCGTTTCTCTTCGGTGGCCTGCTCGGTCTCGTCGGCTTGTACCTGCGACGAACGCTCCCGGAAACAGAAGCATTCACCGAAGAAGCCAAGCTGCCCGGCGAGGGGACAGGGCAGTCACTCCAATCGACCCGAGACCTCCTACGCGGTCTCGCGGCGAACAAAGTCAGTCTCGTACGGATCGTGGGACTCACACTCGGTGTGACCGTTGTGTACTACACCTGGGCCATCGGCATATCGGGCTTTGCCATCAGCGCCAAGGACGTACCGGCATCGGGAGCGTTGTGGGCCAGCGTGATTGCAAATATTTTCTTCATGCTGACCCTCCCGGTCTGGGGCCTACTGTCCGACCGGTTCGGGCGCAAACCGATCTTCATCACCTTCAGTATCGCGTTCATTGTGCTGCCGTATCCCCTTTTCGAATCACTCGACGACTCTCCGGTCCGGCTCGCTCTCGTCATGATGGTGGCGCTGTTCTTCCTCGGTGCCTTTGTCGGCATCATGCCTGCCTATTTTGCCGAATTATTCCCCACCGCCGTCCGCGCGTCAGGAATCGGAGTCCCCTACTCATTCATCGTTGCCATCTTCGGAGGTACAGCGCCCTACGTACTCACCTCACTCGCCGGCAAAGATCTTGAATGGATATTTGTCCTTTACACGATCGTCCTCGCCGCGATCGGCCTGATCACCACCGTCCTCACCCCTGAAACCAAAGGCCGGAAACTAGTGTGAAGCGAACCGCTGGGCGTCGCTGCCAACGAAATGGGAAGTAAAAACGTGAAAGTTCTGATCCTGGGCGCTGGGGCCGTCGGAGGATACTTCGGGGCGCGGCTTATCCAGTCTGGCCGCGACGTCACCTTTCTTGCCAGGGCGCGGCGCGCCGAACAACTCCGCTCCGTCGGTATCCGGATAGTAAAGATGGACGGCAGTATCGAGACTGTGCCGGCAAGAACAATTACAGCCGATAACATCGACAGCGCCTACGACCTCGTTATTGTGGCCGTCAAATCGTTCGCTTTACCCGCAGCTCTCGCAGACGTCGAACCAGCGGTCAGCACCGATACCGTCGTCGTTCCTCTTCTCAACGGCATCGCACACCTCGACAAGATCAGCGATGCTCTCGGAACCGGTGAAATTTACGGAGGGACGTGTCGGCTTGCAACCCAAACGAACGACCGCAACGACATCGTGCAGCTGGGAACACCGCAGTCGCTGCGATGGGGGACACTCGACGGCCGCAACGACGGCCGCCTTCCCAGCATCCGAACCGCCCTCACCGGAGCAGGCTTCGACGCAGAATGTTCAGACACGATCTACCAGGATATGTGGGAGAAGTGGATGTTTCTAGCCGCACTGGGCGCAATCTGCACCTTGATGCGAGGGTCGATCGGGGACGTCAACTCGACCTCTGGAGGAACAGACCTGGTAAAAGCAGTCATCGATGAGGTTGTCACCGTCGCTAACGCGTCGGGTAACCCTCCTCGGCCGCAATGCCTTCGCGATATGCAGGACGCGCTGACCGACCCAGATGCGTCGACCACATCCTCGCTTTATCGCGATCTGCTACAGAACCGCCGTTTGGAGGCAGACCAGATTTTGGGTGATCTCACCGCCAGGGCAAGTGGATTCGAAATCGACACGCCGCTTCTGTCGCTGGCTCAGATGAACCTGTCCGTATATGAGATCGCCGGTAATCGTCGTGAAGTCGACCGGTGAACTGTAGTTGCGGGAACGGACCATCCCGACCTTAAAAATGTTCGAAATGATGAATGCGGCGACCCTCCATTGTTTGTACCGTAACAATGCCCGAACTGCCACTGCCGGTAGCGCTGAAATCAACGAAGCACGTTTGCGGCTCAAAAAGAAAAGGATTAGTAATGACCCAATCCGGCAGGTCTACCGATAATTGTCGTGAAATTACAATCTCGGGTAAAACAGTGTCTCGTCTAGGTTTCGGCGCAATGCGTTTGACAGGTCGCGGTATTTGGGGGGCGCCCTCCGACCGGAGCGAATGCGTTGCCGTTGTGCGGCGAGCCGTCGAACTCGGTGTTCAGATCATAGACACAGCCGATTCCTATGGACCCCACGTTTCGGAAGAGATCATCAGGGAGGCTATCCACCCCTACCGGGACGACATCCTGATTGCCACCAAAGCTGGGCTCACTCGCAACGGCCCCGATGTGATAGATACACCACAAGGGCCGATGAGAGTTGGTCCTGAAGCGTGGCCCCCGGTCGGTCGTCCCGAATACCTACGTCAGCAGGCACTACTGAGTATGCGCAGGTTGGGGGTCGAGCACATCGATCTTTTTCAGTTGCATCGAGTCGATCCGCAGGTTCCTCTGGACGATCAAGTTGGAGAACTGAAGTCGCTCCAGGAAGAAGGAAAGATTCGGTCCGTTGGACTGTCCCAGGTCAACGTCGAACAAATAATTCAGGCACAAAAGATCACAAACATCGAGTCCGTTCAGAATCGTTTCAATGTAACCGATCGCTCCTCGCGAAGTGTCGTCGATTATTGCTACACGGCTGGCATCGCATTCATTCCGTGGGCTCCGATGGCAGCCGGGCAACTTTCCTCCTCGGTGAAGGTACTCGCGGAAATCGGTGCACGCCACGACGCCACTGTCGGGCAGATCGCAATCGCATGGTTGTTAGCTTTGAGACCGAATATCGTCCCCATTCCGGGAACCGCACAAAGGGCGCATCTCGAACAAAATATCGAATCTGCACGTATTGGTCTGAACGAGGAGGAGATGCGGCTGATTACCGCCATTTCCTAGAGGTGGACTCGAGACCGATTGCCTCACCACGCAGTGGCTCGGCTACCGGACGTCACCACCGAGCTATGGGACAAGCACTTCACACATCGAACCTCCACAACTGTGCGGAGACCGATGATTTTGCAAAGGTTGTCCAAAAATACTCGGTCTCGCCTTCGACTTCGCTTCTATACTTCCCGTCCAGCGTTGCTCCTCCCGTCGCCGGTCTCACCCGAGGATTGGTGTGACGTGGTCGACGATGTTGCGCAGCAAGCGTAAGTTTTCGGATACTCCGAGCAGGTTGGGGATTGTGATGAGTAGGGTGTCCGCCGCTGCAACCGCCTCATCGTCCGCTAGCTGCGCCATGACCACATCCGGCGATCCGACATAACTCTTCCCGAACCGGGACACCGCACCGCCGAGGATGCCGACGTGTTCTTCGGTGGCAGAAGTGCCGAACATGTCGCGGTCACGTACCGAGACGATAGGAAGGATGCTTCGGGTCACGGCAACGCGCGGTGCGCCCACGTGCCCTGCCTCGCTCCATGCGGAACGAAACGCGCGGATCTGTTCAGCTTGCAGTTGGGTGAACGGCGCACCGCTGTCTTCCGACAGCAGTGTACTGCTCAGGAGATTCATTCCCTGCGTTCCCGCCCAATGCGCGCTGCGACGGGTGGCAGATCCCCACCAGATCCGATCGGGCAAGGTTTTCGATCTTGGCTCAATCGGCAGCGGCACAGATCTTCTCGTCTGTTCCGGGTCGCTCACAGCCATCGGCTTACCAGAAATCGCTTGACGGAACCGAGCAGTGTGCCGCTGGGCGATGTCGCTCACTGATGTCTCCGACGACGGGTGTACTCCGAACGCCTCGTATCCACGCAATGCGGGTTCCTGCGACCCTCTGCTGAGTCCGAGTTGAAGTCGGCCCCCACTGATGAGATCAGCTGCCGCGGCGAGCTCTGCCATGATCAGAGGGTTCTCGTATCGCATGTCTATGACAGCCGTGCCGAGCTCGATTCGACTCGTTCGTGCTGCCGCCGCCGAGAGCAGCGCCCACGGTGCGGCGAATTGCCGCTGGTAGTGATGTACGCGGATCCAGGCGCCGCCCAGTCCGAGGTCTTCTGCACCCACCGCGATGTCGATGGCTTGCGTCAATGCGTCACGCGCTGTTCGAGCTTGTGATCCACGAATATCCTGATAGTGACCGAACGAGAGCAATCCGAGGTTCTTGGTCATGTCAGGACGTCGATTCGGTGACGACGGCGGGTTCTTGTCCATCGATGCTCACGGACTGCTCAGCCGGAGCTGGTTCGCGTGTGCGGCCCAAAGTGACTATGACGATTCCGATCAGCAACGTCAGGACGGAGGTCACCAGGATGACCATATGAAAGGCGCTCGCGTAGGCGTCCGCATGACCGGCGGATCCTGCAGCCACCGACGCTGCCAGTTCGCTGGTCCCGAGCTTGGTCACCAAGACGGTGCTCATAGCTGCACCGAACGCCGCGACGGCCACTGCTTCACTGCCCAGCCGGAGAAAGTTGAGCAGTCCTGCGGCCGCGGCCGCCTTATCGTGGGGGACTGATCCGAGTGCCTCACCGTCGACAAGTCCAAGAGGCAAACCCCATCCGAATCCGAGCAGCAGCATAGGAACTATAAGCAGGGCGACCGGAACGTCGGGCGAGAGCAGAAAGAAGAGCACACCACCGATTACCAGCATGATCAGAGAAGCCGTGATGACTTCGGCGGAAGTTACGCGAGGGAGTCGAGCAACGAAGAACCCTGCCACCATCGGCGCAACGAGTACCGGCAGGGTGAGCGGCAGCATGACCATTCCGGCTCCGGCGGAACCGATGTCGTGCACTGCGCTCAATGCGACGGGTAGGTAGGTGAGCACGGAGACGAACGCGATCGATCCCGCGACTGGCACGAGCACCAGTGCGACGAAGCGTGGGTACTTCAGCGGTGACAGGTCGAGGACTTTGCCTCCTTGGGCGTGGGTCGGGGGCTCGGATGCGGGCAGAGTATTGAACGCGGTGGCAACCAGAGTGAGGACGGAAAGCGCTGCCGTCACCCCGAACACCCCCGCCAGCCCAGACCGGAGATGAGGAGGCCGCTGAAGGTCGGCCCTGCTGCCAGTCCCACGCCCACAATCGTGCCGAGCAGCGTGAACATCCGAGTACGCTGTGCGCCGGAATACGATTGCGACAGTATGGTCGTACCGCCAATCGCGATGGCACCGGCTCCTATGCCGGCTACCACCCTGGCAAGATCAAGCATCCATAGATTCACGGACACAGTGCTGAGCGCCGACGCAATTGCGACGATCATCAGGCCGGCGACGAAGGATCTGCGACTACCCAATCGAGAAGCAAGTTTTCCCCACACCAGAACCGCAACAGTGAGTGCGATATTGAATCCATTCACCACTCCCTGCAGTGCAACCGCGTCGGTACCCAAATCGTCCGAGATTGCCGGTACCGCGACTGCCGCTCCGGCAATGTTGATGGGCATGAGGAACACGCCGAGTAAAACTATAGGGGCAAGCAGCCGTGATGGAACTGGTTGTCTCGCTTGTGATGCCACCGGTGTCGACACAAAACCTCCTAGGTACGAAATATTTCGTACACAGAAAACCATGAGAACGAGGTACTATGCAAGTCGTACACGAGGGAGGTGGTTCGATGACGGCCAACGAGGGTTCCGCGACTGGAGATCTCGACCTGGGTGTGGTTCTCCGCGCCCTCGCCGACGAGAATCGCCGGGCAGTGATAGCCGAGTTGGCAGCGGACAGTAATGATCCCGAACGGACGTGCAACTCGTTCGGGCTGCCTGTGAGCAAGCAGACCCAAACGCATCACTTCAGAACCCTGAGTGACGCAGGTCTGATCGACTACGTCGACTACGGAAACCGCAAGGGCATCAGCCTTCGCAGGGCAGAGATCGATCAGCGGTTCCCAGGCTTGTTGCGATTGCTGGTCGTGGAGTCAGAACCCGCAGAAGCGGCGAACGAGAGTCGCAGAACCGATGCAGAAATCTAGCTTACGTGTGTTGCAGTAGAAACGAATTGGCACAACCCGCGCTGCCACACACCACGACCTCGAAAGCAGTGGAAACCTACGGCTGCATTATGGATTCGATCCGTACGTCCAAGCGCGGGTACGTCACGCCCGTCTTCCTGAAGCGTGGCGGTATCTAATGCCCGAAACTTGCGCGCAGTACTCCAGAGCAAATCCCGCGTCGATCCGACTGACATCTCGCCTGGACAGGGGCGCCACGGCTCGAATGACTCAACGTCCGACTCCGTGCCCCTCACACCCTGAGCCGACCCGCAGCTCTCACCGTCCAGAGCAGGCGAACTCTGCGGACTGATGTCATCTACCGATGGCGGAACGCTAGACAACCCGCAATCCCGGTACTTGCAGCTGGCCGTGCCGCACGGGCCTACTGCGTTGACTCACACCGCGCTTCGACCTCGAGTCATATCGGCGAATCCCTCCCATGGGCATTTGCGGCATGCCGCGTAGTCGGCCGTAATGTGTTCTTCGTTCGAGACTATGCGTCGAACGGTCTCAGCCGAACATGAGCATCCACAGGCTGGACACAGACCACCAAAGTCTGCATCAGGAATGGGCCAATACTGGATCAACATCGTGTGCATCCTCAAAAACCCGATCCTACTAAGTCAACCTTGCATACCCAGTCTCCCGGGGCTCTCCAACTAGTAGGGCAATGTCAATCGAGCGATTTGGCAGATGCCCCCTGCTGTTCACTCTGAATGGCGTCTTTCGTCGCACCGCTCCCTACCCGACCGTCACGGCCCTGACGCCGCCTGCCGCGAAAATCATCCAGTCCGTTGCCAAAGGCGGCCTTGGTGATACCGAAGGTCACCATGGACGCAGGAGCGACTGCGTTCGAGAAGCACGTGATCTTCGTGTACCCGTCGCTCTGGCGTCGGGAACCGTCCTTGGCTGTTGCGGGTCTCACGTGATGGTCACCCCGCCATCGACAACCACGGTCTGTCCGGTGACGTAGCCTCCTGCCTCGGATGCGAGCCATACCAGTGTGCCGGCTATCTCCTCGGGGCCGCCGGTACGTCCGAGCAAGGTCCGTTCGAGGTGGCCTTCGGCAGGACAACCGCCCGCGTTGTTCGCCCCGTCGATGAACCCTTGCGCAATACTGTTGACGCGAATGCCCTTGCGAATGCCCCACTGCTGTGCGAGGTCTCGCGTGAGCCCCATTATCGCGGCCTTGCTTGCGCTGTAGGCAGCCTGAGGAATACCGGTCGTTGTAAGGCCCGATATGCTCGAGATGTTGATGATCGAGCTACCCGGGAGCATGACACGCGCACATGCTTGCGCTGCCCAGTAAGAGCCATGGAGGTTGTTGTCGATCACAGACCGGAAGTCAAGGACGGTCGTGTCGATGGCTTTCCCTGCGGCTGCTATTTCGGCATTGTTGACGAGGACATCGACTTTCCCGAACTCGCGTTCCGCTGCCTCGACCACGGTGGTGCAGTCAGCTGGATTTGTAACATCGGCTTCGACCACCATTACACGTCGGCCCATGCCAGCGAGCAGGTCTGATGTCCTCTCGACTTCGTCGGTGTGACGTGCGGGCAGAACGAGATCCGCGCCCGCTTCAGCCAGCCCTCGGGCGAGGGCACCACCGAGCACCGACGCGCCGTCTGTGACGATTGCGATTCGGCCATCGAGGCGGAATTTGTCGAGAATAGTCATTGGCTGCGCTCCGTTGGCTCAGAACCACGCAGGGTTCATGTCTAGTGTGGTCCGATCCAGACTCGCCAACAAATCAACCTGTGGTCCGACCTTGGGTAGTTCGTAGGCGAAGAAGTAGTGGGCCGCCTGGCGTTTGCCATCGTAGAAATCGCCGGTCCGGCGATCCGCGGCGATGAGTTGTTCCAGCCACATCCACGCGATGACGGTGTGGCCGACGGCTTCGAGGTATATCGACGAATTTGCCAATGCAACAGCGGCATCTCCCGACGCCCAAAGCACGGAGGTGACGTCCACGAGGCGAGCCCAAGCAGAAGTCAGATCGGCTGCGTAGCCTTCAGTATCCCCGCCGGCGGATTGTGCTCGGTCCACTGTTGCCGAGATTTTTGCGTCCAACAGCCTCAATCCGGCTCCGTCCTGCATCGTGACCTTGCGGCCGAGCAGGTCGAGGCCCTGGATGCCATGGGTGCCCTCGTGGATTGGATTCAATCGGTTGTCGCGATAGTACTGTTCCACGTCGTAGTCCCGGGTGTAGCCGTACCCGCCGTGAACCTGTATTGCGAGATTGTTGGCCTCCAAGCACCACTGAGACGGCCAACTTTTCGCGATCGGGGTCAGAACATCGAGCAGTAGCGTTGCGTTCACCGCATCCGCCTCGTTGTCGGCGCTGTCCTGCTCGTCCACCAGGAAGGAGCAGTACAGGCCCAGCGCTAGGGCGCCTTCGACGTAGGATTTCTGCGCAAGAAGCATCCGGCGTACATCGGCGTGTTCGATCAATGCGACCGGCTGAGCGGACGGATCTTTCGCGCCGACTCGCCGCCCCTGTGTTCGCGTGCGCGCGTAGTCGACGGATTTGAGGTAGCCGACGTAACCCAAAGCGGTAGCGACGAACCCGACGCCGATCCGTGCCTCGTTCATCATGTGGAACATGTAGCTCAGGCCACGATTTTCGTCACCGACGAGGAACCCGATTGCCCCGGCCGCACCATCCAGCGAATGGGTGCCATCGCCGAACGAGAGCAGAGTGTTCGCAGTTCCGCGGAAGCCCATCTTGTGATTCAGACCGGTCAACGCCACATCATTTCGTGTGCCACCGTCCGGGCCTGGCAGAAACTTCGGGACTATGAACAACGAAATCCCGTTCACACCTGGTCCACCACCCGGGACCTTGGCCAAGACGAGGTGGACGATATTCTCAGTCAGGTCATGGTCCCCGGCTGAAATCCACATCTTCGTGCCGGTGATCCGGTACCGACCGTCGTCCTGCTTCACGGCGCGAGTGGTGATGTCAGCCAGCGATGAGCCGGCCTGCGGTTCTGACAGACACATGGTCCCGAAATATCGTCCCTCGATCATCGGGCGGACATAGTCGTCGATCTGCTGTTCGGTGCCGTATGCCGCGATCAAATTGGCGTTGGCCGCGGTGAGAAACGGATACGACGCGGTCGATGCGTTGGCCGCCTGGAACCACGCCATCGCCGCGCGGGATACAGTCGTCGGCAACTGCATTCCGCCGACCCGCTCGTCGAATGGTCCCGCCAACAGGCCCGCGGCAGAGTAGATCTCAAGCGCCTGCTTGATGTCACCGATCATCTCGACCGATCCGTCCGGCCGCATCGTCGGCTCGTTCGCGTCGGACTTCTTGTTGTGCGGCGCAAAGTGTTTGTGTGCAATGTCCGCGCTGAGATCGAGCACCGCGTCGAACGTGTCTTTCGAGTGTTCGGAGAATCGCGTGCGGGACGTCAGGGACTCGACGTCGAGCCATTCGTAGAGCAGGAAGTCCATGTCGCGTCGTGACAGGACGTCGGTCATCGCGAACTCCGATCGAGTCGCGCCGTCACATCGATACCCCGCCGTCGACGGGAAGAACAACGCCGGTGATGTATCCGGCCTCTTCCGATGCGAGAAAGCATATGGCGTCGGCCATTTCGGATGGATCCGCAAGTCGGGCGATCGGCCCGGTAAGTTCGGCGAGCTTCTCGTCCGGGATCGTGGCCGTCATGCGGGTGGCCGCGTTGGGTGAGATCGCGTTCACCGTGACCCCGAACGCAGCGAGCTCTTTGGCAGAGGTCTTGGTGAACCCGATGATTCCAGCCTTGGCGGTGGCGTAGTTCGCCTGTCCGCGGTTGCCACGCAGACCGGTGTAGGAGGTGACGTTGATGACGCGACCGAACTGTTGCTGGCGGAAGTGGGGGACAGCGGCACGGGTGAATCGAAATGTGCCTCCCGCGTGCACCTTCAACACTTGATCCCAGTCGTCGTCGGTAAGCTTCCACAGAACCTTGTCCCGCAGGATTCCTGCATTGTTGACGACGATGTCCACCCGGCCGGTGTCGGCTACGACGGTCGATACGACACGCTCGACGTCATCGGTGTTGCCGACATCGGCCGGTATTCCGACTGCGCCGACGTTGGCGGCTGACTTGGTGAGTTCGTCCTGGTCGAAGTCGACCATGTACACGGTGGCGTTCGCTTGGGCGAAGTGTCGGGCAATGGCCTGGCCTATGCCGCGGGCGGCACCGGTGACGATCACGGATTTGCCGGTGAAGTCGTACGAGATGTTGCTCATTGATTTCCTTGCTTTCGGATCGCCCGTGGGGTGGTTGTCAGGACAGCCGTTCGAGGATCATGGCCATGCCTTGTCCGCCGCCGACGCACATCGTCTCGAGTCCAAATTGCTTGTCGTGGAACTGCAGTGAATTCATCAGGGTGGTAGCGATCCGGGCTCCGGTCATACCGAACGGGTGCCCCAGAGCGATAGCACCACCGTTGATGTTGAGCTTGTCTTCGTCGATGCCGAGTTCGCGTGCCGAGGGTATGACTTGAGCGGCGAAGGCTTCGTTGATTTCGACCAAATCGATATCATCGATGGTCAAACCGGCGAAACCGAGTGCCTGCCGGGTCGCTTCGACCGGGCCGAGGCCCATGATTTCCGGGGATAGTCCGGAGACACCGGTTGAGACGATGCGAGCCAGCGGTGTCAGGCCCAGCTCTTTCGCTTTGGTATCCGACATGATCACCAATGCCGCGGCGCCGTCGTTGAGCGGGCACGCGTTTGCTGCTGTCACAGTGCCGTCAGGGCGGAACACGGGCTTGAGGGTGCTGACCTTGTCGTACGTGGTTCCGGGGCGAGGGCAATCATCAGCACCGATCAAGGTTCCGTCTGGCAAGTTCACAGGGGTGATTTCACGCGCAAAGAATCCCTGTGCGATGGCAGCTTCGGCACGGTTGTGGCTGCGGACGCCGAATTCGTCCTGTTCGCGTCGTGAGATTCCGCTGTGTTCGGCGACGTTTTCCGCGGTCTGTCCCATGGAGATGTAGAGGTCGGGAAGCTCGCCCACCGTCCGCGGATCCTGCCAGCGGTCACCCTCACCTTCGGCGCGCTTCGTAGTGAGAGCCTCTGCGTCGGCGAAGACGTTGTTGTGGGTGTCGGGGTTCTCGTCTGCCATTCCCTTGCCGAATCGACTGACTGTCTCGACGCCGGCGGAGATGAAGATATCGCCCTCACCAGCCTTGATTGCGTGCAGCGCCATGCGTGTGGTCTGCAGGCTCGAAGAGCAGTACCGGTTGACCGTCACACCTGGCAGATGGTCCATGCCGGCAAGGACTGAGACCGCGCGTCCCAGGTTGTAACCGCCTTCGCCAGCTGGCTGAGCAGTACCGAGCATGAGGTCGACCACGGTGCGCGGATCGACTTCAGGGACTTTGCCCAGCGCAGCTTGAACCATCTGTGCCGCCAGATCGTCGGGACGGATCTCGCGTAGAGAACCTTTGACGGCCCGGCCGATGGGGGATCGAGCCGCGGAGACAATGACTGCTTCAGGCATGATTTTCGGATTCCATTCTAAGTTGTTCGACCATAGAGTCGGTTTTTCGATCAGAGGGTCTGCTTATCGCAGTATGACTGGGTGAGGACGGACGGTCAAGTGTCGACGAGGAGACGCCGGCGCAGGCAAGCATCGTTGCGCACCAGGCAGTTACACGAGCCCGTAGGGAGGTATTTCCGAAAGAAAGGCCAAAAATTGAATGCGCCGAGGCAAGACGCTGGGTGGCCGCGTGAGCCGGCCGGCTCTTCACTCGGGCCCACTTGACGGTGCGGGGCGCGCGTATGTTGCCGATGCAGGGTGGAATCAGACTCGCGACGCTTCTATTGCCGTGCGCGACGACCGGGAGGCTCCTGCAGGACCGCAGCTACAGGGCTGCCTACCGCCGACTGCCGACCGCTTGCCGATGGACATGCAAGTGGGCAACCCGCTGCGTGGGATGCAGCTCGGTATGGTGTGCGGTTTCGATACGTTCCCCGGGTTCTATCGAGCCTTCAGCAGGAGCTCGAGTTGGCTTGTGTGATGGCGAATTTCACGCGCGTGATAGGCCAGTGCGGCGTCGGTATCGCGGACTTCGTCGTTCCACCCAGCATTCACGGACGAATCGCCAGCCATCACTCCACGAAGAATCAGATGAGCAAATGTCTCGGCGATGTCGTCGGCTGGCTTGCCGCCCGTTCCTGGTCGATACCATTTCCAAATCCAATTGCACATCCCGTCGATGGCAAAAGCGGTAAGTGTTTCGTCCACCGGCTCGAATACGCGAGCCTCGACACCCTCACGCAGTATCTGACGAACCAGCACATCGTGCTCACGCTTCAACGCCCGGAACTCGTCGCGAACATCGGCAGGCAACTCGCTCTCTTCACGGAACGAGAGCGCGTACAAGTCGAGGTGATCGACCAGGGAATTGAGGTGGAATCTGATGAATGCAGCCAATTTCGTGGCCGGATCGTCCTCGGACGCAGCGATCGCTCGCGCCTTCTCGACCTCGCTACGGGCCCAATCGCCGAAAACGTGACGTAGGAGATCGTCACGACTGTCGTAGTAGTGGTAGATGGAGGCCTTCGACAAACCCACCTCTGCTGCGACTTCCTGCATCGTGACTCCGTTGATGCCACGGGTCTGGAACAGGCGGGCGGCGCTCTCAGTGATGCGTTCGCGCATCACCGAGTTGCGTACAGAGCCGCCTGCGCTCTTGGCCGTCGCCGCATCCGCACGCTCAGAAGCAGTTGTCATAGTCACCGAGGATAAACACCTTCCCTCACCGCCTTGGGCTGTGGCACGCAAAACGGCCGGCCCGGCCCCTACGTCGGACGATTACGCCTGCTCGATCAACTCGAGCTGTACGCCGTTCAGTGCCTTCGGATGGTAGAAGTTCACCGCCCCGAAGTCTCCGCGTACCGCCTCGTCGAGCAGCGGGATCAGTCCCTGTTGCTTCAACTCATCGGTGGCCGCATCGAGATCGTGGACTTTCGCCGAGAAAAGAAATACACCCTCTCCGTGCCGTTGGAGGAAGCGCGCCACCGAGGTTCCGTCCTGAGTGGAGGTGATCAAGCTGATGATGAACCCACCTACGTTCAGCCTCGTTCCCTCCAGACCGGGAAACGCAAACCCCTCCGGCCCCACATGTTCGCCCGTGACGCCGAAGAGGCGCTCGTAGCGCGTCGTCGCCGCGGGTAGATCCTCGACCGCGATGTTGATTCCGTTGACCGCAAGACTCACGTTCGCTCCTTCTGACAATGGTGTACGGGAATTCCGCCACCGAAGATCCATAGGCGCAACCAGACGCCGACCGTGGTCGGCAGCAGCGCCGCGCGGGAGCCGGATGCCCGCTCTGTGCGACCATACCGACTGTCGAGTCAGTATTTCAATAGGTGGGTCGATTTTTGAAGTTCTCCGAGTCCGTGGGGGTCCTGCGAATGGAAGTGGGGTCGTCGACGAAACGACTCGTTGGTTGATTTTCTGACCCAACAGTTGGTAGTCGACGTATACTCGGCTCGGCGTGGATGGAACGGATATGCCGCAATCGACGTTTCATGCTGTGCGCGTTGACAATACCCAGACCAAAGCTGTGTAGATGTCGCGCAAGACAGGGGCTCACCTACCGGAGAGGAACAACAATGACGCAGGTCGATGAACGGTCAAAACGGGACGGTCATGTGGTCGTGGTGGGTCTAGGCGGAATCGGAGGAGGGATTGCTCATCGGCTTGTCGACCGTGGCCGTGCGGTAATTGGCGTCGACCTCGACTCGAAGCGAGCCGATGACTGGGAGGTTGAATCGGGCAGCACGGCGGTCTCGAGTTTCGATGCAGTTCAGTGGACTTCGGTCGGATGCGTCGTGGTGGCGGTCCGCACCGCCGCTCAGGTCGAGGCCGTACTGGCCGACGTTGACATCAGCTCGGCGCTGGGCCGCGGGGCGACCCTGTTCGTCGTCACCACCTTGACCCCGAATGACGCCCAGCGGATAACCGCCGCCGACCTCGAAGGTCGGCGATTCGAGGTACCGGTTTCGGGCGGCGAGGTCAGAGCCAGAAACGGTGAACTCACGGGTCTGCTCGCAGGCCCTGCACCCGACGCCTTCGAGTCGTCCCTGCTGGCGGAGCTGTTCGCAACGGTGTTCACCTTCGAACAGGCAGGTCATCCATCGCTCGTCAAATTGATCAACAACACACTCGCGGCCCATAGCGCACTGAACGCCTCTGTTGCATTACAGACCGCCCAAGAGGCGGGAATCGACACCGGTCTCGCCCACCAGGTCATCCGTGCTTCTTCGGGATCCACCGTCGCGGGCGACTCTCTCGCGACACTCACCGAAAACCAGGTCGAACTACTGCTCAAAGACGTTCGACTGCTCGAAGGCGAGCTTCCTCGTTCCCCCTTCACTGATGCATCCATCGACGATGTCGTCGAACACGTCGCAATTGCCAGAACGCTGTTGAACGAACCTGATTCGAAAGGGACACCATAAATGATCGATACATGGACGGACGGTCTGCGCCTTCCCCTGCTGATGAGCCCGACGCGAATCGGATCCAGAGTGGTCAAGAACCGAATAGTGTCGCCGCCGCACGGCACGTATTTCGCTGCAGGCGGTCGGGTCACCGACCAGCAAGTGGACTACTACGCCGAACGCGCTGCCGGCGGCGTGGGGATGATCGTCGTGGGCAACATGTCCGCGTGGAGCCGATCGAAGACCGGCGGCGGACAGAACTACGCGTTCTCACCGGACGCAGTGGACGGCCATCGCCGACTCGCCGATGCAGTACACGAGCACGGAACACTACTTTTGGCGCAGCTATGGGACGGGGGGCGCCAAGGCTCGTCACGCGCGAGCCATCTACCGCTTCTGTCCTCCTCGCCGCTCCCGGACACCGTGGTCCGCGAGATCCCCAAACAGATCGAGGAATCCGAGATCGCCGACATGATCTCCAGTTTCGCCAGATCCGCAGCACTGCTGGAACAGGCCGGATGGGATGGGATCGAACTGCTTGCGGCACAGGGGTACGGGCTCGCGCAGTTCCTCTCGCCTCAGATGAACCACCGACAAGACCGGTGGGGAGGAACCCCGGAGAACCGAGTGCGAGTGGTGACCGAGATCGTGAGCTCGATCCGGTCCGTAGTGACGAAAGACTTCCTGGTCGGAGTCCGCATCAACGGCGACGACATGATCGCCGGCGGTAACACTCCGGACGATGCCGTTGCGACGGCCCTGCTCCTGGAGGCGACCGGCGGCGTCGACTACCTCAATGTCAGCGGAGCAAGCAACGAGAACTATCCGCTCTGGATCGCGGACATGGGCCACGACACAGCGATGTTCGTCGACGCAGCACGCAAGATCAAGGACGAAGTGTCGATTCCGGTGATGGTCGCCACGCGAATCAAGGATCCGCTCATCGCCGAGTCGGTTCTTGCGGAAGGTTCAACTGATCTGGTGGGAATGAACCGTGCATTGATCGCCGACCCCACGATGCCGAACAAGATCGAGTCGGGCCACCTCAGTCAGGTCCGACCCTGTATCAGCTGCAATCAAGGATGCGTCGGTAAGACAGCGGCAGGCGGTCAGATGGAATGCACCGTCAACCCCAGGGTCGGGTTCGAAGGGACAACGATTCAGGGGCGCGTTGGTCGGCAGTCCGTGGCCGTCGTCGGCGGCGGTCCGGCGGGGATGCAAGCGGCGGTGGTCAGTGCTGAACGCGGCGCCGACGTGGTTCTGTTCGAGTCCAGAGACCTTCTTGGAGGACAGATAGAGCTGGCCTCCCGCGCCGCGTCGCGGGCTGAGTTCGGCTTGCTGGTCGAGCATCTGAAACGGCGGCTTGCTGCGCTGGATGTCGATGTACGGTTGGGGGTTTCTGCGACCGTCGCCGATCTCGATCCGTTCGACCACATTTTTCTCGCAACAGGGTCGATCCCATGGCGGACAGGCTTCTCCACACACCGCCCCGACGTTCATGCAATTCCCGGCCACGACCTCCCCCATGTCTTCACAGCCGTGGACGCGTTCGAGCGCGTACAGCACATTGGACACCGAGTACTGATCGCCGAAGACGAATTCCAAGGTCACGCAACCACGGCCTCGGAATTTCTCGCACAGAACGGGCACACTGTGACCCTGGTGTCGAGGTCGACGTCCGTCGGTGTGTGGAGCGGGGCCAGTCAGGAATTCCTGTACAAACGACTGCGCCGTGCCGGCGTCGAACTGCGGGCACATACGTGGCTCGATGCCATCGGCGAACGATCAGTCCAGGCATATGACGTCTTCTCGGGGCAGACCGTCGATCTCGGGGATTTCGACTCGGTGGTTCTTGCTACGGGCAGCTCTGTCGACGATCGGCTGTACAACGCGCTGGGCTCCGACGACCGAGTGGTGCGCATCGGCGACTGCCTTGCACCGAGGCGGCTGGACAACGCCATGTGGGACGGACTTCATGCGTCGGACAACCTGTCGATCGTCGGCACAGCGCTGACGGTGGTTCCGTCGTAGAGGCTGCCGCGATGGTCGAGGATGTTGCCAGGCCAGATGTGCGCAGTCAGCGGCGCCGTGGTGATAACACGCCTCCAGGAGACATGTCCGCGGTATCGGTGCATTGTCCCGAGCGAAGCCCGGAAAGAAGCTGCTCAGACGCAGCTGTTCACACCCAAATCAATCATCGGAACGTTCGATCACGGAAGTAGACGATTCGAACCGGCGCCTTGCTGTCGTCCGCCGATCCGCTATCCAATGTGCGCCGCGTCGAGAGTGCTCGGCGATGCGCCAGAACGCATTGCGGACATTGCAGGCACCGGCGCCCGAACAGGGCGAACCAAAGACGGACCTGTTGACATTCCTGTGTGACCTGCGCCATGATCGAACACGAACCATCGGTTGGGTTTTCGACTCCCCGGTCAGCCCCCGGGTTTTGTCAGTCGAACCGTGACGAGACGAGGAACAACATGACCAAGCACTCTGCGCTGTGGCAGCCCATCGAACTGGGCCCGGTCAGCGTCAAGAACCGCATCGTGGTCACCGCACATGCGTTGATGTACGGCGACAAAGACAATCTGATGACCCAGCAGAGCGTCGATTACTACGAAGAACGCGCTAAAGGAGGTGCCGGCTTGATCCTCACCGAGGCGCAAGCGGTGCACAGCACCAGCCGCGGCCTCGGATACCGCACGCACCAGGGATGGAAGACCGAGGTCATTCCGGTGTACGAGCGCCTGGCAAAAGCGGTCCATCGGCACGGCGCCAAAATCTTCGTCGACCTCTCGCACTTCGGTGTCGAGGACTACAACGGCATGTTCCTGGAGAACTGGCGAGCACTGTGGAGCCCGTCTGGACTGCCCTCTACGACCTACGGTGAGATCGGCAAGGCGATGTCGCACAACGACATCGAACAGCTGATCGCTGGATTCGGCCGCAGCGCCAGGAACGCCAAGATCGCCGGGATCGACGGAGCGGAAGTACACGCCGCACACGGATACCTGTTGTGTAGCTTCCTGTCCCCGCTGACAAACCGACGCACCGACGAGTACGGCGGAAGCACCGAAAATCGCTGTCGAATCGTACGGGAATGCGCCGAAGCAGTTCGCCGCGAATGCGGGCCGGACTTCGCGGTCGGCGTGCGCCTGTCGCTCACCGAGTACACCCCCGGCGGAATCGACGAAAACGAAGGCGTGGAGATCGCTCGGAACCTGGCCGATTCGGGATTGTTCGACTATTTCAGTATCAGCGCAGGCAATGCCTCGACCTTCGACCGCGTCGTCTCACCGATGAGCATGCCCGGTCCTCAACTGGTGGAACTGGCGGCCTTGGCGAAGGCCGTTGTAGGCGATCTACCAGTGGTGACAGCGAACGGAATCACCGAACTGTCAGTCGCCGACGAGATCGTCACCTCGGGGAAGGCAGATCTGGTCGCCATGACCAGAGCGCACATCGCCGACCCGCATCTGGTGCAGAAAGCGCTGACCGGGCGAGAAGACGAGATCCGCCACTGTGTACGCGCAAACCAGGGTTGCATAGGACGCATGTCCAAAGGGTGGGAGCTCACCTGCACGCAGAACCCTGCCGCTGGACGAGAGAAGAGCCTGGGCAGCGGCACTCTCGCGATGGCAACCGACCCACGACGGGTTCTCGTCATCGGCGGCGGGCCCGCAGGGATGCGGGCCGCGGAGGTGGCAGCATCACGCGGGCACGATGTCGTACTCCTCGAGCAGTCCGGCGCACTCGGAGGACAACTTCGATCAGCAGCCAGACTGACAACTCGGGGCAGGTGGTCGGTGATGGTGCACGACATGGAGAAGATGCTCGACAAATACAAGGTCGACATCCGGCTCAACACCGCCGCAGACATCCACACCGTGAACGCACTCGAACCCGACCACGTCATCCTCGCCACCGGCTCGACGTGGCGCGTCGACGGCTTTTCGGCCACTATCGCTGCCCGCCCGTCCATTCCAGGACTGGAGAACATTCGCGTACTCGACCCGATTCAAGCGATCGACGATCCGGATGCCTGCGGAGACAACGTCGTTATCGTCGACGACACGGGCGAGTACACAGCGCTCGGACTCGCCGAACTTCTCGCGACAGCGGGGAAAAACGTCGAAGTGGTTTCCTCGAAGCTATTCCTCGGTGACAACACCTTGTTCAATCTCGACGTCGGGCACCTGTACCCCCGCCTGTACGCGCTCGGGGTCACCCTGACGCCCCAACACATCGTGGCCGAGGTGAAGTCGGACGGTGTCGTGGTGAGCCGCATCTGGGACGGGGCGTCACGAACCATTCCTGCCGACTCGGTGGTGACGGTCATGCTCCGCGACGCTCGAACCGCGCTGCTTCCGCCCCTGCAAGAACGATTCGATGTCACCGTCATCGGTGATTGCTTGGCGCCACGTCGGGTCGACGAGGCGATCTACGAAGGTGAAATGGCGGGACGCGGCGTCTGACGCCACGAACCTGGAACGACAAGGAGGAGACATTCATGACGCAAAGCTGGAACATCGGCGACATCAAAGTCAGCCAGATCAACGAGTTCGCCGTCGCAGTCGGTGAACTCGATGGCTTGATCGCGGAGGCAACCCCGGATGCAGTCAAGTCCGTACCGTGGTTGTATCCCGATTACGCAACGTCCCAAGGGCAAACGCTGTGGAGCGTACACTCTTTCGTGGTCGACACCGGATCGTCGGTGGTGATCGTGGACACCGCGTGCGGCAACCACAAGGACCTTCCGCTCATCCCCGCGTGGGGCGGGCTCGACACCCCGTACCTCGATCGGCTCGCCGACGCCGGATACAAGCCCGAACAGATCGACTACGTGGCGATTACTCACCTACACCTCGACCACGTGGGGTGGAACACCGTTCTCGACGGCGACCGGTGGGTACCGACATTTCCCAACGCCAGATATACGTTCGTCGAAGACGAGTTCGAGTACCACAAGAGTCTGACGCACGGTGCCTCCGTGACAGAGGACTTGGGGCACGCGGTCACCTACAACGGCGCCGACCCCGACATTCACAAACAGACCTCACTGGTGTTCGAGCAGTCGTTGCAGCCATGCGTCGACGCGGGCCTTGTGGATCTGGTGCCGCAGAATCACACTATCTGCGAGGGTGTCCGTTACACCTCCACGCCGGGGCACACGAAGTCCCACTCGAGCCTGACCATCGAATCTGGCGGTCAGACCGGCTTCATCACAGGCGATTTCGTTCACCACCCCATTCAAGCTGCGCGCCCGACCTGGAGTTCACGCGGTGACTGGAACCGCGAACTGTCCTCCGAGCGGCGCGTGGAATTCATGGACTCGGTAGCCGACACTGACGTGGTCGTGTTCGGTACTCACTTCGCCGGGCACAGCGTCGGCCGGATCGTCAGCGATGGCGACGCATACAAGTTCGCCGCGATCTAGCATTCGCCCCAACCAATTGCACTACGAAACACCTCTATCGTCACAGGAGCACGATGTCCAAGACTGAAATCCCCTACTACTGGTCGAGTATCGACTGGCGTAAACTTACCGAGGACTTCCCACCTCCGCCGCTGTTCGATTCCGTGATGGCAGCACGCTCCGACGACGAGATGCGGCAGATCCAGAATGCCCGATTCTTGGATCGTATCGCCGATGCGTGGAAGATTCCTTTCTACAGAGACCGATGGGCGGCGGCGGGACTCGAGCCCTCAGACATTCGAGGAATGGACGATCTCGAGAAGATCCCGACTTTCACCAGCGAGGACATCAAGCAATCGATCGAAGCGCACCCTCCGTTCGGCGACCATCAGAATTTCGCGTTCGATGCAATGCGGACACCGCTGAAGATTCAGTCCAGCGGCGGTACTTCGGGCTTGCCCAGACCGACCCTGTTCGATCCGATCGCGTGGGAAGTCCAGGCCATCCAATTCGCGCGTGCGTTCGTCGCGCAGGGCGGCGAGGTCGGCGACATCCTGCAGATCACGCTCACCAACAGCCTCGCCAACACTGCCTGGTGTTCGTCCACAGCAGCGATGAATTGGTGCGGGATGATTCCGTTGACCACAGGATCCGGGGCCGTCACCAGCTCCAGACGACAGCTAGAACTGGCGAAAGAGTGGGGGACGAGAGGGTGGGTCGCCTTCGGCGAGTACCTCAAGATCCTCGCGCAGGAAGCCGAACGCTCAGGAATCGACTTGAGAAAGGATCTGTCCACCCGGTTCATTCACACATATCTCGGCGTCGACACAGAAGGACACCTACGCAGGCTCCTCGAAGAGGCCTGGGGCGTTCCCGTGTACGACAACTACGGCACCCACGAGGTGGGCCTCATCGGGTACGAATGCGTCGCCCAGAACGGCTTGCACGTCAACGACGACACCGCACTGATCGAAATCGCCGATAGCGAAACCGGGCGCATCCTCGGCCCGGGACACGACGGGGACATCGTCGTCACAAGCCTGCATCGCTCGGTCCCACCCATCATCAGGTACGACCTCAAAGATCGCATGCGCAGCACCGAGCGAACAGTCTGCTCATGCGGCGCGCGCACCACCAAGCTGTCCGGGTTCCTCGGCCGCCTCGACGAGATGGTCAAGCTCCGAGCGACAAGCGTCTACCCGCGATCAGCACAAGACGTTGTCCAAGGTGACGCACGCTCGACAGGCGAATTCCTGTGTGTGGTGGAAAACGTCGGCGAAGGACTCGGCTCGCGCGAACGCATGACGGTGCTGATCGAACAAGCGCGCGAGGACGACTCGCACGCATTGCAGGAAGACATGAAGCAACGACTGAAGTCGACCTTCGGTGTCTCCGTCGACGTCACGATCGTCGCAGCGGGATCATTGGCACCGCAGACCGGACTAGGCGGCGAAGGTAAGGTCAAACGCCTCCTCGATCGGCGCGGTGAGCCCGCTGCAGCAGTGTGATTCATCCATCGGTCCTCCGTCCGGAGCCTCACGGGAAGGAAGCTGCATGCTCGACCACGCTTCATCGACCACCGCCGATGCCATCTCGGGCATGTTCAGGCTCGACGGCCGGGTCGCGATCGTCACCGGCGCCTCCGCAGGACTAGGAGTGTCTCTGGCGAAGGCCTTCGCCAGCGCCGGCGCCAACGTAGTGCTCGCAGCACGCCGAACCGATCGACTCGAATCCACAGCCCATGCAGTCCGCGCTCTGGGCCGAGAAGCGTTGGTACACAGCGCTGATGTCGGCGATCCTCGGCAGTGCCGCGAAGTGATCGACGCGGCGATGCGCAAGTTCGGGCGAGTGGACACACTTGTCAACAACGCCGGATTGGCCAGTGCAGTCCCTGCGACGCGAGAGGATCCTGCAGCCTTCAGATCCGTGGTGGACGTCAACCTCGGTGGTAGCTTCTGGCTTGCGCAAGCATCCGCTGCTGTCATGAAACAGGGCAGCTCGATTATCAACATTTCGAGTGTGCTGGCGTTCACGACCGCAGGCCTGCCTCAGGCCGCATACTCGGCCAGCAAAGCAGGCTTGGTCGGTCTCACACGCGATCTTGCGGCACAGTGGGGGCGAAACCCGGGCATCAGGGTGAACTCGCTTGCACCGGGCTTCTTCGAAACCGAGATGACGGAGTCGTACGCACCGAACTACATCTCCGACACGCTCGAACCCAGGTTCCTGCTCGGACGCGCCGGAAGAGCCGAAGAACTAGCGGCGACCGCTATTTGGCTGGCATCGCCAGCCGCTGGGTATGTAACTGGTCAAACTGTTCTCGTCGACGGCGGTATGTCCGCCACCTGAGGCACCCCGTCGGATCCGGGCGAACAAGACGCCGGGCGAATCCCTCTACGTGACAGAACTATTCGCGTGCAGGGATTCGCCCGGCGTATTTCGTTGCACTGATCGTCGGCGAACGCTCGTTTCGCCACCATTCTCCGCATCTGGTGATGTTGTGACCATTGACACATAGGGCCGACCGCGCTAGCTTGTTAACCGGAGAGTCGATATTCCGACCGATAAGTCTGGCTGATGAGCGCCTTCCTCCGGAGCATCCAGTCGACTTCTCGCCAGTCCATCCCGACCGACATCGCCCAGACCAGGCCATCTGGTGATCGGCGCAATGCTTGTCGAACGGGAACCACATCACACATTCTTGGGAACGGGCGAATCGAATCATGGGCAAACTCGACGGAACAGTCGCACTGATCACCGGCGGGGCTAAAGGATCAGGGCGCTCTCATGCCATCACCCTTGCCAGAGAGGGCGCAGACATAGCGCTGGTCGACAACTGTGTGGCCGACGTACCGGGACAGAACTACCCCGGAGGCTCCGAAGAAGAACTCCAGCACACTCGCAAGCTCGTTACCGACGCGGGCCGTCGATGCATCACTATTGTCGCCGATGTCCGCTCCGCCGACGAGATGGTCGATGCTGCCCAGCGCAGCATCGACGAACTCGGAAAAATCGATCATCTTGTCAGCAGCGCCGGCATCATTCTGCAATTCGGCAAGCTCGCCGATATCTCACCGGAACAGTGGCGCACGGTCATCGACACCAATCTGACTGGCGTATACAACGTGTGCCGAGCCGTGTTGCCGCACATGGTCGAGAGGCGCACTGGCAACATCGTCATCACCTCATCGACCGCAGGACGTGCCGCATACCCGAACATCTCCGACTACGGCGCCTCGAAATGGGCCGTCATCGGACTGATGAAAACCCTGGCCGTCGAATACGGCGAATACGGCATTCGAGCAAACTGCGTCGCCCCGACCAACATCAACTCAGGCGATCTACCGTCGATGAACAACAACCCCGAGGCGTACAAACTCTTCTGCCCGGACATCGAAAACCCCACCCGCGAGCAGATGATCGAACGCATGAAGTTCATGCACACACTCGATGTCCCCGGAGTCGACTGGCAGGACGTCTCGAACGCGTACCTCTACTTGCTGTCCAACGACGCACGAATGGTCACCGGCGAGGTTTTGCACGTGTCGGCCGGGCTGACAGCCAACAACATCGCCTGACCCGGCAAAACGCCAGCTGCCACCGGGGTCGTACGACATCGCACGCGAGACGGGCTATCCCATGACCAGTCGATTCGAATCAGTCACCGAGACCCATTCACGCAAGGAGAAAAAATGCACGATCTGACAGGTAAGGTCGCATTCGTCACCGGTTCTGCACGGGGACAGGGCCGATCACACGCCGCATTCCTCGCGGAAGCAGGAGCAGATGTCATCGTGCTCGACATTTGCAATCAAGTCGACACCGTCCCATACCCCACAGCAACGTCTGAGGACCTCGACGAGACCGTCGCCCTTATCGAGAAACACGACCGCCGTGCCTACCGCATCGAGTGCGACGTTCGTGATCCTGCCGCGATCGCGGAACATCTCGACAAGGCGGTGGCGGAACTCGGACGCTTGGACATCGCCGTACTCAACGCCGGAGTTTGCGAAATCACCCCGGCGGCAGAAATCACACCCGAGCAGTGGAACACGGTGATCGGCACCAACTTGTCGGGCGCGTTCTTCTCCGCGCAAGCAGCAATGAAGTACATCCTCGACGGACGCCGAGGCGGCTCGATGGTCTTCGTCGGGTCGGCCAGCACACTTACGCCCGTCGAATCGATGGTTCACTACATCGCCTCCAAACACGGTGTCGTCGGCGTGGCCAAAGCTCTAGCGAAAGAACTAGCGCGTCATCAAATCAGAGTGAACGTCATTCATCCGACCAATTGCGACACGCCGATGATTCAAAACTCGATGATCTACGACCTCTTCGCGCCCGACGTCGACCAACCGAACCGCGGCAGCGTGGAACCTGTGTTCAAGACACTTGCAGCACTCGACACACCCTGGGTGGATCCGGCCGATATCTCCCGCGCAGTGCTGTACCTCGTCGGGGAGAGTGGTCGCTACGTGACCGGTACCCAACTGGAGGTAACCGCCGGCTACCCACTTCTGTAGGCATGAACCGACACCTGATTGATCTCGAAATTTCTGTCCCGCAGAACATTTGCAAACACCACACCGGCTTGTGTAGCCGCTGCGTCCGAACGAAAGGCAAACTGTGTCAGATATCGTCGACGCCGAACTACTGTCCAGCGAAGGTCCCGTCGCGTTCTACGGTTACGCGCAGGCAAAAGAAGGCGCTCGGCACGTTCTCCTGGAGCGCATGCTCGCTCTCGGAGAACCGAGCCGCGCAGAGCCAGGAATCCTGGTCTACGAAATACACCACGACACAACACGTCCCGACTGCATCGCGTTCTACGAACTCTATGCGCACGGCGCCGCCATTCGAGAACACCTCGAGCAGCCGTACATGAAGGCATTCTTCGCCGACAGCGATGCCTTGTTGCAAGCGGAGCTGGAGATCACCGCCCTCGAGCTCCTACGCCCGACACACGCCGATCATGATCGAGCATCGACGTCAACTACCTAGCTGATCGATAGGAGATATTGTGAATCGCAACCGAATTCAAGTCATGACGGCCATGACGCCATACCAAGTTCTGATCGTAGCCGTCTGCTCGTTGGTCAACTTACTCGACGGCTATGACCTGTTCGTCATGGGCTACGCCCTCCCACACATCCCTGACGGGTATGCAACATCTGCCGCGAAGGGATACCTGGTCAGTGCAGCCCTCTTCGGTATCGGCGTCGGTGCCTTCTTTCTGGCCCGACTGGCAGACGTTCACGGTCGTCGACCGATCTTGATCGGTGCACTGGTCCTCAACACCGCCGGACTTCTGGTGTCCTCGATAGCGCCCAACTACTCGGTGTTGATCGCATCTCGGTTCGTAACCGGTGTGGCTATCGGTGTCCTCGGCGCCATCTCGATGGTGGTCGCGCAAGAGATGTCACCTCCCTCACGCCGAAGTCTTTCGGTTGGCGTCGTACTCTTCGGATACCCGCTGGGCACCTTCGTGGCAGGGCTGGCAGGCGCATCGGTGATCGAGGCGGCAGGCGGTTGGAAGGGTCTGTTCTGGCTGGGCTTCGGACTCAGTGCGCTCGTGACCGTGGTCGTCGTCACCCTGATCCCGGAAACCGTCGAATATCTTCGGGGTACTTCGGACGACACCGCTCAGGAACTGGCCGACGCATTGTCCGCGAGGGTCAATCTGGAAGAAGGCATTCCGCGCGACAGCGATATCCCGGTCGGCGCGACCGACAGTGGACCGAACACCAAACTGCTCGGGCCCGGACTGAAGACCACGACTCTGTTGTTGTGGTTCGGCTACGGCTTCTGCACGGCCGCATTTTATTTCATCGGCTCGTGGACGCCTCAAATCATCAAGAACGAAACCGGCGACGCCGCAAGCGGGGCCCTGGTAGGAATTATGCTGTCGGTCGGAACAATGATCGGCGCAATTCTGTACGGGATAGTCGGCCTTCGACGGCCGTCTGCTCAAATCTCGTGGGTATCGATGGTGCTCGGATCCGCGGCCCTGATTGCGTTCGCACTGACCCTTCAAGGGGCCATCGCGTTGGCCATGGCCTTACTGCTCGGGCTGTTCGTATTTGTTTCTCTCACCGCCTTCACCGCGATCGCTACCACTGTCTATCCGATCCAGGTTCGGGCCAAAGGATTCGGAACGATGCTCGGTGTCGCACGTGTGGGCTCGATCGTGTCGCCGATTCTCGGTGGATACGCGATCGGCTTCATGTCGCCCAAAGACCTGTACATCGCCGTCCTCGTCCCTCTCGCCATCGCGGGCGTCTGTTCGTACGGACTACTCCGGGCAACCCGGTCGAAGTCCGCACCCAGCGTCGAGCCGTCGCGGCATACTGAAATTGCGTGAGGCACCAGTGACCGGCCACCACGCGCGATTCGAGGCGGAGCCCAACTCGATCTGGCGACCTGAGACATCCGTATGACACACCTCCATTCCCACCACGACGACCACAAATTTGTCGAGGACCTTGCGGCGAAGTCCGACTACGATCTCGGCGACTATCTTGTTTCCGCTACGGAGATCACCGACTTTGCTTCTCACTGGGATCCGCTTGATATCCACACCGACGGCGCCCTCGCGAGCAGCAGTCACTTCGGATCGATCATCGCAAGTGGCGTGCACACACTCGCGGTCTTCCAGAGGCTGGCTGTGAGTGCTGTTTTCGCACGCTGGCACATCGTGGCCGGTCGAGCCCTGCGCGACGTGCAATTCCTCGCACCCGTTCGGGCTGGAACCCACCTCCGTGGGTCGATGACCATCACGAAGGTAGGCAATGACCACCCTCGATGGGGAAGAGTCACGCTCGACGGAGTACTCGGGACCGAACACGGACGACCCGTATTGACCCTCGAAATGGATGTCTACGTCCGTCGCCGCCCACACGGACTCAGCAAGACCCACCCGCAAACATTCGACGGACGAACACCGTAACCCCCGAACTCGACTTCGATGAATGAAAGGACCACGATGACTGGTCGATTGCAAGGCAAGGTTGCAGTAATCACAGGCACCGGCCGCGGAATGGCGCGCCAGGTCGCGTTACGTTTTGCAGCGGAGGGCGCGTCGATCGTTGGATGCGATATCGATGCCGACGCTGCGCAGGAAACACTCGAGATCGTGCGCGCAGCGGGCGGTCGAATGGAATCACTGCACTCGATCGACCTCACCAACGAAGACGACGCACACGCACTAGCCGAATTTGCCACCGACACATTCGGCGGCATCGACATTCTGCACAACAGCGCAATGCAACTGAGACTGGGGTCAGTCGAAGACTCGAGCCTCGCCGACTGGCAATTCACCCTCGATCACACCCTGACGGTGCCCTTCTTGGTCACCAAGCACACGATCCCGCATCTACGTGCACGTGGTGGTGGAAGCATCATTTTCATGGGTTCGATAGCAGGAGCGAACATCGGAACCGGCTATCCGGCCAACCTCCCTATCATCCAGGCCTATTCGGTAGCCAAGGCCGGTGTCATCCGTCTTGCCAGCTGCCTCACCAACGAACTGGCGAACGCCAATATTCGAGTCAACACCATTTCTCCCGGTTGTGTGGCAACCCCGAACGGCCTGCTGTTCTACGGCACACACGGTACGGAACAACGCCGAGTCACACTGACGCCGAACCTGATTCCGCGACTCGGAGAACCTGAAGATGTCGCTAGCGCTGCGGTGTACCTAGCCTCGGATGAGGCCTCATGGGTCACAGGGTTGAACCTAGGCATCGACGGAGGTGCGTATACCTCAGGCGGCGCCGGCCGGGCCAGACCCGAAGACGTTGCTGCCTATGCCCCCGGCATGGCCGAGATGTCCACGGTCGACCACTGGCCCACGATGGGCCGAAGGGCAAGCGCCACTCTCCCCTCGCCGACATCCACGTGATCTCGCATGGCACGTGCCGATGAAGCGGTAGCCAGACTGCTTACGTATCGGCCCGCCGCGGCGGTAACGGCATGCGTCAACCATTCCTTGACGGTGCGGTAACTGCCGTTTCCGCGCGATGTCGTCGGCGGGGTCGTGTCTGTTGATGGCAACTCGGCAATTGTTCGCTTCCGTCAGCATCATCGCCGATGGCTAACGCCTCGCCCGGAGGAGCACGTCCAACAATCCGTTGGACCAATGCGGTGGGGTTCGCCGTTGCACTTTTCGACTGAATTAGGGGCGATATGGGTTCGCGACGAATAAGTCTCCTTGTCACGAGTCCGCACAGAGCGTCGGTGCGCCAGGACGGTCTCCGTCCACCCAATACCGTGGCTGTCCGACACCGATCAGGACTGTCCGGTGTCGGAGGATCGGCGGCAGTTCGGTGTCACGAGAGTGTCACAAGTCGGTACGTTCGGGCATGGACTCGTTCGGACGGTGATGAACGAAAACTGTTGCAAACAAACGAATATCGAGTCCAGTAGAGTTCACGTAGATCCATTTCTAGGGACTTAAAATCCGCACAGTGTCGGTTCGAGTCCGACTGGGGGCACCACGGTCCATGTGGATCCATTCTCGATTGCGGCACAGCATATTTCGATGAGCGTCGGTGTTTTGGGTGGACGCTAGCGGATGTGTATGGACCTCGTGGAGCAGCGGATTCTGTTCGTTGTCACAGAAATCGTGCGTTCGGCCGAGTCTGTGCTGCTCAGTGCGCTTTCGTATGAGTAGGCAACGCCACGAGTGTCATGGCTCGGTGTCACCCAATGTCATAAGTCATCACGAACTGGACGCGTGCGGCACGAGTCCATCCGTCCATGTAACTGGCTTTGCCGGTAACTCGATCCGTCGCGGCCATGTCATCCGTAAGTGTCATTCGAGTAGATGAAGGGGCCGCCGGACGACGTCGAAGGGCACCGGATTTGTCTGGATGGGTCGTTACAGTGCAGGTACTCGCGACGATCAAAACGGAGGTGGCATGGGTGGCGAAGCGTCGAGGTTTTTTCGCGGAGATGCAGCACCAGAACCGGCTACGCGAACAACGTGACCGCCAGCAAGCACGGGCCCACGCGCAGGCGACTGCTCGCGCGGTGCGGTTGTCGGAGAAGGCTCGGCGCGATTGGGAGCGCGCTGCGCCTCTGCTGACCGCGCGGCGAATAAAGCTTCGGCAGCGGCGGTGAAAGAACGCGCCCGCTTGCACCGTGGAGGCTCAACTCGCTGAGGTCGAGGTGCGCAACGCCGCCTTGGCGGAAAGTACGAGGCGATCGATGGCATTCTGGCGGCCACACGGGACGTGGGCGATTACGTCGACCTGGACGCTTTGCGGCAGAGGATCGAGCATCCGCCGTTCGATCGACCGGATCTGACTACTCCGACAACCCCGCCTCTACCTCTACCGCTCCCGCCGGGGCCGGTCTACGTCGAACCAACGGCACCCGAGGGTCTCGGCTCTCTACTGGGGGGACGAAAGCGCCATGTCGCAGCTGTGGAGCAAGCGCAGGCGATGTACTAACAGCAGCGGCAGGGATGGGAACAGGCTGTCGCTCAACGCAATCACGCCCAAGAGGCCAGTAATCGTGTCACTGCGGTGGCTCCATGAATTCGATCGTCTCTCCGTGTGGACCCACCGCGTACATCACGCGGGTGCCCACCTTTGCCCCGCCGGCAATACGTTGAGGAGTTCCCTGCGCCGTCCACCCGAAGTCCGCGATTCGCGTCAGGACCGCGTCGATGTTGTCGACCTCGAAGGCAAGATGCGCGAAACCAGGATCGTGGGGTCGAGAGTATCCCTGCTCTTCCTGGACGTTGCGATATTCCAGCAGTTCGATCGTCTGACCCGCGACGGATACCACCGCCATCCGGACTGCAGCCCCGTGCGCTCCGGTGACCTCTCCCAGAAACTGTCCACCCATCTCACCGGTGCGTTCGAGGACCGCGCCGAGACCATCGATCCAGAACCGAAGGGCGTCATCGAGGGAACCGACGGCGAAGCCGACGTGGTCGGAGTGAAGGATTCTGAACGACATGCCAGGAGCCTACGCCTGGCATGTTCACGAATTGCGCTTCTGTTCGGCTCTGATCAGTCCGCCGCCTGCGGTGTCCACCGAATCGAGCTCCGCTGCGCTCCGCACTCGTTTTCGCGCGATGTGGTCGGCGGCATCGTGTCTGCTGTTGGCAACTCGGCGATAGTTCGCCTCTGTCAGCATCATCGCCGGATGGCTAACGCCTCGCCTGGAGCAGCATTTGTCCAACAAGCCGTTGGACCAATGCAGTGGGGTTCGCCGTTGCACTTTTCGACTGACTCGAGGGTGATGTTGGTTCGCGACGAATAAGTCTCGTTGTCACGAGTCCGCACGGAGCGTCGGTGCGCCAGGACACTCTCCGTCCGCCCGATACCGTGGCTGTCCGACACCGATCAGGACTGTCCGGTGTCGGAGAATCGGCGGCAGTTTGGTGTCACGAGAGTGTCACAAGTCGGTACGATCGGGCATGGACTGGCCCGGACGATGATGCACGAAAAGCGTTGCGAATAAATAGACCGGGAGTCCAGCTTCGTTCAGGTGAATCCACTTCTAGGGACTTAAACTCCGCACAGTGTCGGTTCGAGTCCGACTGGGGGCACGTAAGTCCATATGGATTCATTACCGACTGCAACACTGCGGGTTTCGGCGGTTGTCGATGTGCTGGACGAACGCGCATGGACCTTGTTGAGCAGCGGATTCGACTCTGTGTCACGGAAATGGCGTGTTCAGATTCAAAGGGTTGGTGGAGACGCGTCTGTGGAAGCACTTTCGGCCGGAATGTTCGGTTCAGTGTCACCGAATGCCACAAGCTACTTGAACACTGGGCGATGAGATTTAGCTGGCGGTGTCGAGCGGCAGACCAGGGCCAGCGAAAATACTCCAAGGTGGCACGTCACTGCGGAGGCTAACCGCGCAATAAAGTCGCAAAGTCGACGGGTGTTCGGTGCCAGGAGAGTGTCGCAAGTTCGAGGGTCGATTTCACGCTCGAACAGTGGGCGACGAAGCAGAACTGGGCCATCCTGGCTTCCCGGCCGACCACGCGCACCTCGCCTGGCGGGCGTTTGGAGCGGGCCGCCCGCGCACACGATTTCGACGGCCGGTAGGGCCGGCTCTCATGACCGTGCCACCGATCGTGCAGTTGTTGAACACTGCCACCGATCTGGAGCGTGGCCAGCAGGAACGCCGGGGTCTCGGCAATGAAGCGCCGCGCGCTCGACGACGTCCGCAACCGCCTCGACTGTCGGTTCCCGCGCGTCACTGCCGCTAGCGGTGCCCGGTAGGACCCTTCGACGGTGCGGTAGATACTTTATCGCGGGTTCTTCTTGCGCTCGGAAGCTCCCATGCCAGCCATGCAGAGCGCAAGCCCGAGGCACGCCAACGCCAGGACCGTCTCTTTCGAGATCAGTGCCGCAACGGCTGCTGCAAGTAGTAGAACCATGGCGACGAACCATGCAGATACACGGGACATACGACTCTCCTGCGACAAGTCCGTTACCGGACACCGGACGTTCAGCGCGTGGAATTCCTCGAACGAGGTACCTCCCGCGCTGGGTTGATTGCACCGCACCGGGTTGTCGAAACATCGCCGCGCTGACTTTTTTGCCGCGTTCGTCGTCGTCGCCGACTCCCGCACCGAGGCAGGGGAGAGGGCCTGCGCCGTTGACGAGAACGGCAACGGTACTCGCAGACCCGACTGACAGCGCTACGGGGAGGTCAATTCGTTTCAGAGGTCGTCGACGACGTCGGCGATGTCGGGAGGCAGACAATTTTGTTGGCTGTCCGCTACCGAACCGGCAGGCAACCCGAACTGCGAACGGCCCGATCATGCTCGAACGCGGACCGGCCTCGGCGTTGCTGCAGAGTGTCGTTGTCACTTGGGTGCTTCCGAGGTCGACGTCGGCGCGGTGGCGGCCGAGCCGCCAGGTACGTCGGATGATCCGTAGAGCGTGCCGATGATTGACTTCGCTATAACTACTGCGGCGTTCTGTCCGTCGACAGGGGAGGCCGAGAGGTTCGTGCCGACGATGATGGTGTCGCCCGTGTCGAGGTTGTACGCCATGAACGAGGAGAAGCCGGGCAGTTGACCGTCATGCCCGAAGATGCCGGGTGCGAACTGTGCGATCCCGAGGCCATAGCCGAGGCCCTTCGGTGAGCCGGAGCTCATCGGTTGCACGCTGTCGAGGCGCAGCTTCTGGGTGTTCTCGTCGAGCAAGCCGCCGCCGACAAGGGCTTTCACGTAGGCAGCGAGGTCGGTGGGGGTGGAGATGGCGCCGCCGGCCGTCCACGCCCAGGACGGGTTCGCATTCGTCTGGTCGAGCGGCTTCAGGGTTCCATTGAGTGCCTCGGGCAACTGCGCGGCGGGAACGGCGTACGAGTCGATGGTCTCGACGTTCGTGCCGAACTGGTAGCCCTGCGGATGGGTGTCGGGAATCGACGAATCCTCTGGCACCGGCAGGTGAGTGTGCGTGAGGTCGAGTGGTTCGAAGATGCGTTTGTCGAACGCCTCCGAGGCCGACATTCCCGTGAGCTGTTCGATCACCACCCCGAGCAGCACGATGTTGGTGTTGCTGTAGTCGAAGACCTGATTCGGAGCCGCATTGGCCGGGTGAGAGAAGGCGATGGCGAGCAACTCATCCGCCGTCCAGGCCTTCTGCGGCTCCGCATCCAGCGTGGCATTGAATGCCGGGTCGAAGGTGTAACTGTAGAGCCCGCTGCGCATTTCGGAAAGATCGGCGATGGTGATGTCGTCGCCGCCCGGCACATCGGGCCGAAACTTCGAGATCGGGTCGTCGAGTGAGAGTGCGCCCTCTTGCACGAGTTGCAGGATAACGGTCGAGGTCATGGTCTTGGTGTTGCTGCCGATGCGCAGGTAGTCATCGACTGCCATCGGCACATCCTGGCCGAGCTCAGCCGTGCCGAACGTCGAGGTCCAGTCCCCCTTGGAGGGCGATTGGACCATGACGACGACGCCCGGGATGGCGTTGTCAGTCATGACTGTCGGGATGGCGTTCCGCAGCTGGGCCGCGTAGTCGGGATCGGTCGCCGTCGTCGGTGTGCCGGTGGTCGGTTGCTGCGACGTGCATGCGCTCATGGCGAGTACTGCTACCGCGGCGATCGCGAAGACGGCTCGACTTCTCGTGTTCGTCATCTCAGTGGCCCGTCGCCGGGATACCCATGAACTCGCGGCGATGCGTTCCGGTCCACGTCGAGTGCGCCATGATGCGGTCGTCCTCGGCGACGATGTCTTTTATCGCCCGGTCGAGATCACGCCCGTTGATCACCTCCCCGATGAAGCGCCGCAGGAGCACGCGCACATCCTCGGGTCGAGTGTCCAATCCGGCTCCGGGCATTGAACTTCCTTTCGATCGGCGATCGGCGACATCGCTGCGCGACGGACCGTAAATCTATCGCTGATAGGTACACAAGGTGTTCGTTCTGGACGAAGCGTGCGCTCGTATGATGTTTCGATCGCTCATAGTTTTTCTATCGTGGATAGGGTGTCGACGCGTCAGCAGCGGAACCGGTCGGGGTCGAGCCCTCCGCACCAGACCGTCGCGCCCTGCGCCGGGCCGCGAAGATCGCGACGATCGTTCATCAGACCTGGGCGCTCAGCCGAACAGACGGGTTGGCTGGAATCTCGATGCGCGATCTGGCCGAACGTGTGGATCTGCGCCAGCCGTCGCTGTACGCGGCGCTACTGCAGGTGGCCGGCGTGAGCCGCGCGGAGGACGTCGATCTGTTCACCGCGATATGCGCAGGGCTGACCCGCCAGCAAGTGGCCAACGACCCCGGTGGCGATCGCTGGGTTGCGCAGGCGCGTCGGGTCGTCGGAATGTTCCTCGCCGAAGTCCGCCGGCAGCCCAGCGAGTAAACGTACGGTCCCTCTCGTTCACCTCCGCACCCCACGGTCCACGACCGTCCGCTTGGATCGGGTGGGGTGAACAGGCAAACACTTGCGTGCGGTGTGCAGACCAACCGCTGTCGGTGTTCGACACAATTTCCCGTCTATGGTCACAGCTCCCCGGGCTACCGAAGGGCCCCCACGTTTTCGAGGGCGAGGTGGGTCCGTTGCTGACCAAAGACGCTCAGTCCTCGACCCCGCTTTTGCCGACGTTGCGCGCCTTTCTGAGCGTAGATGGCCGCAAGACCGAGTCTGCTGAGATGTTGTACGTGCAACGCCGAACGCTGTACAACAGGCTCGCTCGAATCTCCAAAATCCTTGGAAAGTCGTTGGACGAACCGGAAACTCGGCAGCGCTTGCTGTTGACAGTCAAAGGCTTGGAACTGCTCGAGGGCTCGGCTATCAGTTCGTCCAGACTGTCCCGAGGTGGTGCTGGTTTCGTCCGCTAGCTGTGATGACCTGTGTCAGGCTGTCCGTCTGAGACAAGGCGGGACCGTAGCGCATACCGTCACCGGGTTCGGTTAGCGCACGAGTCGACCCTAACGCTGATGCTCACCCTGGGAGGATCCCGACCGTCGCTGCCCTGCCGCCGATGACCCACACATCAGTCACAAGGGCCATGTTTCTTGGCGGTGTGGTAACTGTTGTGACGCGGAAAATATGTATTCTCATGGGAGTCCATCAGAATCCGTCCTTCCGGAAATCCGCACAGTGTCGGTTCGAGTCCGACTGGGGCACGCTATTTCCGCAGTTCAACCCGCGTATCGCATCAGTTGGGTCAGGTCCCGCGACCGTGCCTGTCTCAGTAAACGATCGTCCGCTGAGACGCCCACGCACCGTGATCGACTCGAGCGCGTTGGCGTGGGCGCGCCGAGACCCGCATCCCGGTCGCTTTCTCGCTCCTCGCCGGCCACGACATCGAGCGGACCTTTGCGGCGATCCCTACGCTGTTCAGATGCCCTAGGCCGATCCTTCGGTGGGTGCATGGCGGGTGCAGCGGGCGTACCCGTCATGCGAGCTGTGTTGACTATTCGGCGATCTGGTCGAGTTCGGTGAGGTCGTCGTCGGAGAGGGTGAGGGCGGTTCCGGCGATATTCTCGTGCAGGTGCGCCACGGACGACGTGCCGGGGATCAGCAGGATGTTCGGTGAGCGCCGCAACAGCCACGCCAGCGCAACTGACATCGAGGATGCGCCCAGCCGGGCGGCGACGGCGGAGAGAGCATCGGACTGAAGCGGACTGAATCCGCCCAGAGGGAAGAACGGGATGTAGGCGACCCCCTCGCCGGCGAGTCGATCTACGAGCGTGTCGTCCTCCCGGTTGGCTAGGTTGTACATGTTTTGCACAGAGACGATCGGAGCGATCGACTGTGCCTGTGCCACTTGCTCGGCGGTGGCGTTACTGACGCCGAGGTGCCGAATCAGCCCTTGCTGCTGCAGGCCTGCGAGCGTCTCGAACGCTTCGCTGATGTCCTCCGGAATGGGACCGTTCGCGTCGCCCAGGCGCAAGTGCACCAAGTCGAGCGTTTCGACACCGAGCGTTTCAAGGTTGTCGTCGATCTGTGTCTCGAGCTCGTCCGGCTTGCGTGCAGCTGGCCAGCCTCCCTTCGCATCCCGGCGCCCACCTGCCTTGGTCGCGATGAAGAGCTCGGGTGCATAAGGGTGCAGGGCTTCGCGGATGAGTTCGTTGACGACGCGAGGCCCGTATGTCTCGGCGGTGTCGATGTGAGTGATGCCGCTCGTAACAGCTTGTCTCAGAACCGTGACCGCGGCGTCGTGGTCTTTCGGCGGGCCGACGACCCAGGGGCCGGCCAGCTGCATGGCGCCGTACCCGAAACGGGAAACAGTTCGGTCACCCAGGGTCCAGGTTCCGCCGGGGAGTTCGATCGTGGTGGTCATGGGTGTGCCTTCCAGAGCTTGCGGATGAATACGCCGTGGTCCATTCTGGATGTGCTGCTATCTAATCGGAAGTAGTTACTCAGAAGTGCGTTGATACCCGGAGGGCGAATTGTGGCGACCATGACAGCGGCAGATAAAAAGGCAGCCGCCAAGACGCAGTACAACGCGTTCCTCGCTGCCTGCCCGAGTCAACAATTGCTTGCGCAGGTGTCCGGCAAGTGGGTCACCCTGGTGTTGTCCGCGCTGGGCAGCGGACCGAATTGCGACGGCGAGCCGCGACCGATGCGCTACTCCGAACTGGCGAGAGTTCTGGCCGGTGTCAGCCCGAAGATGCTGACGCAGACGCTGAAATCACTGGAACGCGATGGTTTAGTCGACCGGACTGCGGCCGCGACCGTTCCTGTGACCGTGACATACGAACTAACTGACCTCGGGCTCTCCCTGCATCAGACGGTCCGGCAGCTCAAGCTCTGGTCCGAGAGCCACCGCGACGACGTGTCGGCACATCAAGCACAATTCGACGCTGCCCGACAGCCTGTCCCCATCGGTCATTCGTCAGCGTCGGGATCGGCGACCTCCGAATGATCACAGACCGCCGCCATACAGCGATCGGAATCCAGAGCTTGTTACTCCGAGGTTGAGCGGACGGCAACGTGGACAGCTCTCGAGCTGCACCGTTTCGCGCGTCCGCTCGGACGCCTTCTCGTTCCAGCGCAGAGCGAACCCCGCCAGCACCGTCGACACACCTTGCTTCGTTCCACGTTGGCCTCGCGCGAGCGCCATCTGACCAACAATTCGCTGAGCTGCTGACGGACAGTTCAGAGCACGCGCGGTAATCGTTGTGCGGTAATTGTGCGACCGTCCATGCATGACACTGGGCACCGGCCCGGACTGACAGCGTCTGTGCTGCTCAGATGGATGCTCGCGAAACGAACGCCGTTCACCAACCGACCAACAGACCGTTGGGGCCGACGGTGCAGGCGCCCGTAACGCATTTGACGTACCCGACACCTGTCCACTTGATGCCCACGTCGAGATTCGCACGCTTGTTGACCGCCGCGCCAAGTCGCGTGTAGGCGATGTTGATCGAAGGAGTGGTGAAAGTGCATCCCGAATCGGGATCCGAGTCGTGTGCGATGGTCCACTGAGTCACCGAGCTGGGTGGGATGTCCGTGTAGTCGTTTATGGGCTGTCCGTTGAGCGTTCTTGTCACCTCGGCGCAGAAGTTCGCGATCATGTTCAACCTGGAGTATTCGGGGCTAGTTGTGATCGTGAAGGTGTAGGACTGCGGTGCGCCGGTCGGTGGTGTGGTCGGTCCCGGTGTCGACAAACCTGCCGAGCCAGTGTCGATGGCGGTGAGGAAGTCGTTCGTGGGGCCTGCTGAAGCGGGGGCCGCGGCGAGGCTGCTGGTCAGCGCGAAGGTCAGCGCGCCGAGTGCAGCGGTGCGGGTCAAGCGTGTCCGCCAGGTGGTTGGTGTCATGGGGTGGGGCGCGCCTTTCCAGTAGCGGCGTGCCGTTCATCGCCGCGTGCGGCGGACGCTACAACCTAAGTGCATAGATTCTGCAAACACCCTCGTCACCCCGGACGATGCCGCGCTTGCGGCTCACCCGGAGAACACCGGCCACCACCATTGCCCAGGGTTCGCCTGACCCTGCCTGGTACGCCCGTTGTCTGACGTCTCGGTGCCCTCGAGTACGCCGTCGTTCGTGCGCGGCAGTGTACGCCTTTTCGATTCCCAGTGGGGGCGCTGGAGCCCGTTGGATCCAGGATCCAGGATCTAAGTGGACAACTGAGGCAAAAGATTTCAGGTCCGCGTATCGAGGTCGGTGACCGGGTCCAATAGTTGCATGTCACCAGTTCAGGGACAGATTGACTATCGCACGCTGGCTGCGGGCGAGCTTCGGTATCACAAGGTAGTCGCGAACTGGGCGCTAGACGTCGTCCGCTTTGATGATTCGTCGTCGTACAGCGACTACCTGTAGTTCGGGTCGGCTCGAGACGGATCTCTCGATTCGGTCGATGACGTCGGTGACGTGGTTCGCGTCCGCCGCTACGACCGAGGCTCCGATGCATGTTCGGCGGTGCAGGTCGAGGTAGTCCACTTCTGCGGCCGAAATCGCGAACTTCCGCTGTAACTCCGAGACGACAGGGCGCACCACCGATCGTTTCTCCTTGAGCGAATGTACGTCGCCGAGGAGGACGTCTACTTCTATCCATCCGATCCACATATCTGCGTAAGCATACGGCTGCTCGGGCGCGATCGAAGGCGAGAACTCGACGACCGGCGACTCCTGATCACGGCGCAGTGCGCTCGAAAACCGCAGCCAGTCCCTGTCCTCCGTCGATACACATGGTTTCGAGCTCGTAGCGGACCTACCGACTTCGGCATTCCGGTACTCGGGTTTTTAGGGCGCGACCTCTCCACCGGGTTCCGACGCTCGGGATGGGGATGGAACCGACGCCGTACGCGCTGCGGAAAAGACCTACGCCGAAGCGTTGCACCTGCGACTGTTCGTTTCCGAATGCGACAACCCGACCGAGGTGACGTCACCGCACTGTGTTCGCTACAGTATCGACACTGATTGTCATTAACAACAAGACTCCAGGGATGTCGCTCGGATGAAACAATCGCCGACCACTGCGGTGCGTAACACTGGCGCACCGCCCTTCGCCTCGCCGCAGCGCTTCCGCGCGTTGCTGGGGATCTTGGGCTGCGTCGTCGTGGTCATCGCGGCGGCGTCGGTCAGCATCGGCGCTGTCACCATCGGACTCGGCGACATCTGGGGTTCGGTCGCGCAACACCTCGGCATGGCGAACACACAATCGTCGACGCCGATCAACCATCAGATCGTCTGGCAGGTCCGCGTCCCACGCACCATCCTTGCCATCGTCGTCGGCGCGGGTCTCGCGATAGCCGGCGTCGTAATCCAGGTCGTCGTGCGCAACCCACTGGGCGACCCATACTTGATCGGCATCGTGCCGGGCGCGAGTCTGGGCGCGGTCATCGTCATCGTCTTCGGCGCTGGGGTGCTCGGCGGTGTGTCGCTGTCCGCGGCAGCCTTCATCGGTGGCCTCCTGGCGTTCGCGCTGGTGTTCGTTTTCGCCCGCCGCGGAGGGCAATGGCCACCGACCCGGCTCGTGCTGGCGGGAGTCGCCGTCGGGTACCTCGTCTCCTCGTTCACCTTCTTCTTCCAAACCATCGCGACCCCGAATCAGTCTCAGCGCGTGTTGTTCTGGAGCCTCGGCTCCATCGCCGGAGCATCGTGGGACAGTCTCCTGCTACCCGCGGTCGTCATCGGGGCGGCCACGATGTGGTTGATGTGGAACAGTGCCCGGCTCAACGCTCTGGCTTCCGGCACCGACCTCGGCTACTCCCTCGGCATCGACGTCGCACGGTTCCAGATGACGCTGATGGTCGTGGTCTCGATCCTGACCGGCGTCATCGTTGCGGAAGTTGGCGGCATCGGGTTCGTCGGCCTGGTCATCCCGCACATAGCGCGGCTCCTCGTCGGCGCCGATCACCGCCGCGTCGTCGCCACCGCGACACTGCTCGGCGCGTGCTTCCTACCGCTCTCGGACATCGCGGCCCGGGTGCTCCGTGCCCCCGCCGAACTTCCGATCGGGGTGGTGACCTCGGCCATCGGTGCCCCGTTCTTCCTTTACCTGCTGGTCTCATCCGGGCGGACGGCCACGTCGCGATGAAACTCGATGCACAGGGCGTCGTCGTTGCCATCGACGGCACCGCGATCTTGACCGACGGCGTCGTTCACGCCGAATCAGGTTCGGTGGTCGGCCTCCTCGGACCGAACGGCAGCGGAAAGTCCACGTTGCTGCGCACGCTTTACCGAGCCCTCGCACCGTCGGCCGGAACGATCGTGCTGGGTGAGGACGACCTTCGCCGCCTCAGCGCCCGCGAATCGGCGACCAGGACCGCGGTAGTGCTTCAAGACGATTCACCGGAATTCGAGTTCACCGCGCGTGAGATCATCGAACTCGGACGCATCCCGCACAACACCGGTCTGCGACGCTTCGGTGCGGTCGATGTCGCCGCGGTGGACGCCGCCGTGATGGCAGCAGGGGTCGCGCACCTCGTCGACCGTCAGGTCTCGACTCTCTCGGGCGGCGAGCGCCAACGCGTCTTCGTAGCTCGGGCCCTCGCACAACAAGCCCCGGTACTGATCCTCGACGAACCCACCAACCACCTCGACATCTCGGCGCAGATCGACCTCCTCGAACTACTCACCGCAACAGAGGCCACCGTCGTCGTCGCACTACACGACATCGACCTCGCCGCCGCCTACTGCGACACCTTGTTCGTCATGAAATCCGGGGCCCTCGTCGCCCACGGAACCCCCACCGACGTTCTTACAACGGACATGCTGCGCGAGGTCTACGGCGTCGACTCGGTCATCGCCGTCAACCCGATCACCGGCCGACCCTGCGTCCATTTCGGCCCCGCCACCCGAAGCCGCACCGACACTCGATCCAATTTCGATACCCGCACCGAAAGTAGCCAACCATGAAGATCGCCGTACGTACCGGAACTTGCGCCGCTGCAACCATTCTCCTGCTGTCCGCCTGCTCGAGCGGACAGACCGAAACCACTGCCGCGGGCACCGAGGCCGAGAGCGGCACCGCGGCATACCCGGTGACCGTGGCCAGCTGCGGCGTCGACTACACCTACGACACCCCACCCGAGCGGGTACTGCTCGGGGCCCCGGGAGTCATCGCCACCCTCGATGCACTCGGCGTGGCCGATAGCGCGATCGGATACACCAACGGCAGCTACGCATTCGACGGCATCGACCAGTTCTCGGGCCTGACCTCCAACACCGAGGACTACGCGCCCTCGCGGGAGTTTCTCATCGGCGCATCACCGGATCTGTTCCTGTCCAACGACGAAGGACAACTCGGAGGCCAAGGATCGGCGAGCCCGGACGACCTGAACACCGCAGGAGGCAACCTCTACGTCCTCGGCGAATACTGCCAGAACACGCCCGCACCCACGACAATCGATGCCGTCTACACCGACGTGGAGCACCTCGGCACCATCTATGGCGTCCCGGACACGGCGGCGGAGGTCGTGACTTCGCTTCGCGACCGCGTCACTGCAGCACGAGCGAAGAACACCGACACTGCGCCGCTGTCGGCAGCGGTCGTCCAGAGCTTCGACGGCAAGCTCTACGCCCTGAGCGGGTCCTACTACAGCGCCGTCGTCGACGCACTCGGCATGACCAACGAATTCTCGGGCATCGACGGCAATTTCGCCGAGATTACCCCAGAGGCAGCCTTGAGCGCCGCACCTGACGTCGTCCTGGTGCAGTACGCCGGATCGGAAGCGGACGCCGCGACGGCCGTGACAGATATATCGGCTCTGCTCGCGAACTCACCAGCGGTGCGGAACTCCAGGGTGTACCCGCAGAACGAAGCCGACTTCCAGGCTGCCGGAGTCCGCATCGTCGACGCCATCGAGAACACCGCGGACAACGTGTTCGGCAAGTGAGCTCGACGACCGCTCGGACGTCGCTGGGCGCCGCGTTCCGACTGATGGTGCTCGCACGTACAGTCGCGTGGTTCGGAACCGCCGTCGCGCTGGTCGCCTTCCCTCTCGTCATCTACCGCACCACCGGAAGTGCTGCGGCCACTGCGCTTCTCACTGCTGTCGAATCGGCACCGTACCTGCTGTTCGGGTTGTTCGCCGGCGCCGTCGCCGATCGCTGGCGGCGTCGTCCGACGATGGTCGTCACTGCTCTTGTCGCGTGCGCTGCAACGGCATCGATACCTCTGGCGTACTGGGCGGCGACCCTATCGACTGCACATGTGTTCGTTGCGGCGTTCGTCAGCGCAACCGCAATGGTGTTCTTCGACGCCGCCGGTTTCGGCTTGCTGCCCTCGCTGGTGCCACGCGCGCGCCTCGCTGACGCGGTCGGGCAACAAACTGCGTTGGCGACGGCTATTACCATGGCCGGGCCAGCGCTCGGCGGTGTGCTCATCGCCGCATCGTCGCCGTTCGCAGCACTGGCCCTCAACGCCGCCACGTTCGCGGTGACCGGCATCCTGCTCCTGTGGGTACGCGAACCTCCATCCGCGCCGCGGACGGAACAACCTCACCTGTGGCGCGATATCGGTCACGGGGTGCGGTTCATCTTCGGTCACCCGCTGGTACGGCTGCTCACCCTGATCGGCACCGGCAACAGTGTCGCCGGCGGCATCATGACCGGACTCCTCGTCGTCACCGCCGTCCAGCGATACGGCGTCGACGAGCATGGCGGCGAACTGGGCTTGTTCTTCGCAGCCCTCGGTGCAGGCACATTGATCTCGACTGCACTGCTACCGCGATTGTCCCGAAAATTCACTGCAGGCACGATCGCCATCGCAGGGCTACTCGTACAAGCAGGCGCCATCAGCGTCTGGATGCTGGCCACCTCACCGAGGTTGGGAGTGTGCGCCTTGGTGGTCTTCCAAGCTGCAGCTTCGACGGTCATCATCAACGGCATCACCGTCCGCCATCTCGTGACCCCGGACGAGCTTCAGGGCCGCGTCAACACCACAGCCCGCATGCTGGCCTGGGGCGGAGCGCCCATCGGTGCAGGCATCGCCGGAGCCCTGGTGGGGCCGATCGGGTTACCCGCAACGCTGGTGCTGGCAGTCGGCGTCACCGCAGCCAACGCCTTCGTCGCTTACCTTTCCTCGCTGAGGGCAGTCAGCGCACGACTCCACTCGAACACCCCATAAGTCCTGACCGGCTGACGACGGCTGAAGGGAACAGTCTGACGTCGATCGCGGGCACTATCGACGACACGATCGTGAAGTGGCACATGACCTACCGAACGAAAGAGGGCGGCAGGGCGGAGTTGCACCTTCCGTAGCGTCATGTGGTGCAGTGGACGTATTCCGCCCACCTAGGAAGGCCCGCAGATGTTCTCGTCTTTCATTCCACCGCGCCGAGTGACGATCGGGGGTGCCGCCGCCTTCGTCGGCACCACGCCACGAGCGATCCGTCACTACCACCAGATCGGTCTGCTCCCGGAGCCCGAGCGGGGGAGCGACGACCGCCGCCGCTACGGCTACGACGAGATGATCCGGCTGCTGTGGATCCGCCGGATGGCCGACGCCGGCATCGCCCTCGACGACATCCGCGACGCCTTCGCGGACGCGGCCGGCACCGCCGACAGCGACGTTGCGCGGATCCTGGACCGGTTGGAGGGGTCAATCGTCGCCCGGCAGGCCGAGCTCGAGCGGCAGCGGATCGACGTGCAGCGTATGCGTACGCAAGGGAGCAGATTGGGACTGCTCTCCGATGTCGTGAGTGACCGCCTCTCAGACTTACCCGAGGAGTCGCTGCGGCAGGACGACCTGGACACCCTGCTCGTGACCGAGCGGATCTTCGGCGCGATGGGCGCATCCATCCAGGCGTCGCGCTTCATTGCCCTGGCCACCCACCCGGATCTGCGGCAAGATTCCGACCGGGTCGACGCCGCCGAAGATGCGCTCGACGACACGGTCGCCGTCGACGACCCCCGCGTGGCGGAGGTGGCCGTCGAACGGCACACCTTCGAGACTGCCCTCCGCGCAGTCATCGAGAGCTCCGGCTTGGCGCAGGCCGACGACGCCCGGTTCGACGCCTGGGACGAGCTGCACCCAGCGTCAGCCGACGACGGTGCCGACGCGGGCTCGGCGTGCGGATCGACGAGCCTGGCCGAGGCCGTCCGGATGATGCCCTACGACATTTCCCCTGCTCGCATGCGGTGCATGGAACTGGTCCTAACCCTCGACGGACCCGGCACGGCTGTCTGACCAACGTTCGCGTCGCCGACGACGACCGTGGGCGCGCCGGAGTCCAGATAGATCGGATGTCATGTACAGACCCGCCCGAGCGTTGACCCCCCCTGCGGGCTACATCCGCCGTCGGAAGTTGGTTGTGTCTACTGTGGTCAGCCCTGACGAGCGACGATCCGTCGGGCATGCGCCAGTATCGGGGCGTCGACCATCTGCCCTCGGAAAGCGAAGACTCCGCGGTTCCGGGCGACGGCGTCGAGAACGGCGGTGGCCCATTCGATGTCGTCGGACGTCGGGGCGTAGGCATCACGAATGACGGGGATGTGGCTCGGGTGAATGGCCACTTTGCCGTCGAAGCCCACGGCCACGGCATCGTCGGCTTCCGCGCGGACACCGTCGAGATCGGGGATGTCGAGGAACACCGAGTCCAACGCAAACACCCCGCGTGCCTTGGCTGCCAGCAAGGTCTGCGACCGAACATGCTGCGCCACAGCACGATACTGGCCGCCAGACAGTCTGCTCGAATTGCCGCCCATGGCGGCTACCAGATCCTCGGCGCCCCACATGGCACCGATCGCATTCTCGGCGGCGAGGGCGTCGAACACCGTCATCGCACCGAGCGGGGACTCGATCAGTGCGACGACATTCAGTGGTGCCAGTGCGTTGATCTGTTCGGCGGACTCACATTTGGGCAGCATGACCGTCGTGTATTCGGTCTGTTTCACGGCCTCGAGATCGGCGGCCTGATCGTCGGTGCCGTGCGCGTTGACTCGAACGATCGTGCGCGACGGGTCGAGCGGAGTCGACACCACGGACTCGCGAGCGCCGGCCTTGTCCGCAGCACCGACAGCATCTTCGAGGTCGAGGATGACGACATCGGCTCGGGCCGAGGCCTTGTCGTACCGGTCGCGCCGATCGGCAGGACAGAACAGCCACGCCGGCCCCGGCGGAACCCAATTCACGACGCCTCTTCCGGTGGTTGCATTCGGACGAGCGTCTTGCGAACTGCAATTGCGACGATGTCTCCGTGCTGATTTCGGCCGGTATGAGTGAACGTCACGATGCCTTCGCCGGGGCGTGACTTCGATTCACGCTTGTCCGAGATCACGGTCTCGGCGTACAACGTGTCGCCGTGAAACAGCGGCTTGGGAAACGACACCTCCGAAAAGCCCAGGTTCGCCACGATGGTGCCCTGGGTCAACTGCGTCACCGACAACCCGACGAGCGTGGAGACGGTGAACATCGAGTTCACCAGTCGTTGCCCGAACGCTGTTGTCTCGCTGTAGGCCGCGTCGAGGTGCAAGGCTTGAGTGTTCATCGTCTGGGTGGTGAACAGGGTGTTGTCGGCCTCGGTGATGGTACGACCTGGCCGGTGTTCATAGACGGTGCCCAGTTCCATCTCCTCGAACCAGAGGCCGCGTTGGCGAATCCGCTTGTTGCTCATAGTCCCAGGCTCCGGGCGATCAGCATGAGCTGAACCTCGGTGGTGCCTTCACCGATCTCGAGGATTTTGCTGTCGCGGTAGTGCCGGGCAACCACGTATTCGTTCATGAAGCCGTACCCGCCGTGGATCTGTGTCGCGTCGCGCGCGTTGTCCATCGCAGCCTCGGATGCCACGAGCTTGGCGATGGACGCCGCTTTCTTGAACGGTTTGCCCGCCAACATCAGTGCGGCCGCGTCGTAGTAGGCGGTCCGTGCGGTGTGCGCGCGGGCCTCCATGCGAGCGATCTTGAACGAGATCGCCTGATTGCGGGCGATCGGGCTGCCGAACGCTTCACGTTCCTTGGCGTACTTCACGCTCTCGTCGACGCAGCCCTGCGCGGCACCGACCGATACCGCAGCGATCGCGATGCGGCCTTCGTCGAGGATGTGCAGGAAGTTCGCGTACCCGCGGCCTTCCTGTCCGAGGAGGTTCTCCTGTGGCACGCGCACGTCGGTGAAGCTGAGCGGGTGGGTGTCCGAGGCATTCCAGCCGACCTTGTTGTACGGCGGTTCGGCGACGAACCCCGGGGTATCGGTGGGAACGAGAATCGACGAAATCTGTTTGCGTCCGGTTGCTTCGTCCACTCCGGTCACCGCGGCGACGGTCACCAGTTCGGTGATGTCGGTGCCGGAGTTGGTGATGAACTGCTTGCTTCCGTTGATGATCCAGTCGGTGCCGTCGCGCTTGGCGGTGGTCTTGGTGCCGCCTGCATCGCTCCCCGCGCCCGGCTCGGTCAACCCGAACGCAGCCAAGGCCTTGCCGGCAGTCAGCTTGGGCAGCCATTGCTGCTTCTGCTCCTCGTTGCCGAAGCGGTACACCGGCATGGCACCGAGCGACACTCCGGCCTCGAGAGTCATCGCGACGCTCTGATCGACCTTGCCGAGTTCCTCTAGTGCCAGACACAGTGCGAAGTAGTCGCCGCCCATGCCGCCGTACTCCTCGGGGAATGGCAGACCGAACAGTCCCATCTCCGCCATGCCTGCGACGACCTCGTACGGAAACGAATGCTCGGCATCGTGTTTCGCCGACACCGGCGCGACCACCGTCCGGGTGAAGTCCGCAACGGATTTGATCAGCTGCTGGTATTCGTCGGGAAGATTCGACGACGAAAGATGCTCGGTCATGACTTGTCCTTCTCGGTATCGGTGGGAACGATGCGGGCGAGGACCTGGTCGACACGAACCTGATCCCCGACAGCGACGGTGAGTTCGACGGTGCCGTCAATGGGCGTGGTCAAGGTGTGCTCCATCTTCATGGCCTCGACGACGACGACAGCCGTGCCTGCGGTCACGGCGCTACCGGAAGTGGTTCCGATCGCGATGATCGAACCCGGCATCGGTGAGAGGATCTCTGCGTCACCTGACTGCGTGTCGTCCTCGCGGACACTGGGTTCGGCGACGGTTCGTACGGCCCAGGTTCCGCGTGCACTCGATACCCACACTGCGTTTCCGTCGTGAGCGAACCGTAGGGTTTCCCTCCTACCGTCGACCACGATGGTGATCGTGTCCCCGTCGATCTGCGCACTGAGAAGAGACGGCGAACCGTCGCCGATCTCCACCTTGGCTGCGGCGGGTGTTCCGGTGATCGCCACGTGTTCCGATCGCTCACCTGCAACCAGACGAACCGTGTAGGGGGCCAGCGCACCGACGCGCCATCCGGTGGGCGTCGACCAGATGTCGTCCGTGCCGGACTGCCAGGTCGTCAACCAGGACACTGCAGCGGCGGCGATCAAGGCTTCGCCGGAAACTTCCGCGGCAGTGAAGTCTTCGAGCCGGCGATCGAGAAGGCCTGTGTCGAGTCGGCCGGCCCGGACATCGACGTCGGCAAGCAGAAATCGTGCGAATTCGATGTTGGTGACGACGCCGAGTACCGAGGTGTCTGCCAGCGCACGGTCGAGCGCACGTAGCGCGGTCGTGCGATCGGCGCCGTGGGCGATGACCTTCGAGAGCATGGGGTCGTAGTTGCTGCTGACCTCGGTACCGACTGCGAGGCCCGAGTCGACGCGGATACCGTCGCCCTCGGGTTCCCGCAATCCGACCACCACGCCGCCGGTGGGGAGAAAGCCCCGACCCGGGTCCTCGGCATACACGCGAGCTTCGATGGCGTGACCGGTCATCGTTACCTCGTCTTGTGCCAAGGACAGTGGCTCGCCGGCGGCGACACGGACCTGCCACTCGACCAGATCGAGCCCGGTGACGAGTTCGGTGACGGGATGCTCGACCTGGAGCCGGGTGTTCATCTCCATGAAGAAGAATTCGTCGGGGTGGTCGGCTGAGACGATGAACTCGACGGTACCGGCGCCGGTGTAGTCGACGCTGCGGGCAGTGTTACACGCTGCTTCTCCGATGCGAGTACGGGTGGCCTCGTCCAGGAGCGGGGACGGTGCTTCTTCGATAACCTTCTGATGCCGTCGCTGCAGGCTGCATTCGCGTTCACCGAGATGAATGACGTTGCCGTGCCCGTCGGCGAGGATCTGTACCTCGATGTGCCGGGGCCGCAACACGAATCGCTCGAGAAACAGCGTGTCGTCGCCGAACGAGGAGGCCGCTTCACGGCGGGCACTGGCGAGGGCGGCGGGTAGGTCCTCGGTGCGCTCGACGAGACGCATTCCCTTTCCTCCGCCGCCGGCGGACGGTTTGACGAGAACAGGGAACCCGACCTCCTCGGCTCCCGCTACGAGGTCGGCGTCGGTCAGGCCTGGGCGGGAGATGCCGGGTACGACGGGAACACCGAACCCGGATACGGCCGCCTTGGCGGCGATCTTGTCGCCCATCACCTCGATCGCTCGAGCTGGGGGACCCAGGAATGCGATATCCGCTGCCGCGCAGGCCGCGGCGAAGTCGGCATTTTCGGAGAGGAACCCGTACCCGGGATGAATTCCCTGTGCACCGGTTGATTTTGCTGCGTCGATCACCTTCGGTATCGATAGGTAACTCTCTCGGGCACTCGCCGGTCCGAGTCGTACCGCGATGTCCGCTTCGGAGACATGGCGGGCGTCGGCGTCGGCGTCACTGTATACGGCAACCGACCGAATACCCATGCGCCGCAACGTGCGTGCCACTCGCACGGCTATTTCTCCGCGGTTGGCGATCAGGATGGTGTCGATATGTTTGATCTGGCTGCTCATGAAGGGGCACTCACATTCTGAAAACGCCGTAGGAGACCGGCTCGAGCGGCGCATTGGCGCACGCCGACAGGGCCAGCCCGAGGACAGTTCTGGTGTCGGCGGGGTCGATTATGCCGTCATCCCACAGTCGAGCCGTCGAATAATAGGGGTTTCCCTGGGTTTCGTACTGCGAGCGAATCGGTGCCTTGAACGATTCTTGATCCTCGTCGGACCATGGCTTACATGCGGCGTCGAGTTGTTCGCTTCGTACGGTGGCCAGCACGGAGGCTGCCTGTTCTCCGCCCATCACCGAGATCCGGGCATTGGGCCACATGAAGAGAAAGCGTGGCGAATACGCTCTGCCGCACATGGAGTAGTTGCCGGCACCGTAGGAGCCGCCGATGACGACGGTGAGTTTGGGGACGCGGGCGCAGGCCACTGCGGTGACCATCTTCGCGCCGTGCTTGGCGATGCCCCCCGCTTCGTAGTCGCGCCCGACCATGAAGCCGGTGATGTTCTGCAGGAACACCAGCGGGATGCTGCGCTTGTCGCAGAGTTCGATGAAATGTGCGCCCTTCATGGCAGATTCGGCGAACAGCACACCGTTGTTGGCGATTATTCCGACGGGATTACCGTGGATGTGGGCGAATCCGGTGACGAGCGTCTTTCCGTATTCGGCTTTGAACTCGTCGAATTCGCCTGCATCGACCACCCGAGTGATTACCTCTCGGACGTCGTACGGCGTGCGCGGGTCGGTGGGGACGACATCGTAGATCTCCGTCTGGTCGGCGATCGGGTCGCGTGTGGGAACGACGTCCCACGGCCGCGTAGTCCGGGGCCCAAGGGTCGAGATGATCTTCCGGACGCGGCGCAATGCGTCTCGATCGTCTTCTGCAAGATGGTCGGTGACGCCGGAGACCTTCGAATGCAGATCTCCGCCGCCCAGCTCTTCGGCGGTGACGACCTCACCGGTCGCGGCCTTCACCAATGGCGGCCCGCCGAGGAAGATCGTGCCCTGATTCTTGACGATGATGGCCTCGTCGCTCATTGCCGGCACGTATGCCCCGCCTGCGGTACACGAGCCCATCACGGCTGCGATTTGAGCAATTCCCTTGGCGCTCATGGTTGCCTGGTTGAAGAAGATACGTCCGAAGTGGTCGCGGTCGGGAAACACCTCGTCCTGGCGAGGGAGGAAGGCGCCACCGGAGTCGACGAGGTAGATACACGGCAGCGTGTTCTGCAGAGCGATCTCCTGGGCGCGCAGATGCTTCTTCACCGTCATCGGATAGTAGGTGCCGCCCTTGACGGTGGCATCGTTGGCGATGATGATGCATTCGCGACCGGAGACGCGGCCGATACCGGCGATGACACCTGCGCCGGGGCATTCGTCGTCGTAGAGACCATTTGCCGCCAGCGGCGCGATTTCCAGAAACGGGCTGCCCGGATCCAACAGTTCGTCGACACGGTCGCGTGGGAGCAGCTTGCCTCGGGCGATGTGCCGTTCTCGGGATTTCTCGCTGCCACCGAGTGCTGCGAGCGCGAGCTTCTCGGCGAGTTGGCCGGTCAGGAGTTCGTGGTCTGCTCGGTTGGCAGAAGTTTCGATCGCCATTGAGATGCACGCCTTACGAGTGGAACGTCGGAGCGTTGACGTTTGAGTTAACAGTTACTAACTGAAGTTATAGTAAACTACGATTAACCGAGAGTCCAGTATCGAACGAGGGGAGTGCCGTGACCACGCAGTCGACGCCGGACGTCGAGGACAAGCCGATGACGTTGCGAGAGCAGAAAAAGGCGGAGCGGCGCGAGCAGCTGCTGGCTGCAGCTGCATCGATGTTCGCGGACCGAGGATTCACATCGGTGCGCCTGGAGGACTTGGGCGCAGCTGTCGGTGTCAGTGGGCCAGCGGTGTATCGGCATTTTCCGAACAAGGAGGCGGTTCTGGTCGAACTGCTGGTCGATATTTCGGCGTTCTTGCTTGCGGGAGGACGGCGGGTGGTGGACGACGAAGGTGAGGGCGGGCAGACACTGAGGGATTTGATCGAGTTCCACTTGGACTTCGCGGTCGGCTCGCCTGCTCTGATTCGAATCCAGGATCGGGACCTGCAAAATCTGCCCGAATCCGCCCGGCGCAAAGTCCGCAGAATGCAGCGCGAGTACGTGGAGCTGTGGGTATCGACGCTCTGTTCAGTCGATTCGAGTTTGAGTGAGTCCGATGCCAGGACGCAGGCTCACGCGCTGTTCGGTCTGATCAACTCCACTCCGTACAGTGCGGGACGAAGTCCATCTCGGGGTGCGCGTTCGGTCCTCCGAGGCATGGCGTTCGGTGCCCTCGGCATCGAGGAGCAATGCGGGGACGTTCGTTCGGTGAACGGCTGAGATTTCAGCGGAGGTAACTGGATTTTGTCCATTCGACAGTCTGGCGGACTCTCGACGGCTCGACTGGACATGAACTCGTCAAAAAGACGATCAGACTCCGCGTAGGGACCGAGCTGGCTGTGGTGGCTCTTTACTGCTTGGGAACGCGCACGATCAGTGCGTCGCCTTGTCCGCCGCCGCCGCACAGTGCTGCTGCGCCGATTCCGCCGCCGCGGCGCTGCAGTTCGAGTGCGAGATGCAGCGCGATGCGGGCGCCGGACATGCCGAGTGGGTGACCGATTGCGATGGCGCCGCCGTTGACGTTGACCTTGCTGTCGTCGATTCCCAGTTCACGGGTCGAGGCGATCCCGACGGCCGCGAAGGCTTCGTTGATCTCGATCAGATCGAGGTCCTTGGGGTCGATTCCTTCCTTCGCGCAGGCTTTGACGATCGCGCGTGCCGGCTGAGACTGGAGCGAGGAGTCGGGGCCGGCGACGACGCCGTGTGCACCGATTTCGGCGATCCACGTGAGCCCGAGGCTTTCGGCTTTGGTCTTGCTCATCACGACGACGGCGGCGGCGCCGTCGTTGATGGTCGAGGCATTGCCCGCGGTGATGGTGCCGGTCTTGGAGAAGGCCGGGCGGAGTTTGGCGAGGGTGTCTGCGGTGGTGTCTGCGCGGATGCCCTCGTCCTGCGAGAAGATAATCGGATCGCCCTTGCGCTGCGGAATTTCGACCGGCACGACCTCGTCGTCGAAGTTGCCGTTCTTCCAGGCCGTCGCTGCCCGCTGGTGTGAGGCTGCGGCGAACGCGTCCTGCTCTTCGCGGGTGCTGGCGACCGCGCCGTCGTTGCGGGATTCGGTGAGCCCGCCCATGGCCTGCTCGGTGAAGATGTCGTACAGCCCGTCGTACGCGAGGTGATCTTTCATGGTCACGTCGCCGTATTTGAATCCGGCGCGGGACTTTTCGAGCATGTGCGGTGCCTGCGTCATCGATTCCTGACCGCCTGCGACGACGATCTCGAATTCACCAGCACGGATGAGCTGATCGGCCAGGGCGATGGCGTCGACGCCCGACAGGCACACTTTGTTGATCGTCAGGGCGGGGACGTCCATCGGGATGCCTGCGGCAACTGCTGCCTGACGAGCGGGGATCTGGCCGGCGCCTGCGGTGAGGACCTGGCCCATGATGACGTACTCGACGAGCTCGGGTGCTACACCGGACTTGTCCAATGCTCCCTTGATCGCGATCCCGCCGAGATCGGAACCCGAGAAGTCCTTCAACGATCCGGACAGTCGACCGACCGGGGTACGAGCCCCGGCGACGATGACAGAGACGGTCACGACACAACCCACTCGAGTTCGATTCCGGACTTCTCGATCATCGACTTGCTCTCCTCTTGGTGTCCACTCAGCAAACTGCAGCTCGATACGCCCAGTTAACTTTGAACTGGGGCTTTATTGCGAGCCTCCTAGCGGAATCGATCGTTGCGTGGACTAATAGGTCGATCTACGTCCGTTCAGTGAACGTTCTCGCGCCTGTTTCATCCCTGCTCGGTGGACGGTCGCACTGCCGTTGTTGTGGTTCCCTGGACCAGTACCGCTGGAGGTCAGCCAGCCCAGCGTGTATCCCGCCAATGCCAGAAGCTTCGGGTCAATCCTGCGTCGGCGCTCATGGATTGGCTGTAACTTGCTGGCCGCGCGGCAGGTGCGGTCGACGTCGTCAATGGATGCACCATGCAGACTTCAACCAGACATAACCCTCCCAGCCTATTTGCGCGCGTGCTGCCAGACTGCGATTTGGGTGCGTGAGGTGAAGTCGAACTTGTTGAAGATGTGTTCGACGTGCGCCTCGACCGTCCTTATCGAGATCGACAAAGCAGTTGCGATCTCTTTGTTCGACTTTCCTATTGCGATGAGTTCAGCGACCTGTGACTCCCGTTTGGTCATTTCTGGCTCTGCTGTGAGACCGCTGGCGACGTATTCGGCGGTGTCTTGTGCATCAGCGCCCCTATTCAATGCAAAATTGATTGCGTCGTGCAGGCTGGATGAGGCGCCATGTCTCATCTCCTCCCGGAGGCCTGCGGTCCCCAGTTCTTCGTCGAGTTTCGCGACACACTCTTCGTGCAGAAAATCGAGACGACCGAAGGCTGACAACGCTGCACCCGTGTCATCCCACAAGCGAGTGGACATACCGATCAGCTGTGCGCCCCTGATGAATTCGCCCGAATCCGTTGCGATCCAACCAAGCACTTCGAACGACCGTGCCAAAACCAATCGCTCACCGAATTCGGTCATCAACTCTATGCTGGTGTTGAGTTCGATGACAGCTGACTCTGGTTTGCCCTGACGCCACAGCGAGATCGACAGCGCCCAATGCGCGTGAGCTTTGTACCATGATTCACCGTTACGTTCACTCAGCTGTACAGAGTTCGACGCATACGCACTCGAGGCTTCGTAATCACCCAGCATTATCGATGTCAAAGCAAGTTGAACCAACGCAATCGACATACCAACGAGGTCATCTCGAGATTCACATCCAAGATAGGCTGCCTGCAACGTCTCGGCTGCCGTCGTCAAGTCACCTGAATGAAGTGACGCAACGCCGGAGGCCAGGCCGAATCTGTGACGGAGATGCTCACTCTCAATTTTCTGTGAAAGTACAAGCCCTGCAGCAGTTTCGGCGACAGCCGAATCGGTGTCACCCTGCATCAGCGCCAGCCATGTGTCCGCCCATTGGGCTTGTGCGCGGACATAATCTGCGTCTGGATGTTGATCCAGCGCAGCGGCTAGCCAACTTCGCCCTTCCGTCAGCGATCCTGTCGAGTGCCAGTAGATTCGTAGGGCTCCCGCTATGACTATTGCTTCAACTCGACCACTGAGCATCGCGAACTGCATCGCCGAGCATATATCGGCATGGTGATGCCTCATTTGTCGAAGATGCGGGAGCTGGTTCGGTCCAAATTCCTCCAAGTGCGACTGCGCGACCAACTTCGCAAAGTGCCCGCAGTGCAGCTGCCGTGTCTCGGATTCTTTGCCGCCGTGGTTCAGTTCGGCGCGTCCGAATTGACGGATTGGTTCCAAGAAACGATAGGACGCGTCGGGGTGCACTGCCAGAACCAGTACTGACTTGTCGACAAGACCAGCGAGAGCTGCCAGCACGTCAGGACATGTCAAGTTCGTGCGCTCGCAGACTGCCGTGGCAGCGGCTAGGTCAAAGGATCCGACGAAGACCGATACTCGCGTCCATACCTCCTGTTCCGCGGGTGTACACAGCTGAAAACTCCAATTCATGAGAGCATTCAGCGCCTGTTGGCGCCCTGTTGCGCCGTGTGCATTCGACAATAGGTCGGGCAGATCCTCTACTCGGCTGGCAATCTGTTCGATGGTCATCGAGCGCAGGCGGGCTGAGGCCAGCTCGATGGCGAGTGGAATGCCGTCGAGACACGAGCAAAGTACCCGGACAGCGGACCGGTTTTCGTCAGTGATCTCGAAATCTGGTGCTACAGAACGTGAACGGTCCAGAAACAGCTGAACCGCCTCGAACTCGAGTAACTCGGCCACCGTTGCATCCTCTGCTCCGGCGGGGCTCGTCAGGGGTGGCAGAACGTGGACGTGTTCACCGTTGACCCCGAGTGCTTGCCTACTAGTGGTCAGGATTCTCAGCTGTGGCGCGAATCGTAACAAGGTGTGAGCCACGGTGGCAGTTGCGGCGGCCAAGTGTTCGCAGTTGTCGAGTACGAGCAACACCCGTCGTGATTGCAGGTAGCCGCCGAGCGTGTCGATCGGGTCGCCATGGGACTGATCCCGCACATCGAGCACTCGAGCAATCGTTCGCGATACGCCAAGCGGGTCGTCGATTTCAGCTAACTCGACGAGCCAGACACCATCTGGAAAACGCCGTCGTATGCCCTCCGCTACCTCTACGGCGAGCCTGCTCTTGCCTACCCCACCTGGGCCAGTAAGGGTGACGAGCCGATTGGACGACAACAGCTGTGTGACGGATTCGAGGGCTCGACGGCGGCCGACGAAGTTCGTCAGCTCCGCGGGCAAGTTTCCAGTTCGTCGAGGTGACCGTCTGGATGTGCTCACAATCCTCAAAACCTAACGCCGATGATCCCGTGAGGTCAACATTCGCACGAGCGCACAACGACTAGGTAGACGAGTAGGGGTTAACACGGATGTTGTGGTTGGGCCCATGCGGTCATGCTTGCTTCAGATCATGACCTAGCTCACTTTCAGGTCGTGAACATGCCCAAACCACTCGTTGCGATGGAGACAAGATGAACAGACCGGACCTAGCTCGACAATCGGGCCTGAACGGGAATGAGGAAGCCTCGCGCAAGCGGCCTGGGACTCTCCGAACCCTGCTAGGTGCGGGTGTCGGGAACATGTTGGAGTGGTACGACTGGAGCGTCTACGCCATCTTCGCGTCGTTCTTTGCTCACCAGTTCTTCGTCGACGATGGCGGGACCGGAGCCGTTCTGTCAGCTCTTGCCGTATTCGCAGTCGGATTCCTCATGCGCCCGATCGGAGGCTTCGTTTTCGGGGCGTTGGCCGACCGGCGAGGTCGCAAGTTTGCAATGACGACGTCCATGCTGTTGATGGCAGCAGGAAGCCTTCTTGTCGGTGTCGCACCCACGTATGCGCAAGTCGGAGTGTGGGCTGCGGTGATTCTGGTGTTTGCCCGGTTGGTTCAGGGATTGGCGCACGGGGGTGAAATCTCTGCTGCGTACACCTACATAGCAGAGGTCGCTCCGCCTCATCGTCGCGGATTGTGGTCGACAACGGTGTACATCTCGATCACGGCGGGGATCCTGGGAGCTTCGCTCATCGGCGCGGCAGCGTCGTCGATCTTCGGTGTAGACGAACTCCGCGACTGGGCGTGGCGAATTCCATTCGTCTTCGGTGGCCTGCTTGGGGTCGTGAGTTTGTATCTCCGCAGATCGCTGGAAGAGACGGACTCGTTCCGTCAGGCGGACCACAAACCGCAGACATTGCGTGAGCTCGGAAGAGGTTTGGCGCGTAGCAAACTGAGCGTGTTCAGGATCATGGGAATGACGGCAGGCGTCACGGTTGTCTACTACATCTGGGCCGTAGGTGCGTCTGGGTTTGCGATCAGCGCAAAGGGCGCGGACGCCGAGGCCGTTCTCTGGGCGACTGTATTCGCGAACGTATTCTTCATGCTGACATTGCCGCTTTGGGGCTGGCTCGCTGACCACTACGGTCGGCGCCGAGTTTTCATCGGGTACGCCGTCTCGATGGCAGTGCTCGCATACCCACTGCTTTCCCTGCTGAACGCATCGGCGCTTCGACTGGGCCTGTTGATGGCGGTAGCTCTGTTCTTCATCGGAGCATTCGTCGGACCGATGCCCGCGTTCTTCTCCGAGTTGTTCCCAGCCCAGGTGCGCGCAACAGGCGTCGGTGTCAGTCAATCAGTGACAATCGCAGTCCTGGGAGGCACCGCTCCGTACCTGTTGACCTGGCTGTCCAGTCACGATCTGCAATGGGTCTTCGGCGTGTACACCGTAGTTCTCGCACTGATCGGCTTGATCGCCACCCTGTGCACACCCGAAACCAAGGACCTCGGACTCCGATGACCACAAACGAAGTCCACTACGAAGTCCGAAACCACACGGCTCACATCATCATCGACCGACCGGAACGTCGTAATGCAATGTCCCTGTCGGTCAGTCGAACCCTGATCGAATACTTCGGCACTGCCGAAGCTGACACCAATGTGTGGGCGATAACGGTCACAGGCAGTGGCCAGGACGCGTTCTGTGCCGGCGCCGATCTGAAAGAGTTCGACGACATCGCACGCGCAGGACGTCAGATTCCCGCCCCGATGACTGGAACGCAACGCAACGTGCACGAGGTCGTTCTCGAAACGACCAAACCCACAGTGGCCATCCTCAACGGCCCCGCAATCGCCGGCGGATGCGAACTCGCTTTGGCGTGCGATCTACGAATCGCCGCTCGCCACGCCACCATCGGGATGCCTGAGGCAAAACGCGGAATGGGCGCCAATTTCGCATCGGTTCTACTTCCGCGTCTCGTGCCACGGGCAGTTGCCCTCGAGATGCTCTATCTGGGTGAACCGATCACTGCCGAGAAAGCACTCGCCTACGGATTGTTCAATCGGGTCGTGGACGCCACGGAACTGGCGTCGACCGCGAACAGTTTCGTCTCCGCGCTGGTCGAAAATGCACCGCTCACACTTCGCCGCTACAAGGAAATGGCAACCAAGACCTGGGAGATCCCCGTCCACAACGCGCTGCGCATGAACGTCGGGCCGAACCCCTACGCATCGGCCGATCGCGAAGAGGGGATCCGTGCATACCTCGAAAAACGCTCACCTCGTTGGCAGAACCGCTGACAACCGAAACACTGGAGATTCGAATGTTCGCTTTGAATGAAGACCAACTCGCCATTCGCTCGGCCGTCACCGAACTATGCGCCAAATTCCCAGCGGAGTACTGGCAGAAATGTGATTCGGAACTTGCCTACCCAGAAGACTTCGTACGCGCTCTCGGAGAAGCAGGCTGGCTGTCCGTGCTGATACCCGAGGAGTACGGCGGTGGAGGCGGGACCTTGACCGACGCTTCCATCATTCTGGAGGCCATCAATCGATCGGGAGGGACCGGGGTTCCGGCGCACGCCCAGATGTACACCATGGGGACAATCTTGCGGCATGGAACCGACGAGCAGAAGAACCGGCTGTTGCCCGAGATCGCCGCGAATCGAATCCGCCTACAAGCCTTCGGGGTAACAGAACCAGATGCAGGATCCGACACGACTCGAATCAGAACCTTTGCCAAACGGGACGGTGACCACTACATCGTGAACGGGTCCAAAATCTGGACTTCCCGGTACCAGCACTCGGACTACATGCTACTTCTCGTACGAACAACGCCGTACGACGATGTTGTGAAGAAGACAGACGGGCTTTCCGTGTTGCTGGTCGATCTGCGCGACGCCACGGAATCGATCGACGTCCGTCCGATTCGGACCATGACTGCTCACGAGACGAACGAGATTTTTATCGAGAACCTGCGGGTACCCGTTGAAAATCTCATCGGAGTCGAAGGCAAGGGATTCAAATATATCCTGTCCGGGATGAACGCGGAGCGGATCCTCATCGCTTCCGAGGTTCTCGGCGACGGGTTCTGGTTCGTCGAACAGGCTTCGAAATATGCTCGTGAACGCGTTGTCTTCGGTCGTCCGATCGGCCAGAATCAAGGTGTGCAGTTTCCACTCGCACAAGCCTATTCGGATCTCAGTGCCGCCAGTTTGATGCGATTTCAAGCTGCCGCCCTGTTCGAATCCGGACAGCAGCCGGGTTTCGAAGCGAACGCCGCAAAACTACTGGCCTCCAAGGCCAGTTGGGCTGCGGCGAACGCCGCCATGGACACCTTCGGTGGATACGGATTGGCCGAAGAGTACGGAATCGAACGAAAGTTCAGAGAAGCGCGCCTACCTATCGTCGCTCCGATAAACAACAACCTCATCTTGGCCTACATCGGCCACCAAGTACTCGGCATGCCCAAGTCTTACTGAAGAATTAGAGGAAAACCAATGGATCTCAATCTGAAAGACAAGTCTGTCATCGTCACCGGCGGCAGCAGTGGTATCGGGCTGGCTACCGCCCGGACCTTTGCGGAAGAGGGCGCTCGCGTCGTCATTGCGGCACGCCGCAAGGAAGTGCTCATCGAGGCAGCGGATCAGATATCCCAATCGACGGGAACACAGGTCGACTGGGTGGAGACCGATGTGCGTGAACCAGCCGATCTCGATCGGCTCGTGAATTCGGTAATAGATCTGCACGGACGAATCGATGTACTGATCAACAACGCCGGTGATGGTGTGTACAAACCATTTCTGGACGTTACCGACGAAGAACTCGTTCACGGCACCGCCGTCAATTTCTTCGCACAGTTCCGATTGACCCAACGTGTCGTTCCACTGATGCTCGACAACGGCGCGGGGGTTATTGTCAATGTAACTGGCGAGACCGGGATTCGAGTCACAACACCACCATTCCTCTCATCGTGTACCGGACCATCGAAGTCGGCCGAGAACAGGCTCACCAAGATCCTGGCCAGCGAGTTCGGCGAACGCGGAATTCGAGTGAATGCCGTAGTACCGGGGTACGTTCTCACCGACGAGCGCTTCGCGAAATGGCAAGCAGAGCTGGGTGATTCCTCTCCCGAGGACGTTCGAGCTCAGATGAGGTCGTGGGCTCCTGGAATCGCTCGGCCGAACAAGGAATGGGGAACTGCGCAAGAACTTGCCGACCTCATCGTCTATGCGGCGTCCGACCGCTCGAAGTTCGTCAACGGCGCAATCCTGGTCGCCGACGGCGGCGACGACAAGTCGTAGGAGAAGACAATGAGTCTGAAGATTCATGCGCTGCCAGCCGGCGTCATTCGTGATTTTCCGGTCTCAGCCGTCCAGTACCAACGCGGCTTCGGTGTCACCCACGACACGCCGATGATCATGTTCGTGATCACCGGCGGTGAGTTTCCCATCGTCGTCGACAGCGGAACGCCCGAACCGGAATTCGTCCGCAAGCATCACGGCTACGACTTCGAACGCGCGCCGAGCGAACACCCGCGGGAAAGTTTGCGCAATATCGGCGTTAGCCCTGCTGACGTGGGCCTTGTAATCCATACGCATCTGCACTGGGATCATTGTGGAAACAATGATCTGTTCGATAACGCCCACTTCGTCGTGCAACAGGCGGAGCTTCACTTCGCTGTCGATCCGCTGGAACCCGCCCGCCGAGCCTTCGAGAACACCGAGGAGATCGCACCTACCTGGTCACCGATGCTCAATCGCTTCCGGACGGTCTCAGGTGATGCAGCCGTCGCTCCAGGAGTAAGTCTGATCTCGCTACCTGGACATACGCCCGGCTCCCAAGGCGTTCTCGTGGAGACCGACACCGGTAAGCATCTGATCGCCGGAGACACCATCGACACGCGAGCGAACTGGGAGGGGGATTCGCGCTCAGCGCACATCCCGTCAGGTTCATTCGTGAACTTGAGTGACTACATGGCCAGCTTCGCCAAGATCGAAACGCTCGATGCCGTAGTCGTACCGAGCCACGATCCCGAGGTACTCGAGAAGGGAGTGTTCGGCTGATGACGTCGTTGACTGGACTGCGCGTGCTCGATATCACGACCAGCGTTGCCGGACCATTCGCTACTCTGATTCTCGGCGATTTAGGCGCAGACGTGATCAAGGTGGAGCGGCCGGTGTCGGGTGACGACACAAGGCGTTGGGGTCCGCCGTTCTGGAACGGTGAAAGCCCGCATTTCACAGCACTCAACCGCAACAAGCGCAGTGTCACACTGGATCTGAAAGATGAGTCGGATGCGTCGGTCTTCGGGTCGCTCGTCGATACGGCCGATGTATTGATACAGAATCTCCGGCCGGGGGCGCTCGCTCGCAACGGCTTCGGTTATGCCGCGTGCGCGGAACGCAATCCCCTCTTGATCTATTGCGAGATGACGGGGTTCGGATCTGGCGGAACGCTGTCGGACCTCCCGGCATACGACCCCCTCATGCAGGCGTTCAGCGGCCTCATGAGCATGACGGGCGACGAACATGGCGAGCCTGCCCGGATACCTGTCTCCATCCTCGATCAGGGGACCGGTATGTGGGCTGCGATCGCCGTTCTCGATGCGCTACGAGACCGCGAGCGTACCGGTGTCGGGACCCATCTCGAAGTTTCGTTGTTGAATACGGCGCTGATGTGGCAACCGGCGCAGTTCGGCAACTATTTCGCCGACCGCACAGTTCCGCAAAGGTTGGGGTCGGGGACCATCGGAATCTATCCGTACGCAGCGTTTCCCACAGACGACGGTTGGCTGGTGATTGCAGCAGGTAATCAGTCGCTCTGGCTCGCGCTCTGCGAGGTCCTGGCGCGGCCGGACCTCGCGGTCGATCCGAGGTTCATTGACAACCCTGCCAGGGTTGCCCATAGGAATGAACTTTCCGACGAGATAGCCGCCGCCCTGGCCGGTCGAACCACGGCGTGCTGGGCAGATGCGCTGACGCACGCCGGGGTGCCCTGCTCACCTATTCATTCACTCGACCAGGTCGCAGAACACGAACACGTGGCAGCTATCGAGGCGTTCGGTGCGATCGAACATCCGAACATCGAGGATTTTCGCACTGTGAAACTACCGATGCGCAACAACGGACGGTACCCGCAACTACGGTTACCCGCCCCATTGTTGGGCGAGCATCAGCCTCGTTGGCTTGACTCCACGGACGGGTTCGAGAGATGAAACCTGATGTAATGCAGGGCCCGCAGGGTCTCCCGGATGTGATTCTCGTGGAAGAAGGCCTCCGAGAGGGGCTGCAGATCGAGAACCCCCGCATTCCCGTCGCGGACAAGATCCACCTACTCGACGAGTTGTCCTGGACAGGCTTGAAGCGCATCGTGGTCGGTAGCTTCGTAAGCCCCAAATGGACACCACAGATGGCCGAAATCGACACGATAGTAGAAGGTTTCAGCCCCAACCCGGACGTGGTGTACACGGCGCTCGCCCTCAACAAGACTGGCGTCGAACGGCGGGCGGCGTATATTCCTGTTCCATTGTCGCTCGACGACAACCGCCCGTCGACACGATTGCACCTGTGCGACGTGTTCGCGCAGCGAAACACCAACCGCACACGTCAAGCCGAGATCGACTCATGGGCAGAAACAGCAGACCGGGCTGTCGAGTCCGGTGCGGCGGAGGCCGAAATCGGAGTCAACGCCGCGTGGGGTTCCAATTGGCTCGGCCCCTTCGACCTAGACGAACGTATCGAGTTCTTGGAACAACAACATCGCGTGTGGGAGTCCCGAGGTATCCGCGTCACGAAAGTGTTCCTCGGGGACCCGATGGGTTGGAACACACCCAACGCCGTAGCCCGCGATATCAAGGCAATCCTGGAACGTTGGCCACAGATCACTACCTTCCACCTTCATCTCCACAACACGCGCGGTTGCGCGCCCGTTTCGATTTACGCAGCTTTGGAAGCGTTGGGCGCCGGTCGCCGCGCCGTTGTCGATACCAGTATCGGTGGAATGGCGGGGTGCCCCTACTGCGGCAACGGCCGTGCAGCGACGTTGTCACCCACAGAGGACATAGTTCATTTGTTGGAGGGCATGGGATATCGGACTGGCATCGACATGGATCGACTCATCGACGTGGTCGTGCTCGCCGAACGAATCGTCGGGCATTCGCTGTATGGCCACGTATCGAAATCCGGGCCCCTGCCTCTTGCGCACGAACGCCGTTATCCCATGGATCTTCCGTTCATCGAAACCTTGGCTCAGGCGCAGCACTTCCGTTTGGGCGGGGACGCGTATGCCGGCCCGATCCGGCCATGGCGAACACCGATCACTTCGATCTACAGACCCGATTGACCAGAGAAGGGATACAACTTCGATGAACTGTTCTACCACTCGTACTCTTGCCGCGTACGCGATCGAAACCGACCTGAGCGACACGCCCGACGAGGCCATCGAACAAGCGGTGCGCACCCTCATCGATACCGTCGGAGTAACGATCGGCGGACGGAACGAGGCCGCGGTAGCCAAGGTACGGAAACTCGTCGGCACGCACCAGCACGGAAGCAGCACCGTACTCAGCGACGGCACGAAAGTCAGCCCTCTCGATGCTGCACTGGTCAATGGGGTTGCCGCCCATGCGCTGGACTACGACGACGTCGTGGACTTCATCTACGGCCACCCAAGTGCCGTCTTGTGGCCGGCTTTACTAGCTGTCGGTGAAGATGTCGGCAGTTCGACGCGTCAACTCCTCGACGCGTACCTGATCGCCTTCGATATCGAGATCGGGCTTGCGTCAGGCCTGACAGTGCGCGATCACTATTCGCAGGGTTGGCACTCGACAGCAACACTCGGTGTTGTCGCAGCGGCAGCAGGAGTATCGCGCCTCATAGGCAGCACCGCGGAGCAAACGGCTCACGCGCTGGGCATCGCGGCCACAGCGGCAGGCGGTAGCCGCCAGAACTTCGGCAGTATGACGAAACCGCTGCATGCTGGTCTTGCGGCCAGGGACGCGGTCATGTCGGCGACACTCGCGCACGACGGGTTCACAGCGGATCCCGAACAGCTAGAGGGTCCGCTCGGCTATTTTGCGCTGTTCGGCGATCAGTCCCGACTTCATGATATTGATCAGGCGATGAAAGTCCCACCAGGCCAATCGATCCTCCAGCATCGGATCAATGTCAAGAAGTACCCCGCGTGCTACAACACACAACGAACTTTAGATGCTGGATTGTTGATGGCCGAAAGGATCCACAGCGCAGCCTCAGAGGTCACCGCAGTACGCTTGACGGTCGAACCGGGCGGCCTGGATCCATTGATTCACCACCGTCCTAGCACCGGCCTGGAGGGAAAGTTCAGCGCGGAATACGCGGTCGTGGCGTCACTGCTCGACAAGCGAATAAACCTCGATACTTACACGACCGATATGGTCGAACGGTCCGAAGTGCAGAGGATGCTGAAGCTAGTGACCGTCGCAGAAGACTCCGTACCGCCGTCCGGCGAGGCCGAATGGGATCAGGCGTATGCCGTGGTGGATGTTCAATTGAGTGACGGATCGACTGTGGTCGAACGCGTTGACATTCCTCGGGGAGATTGTCGCAATCCTCTGAGTCGCGACGAGCTGTTTCGAAAGTACGAAGACTGCCTCGGATTCGGCCAGATCGAGCAAAACCAGGAACTCCTCGACCTGCTGTCGAACTTCTCGAACGACGAGCGCTTCACAGGTTTCCCGGAGCTGCAGCCCGTGCTCGAGCCCACGATGTAGCCCACGCACAGGAGAACAGACGATGGTGGATCGAAGCCCTCGCAACCCGATTTTGCCCGGCGGAAGGCTGGATCAGTGGGAGTGGCAACTCCGCGCACAGTGTCGATCGATGCCCGTGTCGATCTTTTACCCACCGCACGGGCTCCGGGGCCATTCGCTGACACGGTACGAAGCCGCGGCGAAGTTGGTGTGCGTGCCGTGCCCGGTGCGCGCAGCTTGCCTGGGGCATGCCGTGGCGGTTCATGAACCGTACGGCATTTGGGGAGGTCTTACCGCCCGCGAGCGAAATGTCGGTGATGGACGTGATCGATTCGTTCCTGTGGCGCGATGACCCGGATGGTGAGCAATGGTGGGCGACGGTGCTGGGGATCAACATCGGTGAACAGGTCAGTGCCACCGTGGATATCGTCGATCAGCAGGGGAAAGCGCCCTCCGGGTTGGTATTGGTGACGATTGTGTTTCCGCCAGCCCGTTTGGCTGCGTACATCGCCGTGTCCGCCCAGCGGCACACCTGATCGTAGCTAGCTGGGAGGGTGTTCGCCGTTGTGTGGGCGATGCCGATACTGACCGTCACCGCTGGGTCGGAACCTACGCCGTCCGCCAGTGCTATCCGCAATGTGTCCGCGAAGGCGAATGCCGCCGCGGGCTCGACGAAGGTGAGAACAGCGAACTCTTCTCCTCCGGTGCGTGCGGTAATGGCCGGCGCAGCAAAGGTGCCGCTGATCGCCGATGCAGTTCGGCGCAGTACCGCATCGCCCTGGGCGTGTCCGTATCGGTCGTTGACTTTCTTGAAGTTGTCGATGTCGATGACCACGACCGCAGCCGAACCTCCCGCGGGCAGTGTCTCGGTAAGTGCGGCGGCCAACCCGCGCCGGTTACGCAATCCGGTGAGCGGATCGAAGAACGCAGTGGCCGCGTCGCGGCGTAGCAACACCAGTAGAGACTGGGTCAGGATCGGCGCGGAGAACAACACCAACGTCAGCATGACCAGGTATGCGCTGGCCAGTACTACATCGGCATCAGGCGCCGTCACCGCTCTGGTGAACAAGATCCCCGAGATCACGATCGCCCACGATTGATGTCCGAAGAACAGTTTCGGGCTGTGAAATGCCGCAATGTAGCTGCCGTTGACGCCTAGCGCGGCTGCACAGGGCAGCGCCACCATCGGATCGCTGAGCATCAGCAACGCTCCAGCAGAGCTGGCTTCGAGATACACCACGAACATCTTCGAGACGGTCTCACTGGGCCACGGTCCCCGTATCCAGGCCGCCCCGACGATTCCTGCGATCCCGGCGAGCATATACCCGGCGGCGTATTCGGATGGCTCGCCGATCCCTGCCGGGGTGTGCGCTGCGAGCACACAGAGTGCGGAGTAGAGCAGGCACCAGATACCGACGGCGATGTGCGCGCGCTGCAGTATCGGGTTGGTGCGGTGATAGGCGGTGGTCCACGCGAAATCGGACGGTTGTGTCCACCATCGATGAAGCATGTGCATTCTCGGGTGCGCCTTGTTGCATCAGAAGGAGCGCCACCGTGGCGCGGTAGGACTACCGAGCCAACCCCGTTACTCCCGCAGTGACTTCAACATTCAATCAGAAGACCTCACCCGTGTGGTGCGACACCCGGCGCAGCACGCTCTGAAGCGGTATTCGCGAGGTCCGGCTGATGACGGCTTCGGGGACGACAGGTGGAATATTCCAGGGTTCCAGCGGTGCCCATCTGATTCAGCGATGGGGGACCATCGGGTCGTCGGCCAGATAGGTTGCCTCGTTCACGCTTCGGCCATAGTTCGTTCACAAGAGCGCCCGATTCACTTCAGACGATGGTGGTCTTAGGCGGTACCGAATCGCCACGAGGAGGACGGGACCATGTCACACCCACCGAACACGGAACGGGTAATCGCCGCGGTGCAACGAACCCCGTGGTACCGCCATCTGTACGTCTGGGTCCTCACTGCCATGGCACTGGGCACCGCAGTCGGCCTTCTCTGGCCGACGACCGGCAAGGCACTCAAACCGCTCGGGGACGCATTTGTCAGCCTCCTGACGATGACACTCGCGCCGCTCGTGCTGTGCATGGTCGTTGCAGGCATCGGGGCCGTCGCGAATCTCGGCTCCGTCGGCAAAGTGGCCTTGCGATCGATAATCTACTTCGAAGTCGTAACCTCGATTGCCCTCGGCCTCGGATTGCTGGCCGTCAACGTCATCAAGCCAGGCGCAGGCCTCAATGCAGACGTCGACTCGCTCGAGGTCACTGACAAGGTCGCAGACGGAATCGCTGCCGGCGGGGACCTGTCCTGGTACGACTACATCCTCCAGATCATCCCGTCCAACATCATTGCGAGTTTGGCAGAAGGAGCCATCCTCCCGGTCCTCTTCTTCGCAATTGTCTTCGGCGTCAGCCTTCAGCTGATGGGGGAGCGCGGTCGCGACATCGCGCGCGGCGTGGAGCGGCTGAGTGAGGCACTTTTTCAGGTTGTCAGGATCGTCTTGTGGGCGGCACCGGTCGGGGTCTTCGGGGCCATGGCATTCACGGCTGGAAATTTCGGTGCCGCGTCGTTGGGTGCGCTGGCAAAATTGATAGCGACGTTCTACGCCACGTCCCTGGTGTTCGTCGTCTTCGTTCTCGGCGGCATCCTCATGTTGGTCGGCTTACGTCCCTGGCGAGTGCTGCGTTACCTCAAAGACGAGGTTCTACTTGCTCTCGGTGCGTCGTCTTCGGAGGTCGCGCTACCCGGAATTGTGCGCAAACTGGAGAATATCGGCGTCGAGAAAGGCACGGCGGGCATCAGTGTCACCGCCGGATATTCTTTCAACCTCGACGGCACCTGCATCTATCTCACTTTGACGACGGTATTCATCGCTCAGGCACTCGGCATCGACCTCTCATTGGGTCAGCAGGTAATCCTGCTGTTGGTGATGTTGTTGGCGTCCAAGGGGACTGCGGGGGTCACCGGCGGGGGATTCGTGATGCTGACCACGAGTGTTTCCGCGACGAACCTGATACCGGTGGCTGGAGTCATGCTGGTCTTCGGAATCGACCGGTTCATGTCCGAGTGTCGCGCGGTGGTGAACTCGCTCGGCAACGCAGTGGCCGGCATTGTTGTCGCCCGCTGGCAGGGCGAAATCGAACCAGATCAGGTGCACGCGATCATGGCCGGACATCGACCTGGGTTCGTTCCTGAACTGAATCCCCAACCGACGGCTTTCGACGACGCATTTATTCTCCCGGATCCGCAACCTGTCTCGTCGTCGCGATGACGCTCGCCAGCTTGCGCCGGTTGCGGGTGTTCGTGGGCATCGTGGACGCGGGAAGCGTATCCGCCGGAGCGCGTGTTCTGGGAATCACCCAATCCACGGCGTCGACCCATCTCCGGCAGCTCGAAGTCGAGGTCGGATCACTGCTCATCGATCGAACCGGCCGACGCTTCGTGCCGACCGAGGCAGGCGCCGTCCTTCTCGCACACGCTCGTTCCATGATCGCCATTGCCGACGAAGCCGTGGATGATTTGGCGAAGATGAGTCTTCGGCCCTTGACAGGAGCTCTCGTAGTAGGGGCAACGACGACTACCACCGAAGGCTCGTTCCTTCCCGCTGCGCTGCGCGCCTTCACAGCTGCCTTCCCCGAGGTCACGCTCGATCTGCGGGTTGAGAACTCGACGACGCTGCTGCGCAATGTATTCGACGGCGACGTCGGCGTTGCGGTTCTCGCCGACGAGGTGGACAGTCCTGCGCTCACCGTCATTCCGCTCGCGCCGGAGGATCAAATCGTCATCGTCTCCAGCGCGCACCCTTTGGCAGGTTCGTCGGTCGATCCTCGTGCGATGCGCGGCTCGGTTGTCCTTCTGCGTGAACATGGCTCGGCAACAAGGAAATTCCAGGAATCATTGCTGGAAAAATGGAGGATTCCGTCGGTTCGCACGTGGACTCTTGCAAGTACTGGCGCGATCGTGGCCGCCGTGGCGGAAGGCCTGGGTTCATCCTGTCTGCCCCGAGTGGCGTGCCAGGATGCTCTGACGTCGAGCAGGATTGCCGAGCTGAGCCTCGACCCGCCGCCACCGGCTCGGCCGGTCTGCGTGATTCACCGCAACGACCGCCACCTGAGCCGAGTCGAAGAACATTTTCTCGCCCTTGTCGCCGACGGCATTCCACCGACGGCACAGCTACGAAAAGGAGCTACACCATGAAGTCACGTACGTTCAGCGTCAACTCTCGGACTTACGTCCTACCCCAGGCGCCGGTGGTGGTGATCTGCATCGACGGCAGCGAGCCCGACTACCACGTCGAGGCGATGAAGGCTGGGGTGATGCCGTGGCTGAGCAGCATTCTCGACGGTGAGTCGAGTTCTTGGCCCGCGCATTGCGCGATGCCGGCGTTGACCAACCCGAACAACGTCTCCATTGCCACCGGGCATCCCCCCAAGGTTCACGGCATCAGCGGCAATTACATCTTCGACACCGCAAGCGGTGAAGAAGTATTGATGAACGACAAGCGATTCCTGCGAGCGCCCAGCGTCTTCGCGGCAGCCAACGAAGCCGGCCTCGACGTCGTCGTAGTCACCGCGAAGGACAAGCTACGACGCCTGCTGGGTGCCGGTCTTGTCGAAGAGGGACCCAGCATGAACGGAGGCGCGACGTTCGACATGCCCTCCCGGACCGGGATCTGCTTCTCTGCCGAGAAGGCCGATCAGGCCACATTGACGGACAACGGAATCGACAACGTACTCGAACTGGTCGGCAAGCCGCTTCCCGAGGTCTATTCGGCAGATTTGTCCGAATTCGCGCTGGCGGCCGGAGTCAAGATCCTCGAGTCCCGAGGTGCGGACCTGATGTACCTGACGTTGACCGACTACATTCAGCACAAGCATGCCCCTGGGACCGATGTCGCGAATGACTTCTACGCCATGATCGATTCCTATGCCGCTCGGTTGGATGCGCTGGGAGCAGTTGTCGTGCTGACTGCCGACCACGGCATGAGTGCGAAGACCGACCACGCCGGTATCACGCGTGTGGTCTACGTCGAGGACGAGGTCCGCCGCATTCTGGGAGCCCCGCCGGCAGATGCCGGCAATGCGGGCGCAGATGGTATTCGTGTAATCCTGCCGATCACCGACCCGTACACAGTGCACCACGGCGCTCTCGGTTCGTTCGCCAGCATCTATTTGCCCGGCGACGCGGACCGAGATCTGGTCATCGAACAACTCCGACAGTTGGACGGGGTGCAGTCAGTCCACACCCGAGAGGAAGCGGTCGACGTCTACCACCAGCCAGCTGACCGGATCGGGGACATCATTCTGCTCGCCGAAGCCGGTACAGCGGTGGGCCGGTATGCCGACTGGCACGACCTCAGCGGATTGGATGCGCCGCTCCGCTCCCACGGAGCTCTCGGTGAACTGCAGATCCCCTTCATCATCAACCGCCGCCTACCGCAGCCCGAGCTGCTAGACGAGCCCTACGGTGATCCGGCGTTCGTGCACAACTACGACGCGTTCTGGATAGCCACAACACTGGTTGCGGACGCAGAAGCCCTCGCCGCAAGCTGAGCCAGCGGGACGAGCATCCTCGGGGGGCCCTTCACGTGATGATGGGGGCCCCGAGGATGCGTTCGGTTTCGGTCCAGAGGAGTCTGCCGAGCTCAGGATCACGGCTGGTGGCGACAGGTTCTGTGATCATCGGTGGGCCTGCAGCATTGCTTCGTGGACCGATGTAGACCTCACCGGTTGGTAGATCGATTGCCGCGATTGCCGCGACTGCGGAAGCTGCCGCCGAATCCTTTCCCTGAACGATCGACGAAAATGCAGGCCTGAGTACCCGGGCAGCGGCTCGAACAATGCCTGGCCGAGTATGGATACCCGGCCGATCGGCAGTTAGCACATCGATTGCTCCGCCTGGATGGGCAACGATCGACGTGACCGAAGAATTTCGGGCACGAAGTGCGCGGGAGAGTTCGAAGCCGAGAATTTCCGTCGCGTGTTTGGACATGGCATACGCTGCGCGTGGGCGGTAGGACTCCTGAGACAACCAGTTGTTCGGATCGAACGGAATGCGTTGCGTGAGCATGCTTCCCATGCTCACGACTCTGGCGCCGCCTGATGAACGCTCCAGCGATGGGAGAGCGAGACGCAGGAGTTCGACATGTGAAAGAAAGTTTGTGCCCACGGTCAACTCAACGCCGAAAGGGCCCTCCTCGAATGACTTCGGGGCAGCAATCAAGCCTGCGTTCATCACCACACCGTCGAGCTGAGGCGTATCCCGTAACTCTTCACCCGCCCGACGGACGGAGTCGACGTCAGCGAGGTCCATCTCGAGGAACCGGTGAGCACCGGAGTGGGGTAAGAGGCTGATGGCATGTCGGCTTCGCTCTTCCGAACGCGCCACGACGATGATCTCGGCGCCGAGCGCAGCGAGCTGTTCCGCGATGAAGTACCCGATTCCTGACGTAGCGCCCGTGACGGCGACTGTGCGCCCGTCGAGTCGCCCCAGTTCCAACAACATCCGCATCTCCTTCAAGTCTTGAACTATCAAGATACTTCAAGACTCGAACTACTGCTAATCTGTAGATGTGGACATCCTCGACGCGACTCTTCGAATGCAGGAGCTTGCTCTTCGGATCAACGAAGACTTTTTGCCGTCTGCCACAAGAGAGGGCCTGACACTCGTCACAGCGCATGCCCTCTGGAACGTGTACCCAGATCGAACCGACCTGACGATGTCCGAAGTTGCCGCACAGCTGAGATGCAATGCCTCGAATGCCACATTCATCGTGACTCAGTTGGAAGCTCGCGGTTTCGTCGAAAGGACAGCCGACCCGGCAGACGGAAGGCGAAAGTTCGTCGGACTGACTGCCGAAGGTGTACGTGCCCGGAGACGCCTGGGACGGGCGCTTGCATCTGTCAGTCCGCTCGGGAGACTGACTGAGGACGAACGTGCACTGTTCGTCGGCATTCTGGATGTCCTGCGCCGTTGACCATGCTGCAGTCGCATCGACTGGTCATGGCGGCTATTTCTGCTCGATTTCTGGCACCGAGTTTGTGACAGATGTTGGCGACATGGAACTTGACCGTGTTTCGTGAAACGAACAGCGTCTGCGCAATGTCGGGATTGGAGAATCCCGCACTGATTGCCTCGACGATCTCTTTCTCGCGACGTGTGAGCTTGCTTGTCGAACAATCAGGTTCGTGTGTCGCCGCTTCCGAAAGATGGCGGATCGCTTCTTCGACGAGAGCCTGGCAGAGCTCGGTGTTACGAGCGTTGCGCGGGTGGTTGAGCAGAATGTCGTTGGCCTCGGTCAACATCGACAATATCGGACTGGGCCCCAACCGACCGAGCCGACAACACGGAAGCACGATAGGCAACTTTCTCATCGGCTGACCTAGTTGCCCGGACGGATAGGTGCGATCATGCGTCCGCCCGGGCAACGTTCCAGAATCAATCAGACTGCTTCACAGCAAGTTACAGGTGCTGCTGGAGGTTTCGGCCCTCCCAGTACTCATCCTGCCGTTCGTCGGTGATGTCGGCGCTGACTGGCAGGTCCCACCATCCGGGAACGAACGGACCTGCAGCATCTCGCGCTGTCATTGCTTCGACAATTGCTGGTTCACCTGATTCGATGGCCTCCTTGAGGTAGCGATCGACCTCCTCGGGTGTCTCTGCGCGCCAGGTCTTGAGTCCGAAGGCCTTGCCGATGGCCAAGTAATCGGGGGAGTACGGCTTGCCGTCGGCTGTTGCGAACTCTGATGCGACAAAGCGACCGGTGATCTTACGTTGGCCGCCGCGGATCGAGATGTAGCCGGAGTTGTTCTGCACCAGGAAGACAACGGGGATGTTGTGTGTAACTGCTACACCGATTTCCTGAATTCCCATGAGGAATTCCCCGTCCCCGACGATACATACGACGGTCTTGTCGGGTCGGCCCAGCTTCACGCCCATTGCAGCTGGTACCGCCCAACCCATAGGGGAGAACGAACCGGACGTGAAGTGCGTCTTGGGCTCGTACACCTCGAAGGTCTGTTTGACTGTGCCTTGCGCATTTCCGGAGCCGGCCACGACGATGGCGTCGCGCGGGAGGATCTCGCGAAGTCCTTTGAGTGGACGCTGGGATGTCATCGGAGATGCGTCGCTGTCGAGACGCGGTGCTAGCTTCTCTTTCCACTCCTGGCGGAGTCGTACGACCTCGGCCAGGTAATCGTCACGGTTGGCCACAGCTTCGCTCTGCGCGGCGATCAACGATACAGCTGGTACGGCGTCGGCGACGATGCCCACCGCGACTGGGTAGTTCTTGCCGATTTCGTGGGGATCGATATCGATCTGGATCAGTTTGGCGGGTGGGAAGGAGAACGTTGCGCCCTTGCGGTAGCTCGAAGCCGACCAGTCGGTGAAGCGGTTTCCGATGGATAGAACGACGTCGGCATCCGCGGACAATTTGTTGCCAGAAGTGCTGCCGATGTATCCGATGTCTCCGCCGAACAGCTCGTGGTCCTCGGGGAACGTGCTCTTACCGTTGTAGGTGGTGACCACGGGGATCTTCAGCTTTGTGGCGAGTTCGAAAACAGCCTCGGAGGCATTTCCGAGAAGGGCACCGCCACCGACGACGATGACAGGGCGCTTCGCTCCGGCGAGGAGCGCCACCGCCTGGCTGACTGCCTCGGGATCGGGGTAGATCTTGCCGACGGGAAGACGCTCGTGAAGCTTGGGAATCTCGACGTCAGCCGCGTCGGCCTGCACATCCATCGCAATTTCGATATGAACCGGACCCGGCCGGCCGGTCAGCATGGCGCTGAAGGCGCGATGCAGAATCGAGGGGAGCTTGTCTGCACGGTTCGCTACCCAGTGGCGTTTCGTCACCGGTGCCAGGACTTCCGGGAAAGCGTTGTCCTGTTTGCGCTCGAGTTCTTGCATGATGCCGTTGCCGACCATGTGGGTATGCGGTCCGCCGGTCAGCAGCAGGACTGCCGAGGAATCGGCGTAGGCCGTGGCCATTCCGATTACAGTGTTGGTAGCACCCGGGCCGATCGAGGTGAAGGCGGCCATGGGGCGACCGGTCGCGCGGAAGTAACCGTCCGCGAGGTGGACAGCACTCTGCTCGTGGAACACCTGAATCACGGGAATCTTGGATTCGTCATCGAGGAATCCGTCCAGGAATGTCCATGCACCATGTCCGGGAATTCCCGCGACGTACTCGACACCGAACTCCTTCAGCGTTCGAGCGATGATTTTTGCGCCAGTCAGTTTCATTCGTTCCTCACTTTTCAAGTGTTCGACCATTTTTAGACAATATTTGACATCGCTTGAAGGCGATACCGTCATCGTGTGAAACGGATACGGGCTGAGAGCGCGATCTGTGCACCGGGGCGCCACCCTCGCATGTGGCAATCTGCATGCGCCCATCGGGGATTCGACACCCGACGGTGACCTCTACACCAGGTGGCAGCCCGCCTTGGCTGGACACTTCGGCCTCCGAAAAATTCCTTTGTCGGAATTCCGGCCGCGGTTTTGAGAATCCGTGCTAAGGAGCTTCGCCGAAGCCGACCAGGCGGTACGGAGGGTCAGCGCCCGATGTGCACACTGCGACACCTTTTTCCTGGTTTATCTCACATAGTGCCGGTCGCGTCGGCGTGACGCTCCTCATAGTCTCTCTAAAGAGATGCATCGGCGTACGAGCCAGCCGATCCATATCGAAGTTCGGGCCTCGCAGGCGGAGTCCGATGACGGACCTGATCGAGCAGATCGAACATGATGCGACGAAATGCGATCGTCGACAACACCATTGGCTTCGGATTCGGAGTAAATTCAGACATGACTGAGAACAGTTCGACCACGACAACCAATCTCGGGCCGCCGCATCACCGACGTGCGGAAACCACCCAAGAGGCACCGGACTCACCGGCGACGACGAGCGCTCAACCTGAGAATGTCGCGGTTCGGGGTGGTTGGAAATCCCGGTTGGTCTGGAACCCAGAGAATTTGATTCAGTACCTGATGGTGGTGGTGCTCATCGTTGCAACCGTCGTGCTATGCGCTACTTCGCCGGCCTTCCGCAGTACCTCCAATCTCCTCAACGTACTTTCGTCGAGCGCAGTAATTGGCATTGTCGCACTAGGCATGCTGCTGACGATCATCACCGCGGGCTTCGACCTGTCGGTCGGAGCCGTCGGAGCCGCCTCCGGCTGCATCGCAGGCGCCATGTCCATCGGCAGCGGACTTGCCACCGCGATCGTGGTCGCTCTCGGTGTCTCTCTCTTGGTGGGGATGGCTTCCGGATTCCTGATCGGCGTCGTCGGAATCAACCCCTTCATCACCACGTTCAGCGTCGGGTCAGTGGTCACCGGCGCGTTGTTCATCGCAACCGATGCAATTCCTATCTACGGACTACCGGAGGCGTGGATCAATCTCGGCTTCGCAAAGGTGCTCGGCATTCCGATGCCTGTTGTCATCTGGCTGATCGCGATGGTGTCTATCTGGTGGATTCTGCGTCGAACGCGTTTCGGGCTGTACGTGTACGCCGTGGGTAGCAGCCCGGTAGCCGTAGCCCGCGCGGGAATCTCGGTCAAATGGATGCTCGTCGCGGTATACGGAATCTGCGGACTGTGTGCAGGCCTGGGAGGCGTGCTCTCGGTCGGGTTGTCGCGAACCGGTACACCGTCGGCAGGCGCAACGTGGGCCTTGACGGCCATTGCAGCTGTGGTTCTCGGCGGCACCTCACTACGCGGCGGGGCCGGCTTTGTCCGGTCTGCGATAGTGGGAACCCTCCTTTTGGGAGTAATGACCAACGCGTTCACCATCTTTGGCTTGTCACCGTACTTCGTGCCGGCCGTCACCGGCGCAGTCATCCTCCTCGCCGTTGGATTCGAAAGTTACACCCGTAAACAGGCAGCTTGACCGTCCGCTATCCGAACCGTTGAAAGAGGGAACAATGAGTTTACGAAACCGCCTACGGATCAAGCGTGCAATCACGCTCGGCGTAGCAATTTCTCTGTCCACCTTCGTAGTCGGGTGCACCACGCCGAGCACCGATGATGCCAAAGCGGTGACATCGAAGACGGATTGTGAACCGTCCGACAACAAGAAGGTCGGTGTGCTGTTCTTCGACACCGCGGTCGGACCGGATGCCGCCTTGATGCAGAACCGGATCCAAGAACGCGGCGAGGCGCTGGGCCTGGACATGAATATCCAGCAGGGCAAGAACGACATCAACACAGAAATTGCGGCAATCCGCGGATTCATCGCTGACCAGAGCGCAGCGATCATCGTCTACCCGCCCGACCCCGAGAGTCTGGCCCCGGTACTCAACGAAGCCGGGCAGGCCGGGATTCCAGTCTTCGCGCTGAATCTGGCGCTCAAGAACACAGATTCTTTGGTGACTTACGTCGGGCCGGACAACTACGATTTCGGTCAACACCAAGTTGATTTGGTGAAGAAGAACTTCCCCAACGGCGCAAAAATTGGACTTCTGATGGGCCAGATGGGAACCACCGCGCAGATCGAGCGAACCAGAGCTGTCGAAGATCTCGCGGCCCAGGATCCCCGCTACCAGATCGTCGCACAGGAACCCGATAACTGGGACAGTGCCAGGTCGTTGTCGATCTCGCGCGACTGGTTGACGAAGTTCCCCGCCGGCGGACTGGATGTCATCGTCACCCAGGGGCCGCACGCCGGAACCGCCGTCCAGAACGCTATCGACAGTGGACGCCCAGAAGTGAAGTGGGTTTTCGGTGACCTCATCAACGACATTGTCCCGCTGCTCCAGAACGGACAGGTTCTGGGAACGGTAATGCAGGATATGGGTCTGCAGGCCGAGGAAGTCACGACAGCGGTGGGCAACTGGCTCTCGTGCAACAGAGATGCGGTCAAGACGCCGAACGACCATCTTCCTTTGCTTACCGTGACGCAGGAGAATGTCGACTCAGTCGAGCCTGAACTCTGACCGACGACATCTGCACCACGTGTCGACTCGAGCGTTGGGCGCGTGGTTTACCTCCCCATCTCATGAAAGAAGAACGCACATGGCACAAGAAATCATCTTGGAGGCCAGAAATCTCGCCAAGAGCTTCGGCGGTGTCCAGGCCCTCCGTGACGCCAGCATCTCGATTCGCGCTGGCGAAGTGGTAGCAGTGGTAGGTGACAACGGCGCAGGTAAGAGCACCTTCATCAAGACATTGTCCGGTGTCCACGAACCCGATTCGGGTGTGCTGGAAGTTCTAGGCGAGCCGCGGCACTTCGCGACACCACAGCAGGCCCGGGCTATGGGCATCGAAACTGTCTACCAGGATCTGTCCCTGTGCGACGATCTCAACGTCGTCGAGAACATGTTCCTGGGGCGCGAAACGGCCAGATTGTCGCTGGGCTGGCTGAGCGTTCCCGACCGGCGTGGGATGCGCAAGCGCGCCAAGGAAATGCTGGCTGAAACGGGAGTCAATATTCCCGATCTACGCCAGCCGGTGCGTGCGATGTCCGGTGGCCAACGCCAGTGTCTGGCAATCGCCAAGGGTGCGTCGTGGGAGAGCCGGTTGATCATCCTCGATGAGCCCACTGCCGCGCTGGGCGTGCGTGAAACTGCCGCTGTGGAGGACATCATTCGCGATCTGAGGAGTCGAGGAATGGCGGTGATAATCATCAGCCACAATCTGCGCCAAGTCTTCGACCTCGTGGACACGATTTGGGTCTTACGGCGCGGTGAGATGGTCGGAAGCCGAGCAGCAGCGGAGACGACCGCAGAGGAGATCATCGCGATGATCACGGGAGTCGACCACCAGATAGTGGCCTGAGCTTCCGCGGTCGAAAATATATCGGTGGAACCTCATTACTTCTCGAAAGGCATGGAAATGACGAGTGTGGATCTGATCGCCGCATGTTGGACCTCGGCTGGGGCCGCAGCACCCTGCACCGACGACGAGCGAAGTCCGGTATCGATTCGGGAGCGTGTGGAAGCCGTCAGTGACGCCGGTTTCACCGGCTTCGGCATCCAGCACACGGATCTCGCAGTCGTGCGTAACACCATCGGGTACGAAGAGTTTCGGAAGGTACTCGACGGAAACGGGATCAGTACCGTCGAGGTCGAGTTTCTCGAAGACTGGTTCACCGACGGCCCCGAACGCGTCGCGTCCGATGTTGCTCGCCGAGAACTTCTCACTGCGGCAGAAGTTCTCGGCGCCCGAGTCTTGAAGACGGGCGGCAAGTTCCACCGAGAGGAGTTCGATGCCGAACTACTCGCACCACACTTCGCACGACTCGCGCAGGATGCGGCAAACGCGGGCACGGTCGTCGGGATCGAACCGGCGCCGTTCCGTGAGATCCAGACTCCCCAGCAAGCTATGGCCGTGATCGAACTTGCCGACCACCCAGCCGGTGGTCTTTATATCGACATCTGGCATACAGAACGGCTTGGCATAGACTTCTCGTACGTTCGCAGTATTCCGGGCCACCGAATTGTCGGAGTCGAAATCGACGACGCAGACGCCGAAATTCGCGGTTCGTTGCTCGATGACACCGTAAACCATCGTCGATTCCCGGGAGAGGGAACCTTCGATATAGCCGGGTTCGTTTCTGCGATCAAATCCACTGGCTTCAGCGGTCCTTGGGGAGTCGAACTGATCTCTGCCGAGGTGCGCAGTATGTCGGTGCAGGAGGCTACGCGCCGCGCATATTCTACAACTCGAAAATTCGTAGAATGACGAGTAACGCACAACGGTACACAGAGAACACAAGAGAATACGGAGAAAGTTCATGGGATTGTTAGAGGGACATGTCGTATTGATCACCGGCGGAGCCCGCGGCCAGGGTCGAGCTCACGCGGTCGAATCTGCACGCGCCGGTGCGGATGTGATTCTGCTCGACATCACCGAAGACATCGAAACGGTCGAGTATCCGTTGGCCAACGCAACCGACATGGCCGAGACCGCGAGCCAGGTCGAAGCGTTGGGACGCCGGGTTCTCACGTTCGACGCGGACGTTCGCGACCAGGCGCAACTCGACGCTGCGGTAGCGGCAGGCATCGATGAATTCGGCAAGATCGACGCCTTGATTGCGAACGCCGGCATCTGGGCGCGCGCTCCGTTCTGGGAGTTGTCGGAAACAGCGTGGAACGACACTATCGACGTCAACCTGACTGGCGTCTGGAAATCGGCGAAAGCACTGGCGCCGCATATGATCGAGCGTCAAACTGGCTCGATCGTCATCACAGCTTCGGTCAATGCAGTCGAGCCAGGTATGAATTACGGGCACTACGTAGCTGCCAAACACGGTGTGCTCGGTTTGATGAAGAACATCGCGCTGGAGCTCGCGCCTCATGGAGTCCGTTGCAATGCAGTCTGTCCTGCTTCGGTTCTGACTCCCATGACGAACCAGCAAAAAGCCTGGGACATGTTTGCCGGTCACGAGGGCGGTACCGCCGACGACATGATCAATGCGGGCTACAGCTACCATGCTCTGAAGGGAAACACCGTCCTGCCGCCGGAGACAATCGCGAATACCGCGATCTTCCTCAATTCGGCTCTGGCGTCATCCGTTACAGGTGCCACTATTCCCGTAGATGCAGGACATCTTCTGCTCACTGGAGTCAACCACAATCCAGTCCGCTGATCCGATGGACCGTCGGAAGTCGGCATCCACCACACGTCGTGCATGTCGAAGCAAGGGTCTGCACACGTTGCCGATTGAGGTTCCGTTGGCGTCCGGTCTAAAATCGATTTCACGCTCCTGTTATCGAAAGATCGGGCCGGACACAATGTTCGGCATATGCGGCACGTCTCTCCAGGTGCCCTTGGGTCGAGAAAACTAGACGCATCGAACACATATCCGAGCGGTGAGCGACACGCAGCAACTGTTGCAACTCCAGAATTTCGAAACAAAAACACGATTTGAATGGATGAACATGCCTGTCACATATGCCAGTCTGGTCAACGGAACGGCCACGTACGCGTCGGAACTCGAAAAGGGAATCGCGCAGGCCCGAGCGGGGCTCGGGAAGGATCATCCCGTCCGCATCGGCACCGAGATTTGCGCCGAAGTCGACCAGTGGCACGAGGAGTGGTCCCCTATCGACAACACTCTGCTGATCGGACGGTTCGGCTGGGCAACAGCCGAGCAGACTCAGCGGGCGCTGACAGCCGCGTCGGCCGCCTTCACGTTGTGGTCGAAGGTCGATGTGGCGGAGCGTATCGATATTCTCCGCCGGACAGCCGACCGTCTGGAACGAGATCGGTTCGTGCTCGCAGGTCAGATCGTGTTGGAAGCAGGAAAGACTCCAGCAGAAGCCCTGGCAGAGGCCGACGAGGCTCCGGTGTTCCTGCGGCTCTACTGCGACGAGTTCGAGCGCACCAATGGATTCCGCACCGAAATGCCGGCCGATGCGGACAACGAGTCCAACGTGAGTGTGATGCGGCCGTACGGAGTGTGGGCTGTGATCTCGCCACTGAACTTCCCGCTTGCCCTCGCGACCGGACCGTCAGCGGCGGCACTGGTCACTGGCAACACCGTCGTTGTGAAGCCCTCGCCTGCCGGACAGCTTGCTGCCACCGTGTTGCGTGATGCGCTGATCGCCGAAGGTTTGCCGCCGAACGCATTGACGGTGTTGACCGGAGGCGCCGAGGTGGGTGCTGCCATCACGAGCAGTCCGTTGCTGGGCGGCGTCACTTTCACCGGCTCCTACGCAGTCGGATCAGCAATTGCTACCGCGCTCGCACCGCACAGCAAGCCGGTTGTGGCAGAAATGGGCGGCAAGAATCCGACCATCGTCGGTGCGTCGGCTGATCTGGATGCTGCCGCCGAAGGGATCGCTCGCTCGGCGTTCGGATACAGCGGGCAGAAGTGTTCGGCGTGCTCACGGGTGTTCGTGCACGAGTCTGTCTACGACGAGCTGAAGAAGAAGCTGGTCGAGCGGACGGAGGCCATGACGGTCGGCGACCCGAGCACCGAAGCCGTATCTGTCGGTCCGGTCATCAACGCCGCCGCCGGTGAACGCTTCACCGCAGCAGTCGACGAGATCGTTGGTGCCGGTGGCGTTGTGCTGGCCGGCGGTACCGTGATTTCCGAGGCACCTTACGACCGGGGAACGTACGTCCGACCAACCGTGGTCGAGGCTCCGAGCGATGCCCGTGCATGGCGAGACGAGCTGTTCTTGCCGATTGTGGCGATCAAGAGTGTCTCTACCCTCGAAGACGCCATCAGGCAGGCGAACGACTCCGACTACGGACTGACTGCAGGAATCTTCACCAAGGACGAGGCGGAAATCGCCGAGTTCCTCGATGCCATCGAATCTTCAGTGGTTTATGTCAATCGACGTTCAGGTTCGACGACGGGCGCATGGCCCGGCCGGCAACCGATCAGTGGTTGGAAGCACTCCGGTAACACCGGCCGCGGCACAGCCGGACCGCACTACCTCCAGCAGTATCTGCGCGAGCAGAGCCGCACCGTGATCTCCGAGGATTGATCACTCCGTCTTCTCTCCACCTTCGCAAGGGGCAACAGGCTATGACAATCAACCATGCGTCACTACAGGATCTCGAATCCGCCTGGCGCGTAGAGTTCGAGGACAAGCACAGTTCGTCGGCTGCAGCTGACCGTGCTGCAGCGCGATCGATCGCGGCAGGACAACGCACCCGGTTCAGTTCCGGTATGCCACATCCGGTTTACATCGAATCCGGTTCGGGAGCTTGGTTCACCGACATCGACGGTAATCGCGCGCTGGACTGCAACGCGGGCTGGAACGCGTCGATGTTCGGGCGAGGCAATTCCTATATTGCCGACGCGGTCGCACGGGCAACCCGCCAGATCGGCGCCCCTGGAGGGGCGATGCACCCGTCGCCCAACCGTGACGAGTTCGCAGAAAGACTGTGCGACCGGGTCCCTGGTGCCGAGCGAGTGATCTTCGCGCCCTCGGGTTCCGAGGCCAACACGTACGCATTGCGGCTGGCTCGGTCCATTACCGGCAACCAGCTGATCATGCGGATCTCCGGTGGATTTCACGGACAGAACGACTATTTGCTGCAGGGCGGATCATCGTTGCGCGGTTTACCGTCAGCTGCGTCCACGAACCAAATAGACATCGACTACAACGATCTGATCAGTGCGCGGCAAGCCTTCGACAAGCACGGCACGAAGTTGGCAGCGGTGATCGTCGAGCCGATCATGACCATTCCTGGTGCCGTGCATCAACGTAACGACTTCGTGCAAGAACTTCGCACACTTGCACTCGAAAACGGCGTGCCCTTCATCCTCGACGAGGTCATCGCCGGTGGGCGGTTCTCCGCTGGAGGCGCCAGCGCGTACCTGGGTCTGACGCCTCCACCCGACCTCACGGTCTTGGGCAAGATGCTCGGCGGGGGTTTACCAGTAGCCGCCGTGGTCGGCAACGCCGACCATCTCGAACAGCCGATCAGTGCCTCGAACACGCACGCCCAGAATCCCGTTACTATTGCGGCGGCGATTGCCAACTTCGATTTGGCCACCGATGAGGTGTTCGTCCAGGTACGTCAGCAAGGAACCGCAATCCGCGAAGGTATCCGGGCAGCAGCTGAGTCTTTGAGTCTGGATGTTCAGGTAACGGGTGACGGGCCCTGCTGTGGAATTCATTTCACCTCGGACGAGGTCGTGAACGCACGGGTGGCAGGCGACGCAGACCAGCATCTGTGGCGCTTGATGTGTCTGGGTGTCACGAACCGCGGACTTGCCATCAGCAGCCGAACATTCGGGCCGATTGCGCCGTATACCGACGAGGACGTTCGCCTGGTGGTGGATGTGTTCGCCGAGGTTCTCGGCGATATCGATGTTGCGCTGGATTCCTCGTCTTCCAAGCACCGACGCGGACCCGTCGGACAACCGTCCTAGAACAAATCAACTCTTGGCAGTGAGGTCGGCTATGGAAGACGTACAGGGTTTGAACTGGGGCCTCGTGGGCGCCAGTACGATTGCTCGCGAGTACGTGATCGACGCTATTCGAAGCCAGTCAGGATCGGATGTCGCGGCCATGGTCAGCAGTGATCGCGAGAGAGGCGAGCGATTCGCCGCGCAATGTGACATACCAAGAGTCGCAACCTCACTGGAGGAATTGCTCGAAGACGATCTCGTCGATGCTGTCTACATCAGCACCACCAATCAGCATCACGCGAGTCAGGCACTTGCAGCAATTCGTGCAGGAAAGCACGTGTTGTGTGAAAAACCTCTGGCAATGTCGCTCGATGATGCGCGATCGATGGTGGAAGCGGCCGAAGTCGGAAATGTAGTGTTGGGCACGAATCACCACCTTCGTGGTGCGGCGACCATCCAGAAGATCCGAAACCTCGTTGTCGAAGGGGCAGTAGGAACGCCTCTGTACGCGGAAGTTGCTCATGTTTGTCAGCTTCCGCCGGACCTTCGTGGATGGAGGTTGGAGGACTCGGCCGCCGGCGGAGGTGTCGCGTTCGATCTGGTTGGGCACGACGCGGATACTCTGCGATACATACTTGATTCAGAAGTTGTCGAGGTCAGCGCCATGGCTGACAGTCACTATCCGATAGAACAGGGCATGGTCGCAGTGCTGAAGTTCGACAGCGGCGTCCTTGCCCACATAATCGACACGTTCAATGTTCCCTACGGGGGCACCGGCGTGACGATTCACGGGACTCGGGGAACCATCCGAGCCAACGATGTTCTGACGCAGCAACCTGTGGGAACGGTGACACTGGTAGACGATCGTGGCGAGCGCGCGATGGATGTGCAACATCACGGCCTTTACGAGTACGCGCTGCAACGATTCACGTCAGCTGCCCGCGGACACGGAACGCCTCTGGCCACTGGCGGGGATGGAGTGGCTTCGCTCGCAGTGACCCTCGCTGCCAGGGCTTCCGTGGCGTCAGGTTCGTCAGAGACTGTCGAGTATTCAGGCGGTCTCTGAAGTTGTCCTCGGGGCGCCGAGCGTGCCTCACACACTTTCGATGGCCTTTGCCTGGTTGTGTATTGCCGCTATGGTCGCCGTAATCGGCATCGGTTGGTTCCGCCCACGCACGAAATCGATGAGACGCACACCCTCCACCGAACCGAACTACGCCCACTAGGTCGGTTCTGTGGAGGGTGTGCGGATCGTTCAGGCCCGGGTACGAACGGCGATAGCGTCGATTTCGATGACCGCGCCTTCGGCCGCCAAGGCGCTCACCTCCACCAAAGTGCTGGCTGGCCTGCATGTCCCGAAGAGCTGCTTGCGCACTTCGTTGACAGGTGCACGTTGGCCGATGTCCGTGACATACGTGGTGAGTTGCACAGTGTCGGCGAGGGTTGCGCGAGCTTCGTGGAGAATGTGCTCCAGGATCTCGAAGATGCGCTGGGTCTGGCCTCGGACATCACCGGGCGCTGTGATCACACCCTTGTCGTCGAACGCAAGAAGGCCTGATACGTAGATGGTGTCCTGTGCGACGACTGCGTGGCTGAAGTGTCCGCGGGGTGCCGCGACTGACGGACTGTTGATCTGCCGTCGTTCGTGCTCTTCCATGATTGGATGCTTTCCGTAGATGACGGTGTGAGGACAGGGTGTTGGTCGAGGTCAGGGCATTGTTGCCATGACGGTCTGGCCGCCATCGACTGTGATCGTCGAGCCGGTCAAATACGCAGGTGCGGATGTCGCGAGATAGGTTACGACCGAGGCTATTTCGTCAGGTCTGCCGGCGCGTGCGAGCGGATTGAGACGTGCCATGGATTCTTCGGTGGCTTTGTCGAGACGCACGGATGCTGCGTCGGTTCGGACCCATCCAGGTGCAACGTTGTTGACGCCGATTCCCAAGCCGGACAGGTCGACTGCAAACGAACGAGCGAATGCACCGAGTCCGGCTTTGGCCGCGCAATAGTGCGCTACGTTGGGTTCGGATTGGACCTCGTCGATCGATGTGATCATGATGATTCGACTGCCGGGGCTCATGTGCCGGGCCGCGGCGACCGAGCACAACGCGGCACCACGCATCGCGACATTGACAATGCTGTCCCACGCCGCAGCGGTCATCTCCGCGGTGGCCACCGGACTGCATGTCCCTGCTGCATTCACCAGGACGTCGACGCGTCCATATCGTTCGACCACTGTTTCCACTAAATCGTCAGGGCCTTCGGCGGTACCGAGGTCGGCCGGAATCGCCACAACGTGTGCCGCGGGCAACTCCTGCTCGATACGAGTGATCGCATCCTGCAGCACCGCCTCGCGCCGTCCTGCGATGACGACGGTGAAGTGTTCTGCGGCCAAGGCTCGGGCACATGCGTAACCGATGCCGGTTCCTCCGCCGGTCACAAGCGCAATCTTTTGCTCATTCATTTCGGTGTATGTCGTCCTAGTCTGTTCACGCCGACATCGATGAGAGCAAAGATGTCGAGCTCGTATTTAGTAGCCGAATGCTTGGAAGCTCTGGTGTATCGACGTACTGGGTAGCCATCGGCGCCCAGAAACTGCTCATCTGCCAGTTGCTGACAGAGATGCTCGCTCTGGATGCCACAGCTCACCGTCGGTCAGGAGGGTGGACTTTCCGTCGAGGACCCAGTCGGCGCCCACCTCACCCATGGCTGTCGACAACTGAATTCCACTGCCGCCGCCGCCGACCACGTGCACCAGAGATGGATCGCTCGAGGTGCTTCCGACGATCGGGTATCCGTCCGGCGTCATCGGATAGAGGCCGGCCCAGCCGTGCCCCAGCCCGCATTCGTCGAGACTGGGACACCGGTCCATGATCAGCTCTGCGATCGCCTCGATGAATGCCTCGTCGGCTCGTGGGTTGCACTCCGTGGGGTCGGTACGCGGATACACCGACCGTTCGTTGTGCAAGCACGCAAACAACTGGTGGGTGCCTTCGTGCCGGAGTGACAGCCCGTCCTCGGTCGAACCCGGTACGTATTCGACGACACACGGCAGTCGCCAATCCGGGGTACTGCCGAGCTCGATGGTGACCGCTTGGTGCCGTTCAGGTTTGACCTCGACGGTCGAGCCGAGTAGTTCGGCGACGGAGTCCGCCCACGGCCCGGCTGCATTGACGACGACGTCGGCTTCCATACCGGGTTTTCCTTCGAAGCTCAGCTGCCAGCATCCAGCGGAGTTCTTCTCGGCCCCGACCAGCCGGTGCTGCTGGGCAATTCTGCCGCCCAAGGAGGTTGTCAAGCGAGCGAGGAGAGAGGCGTAGAGGTATCCGTCGAGATAGCCGTCGCTCGGGCGCCACAGTCCGGCAACCAGATTGCTGGTGTCGACAGGCGGGGCGACCTCGGCGATTTCCTGCGCGGTCAGAACACGGGCATCGTCGACGCCGAAATCGCGCTGGACCTCTACGCTGCGCTCGAAGAGTTCCACGTGTTCGTTCTTGGTCGTCGGGCGCAAGAACCCGTTACGCACGAAGTGCAGTTCGTGGTCGGCGACCAACCGATCGATCATCTCGCGACCGAGTACCCGGGCATGTACGTCGACTGGATCGAAGAACTGCGTTTCGACCATCCCGACCGAGAGCGCCGAGCTACCGGCGGCAACGTGCTCGCGGTCGGTGATCACGACATTCTTCGCCCCTCGCTTCATCAAGCTGTACCCGACGCTCAGGCCGACAACTCCTGCGCCGATGACGACGATTCGACGGTCGTCGGCTGTCATCGGACGAGCCTCGATCCGCCGTCGACCGACACGACATGTCCTGTCACGTAGCGCGCCCCGTCCGAGAGCAGGAAGAGCAGCACGCCCAGCACCTCCGGAGGAGAGCCGATGCGGCCCAGTGGAATGCCGGACATGACGGATTCGAGAGCCTTCTCGTCTGCACGAAGATCTCGGAGCATGTCGGTGTCGATGTCGCCCGGTCCGATGCCGTTGACTCGAATACCGTAGGGACCGAACTCGACCGCAAGGCAGCGAGTCAGGTGTTCCACGCCCGCCTTCGCCGCGCAGTAGTCGGCGTGTTTCAGACGGGCACGGTTGGCGGCTACCGAACCCATATTGATGATGACTCCACCGCCGTGCTCACGCATGATGTGAGCTGCTGCCTGGGCGCCGAACAAGGCTCCATGCACGTTCACTCCGAGAGTGCGTGCAAGTTGATCATCGGTGATGTCCTCCGCAGCGGCGGTGGGGAAGATCCCCGCATTGTTGATCCAGTAGTCGAGACGGCCGAACGTGTCGAACGCCGATTGCGCGACCCGACGCGCAGCAGCCTGATCCGTGACATCGAGCCGATCGGCGACGATACGACCCGACGATCCGTCCTCGCTTGCGTAGGTTTCGCTGATCAACGCCACCCGATCGCGAAGCGTCTCCTCGGCGACGTCGACGGCAAGCACATTGACTCCGCGTGCGACCAAGCCCTCGGCGTACTGCGCACCGAGGCCTTGTGCTGCGCCGGTGACCACGGCCGTCTTACCAGCCAGCTCGGGGTACTGGGCTGCGATAGCGTTCCAATCGGAATTTCCGAAGCCGCGTTGCGGGGTGGTGTTCGTAGGCACGATGTACTCCTTCGTTACGAGGTCGAAACCTCTACCGTCTGTGGCCGCACGGGCGACCGACCAATCGCGAGTGCGGTAGGCGGCTGCTGAGTTCTAATTGTGACGGTTCGCGTGCCTCCGGTGGAAATGCCGATAACGCAGGGGCTATGCCATCTGTGCATGATCGATCTGGTGACTACCTGTTCAGACGATGCAGCCTCGGCGACACCGCGAGTGCGGTGTGTCGATCGAATTTCGACGGGCAGTACGTTGGACTTCATTCGTTGCAGGCAAGAAGTAGCTGTCCGGTCTGCGGCGTTCAACCGATCCGGGGCGCTTGCGCCGTTGCTGGGAGGCCCTGTGTCGAATATCTACGGGAGTGGCATGTGGCAGTCAGCATCAGTGGCAAGCATCCTCGAACTCGAGATTTTTCAGAGGTCGGGAGCCTATCTAGCTGCCGGCGAAGGCGGGCTCGACCGCTTGGTTCGGTGGGTCCACTCGGGTGAAAGCAGCGACATCGCCAGTTTTCTCAGCGGAGGAGAGTTGCTCCTCACCTCGGGGCAGGGGATCGGTTCGACGCCCACGGAGCAGCGACGGTTCATTGCGGCACTGGCTGACGTCGGCGTCTCGGCCTTGGCGATCGAGCTAGCCGGGCGCGTGTTCACCGAAATGCCTCACGCTGTCGTGGAGGAGGCAAACAAGCTGGATCTCCCGATCATCGGTCTGCCGATCAAGATTGCTTTCGTCGAGGCATCAGCTCAGGTTCTGCAACAGCTGACCGACATCGCAACCAAACAACATGCTCGGTCGGACGAGATCAATCGGTTCCTCATCGAACGGCTTCTGACCGGTGCCGATTCGGTAGCACTGGTGCACGACTTCGCAGGACTGCTCGACCGGCCGGTAGTCCTCGAATCGATCGCTCACGAAATACAGGCCTACTACGGCGGAGACGATGGGGGTGCGCACGGCGACATCATCGCGGACTGGCAAACGCACAGCCGTGCGATCGACATTCATTCGCGCGACGCTGCACCCGAGTCTGCTTGCCGCAGGGTACCCATCGTTCTACAAGGTACGGAATGGGGTTGGCTGCACCTGCCATCACTCGGGCAAGCAGACAACCGTATGGACCACATCGCCCTGGACCATGCCGCGTCGGCGATTGCCATCAGTCTGTTGAATTCCCGAGTCACACGTGTCCGGTCTGCCCATCACCAAAGTGTCCTGGTCAATCGGCTCATGGTCGGAGATCTGTCGGGAACTGGATTTGTGCAGCGTGCGCTGCAGATAGGACAGGACCTGCGCGGTAAGGCGCTGGTCGTGGCGGTCATTGGATCGAAGACACGGTCATCGGCAAAGGTCCAGCCCGAGATCGTCACGTTGCTTCGGGACGAGAATTTCCCTGCCGTGATAGCCGATGTGGGCCAGTCACTCCTTGCTGTTATCGCGCTGAAGGAGGGTACAGAGCTCCACGACATCGCAGAACTTCTGAGAGATCAAGACCGATGTATCGGCTTCAGCAAAGTAGCTGAAGCCAGTGATCTACCTGCAGCGGTAGATCAGGCACGTACTGCTGCATCGACCCGCCAACCAGTTCAGTTCTTCGACGATCTCGGCCTGCTCCGGTTGCTGGTGTCGCTGGCGAGCGGCCCCGAGCTCGACCAGTACGTCGAAGAAGAACTGGGACCTTTGCTCGACGCGGAAGCATCCAACGAGAAGGGCTTGCTGGAGACTCTCACCGTTTATCTCGACTGCGACGGAAACAAGAGCGACGCTGCTACGAAGCTATTCGTACACCGACGGTCGCTGTACTACCGGTTGGAGAAGATCGAGAAAATTCTGGGCAGGTCCCTCGAGGACCACGAGACAAGGCTCCGACTCAACGTTGCAGTTCGATCGCTTGCAATCGTCCGTGCGCCGCAGATGAACCGCTATCACGACTTCTAGTCGCGCGGACTCTTGTCGTACTGGCCAGGTTGGGCAGTGCCGTTGCCATCTGTGCCACACATGGATCCTTCTCGAGCCGCCGCAGGACACATAGCCTGGAGGAAGCAGCACTTACGAGGAAACTCCTGCCGGTGCAGACGGGAAGCGGACATGCAGACGCCACTGCACGCAGCGGGATCGCCCCTTTGCATTGCTTCGGGCGACATCGAGATTCGCCACCTGAGCATGTTTCACGCGGTTGCACAGTCCGGGAGCTTCACGCGCGCAGCCCAACGACTCCACATCACACAGCCTGCCTTGAGCCGATGTATCGCTCAGTTGGAGCGGCGCTTGGGTGTTCGGCTTCTGGATCGAACCACTCACGGTGTCCAACTGACACCGAGTGGGATCGAATTCCTGCCGTACTGCCGCAATGCTCTGCTCTCGTTCAGCGAGGCTGTAACCTCCGTCCGTGGCGATGCGACGCTGCGCGTTGGATTCACCTGGTCAGCGGCACTCGAACTGACGCCACTGATCATCCGCGAATTCGAGCGACTACATCCTGGCGTCGAGGTCGAACCCCGCAAATGCGACGATTCTTACGCGGGGCTGATCGACGGACGAACACACATTGCCTTCCTGCGGGGCGGTCGGGGTCACCCTGCGCTTGAATCGACCATCCTGTTCGAGGAACGACGGGTGGCCGCTCTCCACCCCACACATCCTCTCGCGGATCGGCATTCGCTGTCCCTGGACGACATCAAGAGCGATCCTCTAGTCGTCAATACTGTGTCAGGGGTGACCACCCCCGATCTATGGCCCGACAGTGAGGGGTCCCGTGCCACAGTGCGAACGCACAACCTGGAGGAGTGGCTGGAAGCGATCGCGCTCGGACGCGGAATCGGGGTGACTGCTGAGTCGACCAGCCGGCTGTATGTCCACCCGGGTATCAAATACATCCGACTGATAGATGCTCAAACCATTCCTGTCGTTGTGGCATGGCCGTCTGCACGACCTCATCCCCTGGCTAAGTCGTTCGTGCAGACATCCATTCGTTTGGCCGAATCGCGGCAGGCCGACCGCCACTTCTAACCGGCGCACGCGGATCGTCGCGCGGCCATACATTCCCGAACTTCTCATTGTTGATTCGTCGAATTTCGAAGGTGGTGTCGGTACACATATTCGGCGATCAGGCGGTGCCCGGCAGTGGTGAAATGTACAGATCCGGCAAATAGATAGTCGTGGTGGGCAGTGGCTGACACTTGATCGTCGACGCTACAAAAGTTCTCACCTCTTGTCCGGCAGGCATCGGCCCCGCGCCCGAATTCGAGTCCGTAACTCTCCGGCTGGTTTGCCCATACGTCGACCGCAGACGCTAGATGCACAAGTTCAACGTAACTTCCGAGATTCTGAACCGAATGTCGCAAAGTAGAATTGAATGATGAGCTCAAGGTGGATATGTACCGGCGAGACGCGCTGGAATCGAACCACGGAGCGAGGGCAAGATCGTATACTTCGAACAGTAGTATTCTGCGGGCGCCTGCCTCCCGCATGCGCTCGACCAATTGGACGGCATGCTGGGCTGCTTCACTCAACCGGTCCAATTCGTCTTGTAGGAGAGCGCTATTCGGTTCCACGTCAGCTCTCAAGGACTCGGCCAGGGCTGGATCGATTGCACGGTCGTATCGATAGGTTACGTCGTTCGCTCCAGCAAAGAGCGCCATGGTTTGATCCTCAGAGAAAGCGCCGTGCGTTTGCAGGAAAGCGTCGATTTGCTTCGCAGTGGACCAGGGAAAGACCGAGTCCGAGGCCGCTTCGAGTGAGTAAGGTTGACTTATCCGCGCACCGCCCTGCGCATAATTGTATCCACCGCGAACAGTGAACAATGTCGACGATCCGTCGGCGGCGTTGTCCAAGTGAGCCGACAGATACGGTGTGACTTCGCATCCCAAACGGCGAGCCACCATCTCGGCCCACGTAACGCCCGGTTGAGTGGTAAAGCGGAGACCGAACGATCCGGAGTCGCTCAAGCTGTCGCCGAAGACTACTAGCTGGATGGACATGGCTCTCCTTCACCCATGAGCGTTCCAAGCGCACAGCGCCTCTCGCATCAGGGGAATGCTGTCACACCACGGTCGGAGTCGTTGGTTCGGCACGGCAAATCCGGCCTCTGCCGTCAGGAATTCGCACTAGTCTTAGTTGCCATGGGGAAAGTTCTCGACTACACGGCGCCTGGCCCACTGACTCGCGTCGACGGCGTCGACGTACGTGCGCTCGAACCGTTGGGTGCCGATCCAGTTGCCATCTGCGAAGTTGTCTCCGAACTGGTCATTCAGCCCACCGATGCCCAGTCTTTGAAACTGCCTGAAGATCGGTTTGTCGAAAACCAAATCCGATCGACCGATGCGCTACTTGGACTACTGCTCGCTATGGATCCGTCGCCGCTGACAAGTGGCAGGCAACCAGCCGACCGCGTTGTCGGAACCTGCCGGCACTTCGCTGTCATCAGTTGCGCGCTGCTGCGCTACCGAGGTTTCGCAGCACGGGTCCGCTGCGGCTTCGCTACCTATTTTCAACCAGGGCAGGGAGTCGACCACTGGATCACCGAGTATTGGGACGACGACAGCGCGCGGTGGATCCGAATCGACTCCGAGGTTCTCGGAAAAGATGTCATACCCCATGCGCATGATCTGATGCCCGGCGACTTCCTGAGCGGCGGCGAAGCTTGGACTGCCTATCGTCGTGGTGAGATCGACGGGACCCAGTTCGGCGTCTACGGGACCCAAAATTGGGGACCTGCCGAGATCCGAGGAAATGCAGTCAAAGATCTCGCTGCAGTCAATAGCGTAGAGATGTTGCCGTGGGACGAATGGGGTCGTATGACCGAGGCGTACGACGGAAAGACTGGCCCGGACTACGACTTGCTCCTGGACGAGCTCGCCATCGTGTGTGCGACAAACGACATCGCCGCCATCCGAGACCTGTACTTCCATGATTCTCTGAGAGTGCCGGAGGAAATGATTCGCTGACACGGGCGGCCCTGCCCAAGTGTGGTCAGGAAGGGAACTCGATCCCCAGTAAGCGTCGTAGTTCGTCGAGTGTTTCCAGGTTGGAAACAGTGTCAGCCATTGTACGACTGGGGCTTTCGAGCTGTCCGCCAGCGATGCGACGGGCGGCCTCCGCAGCTTCGTATGCAAGTCCGGCTGGGTAACCGCTGATGTCGTCGACGAAACGAGCCGATCTGCCGTCGCGCAGGGACACGGTGAAGTCGCCCGGTCGGTAGAACACGCCCTCCGTGCGGAGCATGCCTGCCGTGCCACAGATTGCGCCGAGGTTCGGTGTGTCGGCCAGGATGGTGGTGTTGAGAACGGCGTGAGCGCCTGTCGGCGAGGTCAGGATTGCCGAGATCTGTCCGTTCAGCTCGGAGTTTGCCTGCTGTCCCACCGCAGTGAGATCGACCGGCTGACCCAGCGCCTTCTGGGCGAAGTATACGACGTAGGTCCCCAAGTCGAGTAGCGGCCCGCCGGCGAGTGTGGGGTCGTAGATGCGGTGATCGGCGTCGAAGTACTCGCCGTGGTCGGCCATGACGGTACCGATCTCACCGAGCATTCCGTGCGACAAGATCTGGTCGATCACGTCGAACTTCGGCAGGAAGGCAGACCACATGGCCTCCATTGCGAATAGACCCTTGAATCGGGCGAGCTCGGCGATACCGCGGGCCTGGTGGGCGTTGAGGGCGAGTGGCTTCTCCACCACGACGTGTTTGCCTGCTTCGAGTGCCAGAGCGGCGTGCTCGAAGTGGAGAGTGTGCGGGGTGGCGATGTACACGACATCGACATCGGTACGTGCAACGAGCTCGTCGTACCTGCTGTGGACGAACGGGATCTCCCAGTCGGCCGCGAATGCCGCGGCGCGTTCTGTGTTTCTCGAAGCGACAGCCGCAATCTTCTGAGAAGTGTGGTGACGCAGCGCCTCTGCGAACCGAGCGGCGATCCAGCCCGGACCGAGGATGCCCCACCGCAGTGCGGGTGCGTCGACGGGCGAAGCGACGCGCGAGGGCTGAAGCAGCAACTCTGTGGTCGAAGTCATGGTCTCATGCGCTCGGTTGCACGCTCAACACCGGGACCGGCGAGGTCATCAACAGGCGCTGAGTGACGCTGCCCAGCAGGGCTTTCCCTACCCGGCTGCGTCGCTTCAGGCCGATAACCAGGCGCGTCACGTCGGGGTGCGCATCGATCTCGTCGAGTACGGCGGTTGCCGGGTCCCGATCGGCGCGGCCTGCCCTGTCGATGACGCGTATCGAGACCTTGCTGTCGTGCTCGCTGACGTCGAGTGCTCCGAGCGTCAGGTTCACTGCGATGAGGTCGGTCTTCGCACCGACGGCCTCATCGACTGCCATGCGCAGGGCGTGGCGTCCTTCTTCGCTGTCGGATACTGCTACCAAAATGGCCATGTCGAATTCCTTCCGATGCACCTACCGTTCACGAGTATTCGCGACGGAACCTGGCTTCGAGTCCTTCCAGAGTTTCTCCGCGGGTCTCGGGTACCTGCGTCACGATGAATACGAGCGCAAACAGGCCGAGCCCGACAAAGATGAAGAATGTCGGTGCTATGCCCAATGCCGCCACCACAGGCGGAAAAGCCAGTGCAACTGCAGCATTGGCGATCCAGAGCATGAAGACGCAGACGCCGATGGCGAAGCTGCGGATCTTGAGTGGGAAGATCTCGGCGAGCATGAGCCAGACCAAAGGGCCGATCGTGCCCTGCATGCAGAAGACGAACAGGACGACGAAGACGAGGATGAAGTACGCCTTGGCATCGCCGTCGGGCAGCAGTAGCGCGGACAGTCCGACCAGAAGGTGGAAGAAGGTCGTCAACGAAAAGCCTGCGATGAGCATCGTCCGCCGGTTGACCTTGTTCATGATGAGGAGGCCGACAGTAATTCCGAGAACGCTGAAGAGTCCGTTGAGGGTGTTGGCGATGATGGCCGCGCTGTCGGAGAAGCCGGCGTCGCTCAACAGCTGTGTGCCGTAGTACATCACCGAGTTTATGCCAGTGAACTGCTGGAAGACGCCGAGGCCGACGCCGATGAAGATCAGCCGCCGAATCCAACGTACGGACAGGTCTGCTGGGCCGCCCGTCTGCGACAGTCGCTCTTCCTCGGCGAGTGCGTGTACCTCGGCCATCTCGGCCTTGGCTCGCTCGGGCGAGCGAACCTGGTTGAGCACGGCGAGCGCTTCGTCGTCTCGGTTCTGCAGCACGAGCCACCGCGGGCTCTCGGGCATGCGGAGCATGCCGATGAACAAAGCAATTGCCGGGAGTACGGCGACGAGCAGCATGTAGCGCCATACCGAGTCGTGGTCACCCCACACGTTGAAGATGATGGCGTTGATGACGAAAGCAGCGAACTGGCCGCCGACGATCATCACCTCGTTCCGGGTAACCAGTGATCCGCGGCGCTCGTACGGAGCGACCTCGGACAGGTAGACGGGCACGGTCGCGGATGCACCGCCCACCGCCAACCCGAGAACGAAGCGGAAGACCGCGAGTACCTCCCACGATGGCGCCAGCACACATCCCATCGTGCCCAGGGCGAAAATGCCGGACAGCAGCAGAATGTTGTGGCGTCGACCGTACTTGTCGGACAGTCGGCCGCCGACCAGCGCGCCGATCGCAGCGCCGAAAATCAGAATGCTGACCACGAAGCCCTCGGTGAAGGACGTCAGCGCGAGGTCTTCTTTGAGGGGTTCGAGCGCGCCGTTGATCACGCCGGTGTCGTAGCCGAACAGCAGCCCGCCGAACGTCGCGACGACGGCGATGACGCCCAGCCTGCGAGAGTGTCTTCCCGGAGCGTCCGGGGGCAGAGTACTTCGTGACGTGGGCGATGTTGAAGACATGTGGTCCTCCGAGACCGGTGGCTGGCGATGTGTGGAGCGGACTACATCAAACGTTGTGTATATGTCTTAACATACTTACAACGAAATGAGTAGTAGGTCACAGCAGGTTGGCGTCGTCGCCAGTGCCGCCAGGCGGGCTACTCGAAACCCGTAAGGCCTTCGTTGCTTCGGTCGACGCCGAGTGTGGCGATCAGATCTTCGTGGAGTTGGAACCAGACTCGGTGGCACGAGTCCACGCTCGATTTGTCGACCCAGTCCTGCTGGCCGGCTTTCGCTTTGACCAGAGCCGCATCGAACCGGGACGTGTAGCCGTCGAATCTCGACAGCACCTCTGTGAGACGTTCGATCAGGGGAGCAAGTTCGCGGCCGAGTGCAGCGAGTTCATCGAGAACGCGTTCATCCCATACGAGGTCGGTGTGGTCATTGGGGGAGAATTGGTCGGCATCGGTGGCTTTGATCTGCCAGTCGGTGACGGCGCGGAGCAGTCGAGCATTGAGAGGAAGGAAATTGCGGTAAACGGCCGGCACCACGTCGTGGGGGTCGGCAACTACGCGTTCTGCCGCGAGCTGTCGCTCGTTCTCCACCTTGCCGGATTCGGTAAGTGACCAGCCGTCGAGGTCGGCGAACGCGTCGTGCTGCACCCAGCCTGCGTGCTCCGACTCGGTCAGCACCCGAAGCGCCTCTGCGTGACTCGTTCCCGCCAGCTTCGCGACCTCGCCACTGTCGGCGAAGCCGACGAGTCGCACGGCGTGCAGCACGAGCATGTCCGGCTCGGACTGATGCGTCATGCTCGTCCATCCTGCCTGGCGCTGAGCCGATTCACGTACTGCTGGCAGGCCTGGGGAGAGCGGAATCCCATGGCCTCGGCGATCTGTGCCCACGTCAGCCCCTCGCTACGAGCGACGAAGAGCAGTGCGACCTCCACGTTCTCGACCTCGGCGCGAGCCGAAGGGAGCAAAGACAGTGCCCCCAGAAGCTCATCCTGGGTCAGCTCGGAAGCGCGCCAAAGCGCGTACTGCGTCAGATCGACTGCCGAAGGCGTGGCCCCAGCCTCGGGCTGCCACGGCCGCGGTGCGATCTGGTCGGCGCCCTTGTCGAGAAGCCGGACCTGCGCGTCGCGCTCACGTCGAGCGTGCGGGTGGTCGGCGCCGTTGGCACGGTCGACGTCGTGCTTGCGTTCCATGCCACTCATCCTGTTACGATCAACATAATGTTGTCAATGTTTTGTTGATAGGTGTGCGATGTTGACGAAGCTCTCCGAAGCGACTTGGCCGACCTCGGGTGGCAAAGCGTCAGTGCTCGGTGTGTTGCTGCGCGAAGGCATGCCAGTGCCCGACGGGTTCGTCGTGTCAGACGGCGATCAGTCGGTGAGCTCTGTGGCCGCGCACTCCTTTCGTGACGTCGTTGCTCTCGAGCTCCAAGAATTGGGTAATCCAATTGTGGCCGTGCGCTCCTCGGCGGCCGGCGAGGACAGTGCGGATGCTTCGGCAGCGGGTCAGTACGAGAGCATCATCGGCGTTCACAGCGTCGATGACGTATGCCAGGCCATCGCGACATGTCGGAAATCGGCCCTCGCAGCACGAGTGGGTGACTACTGGAGACGAACCGGTGGCCCGTCGCGCCACGCGCTCGGCCCGTCGCCCCACACGCCTGGCATGGCGGTGCTCGTGCAACCGGTGATCGAGGCGGATGCGTCGGGAGTCATGTTCACGCCGCAGCGTGGGGGACCGACTCGGATCGAAGCATCCTGGGGCTTGGGTCTGGCCGTCGTGGGCGGAACGGTTACGCCGGACACCTACGAGGTCACCTCGAACGGAACTATCCGCTGTGTAGTGGGAAGCAAACAGACCCGGATCGACCTGGATCACGAGCGCGGCGGTGTCGCCACGAGCCTGGTCGCGCCTGACAAGCGCACCGCACGTGCCCTGGACGACGCCACGATCACAGCCTTGGTCGACCTGGGAGGTCGTATTGCCACGATGCTCGACGGGCCCCAAGATATCGAGTGGTCCGTCGAAGACGGCGGTGTATGGATTCTGCAGGCACGCCCGATCACAGCAGCGCTTCCCGCCAGCAGAGTTCACGGTTCCGCCGACCATGCGGAGGATTTGAACGGCACTCCAGGTTCGCACGGACAGGTCACGGCGGTAGCGCGGATTGTGCGCAGCCCCTCGGACTTCTCCTCCGTCCACCGAGGCGACATCGTGGTCTGCCCCTACACCGACCCGGCCTGGACGCCCCTGTTCACCATTGCGGCCGGGGTTGTCACCGAGACCGGCGGCGCACTCTCGCACGCGGCGATCGTCGCCCGTGAGTACGGCATCCCCGCCGTGCTCGGCGTCGACAGCGCCACTACTCGGATCGAAGACGGCGCACGGATCACGTTGAACGGCACAGCCGGAACGATCACCGTCCTTTGACCCGAACCTTGACCCCGAGAGAAAGGAGAGCAGGGGCATCGCCATGATGCCCCTGACGCACTCATGGCTACGAGGTATCTCTACATCGCACGCCACGGCGACGCCGACGCGTTCGGCAACCTCACCGACATCGGACGTGAGCAGGCCCGTTCGCTCGGCAAGCGCTTGGCGCATCTGCCCATCGACGCCGTATGGCATTCGCCGCTTTCGCGGGCAGCCGACAGCGCCCGAGAGCTGAACATCTTCCTCAGCGGCAGCGCCCCTGTCGGCGACGCGGCCGAGCTGATCGATCACGTGCCCTACGTACCGTCAGTGGAGGAGACTCCGCCGTCGTGGGTGCCGTTCTTCGACGGCTACGACGCCAAGGAAGCAGCAGCAGGGCACGAGATCGCGAACAGTCTCACTGCGAGATTCGCTGTACCGCCGGATGGTGACGACAATGTTCACGAAGTTCTCATCACCCACGCATACCCGATCGCGTGGCTCATCCGTCACGCACTGGGCAGCCCGGCGGTGCGATGGCTCGGACTCGACAGCGCGAACGCGGCGCTGACCGTGATCGAGAACCGACCCGAGCTGCCGCCGAGCGTCGTCATGTTCAACGACATGAGCCACCTCCGCCCAGATCTGCGATGGACGGGATTCCCCAAGGCGCTGCGCGCCTGAACGTGCCTACAGCACACAGGGATTGAACAGGAGGGGGGACTAGTCGTAGATGACGTCGGCTCCCGTTCGCCGCAGCTCTTCCAGGCCTGCCCGGAACTCGCGGAGATACTCGGGGGAGTGCCCGACCCAATCATGGATCTCCCCAGCGACTTTCACTGGGTGAGGGCTTCGAAACGACTGAGTCGGGTTGCCGGGAAACTTCTTGTCGGTGACATTTGGGTCGTCTTCGACGTCGCCGTCAGGTTCGACGACGTACACGCGAGGACGTCCCGTCCCGGTTGCCATCTCGGCTGCAAGAACCGCGTTGTCCAACACTTTCGTCATGTAGACGTTGTTCGAGATGAGCTCGGAACGGTAGTTGGAGCGATACCCCGGGGTGAGGAAGTCCCCAACCCGCAAGTCGGCTTTGGTGCCGTGGAAATACGCACCCGACTCATGCACCTGGAACTGCGGGGGTGTGTCTGCCATGTCTGCCATCGAAAACCCCTTCATGAAAGTGATGTGCCGAGCGATTGTGCACGCTTCAGGGGGCCTTGCCGCAAGACCCCATCACACAGTTACAGTGAAGTGGGATTGAAACGGCGCGTGTGCGGTCTGATTCGTCCGCATCCGGGGGTTAGGCTGCGGACATGGTGCGATCAGCATGGTGGGTATTGGCCGTTGCCGCGGTGGCCCTCACCGCGTGGAACGCGACGTCGTTGACCATGTTCGACATGTCGATGTCATGCTCGAAAATCGGCGAGGGCAGCTCCTACCAGTGCAGTGACCGAGCCATCGACGTACTGGGAGTGTGGCCACTTGTCGGCGTAGGTCTAACGCTCGCGTCGCCACCGGTGGTGGCGGCGATCGCACTGCGCAAGTGGGTTTCCTGGTTGGCCGTCGCCGTTCTCGTGAGCTTGTTTGTCGCCGGTGTACTGCGTATCACCGCCGACTCGTACACGAGTCTCTTTATCTTCGCTCTTCCTATGGCCGTCCTCGGATCGATCATCGCGGCCTTTCAGCGAACTGTTCCACGACCCACAGTTGGTCCGGCCGCGCTAGCCTGAGGACCGTTCGCCAGAGCGCTCGCCCATCAGGAACGCCGACGGATCGGCCAAGGTAGCCCCACTGCGATCAACGCAACGGCGAGCACGCACAGAAGAAGTACCCCGAAATTGTCGAGTGCAATAACCGGATCGTTCCGCGAGTAGCGGACTTGCTCGTTGTAGTAACTCTGTCCGGTTTGGAACACGGCCAGCATCGCCAGAACAATCGCTGCCGGCCTGTTCCTCCATCGAGTGGACATCAACGCGACGGCCATGACCAGTTCGATCGCGGCCATTACCGCGTACGCAATCCACAAGGACGTATCGAATGTGGACAGGCCCGTGAAAGACACCCAGGCGATGGCGCAGAGCACGACGACAGCGATCGCCTTCAAGATGTGCGGCGCATGTCAAGCCCGTGACGTGCCAATACAATTGCACTCATCACATGATCCTCTCACGGACGCATGGTACGAACTGCCCTGACGTTCACTACCGGCCAACTGGTAGTGAACGAGTAGCGCAACCGGTAACGCACATGTCATGAAACCTTCAATGCATCCGGGCCCGAGCTGCGTCAAAGTTCTTCTTGTCACCTTGTTCCGCCGGGGATCCGGCACAACAGAAGAAAGAAGAACATCATGAGTGCAACTCCCCGTCCCGACCTGCAGCTCTCGCACGCGGTGGTCACAGCTGATGTCACCGCACCGTACGAGCACGTCGATATCGAGCAGTGGCTCAAAACCCTTCCCACGCACGAGTACCAGCGCTGTGCCCCCGGTGATCACAAGGCAGCCGGCTACACCGTCGACGACGACGGCACCCCGATGTCGATCAACGTCGAGATGATCGGCACCGGCCTGGTCATCCAGCAGTACCGTTTCGAGGTCGCAAGCAAGCACTACTGCAAGATGGTGTCGATCTCCGACGTCTTCTCTGCCGCGGGATGGACAACGACACAGGTGATTTGGGAGCTGGGCATCGAACAGCTCGACGGTGACAATCTGCGCTACATCAACACCGTCACCTCCCACCCCACCGAGGAATTCCTCGAATTCATCACCGCCAGTGGCCAGAGCTTCGAAGACGCAGCGGCAGCACGCCAGAAGGCCTCGGGGCAGCATTGCGAACTCGAAACCCCGCACTACGCTCAGAGCATCGCCAACTACGCCAAGGCTCGCGCCGCCGAAGCGTCCGTCAACGCCTGACGCCGAGGGCACGAACGCCCGTCGCCGACACAGCTAGTTCCGGGCACCACCGATGGGACAGCGGGCCGCCTGCTCGCACGGAAGAGTCAGTGCATCCCTCGGTTCGGTGCCCGGCTGATCAGCACCACCGACTTCAGCATCGACTACGTTCGAAACGAGGCATGACATGGCGCTCTCCCAGAAAGATCTGATCGGCGCGTGGACCTTCGAAAGTGCCGTCGAAGTGTTCGACGACGGTGAACGTCGACCCGAGTTCGGACCGCATGCTGCCGGTTACCTCTCGTACAGCCCGAATGGGATCGTCTTGGCTGTCCTGGGAAACATGGAGCGACCACGGAGCGGCGCAACCGATCCGCAGCGAGCATCCGACGCGCAACTCGTCCACATGGCCCAGGGGTTTATCGCGTACGCCGGTCCATTCACTGTGGACTCGGACAGCGGCACCGTTACGCACCACATCGAGGTCGCACTGTTCACCGATTGGCAGGGCGCGCCGCAAGAGCGCTCGGTCCGAATCGAGGGTGACCGGTTGAGCATCATCGGTTCACCGCGAACCGCGCCGGACGAACGCCGCTTCCATGTCGAACTGGAGTGGCAGCGTTGTTCGCGGAAACAGTGAAGCCGTCTCCGGCAATCTGAGAATCCGAAAAGCGTCCGCGAACCAAAGCCTGCCGGAAGGTGCGGACTCGACTCACACCCCGATCGTTCCCGGCATCACAGTGCATCCAAGACATGGCAAGGGTCTGACCTGTCATAGGGCATCCCGGATGGCTGCTTGTCGGATTCGGGGACGCGTGATGGTGCGCGGCGATTCGCGGGGCCACGGAAGGCCGGGCGTACGGTTGACGCGTGAACATCTCCCGAGCGAGGAGGGCGTGACCGTGGTGGCGTAATTCCGGTCAGCAAACCGCTGGCAAACGGTCCGAAATTTTCGAAATCGTCGAAACCGGGTGCTCATGGCGGGTTCGAGGTGGATCGAGGTCGGCCTCGGTGTCGCTGAGTGGACCTTTCGCATGGCGATGAGGTGAATATCTCCCCACACTGTTTGCTATTCGACGGCGCTCGTCGTCCTTTGTGTTCGCAGGAGGAGTTGAAATCTATGGTGCCACGTACGCAGAACAGTGCATCCACGACTGAGGGGCAGACCGAGCTCGCGCAGGGGAGCCTGAATGTCGCGCACATCGTGTTCATGGTGATGGCCACGGTTGCGCCCGCCGGAGGCGCGGTCGCGATTCTGCCCCTTGCGATCGGATTGGGGGTAGGTGTCGGTACACCAGGAATGTACGTTTTCGTGCTGGTGATCATGCTCCTGTTCGCCGTCGGCTTCACGCGGATGGTTCCCTATGTGCAGAACGCCGGAGCCTTCTTCGCCTACATCGTGCGAGGTCTGGGACGGCCTGTCGGCTTGGCCGGTGCCTACATTGCTACAAGTGCCTATATCGCACTGGCATGCGCCACCAGTGGCGCGATGGGTTTCTTCGCGGCCGGTAGTGCCAACAAGATTTTCGGTATCGATCTTCCGTGGTGGGTGTACACCCTGGTGGGTCTTGTCATCGTGTTCCTGCTCGGCTATCGCAAGATCACGCTTGCCGCAGGCGTACTCGGAGTTGCCCTCGTCGTCGAGCTGGTGGTCATTCTGGTGCTCGACGTCGCGATTATCGCGCAAAACGGATTCGGCAGCCTTCCATTGGAATCGTTCAGCCCCAGTCAGGTTTTCGTTCCCGGAGCCATCGGCGTCGCGATGATCTTCGCCTTCTCGTGCTACCAGGGTTTCGAAGGAACAGCGATCTACGCGGAGGAGGCACGCGATCCGAAACGCACCGTTCCTCGTGCGACGTACATTTCGATGGGGTGCATTGGCTTCTTCTTCGTCCTGACGTCCTGGGCCTTCCTGGCCAGTTCGAGTGGCGCCACCGCCGCGGCCGCCGCGAGCCCGGGCACATTCGTCTACGACCTCAGTGACGAGTTCGTCGGTTCCGCGTGGACGACAACACTCGAGGCGTTGATCGTGACGAGTTGCTTCGCCGGAGTGCTTGCCTTCCACAACGCAGCGTCACGGTACCTGTTCGCACTGGGCCGGGATGGTTTCTTGCCGCGGCCCATGCGCACCCTGCATCCGCGCCATCAGTCGCCGGTGGTTGCCGGTTCGACGAGTTATGTGATCGAGACGGTGGTCGTCATAGCCTTCGCAGTCGCCGGGCTCAACCCTTTGACGACTCTCACGTCCGCGCTGACCGGTTTCGGAGCGGTCGGTCTGATGGTCCTGATCACCACGACATCTCTGGCAGTGTTGGTGTTCTTCGCTCGGCAACGTCAATTCGGTTGGGGTAAAACGGTTGCGCCGGCCCTGGCGCTGATCGGTTTCGGAGCAATCACGTATTTCGCGCTCTCCAATTTTCCGGCCATCACCGGGACCGATTCGGTGATCATCAATGGTCTGCCGTTGCTGCATCTCGCGACGATAGTGGTGGCAATCGGGGTTGCGCTGTATGCACGCAAGAACCGGCAGGAAACCTACGCGAATATGGGACGAACCCTTGTCGACTGAATCCGTGCTCGACGACACCGCACCACGCGTGCGCTTCGGCTACGTCGATACCCCGCTCGGACAACTGCACTACGCAGAAGCGGGAGTCGAGGGTATCCCGCTGATCTGCCTGCACCAGACCCCGCGCTCGTGCGACGAATTCGCTGAGTTGATGCCCCTCGTCGGGCCGTTCCGTCGCATCATCGCCATGGACATGTACGGGTTCGGCCAATCAGCCAAGCCCGTCGGGCCGCAGACGATCGAGCAGTACGCGTCAGGCGTGCTGCACCTGGCCGACGCGTTGGGTCTCGAACACTTCTCGGTGATGGGTCACCACACCGGGGCCGTGGTCGCGGTAGAGGTTGCCAGTGCCGCACCGGGTCGGGTGAAGTCGGTGATCCTGTCGTCTCCGTCGTACACCGGGTCCGAATATCGTGCCGGCCACGCTGACGGCCCAGGGGTTGATGTCGCGGAAATCGACCTGCACGGTGGCCACCTCACGACGTGGTGGGGACAGCGCGAACCGTACTATCCGCCGAATCGTCCGGACCTACTCGATCGTTTCGTACGCGATGCGCTTGCGCCAGGAGTGGATCCGGCTGAGGGGCATATCGCCTGTTCGCGGTACGTCATGGAAGATCGCATCGGTCAGGTGACGGCTCCGGTTCTGATCCTCGGTGGAGACGCAGACCCGTTCTCCTTCCCCGATGTCGATGTCGTGCGAGACAGCCTCGTGCGTGCAGCGACGGTCGACATCGTGGTCGTCGAGGGAGGCACCATTCCCATGTTGGAGCAACTCCCGACACCTGTTGCCGCCGCTGTAATCGGCTTTCTCGATACGCACACGCCCGAGGGTCGCTGACCGTAAACAAAAGAAGCTGCGAACGTTGGTGTGCGGAGAGCACATCAGCGTTCGCAGCTTCTTTACGTCGGTGGGCGAGCACGTGCCCGCCCACCGCACTCCGAGGAATCGGTTCAGGTCACCCCTGGGGAATCTCCGCATCCCACTCTTGCACGATGAAGTGCGCGGTTCGGCTTGCGTAGGCTTCGATCGACACCATGGGGTTCACGCCAGGCGCAGTGGGTAGTGCGCTCGCGTCCACGACGTATACCCCAGAACAATCGTGGAGGCGACCACGGCCGTTCACCACCGACGTCGCGGGGTCGGAACCGGTCGAGCAGGAGCCGCTCTGGTGTGCTGACAACGTCAGGATGTCTGCGGCTTCCAGGCTGCCGAGCGTATCGAGAAATGCATCGAAGTCATCGCCCTGACGCCAGCGAGGGTCGGACGGTAGAAATGTGAAGATCTCCTTTGCCCCTGAAGCCCGGAGAATGCGGGCGAGTTCCTGATGCGAACGACGGACGACTGCCAAGTCGACTGGATCGTCCAGACCCCACGTGACGACAGGCATTCCGTCTGCATCGCACTCCACGCGTCCAGAACCGTGATCTCGAACGAAGCCCCAGACTCCGGAGACGTGCTCGAGGCGCAACTGCTCTCTCTTGTGTTGCTCACCGGAGTGCCATGGTGTGAGACCTGTCCAGAAGCCGAGACCCATGGGAGCGGCTTCCACGACGAATCCGTGTTTGCCTTCCACGTGCTCGAAGTCATGACTGACACTGGTGAGAATCTGTCCGGCCCAACCCTTCACGACCTCGTCGTACACTCCGCTCACGAAGTACGAGGGGTGAACGTGCAGGTTGCGACCAACGCTCGGTCCGCCCAGCCCGGAACGGAGCAGCAGGACGGGTGAGGCGAGTGCGCCCGCGGCGACGACGACGATCGGTGCCTCGACGACTACGTCGCGGTCTCCGTCGGCAGTACTCACAACCGCACGGACGCCGACGGCGCGACCGTCGGCGTGAACGATTTCGCGTACGTCGCAGTTGGGCAGCAACTCGGCACCCGAGTCGCTGGCATCCTGAAGGAAGGTTTTCATCGTGGATTGTTTGCATCCCACGAGGCAACCGGCATTGCACTCGCCGCAGAAGCGGTCGTCATCATCTTTGGCGTTGCGTGCAAGGGTGTTTCGGTTGAGACCGGCAGCGTCGAGGCCACGATTGAGAATACGGTTGACGCTGTTGTGAACGGTATTCGAGGGAACAGCGTTTATCCGCTGCATCACCGTTTCGATGTGGGGGCCGAACTCGTTCGAGGACGCGCCCTCCATGCCTTCCTCGGCCCATTCCGCCAGTACGTACTCGGGTGTCTCGAGACATGCCATGGAGTTGACCGTGGTTCCGCCTCCGACAGTCGAGCCGGCCAACAGGCCGACGCTGGCATCGGTGGACCAGACGAAGCCACCGCCGAGATACAGATTCGGAAACGACAACGCCTCCAATTGCGGCAGATCGGGCTCGTTCCGGTAAGCCCCCTTCTCCAGGACGAGTACCTTCATGCCCGCGGCCGCAAGACGTGCCGCAGCAACGCCGCCGCCCGCACCGGAACCTACGACCACCGCGTCGACCTGCATTGTGGTCGACCCGTGTTCGGATAGCTCGGCCAGTTTCAAAGTCTTCGGAAACTGCACTGCAGTCGGCGGTTCGAGCAGCGGACCGGGGAAGCCGAGTGCCGGCCACGTCAGGTTCTGCGACGCCTCGTCCGGCGCGGTGTAGAACATTGCCAACACCGTGCTCTGCAGTATCAGAGCGCCAGGACGAGTCGACGGGTCGGCAAGCACCGTCAGCCATTGCTCGGCGCGGCGGTCCGGGGGGTTGTCCGCGAACGATTCCGACAGACCGTCCAATGCCCGTGCTACGAGGATCTTCACGTGGGGGGCCCAGAGGGGAAGGACGGAGTCGAGAATCTGGTCGACGGCAAGATCGGAGGCACTCGTGCTCCAAAACACTTGTTCGTCGATCGAAGCCGAATCGGGCGGCGAGATTCGCGGAACCAAGGTGTCGCAGAGTGCGGCCAAGATACGGCGGTTCCAGGATGGTTGTGCGGAATCGACAGGCACCAGAACTCCTTTGGGTAAGAATGCGCCAGTGTTCACCTCAGTTGTCGATCGCAGGTCTCCGCGGTCTCGGTGAGCGAACCACTCGGTGCAGTCCGAGGTAGGCACAATCGGTATGCGTATCGGTGAACGAACTCGTGCAGGGTGATCGGACAAATTCCCGCGTTACTGCGTGCGGCGAAGGCCCGTGCGGAGCTCGCGAAAGAGATGCCCGAATGTTTCGAGGACCGCTGAGCAAAACATAGAGCTGCGCGCTCGACCGCGCGCTGGTTGTGTGTGAAGCACACGCTGGCGAATCAAGATCCCGACCAGACGAATGCTATGAAAGGAACACCCGTGCGTCATCCCCTCTTCGATTCCCTGACATCCGACGAGTTTCGCCGCGTCGCAGATGTCGTTCGTCGTGAGGCCATCGCGGAAAGGCCGGGGTTCGCCGCGGTCTACACCGACGAGCCGGACAAGCGACTGCTCCGTGAAGGTCACGAGATCGCACGTCGCGCAAGGGTCTTGCTGGTCGATCGCGCGTCCGGTGCGACGCACGATGTCGTCGTCGATCTCGATGCCGACGCGGTTGTCTCGTCTTCGGTGATCACCGACGGTGCGGCACCCGTCCTGCTCGAGGAGTTCGACCTCGCTCCGGACCTGATCAAACAGGATCCACGTTACGTCGAGGCGCTGGCGCTGCGCGGCATCACCGACATGGACAAGGTTCAGATCGATCCGTGGGGTGTCGGCAACATGGCTGTCCCCGGTGTGCTCGATTACCCGGTCGACGGTCGACGCCTGGCAGGCTCGGTCTCGTACTACCGCGATTTCGCCGACGACAACGGGTACGCGCACCCCATCGAAGGTGTCATCGCTGTGGTCGACCTGGTGACGCTGAAGGTGGTCGACGTCCACGACTTCGGCGTGCGGCCGATGAACGTCGAGCAGGCCAACTACACGGCGGACGCGAACCAGCCGATGCGCTCGGACGTCGCCCCGCTCGTCATCACTCAGCCCGAGGGTGTCGGCTTCAAGATCGACGGCCGCGAACTCACTTGGCAAAAGTGGCGCTTCCGGATCAACTGGCATCCGCTCGAGGGGCTGGTCCTCCACGCGGTGGAATACCTCGATGGCGACAACTACCGCTCGGTCTTGCACCGCGCGTCTCTGGGAGAGATGGTCGTGCCCTACGGCGATCCCTCCAAGGAGCACTTCTGGCGCAGCGCATTCGATGCTGGCGAGTTCGGACTCGGAAAGCTTGCCAACTCGTTGCGACTCGGCTGTGACTGCCTCGGTGAAATCGTTTACCTGGACGCGGAGAACGCCGGCGAGAACGGTGAGCCGACCACTATCGAGAACGCGATCTGCATCCACGAAGAGGACGCGGGCATTCTGTGGAAGCACACCGACTGGATGACCGGCAAGGTCGACGTACGTCGCTCACGCCGCCTGGTCGTCAGCTTCATCGCAACAGTCGGTAACTACCACTACGGCTTTTACTGGAACTTCTACCAGGACGCGTCCATTCAAATGGAGGTCAAGCTGCTCGGTATCGTGCAGACCCGCTCCGTCGAAGAGGGCGAGACTTCTGCGCACGGCACCCGCATCGCCAAGAACCTCGTGTCCAGCTACCACCAGCATCTGTTCTCGTTCCGGCTCGATCCCGAAATCGACGGGTGGCAGAACACTGTCGTTCAGAACGATGCCTACGGCGTGCCGGTCGGCCCGGAGAATCCCTACGGCAACGCAATCGGTGTCAACCGAACGGTTATCGACCGTGAATTGACCGGAGACGACCACACCAACCCGCAGTCGTCTCGCAGCTGGTCGGTCATGAACACCTCCAAGCAGAACGCGTGGGGCAATCCGGTCAGTTACAAGTTCCTGCCCGGTTGGTCGTCGGCGACCATGCTGGCGCAGGCTCCGTCACTGATTGCCAAGCGAGCCGGCTTCGCCACCCGCAACATGTGGGTGACGCCGTACTCGCCCGCAGAAATGCGCCCCTCGGGTGACTTCCCGAACCAGAGCCGGTCCGGTGACGGTCTTCCCCGTTGGACTGCGGAAAACCGCGCGACCGACAACACGGACGTGGTGCTGTGGCACACCTTGGGAGTGACACACATCCCGCGCGCCGAGGACTGGCCGGTCATGCCGACCGAGGTCGTGGGATTTCATCTGCTGCCGGTCAACTTCTTCGACGAGAACCCGGCATTGGACGTGCCGGCCTCGTCGACTGCACACGGCGAGAAAACTGCGGACGACCAGCCGGACGGCCCGTCATGTCACTGACAGCGGGGCCGGCCTCGTCTGTCGTGAACGCGCCGGTAGGACGCGAACGGAGCGAGAGCAGAACCGATCTCGTCGATACAGCTCTCCCCGCTGTTGCGATTCTGTGCCTTGTGGTGCACGTCGTTCTGCTTGTCGTCACGGGAACGTCGATGCTCGTCATGGTCGTGCCGATGCTCGTGCTGTCCAGCCTGTGCGTTGCGTTCACGTGCGGGAAGGGCAATAGCCACCGAGTTCGTGATTACGCGGTGACCGCAGGGTTCGGAGTTGCCATGCTCGCTGCGCACTGGGCTTTGACGTCGGCGTCGCTGGGCCACTCGAACCACATGGCGACTGAGGGTCCTGCAATGGATCACGCGGCGATGGGTCAGGGCTCGATGGGTCACGGGTCGATGAGTCACGGGACCGTGGGTCACGGGGCGATGGACATGGCAGGCTCCGGCAGTGTCGTGTCCGGAGGGCAGCTCGAGCTGTTGATGCAGGCCGGGTTGTTCCTCGCAGCTGTTCAGGTCCTGTTGGCAGTGGGCGCAGCGGTGCGTGCATTGCGTACCAGCGGTGAGTGAATTCATCGCCGCGACCGAGCGCGACAGCGGAAACTCCGGCGCCGACGGCGCCGGAGTTTCCGCGTCCGCGGCGACGGCACCGTCGGGTCGGGGACGTCTCCGGTTGGTCGTGATGCTCGGTGCCCTCACCGCGCTCGGCCCGTTCACCGTCGACATGTACCTGTCGGCTTTTCCGGTCATCGCAACCGAATTCGCCATATCGGAGACGGCGGTGCAGTTCACCCTGACCGGCACTCTGATCGGGTTCGCCGTCGGCCAACTGGTGATCGGTCCGATGTCGGACGCGCTCGGTAGGCGGCGTCCACTGATCGTGGCGTCGCTGCTGCACGTTGCTGCCTCGCTCGGGTGCGTAGTCGCACCGGGGATCGAGGTGCTGGCCGTACTTCGGGTAGTGCAAGGTTTCGGAGGTGCAGCCGGGGCCGTCCTGGCCATGGCCGTGGTACGAGATCTCTACCAGGGCAACGCGGCTGCGGTCATGATGTCTCGGCTGATGTTGGTGATGGGTGTGGCCCCGATCCTGGCACCGTCGATCGGCGGCCTGGTCGTCGACCTCTCGACGTGGCGCGTCATCTTCGTGGTTCTCGCAGTTCTGGGGTTGACGGCTGTCGCGATCGGGGTGTTCGCGATGCCCGAGACATTGCCCCCTGCTGCCCGGCAGCAGAACGGTGCGCGCACCGTACTGCGAAATTATGCCCACCTCGGCACGGATCGAGCCTTCGTCTCGATGGTGCTCGTGTGCGGCCTGGGCCGGGTGGTGATGTTCTCGTACATCTCGGCATCGCCGTTCGTCCTGCAAGGAAGCTTCGGCCTCACACCACAACAGTTCGGAATCGCCTTCGCGGTAGGCGCTGTCGTGTTGATCGGAGCGTCGCAGCTCAACGTCGTCGTCCTTCGTCGATGGACAACGCGAACCGTTCTGGTCTTCGCGCTGCTGATCGGCGCCGTCGTGGCTGTCGTGTTCGTGATCCTGGCCGCGACAGGTGCCGGAGGGTTGGCTGGGTTCGCGGTGCCGGTGCTGCTGATGCTGGCCGTGATGGGCTCGGTGCTGCCGAACGCCCCGGCGCAAGCACTGGCCGGCTACGGTTCCGTGGCCGGTACTGCGTCGGCCTTGATCGGCGGAGTCCAGTTCGCGTTCGCGGCGGCAGCTGCCCCCGTCGTCGGCCTGCTCGGCAACGATGCCCTCGCAGTGGCATCGATGATGGCCTTCGCGGCGTCGGCAGCGTTGGTGCTGGTTCTCGTCGGCACCACGCCATCGTCGAGGACCGCTGAGCGAGACGCGGTTGTTGCCGGTGACGCCCTCGTGTCCGAAGCTTGCGTCGTGACTGTGAGCCAGAACAACATCGAGGCCGCCGCCGAGCGGCTGACTCACGCTGCGTTCAGCGGCGAGCCCTGTCAACCGGTCCGCGACCTGATCGGGAGCGACGACGTGACGGCAGCCTATGCGGTACAGGAAATTCTCAACACTCAGCGCCTGGATTCCGGAGCGGTAGTGGTCGGCCGAAAGATCGGTTTGACATCGAAAGCTGTTCAGGCGCAATTGGGTGTCGATCGTCCCGACTTCGGAATGCTGTTCGACGACATGGCCTACGGCGCCGACTCCGTCATTTCCACCGAACGGGTGTTGCAGCCGCGTGTCGAGGCCGAGATCGCCTTCGTGCTGCGCGAAGACCTGGCCGACGGGCCCCTCGATGCAGATCGTGTCAGGCGTGCCACGGACTACGTGGTCGCCGCACTGGAGGTCTGTGGCAGCCGAATCACCAATTGGGACATCAGTTTTGCAGACACCGTGGCCGACAATGCGTCGGCAGGCGCGTACGTACTCGGTGAGCGGAAAGTGCCCCTCGGGGATCTGGACCTCACCGAGGTAGCGATGACCATGTCCATCGATGGATCTCAGGTGTCCGAGGGCACAGGTGCCGCCTGCCTCGGCGATCCGGTTGCGGCCGTGGTGTGGCTGGCGCAGACCGCGAGCGATCTCGGCCGCCCTCTGCGTGCTGGGCAGGTCGTTCTGTCCGGAGCTCTGGGTCCGATGCGTGCGGTCGCAGCAGGGCAGTCGGTCACGGCAACCCTGAGCGGCCTCGGATCGGTGAGCGCTTCCTTCCAGTAGTAAACCGGGACAACCCTTTTCCGTGTATCGAACTCCGGGAGCGGGTTGCACTCACAACGTGTCACGTCAGAAGGAGAACAATGTCGTCGATTCGCCTCTCGGAAACCGCACGCGCGGCTTTCGTCCCCAGTGGGGAGTATCAGCAGTTCATCGGTGGCGACTGGGTCAGTGGCCGCAGCACCTTCGACGCGATCGACCCCAGTGTCGGTAGTGCCTGGGCTGTCCTGCCGCAGGGAACGGCCGCGGATGCGCAGTCTGCCGTGTCGGCCGCCGTCCGTGCCTTCGGCCAGTGGCGCAGGACGACGCAGGATCAGCGACAGGCAATCCTGCTGTCGATCGCGGATCGCTTCGAGTCCGACGGCGAACGGTTCGGCGCCTTGCTGGCGACCGAGAACGGACGACCGGTCCGCGAAGCAGGTATTGCCGACATCCCTACGGTAGCAGCAATTTTCAGATTCTACGCCGGCGTCATCCGCGCCTTCAACGGCGAGCAGATTCCGCTGGCGAACGCCGATACCCTGCTCTACACCAAGCGTGAACCCCTCGGCGTGGTCGCGGCGATCATCTCGTGGAATTCGCCGTTGATCACCTTCGCCAACAAGGTGGCACCCGCACTCGCCGCCGGCAACACCGTGGTCGTCAAGCCCTCGGAGTACGCGTCTGCGAGCATTCTCGCAGTTCACCCGGTTGATCGGGGACCTACTGCCGGCGGGTGTGTTGAACATCGTGACCGGTCTCGGCCCCGAGACCGGAGCGGCGTTGGTCTCGCACCCCGATGTAGCCAAGATCACGTTCACCGGCGGACCGGAAACCGCGCGAGCAATTCTCGGATCTGCGGCCCGCACATTGCGGCCGAGTTTGATGGAGCTCGGCGGTAAGGGGCCGATGATCGTCGCTGCCGACGCAGACCTCGACCTCGCGGTTCAAGACGCGCTCATGGGGATCTATCTTGCGAACGGACAGGCCTGCATCGCGGCCTCACGTCTTCTTCTGCACGACGAGATTCACGACGAATTCGTCGAGCGGTTCGCTGCCGTGGCACGGAAGATCAAGGTGGGCGATGCGACGGATCCGAGCAGCGAGATGGGGCCGCTCGTGTCGAGTCGTCAACTCGAACTGGTCAGCGGGCACGTAGAACGGGCGCGCGCGGAGGGGGTCTCCGTAGTCGTCGGAGACGAACCTCTGGACCTCGACGACTCCCTGCGCGGCGGTTTCTATCATCGGCCGGTCCTGCTGGCCGACCCGAAGGGCCAGGCCACGATCGTGCGAACCGAGGTTTTCGGTCCGGTCACCGTCGCGGAACGATACCGAACCGACGAGGAAGCGATTGCCCGCGCAAACGCATCGCCGTACGGCTTGGCGGCCGGAGTGTGGACACAGAACCTGCGCCGCGCACACCAGTTCGCAGATCAATTGGACGCAGGAATCGTGTGGGTGAACCGATGGTTCGATCTGCCGCCCGGGATGCCGATGGGCGGCCGGGGTGACAGTGGGTTCGGACGTGAGTTGTCGTTCGAGACGCTGCGTGAGTACTCCGCAGTCAAGTCGGTCAACATCGATCTCGGAGGCGATCGGCCACCGCTGTGGGGATTGGCCGGGCAGTAGCGACGCGGTCGTCGGTGGCGTGATTTGCTGTGGGTATGAACGTTGCCGACGACTCGACGGAACATGAATCCGATCAGTCCACCAGAGATCGTCTGCTGGATGCAGCCATCGATATCGCCGGCGAGACGGGTGTGCAGGCTGTCACCTACCGAGCAGTGGCAGCCCGTGTCGGTATGGCGCACGGATTGGTCCGGCATCATTTCGGCACCCGAGAGCAGTTGCTGATCGAGGCATTTCGTCGCGCGGCGACGCAGGATTCGGACGAAGTAGGACTGGAGGCGAACTCGATCGACGAGTTCGCCTCCAATCTTGTTCCAACATTGAATACTTCGCGTAAACGCCAGTTGCTTCAATACGACGAGACCACTCAGGCCGTCCGCGGTAACCTACCGATCGAAAATGTCCGTGGGCTGTACCGGAGATACGCGGCTCAAGTCCGAAACACGCTCGACAATGCCGGCGTGCCCGACCCCGACGGCAGCATCTCCGAGCTGGTGTTCTCGGCGCTGGATGGACTGGTGATGCAGCATATGGTGTTCTCCGACGACGCCAGAACCTCGCAGCTGCTGGAGCAGCTGCGAGAGGTCCTCAGACGCCTGGCGACGAGCCGATCGATCAGTGATTAGCCGTGAATTCGGTGTCGACTCCCAACGGCCCCAATTTCTGAGATCCGCCGGGATCGCCGATCGCTTCGCTTCGTCCTGGCAACGGCTCATTGAAGAAAGCGATCGAATCCGCGACGAATTCTGCGAGCTCGGGATCCTTGCGCGCCTTTCGGTCTACGAAGACCGCGTCGACCGGGCACTCCACTTCGCATGCGCCGCAGTCGATGCACTCGTTGGGGTTGATGTAGCTGCGGCGGTCGCCGATGTAGATGCAGTCCACAGGACACACTTCGATGCACGACCGATCGAGCTGATCGATGCAATTGATTCCGATGACGTACGACATAGTTGTTCCTCCTGCTGTAGTGCGGCGCTCAAGCGCCGTCGGTCGAATGTCCGGGGAAGAGCACGAGGTCGGGGTCGAGGTCGACCGCAACATGGTTCATCGCGGTTGCAACCTCTCCGAATCCGACCGACATGAGCTTGACCTTTCCGTCGTAGTCGGTCACGTCACCGGCGGCGTAGACGCGCGGCAGATTGGTTCGCCCCGAACGGTCCACTGCGATGGAACGACCCCGCAGTTCGAGGTTCCACTCGCGGATCGGGCCGAGATTGCTGATGAAGCCGAGAGCAGCGATCACATGATCGGCCGCGACGACGGTTTCCTCGCCGCTCTTCGCCCGCAGCGACACCTTCGACAGAGACCCCGTTTCCAGATCGCCCAGCAGAGCAAGGACTTCCGTGTCCGTGTGGATCGCGACCTTGCCCGAACGGACGCGGTCGAGAGTCGCGGCATGACCTCGGAACGTGGCTCGGCGGTGGACCAGGGTGACCGATCGGGCGATCGAAGCCAGAGCATCGGCCCAGTCGAGCGCGGAGTCGCCACCACCGACGATGACTACATCCTGGTCGGCATGAACGGTGGGATCGGTGACGAAGTAGGAGAGCGCAGATCCGAGCCATTCGCTACCGGTCTCCATCGCCCGTGGCGTCGGGGTACCGATACCGGCCGTCAGCACCACGGCACCGGCACGAACGATTGTGCCGTCGTCGAGTGTCAAGACCGGCAGGCCGTCTTCGTGAGTGAGCTCGATTGCCTGGCGGCCGAGCAGGTAGGTCGGCGAGAAGGCACCTGCCTGTTCGACGAGATTGGCGACGAAATCACGGCCCCGGATCGACGGCAGGGCGGCCACGTCTCGAATCTGCTTCTCCGGGTACAGGGCCATCACCTGCCCGCCCGCTTGGGGGAGTGCGTCGATGACTACGGTCTCCAGCCCGCGAAAGCCGGCGTAATACGCGCCGTAGAGTCCGGTCGGGCCAGCGCCGACGATGGCGACGTCGGTCGTGACGACCGAGGGCTGAATGGTCATCGGGTCTCCTTCGAGTTCGTTGTGTCCAACGGACAGTAGGAGCCACCGTCGGATACATCACGTGGATTGGACCGCTGAGCGGAACAGGGAGGTCTTCTTCGACCGAGGACGCCGGGTGCGGAGACAAATTCCGGTAGGCGGACCGCTTCGATTGTGGTGTCCGCAGCGCAGTGATGTGCTGTGCCGACTCGGAGCGATCAGACGAGAAGTCGATCGCTTCCCACGATACGAGTGAACTGCACCTGGAGAGCACCTATGAGCGAGACGCTGGAACCCCGCGCGGCGTCGACGGTATCGCGCCCTACCGTCGCGCAACCGCCGAAAGAAGCGGACCGAGTGAAGACGCCGGCCCAGAAGAAGAAGGACGGCAACCTGCCCGGCAGGCAGGACTGGTCGAGTTGGCCCCTGTATCAGGCAGCCGGAGCAGGCTTCCGAGGCTACTGGTACCCCGTGGTGTTCTCGTCCAAGGTCGGCGAGCGTCCCGTACGGGTCAAGCTGCTCGGTGAGGACATCTTCGTCATCCGCGACCGCGGCGTCGTTCGAGGAATGGCCAACCGGTGCCCCCACCGCGGAGTGCCGCTGAGTTACGGAAACAAGCAGTTTCCCGGCACGATCTCGTGTGTCTACCACGGCTGGACCTTCGACCTCGAGAGCGGCGACCTCAAGGCCGCAATCACCGATGGTCCCAAGTCGCCGATCTGCGGCAAGGTCACCCAACCGACCTACCACGTCGAGGAACGACTGGGAATGGTGTGGATTTTCGTCGGCGACGGTGAAGAGCCACACCCCATCGACGAGCAGCTGCCCGAGGAACTCGTCAGCAACGCGGCCGTGATCGGTTCGCGGATCATGCCGCGAGAAGGTAACTGGCGCTTCGCCTGCGAGAACGGTTACGACGAGGGGCACGCGAAATACCTGCACCGAACGGCGCTGTGGCGACTGTTCAAGGCCATGCCGGTGTGGAACACCACCAAGATCGTCAAGCGAGGTCGCTGGATCTACCGAGTCCAGCTGGAACAGTTCTGGGATGCGGACTTCCCCGGGCTCGGCAAGTGGACCGGTAAGGCCTGGTTCAAGAGCAATCCGCCGAAGACCACCACGAACATCGGCAACACCGGTTCGCACCGTGAGGTGAACGAAGTGATTGCGGCACAGGAGTTCCCAGGTTTCGCGTCGGTGAGTATGCCGGGCGTTCTGCGGATTGCCTACCCCACCTTCATTCACTACGAGTTCTACGTGCCGGTCGACGAGGACAACCACCTCTACGTAGGAGTGATGGCGGACTTCCAGAAGGGGTGGAAGACCATCCCCTTCTACTTCAAGTATCTCGGAGCGGTCCGGTGGCTGTTCCACGGTCAGTTCTCGAGCCAGGACAAGTGGATGGTCGAGGTGACCGATGCGCCGCCGGAGAAGCTGTACCGGCCGGACGACTCGCTGCTGCAGTGGCGCAAGCTCGCCGAGGACACGACAGAGGACCGCATCGATGCCTTGGCCGAACAGGGCATCGACGTACCGACCCCGAACTGATCTCATCCTCTGATCCGAGCTCGACCGAAGGAGCAAAACATGTCAATCGTGCTGGGAATCGGGGCGTCTCATTCCACGTTGATGAACACCCACTGGGACAAGGTGGTTCACACCGACCGCGCCGAGGCGTTTCGGGACGGACTGGCGACGGCCCGCGACCGCATCGTCGAAGCACGTCCGGACGTCGTGGTTCTGGTGGGATCCAATCACTTCCGGGGTTTCTGGCTGGACCTGATTCCGTCGTTCACCATGGGCGTCGGCGAGGTGATTGCCGCAGGTGACGGCGGAACACCGAAGGGGCCGCAGAAGACCGATCCCGAGTTCGCTCGTACGTTGGCGCAGCACCTCGTCGATGCCGGCACCGAGGTCGCCATTTCGGCACGCCTGCAGATCGACCATGGACAGTCCCACGCAATCCAGTACCTACTCGACGGAATCGACGTTCCGGTAGTGCCGTTGGTGGTCAACGTCTTTGCTGCGCCCCTGCCGACACTTCCTCGCGTTGCTGAGCTCGGTCGCAATATCGCACGGGCCATCGAGAGCATCGGTGATCGCCGTGTCGTCGTCGTCGCGTCGGGCGGACTGTCACATCAGCTGCCCTGGCCCAGTGACTGGACCGCTCCCGAGGGAGAGGACGAGGAGTTCCTGGTCGAGGCCTGGTTGAACGGGCGCGGCGAGTGGGAGCGATACGACAAGCGGCGACGGGAGATCATCGTCGGTGCGCAACCGACCATATTCCCGGAATTCGACGAACAGTTTCTGCGCGACCTCGAACACGGCGATCTGCAGAAGTACACCCAGTGGACATCCGAGCAGATCGCCGAAAACGCAGGAAACGGTGGCCAAGAGCTACGAACGTGGCTGATGATGGCTGCTGCTCTCGGCTTCGCGCCGGGCAAGACTCTTGCGTATTCGCCGATGCCCGAATGGTTGACGGGAATGGGCGTGGCCGTGATCGAACCCCAATCCTTGCCAGGAGAGAAGAACTCATGACTGTCGCATCACCGGTTGCGGTCGAGAAGTCGCCCGCCGCTTCGGCACCCCCGGAAAGCCGCTTCATCCAAGCGGACGGTGCCACCTACCACTACTACGACATCGGCACCGGGCAGGACACGATCTTCCTGCACGGTGGCGGCCCAGGATGCACCGCGTGGAGTGACTTCGGTCCCGTCGCACCGTATTTCGAGGCAGACCGACGCTGTGTCCTGGTCGACATCCTGCAATACGGGCAGTCGGAGAAGTGCCTGATCAATGGCCCGATGTGGGACTTCCATGCGGCCAAGACCGTGGCGCTGATGGACGCACTCGGCATCGAACAAGCTGACTTCGTCTGTAACTCATGGGGCGGAACGATCGCGCTGAACGTGGCGGCGCTGTACCCCGAACGTGTTCGCTCACTGGTCATCACCGGCAGTATGCCGGTGTTCTACGGTCCGTTGGCCCCACTCCCCGAGCGCGGTCATCGCGGACGGACAGCACGGGACGTCTACTACGGCGGTGAGGGCCCTACACGGGAGAAGATGCGGACACTGATCACTCGTCTGGAATGGTGTGACGCCGATCGTCTCCCCGAGGAGACCCTGGACATGCGCTACCAGCAGAGCCTCGATCCCGAGGAAACGGCACTGGCGGCGATGTCGGACAGCCCGCGCGGCGAATGGCAGGACCTGACACAGCAGTTGGGCCTGATCGAGGCACCCACCTTGTTCATCTGGGGCCGCGAGGATGCATTCCTCACGCCCGACTATCCGATGATGCTCGCACGCATGATCAAGCGCGGAAATCTGCATGTCATGGACAACGTCTCGCACCATCTGCAGGAAGAGCGACCCGCGGCGTACCACGCCGTGGTCAATGGATTCTTCACTGCCAGCCAACATCCCTGATCGAGCGAACGAGGACACCGTCGTGAAGATTCTGTACATACCGCTTGCCATCGGTTCGGCGCTCGGCGCACTGCGCTACTTCAGCGGTCGCCTGGCCACCCACCAGCGTCTGATCCCGAACCCGTTGGCTCGCGTCAACACCCAAGTACATCGCATCAATCAATAGCACCGTATCGACTGAGTAGGAGCATCCAACGTGACGCAGGAACTCGCACGAACAATTTGGACTGAACTGGCGGGGCTGGACTTCAGTGTCAGCACCATCGACGCAGGTGGCATCCCCACTCGATCGCTTCGGGCCGGTAACGGTGCCGAGCACGTCGTGTTCTTACACGGCACCAGCGGTCACCTGGAAGCGTTCGCCCAGAACATCAAGGCACACGCAGAGCGCTACACCGTTCACGCAATCGACATGCTCGGCCACGGCTACACCGGAAAGCCGGACTACCCGTACGAAATCCCGCGTTACCGCGATCATTTGCTCGCGTACTTCGATGCCGTCGGTATCGACAAGGCGCATATCGGGGGAGAGTCACTGGGAGGCTGGGTCGGCGGCAGGACCGCAATCGACAATCCCGAACGCATCGCCTCGCTGCAGATGATCGCAGCCGGTGGAACCGTGGCCAACCCGGAGGTCATGGATCGCATTCGCACGAGCACGCGAAAGGCCGTCGAGACCGACGATGTGGAGCTCACACGCCGTCGGATGCAGTTGCTCATGCACGACCCGGCCAACGCGAGCGAGGAATTGATCTCGGTTCGTCACACCATCTACCACCAGCCTGATTTCGTCGCAGGTATCGACAATCTCCTGTCGTTGCAGAACATGGAGACTCGGCTGCGGAACATCCTCACACCCGAGGACCTCGCCCAGATCACAGTTCCCACACTGGTCGTCTGGGGTCGCAACAACCCGTTCGGGGACATCCCGGAAGCAAACGCGATGCACCAGAACATCGCCGGATCCGAGCTTCTGTTGTTCGACAACTGTGGACACTGGCCCCAGCGTGAGCACGCGGACGAGTACAACGCGGCCAGTCTCGCGTTCCTCGAGAAGCACCCGATCGCATGAGTGGAACGATGCGCGCAGCCCGTGTGCACGCGTGGGGACAGGCACCTGTCGTCGAAGACGTCGATGTACCCGTACCGGCACCGGGGGAGGCGCTCGTCCGCGTCGAGGCCGCATCGGTGGCGCACCTCGATGTGACCGTCGCCAGTGGTGAGTTCGGTATCAAGCCGACGCTTCCCTACACCGGAGGCGTGGAGGGCAGCGGCGTCGTCGTCGAGTCGGCCGTCTTCGAGCCCGGAACCAAAGTGGTACTGCGCGGCGGCGGCCTGGGACTGTTCAAGAACGGAACCTGGGCCGAGTACGTCGTCGTCAAGGACAAGGCGTTGGTCGAGGTGCCCCAGGGTCTCTCGCCCGAGGTCGCTGCGACGTTCTGGGTACCGACGACGACCGCCCACGCTGCACTCGTCGACGTCGGCCGACTCGGCTCGTGGTTGCCCGATGTCGGCAGCGCGGCCGAGGAACACGTCATCGTGGCCGGTGCCGCCGGGGCCGTCGGCTCGATGGTCACTCAGTTGGCCCTGCGACACGGAGCCAAGGTGACGGCCCTCGTGGCCGACCGCGAGCAGGCTTCGCGAGTCGCTGACGGAGCCACCGCATTGGTCGCCGACGATGACGAGCAGTTCGCCGAACTGGCGAAGCAACGCCCGGCCACCTTGCTGGTGGACACGCTGGGCGGGTCTAATCTCATCGTCCGATCCCGTTGGGTGCGCCCCGGCGGCCGCGCGGTTTCGATCGGATACGTCACCGGCAACGACGTGTCGATCGGGCTGTCGAACTGGCTGCTCGACGACGTTGCACTGTTGCCGGTCAACATGATTCGTCGCGAGGAGTCGGCGCGTGCCACAGTTCCCGAACTTGCTGCTCTGTTGGCGGCGGGAGATCTGACGCTCGATTACGAGAGCTTCACGTTGGACGAGACCGGGATCGCGCTCGACAAGCTCGGCGCAGGAAAGGTCCGTGGACGAGCGGTGGTCATTCCCAAGTGACGACAATGAGCAGAAGGGACTCCGCCGACGACGCAATCGAGCGCGTTCTCGCACATCTCACGCGAGAACGTCTGCTCGCTGCCGTCCGTGCGATGGTGGACATTGCCAGCCCCACGGGCGGGGAGGCGCCGTTGGCCGAGTGGATCACGTCGAATCTGGCGTCGGCCGGGGTCGATGCCGAGGTTCAACGCATCGACGCGAGCCAGGCGAACGCCGTCGCGACCATCCCCGGCAGCGACGGACCGTCCCTTCTGCTCTACGCCCCGATCGATACGTTCACCACCGGTGACCCCTCGCTCGACATCCCGGGCGCGGCGGTGTCGTGGCGGCCGGATCTTGCACCGCAGTCGGTGGTCTCGGGCGACATCGTCGAGGGACTCGGAGCCGGTAATCCCAAGGGCCACGGGGCTGTGGTGCTGGCTGTGCTGCATGCGTTGCACGCAGCCGGCGTCGCTCCGCCCGGAGACGTCGTGGGAGGCTTCGGAGCCGGCGGAATGCCCAGTTTCGCAGTGTCGGGAGTCGGCGCGCCGGACCGCACGAACACCGGTCACGGGGTCGGCGCGGGGTTTATGCTCGAGCGCGGCTACACCACCGACTTCGCCGTCATAGCCAAGCCCGGTTGGACGGTTCTGCACGAGGAGGTCGGGCTCGTGTGGATCGACGTGACCGTGCACGGGCGGCATACCTACGTCGGCAGCCGCCATCGAATTCCGTACAGCAATGCGGTCGCGTCGGCCGGCCGCGTGGCCATCGCCCTCGAAGACTGGCTGGAGGGGTACGCACAGCGCCACCGATACGCGACGATGACGCCGCAAGGAGTGGTTTCGTCGATCAGTGGCGGCCTGCGACGACTCGCGGCGTCGACCCCTGCTGCAGTGACGCTCAGGCTCGATCTGAGGCTGACGACCCAGCAGACGCCGGCCACGGTGCTGCGGGAAGTGCGCGCCATGTTGGCCGGTGTGAGCGAGCAGCTCGGCGTAGAGGTGTCCGCACGAGCGGTGGCGGCCATTCCTGCGACCTGCACGTCCCCCGACTCGCCGGTGATCGCGGCGGCTATCGAAGCGTTCGAGACCGTGTCCGGTTCACCTCACGAGGTCGTCATGGACAACAGCGGGGCAACCGACGCAAACATTCTACGCATGCGCGGCGTGCCCACCGCCAGGGTCGGGATGCCGAAAGTGGCTGCGGTGCCGGATGGTTCGAGCATCGACTTCACGCGCGGCATGAACCTGGTCGACGTCCGGGAGATGGCGCGGTTGGCAGAGATTCTGATCCGGACCGTGTTCCTTCTCCCTTCGAAAGCCGACAGTGCCCGGACGGAATGACTGCGCCACACCCAGCGTCGCGAACTCCGTGCTGGGGAAGACTCGGTTGATTCTCGAAGCATTTCGACTCGACGACGACAGTCTCACGTTGACCGAACTGGCGCAGCGCACACAGATATCGAAGGCATCGGTCCACAGGCTGAGCCGTGAACTCCTCGAGTGGGGAATGCTGGAGCGGTCCGGCCTCGAATATCGCCTCGGGATGCGAGCTTTCGAGTTGGGTAGCCGTGTCCCGAGATTGCGGGTTCTGCGCGACGCCGTCCGGCCGTTCATGGAGACACTGCATCACCGCACTCATGAGACAGTGCATCTGGCGGTGCTCGACGGGCACGAAGTGCTGTACCTGGAAAAGGTCGCCGGCGGTCCCACTTCCGCGCGCCCGTCACGGATCGCGGGGCGGCTTCCGTTGCACTCGACGGCCACCGGGAAAGTGCTGCTCGCTTTCGGGCAGCCGAAGCTGTTCAACGATCTGCTCGCCAGGGGCCCGCTGGAGCGGGTGACACCGGCGACGATCGTCCTACCGGGCATGTTGGCCGAACAACTTCGTCGAGCGCGCTCGGATGGGTACGCATCCGAGCGGGAAGAGATGACCGCGGGTTACTGCTCGGTTGCAGCACCGATTTTCGGGCCCACCGGCCTGCTGTTGGCGGCAGTGTCGTTGACCGCGTCGGCCGCCCGCGCGGACCTGCCGCAGTTGGCCGCGCTGGTGAAGTCGCTGAGCGACAACGTGTCTGCTACCGGCGCGGTCAACTGATTCGACAGATCAACGACCTTCGAACTGCGCAGCGCGCTTGTCGAGAAACGATCCGATGCCCTCGGCCGCGTCGCGCAATTCGAGGTTGGCCAGAACGTGCTGTTCCTCGACCTCCATAGCCTCGTCGATGGACAGGTGTCGGCCGCGATCGATCACGGACTTCACCAACCCGATTGTGGCAGTCGGACGATCGGCGAGTCGACGTGCTTCGCGGGCAACGACGTCCTCGAAGTTTTCGCCCGCGACCAGGTCGACCAACCCTTCGTGCAGAGCTTGCTCTGCGGTGAACTTGGTGGCGTCGATGATGAATCGCTTGGCCCGATGTGCGCCCACCAATCGGGGAAGACGCTGCGATCCACCGGCACCGGGAAAGATCCCGAGATCGGTCTCCGGAAATCCGAACAAGGCTTTCGCGTGCAATATTCGTAAGTCGCAGGCCAGCGACAACTCGGCACCTCCACCGAGGGCATGGCCGTTCAGCGCTGCGATCACAGGTTTGGGAGCCAACTCGAGAAGGCGTTGCACCACGACCCACCGGCGCATGTCGCGGTAGGTGTCGGGGTCGAGTCGTTGCATGACGCGCAGATTCGCTCCGCCTACGAAGATTCGGTCCTTGCCGCGAACTACCACGCATCGAACGGTCGGGTCGTCCAGGACGGTGGGAAGATGGGTGATCATCGATTCGATGAGTTCCGGATCTACGATGTTGATCGGCCCATGGTCGATCACGACGGTGACGATGTCGCCGTCGCGCTCGTAGCGGTGACCGGTCGGTTCGATGCTCATGAAAGAACTCCTTCGTTGTGCAGGTCGGCCAGCTCGTCCGGAGTGAGACCAAGCTGTTCGACGAGGATGTCGTCCGTGTGTTGGCCCAGAAGTGGTGCCGCTGTGCGCAATGCTCCCGGAGTCGTGGACAGGTGTGCCACGAGTCCCTCGTGCGCAACGGATCCGGCAAGGGGGTGGTCGAGGGTGGGGTAGAAATTGCGGGCCCGCAGCTGTGCGTCCGTGTCCACCAGCTCGCGACCGTCACGTACGGGATATGCGGCGATTCCCTGGCCCTGCAGGCGCTCCGCGAGCGCGTCGGCGTCCATCGTCGCGGCTGCACGAGTGAGAGCGTCCGACGGATCGTGCCCGGCGTCTATCCCGATCGCAGTGAGCGCCTCGCGCAGTGTGTCGGGAGTAGTACCGCCCCCGACGGCTATCCATCGGTCTTCACCGAGACACTTCAGGATTCGTGCGGCAGCATCGGTCGGAACTACCTCTGCCATTTGGCTTTCGAGTGCCGCGGAGCCCAGGTGTGACGCCATCGCTTCGAGCTGCGACAGGTCGACGTGGCCGCCTTCACCGCGATACAGCAGTTCGAGTGCGCCGATGACAGCTGAATTCGCAGCAACCATGTCGCCGAGTCCGAACGTCAGCCCCTGTGGATCGCGATCGGGCCGTGCTGTCTCTGCAGTCAGTCCGGACATCGCTGCGAGGGTGTCGGCGAAGGTCACGGCATCGCGCCACGGTCCCGTCTGGCCGGTCCCGGCCATGGACACCAACACGACGCGGGGGTTGATCTTGCGGAGTTGTTCGTAGTCGAGCCCCCATCGTGCAAGGACGCCCGGGCTGAAATTCTCGACGACGACGTCGACATCAGCGGCAAGCCGACGCAGGAGCTCCTGGCCTGCTTCGGTCTTCAGATTCAACGCAATGCTTCTCTTGTTGCGATTGAAGTTGAGGAAGTAGCCACCGTCGTCGAACCCGGCGTCGGGGCGCAGTCTCATCCCCGGCGAGAAGCGGGTCGGATCCTTTCGGTGGTACGACTCGACCTTGAGAATGTCGGCACCATGTTCGGCGAATGTCTTAGTGACGTATGGGCCGGCCAGAACCCAGGTCAGATCGAGAACGCGGACACCGTTCAGTGCGCCAGTGGTGCTCACTCCGTTGGCCTCTGCGCGCCCCCGATGCTCCTCGGCGGCGTCGGCGCTCGGGTTCGATCGTGGAACCGTCCAAACTTCGTTTGCCGCGACTTCACGGGGTTCGTCGAGGCGTACGGGTCTCGGCAGCGCGGGTGACTCCCAGCCGAAGCCGACGTCCTGGTAGTTGCCTTTGGTTCCACTGTGTACGAAGAACTGTCGATCTCGCAGCTGCGGATTGTCCAGTAGCGCCTGGCCGTTCGCCACTTCTGCCCACGGCAATGCTCGGCGGCGGGCCTCCTCGGCGAACGTTCTGGCCGAACGTCGACCGGTGAAGCGGGACACCACTGCATCCACGTGTGCTCGCTCGCGCCACCGAATATCGTTGTCCTGCCAGCGTTCATCGGCCAGATCCTCGGCCTCGCCCTCTTCGACCATCCAGGCCAGGAGGTCCGTCCACATGCGAGGGGATCCGGAGTACCCGCCGGCGAGGAATCCGTCGGACGCCCGGAACACTCGGTGGGCAACATGACCGTAGATGCCGGATGTGCGTCCGGGAATCGTCTGGCCGTGTATCCACGAGATGGCACCGATCTCCAGTGTGGCGGCGACAGCTTCCTGAGCGGAGATTTCGACCAATTGACCTGTGTTCGTTCGACGTCGGGCAATGAGGGCGAGGAGTGCTCCGATGGCACCGTGGGTGCCGGCGAGCTGGGTACCCTGCTCGCGCGGCGGTGGCTCGGGGGCCTGCCCGGCATCGCCGCACAGCCACGCCATCCCGCCTGCTGCGGTGATCACGGTGTCGTCGCCCAGCCACTCTCGTCGTGGTCCCGAAGTTCCGAACGGTGTGATCACCGTGTGCACGATCCCAGTCCACAGCGACGGATGCGTGTCGCGCAGAGCTAGGGTCCGAAGCCCCGGCACCGGGCCGGACTCGAGTACTACGTCAGCCTCGGTGATCAGTTCGATCAACGTGGCGTCCGAGACGCTGCCCGAATGGCGTACGACCTTCTTTCCGGCGTGCCAGTGCAACTGATCTGCCGCGGAATCCGAATTTTCGTGCAGGGCTACCCGTACCACGTCGGCACCGAGGCCGACGAACACACGCGCGGCCTGATAGCCGAGCCGATCGGTGAGGTCCAGGACGCGAATCGCAGGAACGGACAAGTGGAAGCTCCTAATCTTGTTGGTGCGCTTCGGCATCGAACGCGGAGGTTGGTATACCCCGATCGCGTAGTGCGCGCCGGTTGAGTTTCTTACTGGCCGTGGTCGGCAAGGCGGTCTCCACGTTGACGTACCGGGGAACCTCGTGGCGCGGCAATTCCTGGGCGCAATATCGGAGAAGATCGCGCGGGCAGATGTGTCGTCCGTGGCGGGGGACGACGGCGAGCAGAACCTCGTCCTCGGTCAGCTCGGACGGCACGCCGACAGCAGCAGCGTGGGCAACGTCCGGGTGGCCGGACGCCACCCACTCCACTCGTTCGGCATCGACAGTCAATCCCCGGCGCCTGATCGTGTCTGCGGTTCGCCCCTCGTAGTAGAGCCATCCATCGACCAACCGGCCGCGGTCACCGGTGACGAACCAACCGTCACGCCAGGCGTTGCGGGTGATCTCGGGTTCTCCGATGTACTCGGTGAACGTCAGATTTTCACGACGTGGTTGTACCTCGAGCGAGCCGGCGGTTCCGCCGTCGACTGTGCGTCCGTCGTTTCCCACCACGCGTACTCGATAGTCGTCGACGACTCGACCGGCCGCTCCCGGAAGAGGTTCCGCACCGGTCGTGGCGACATCACCGAGCTCGGTCGATGCATATGCCTGCCGTAGTTCTACACCGAAACGCTCGGCGACGCTGTGGAACATCCAGTCCGGAGCAGGCCCACCGTAGGCTCGCGAAATCGTATGTGCGCGATCGTCTTCAGTGGCGGGGGAGCGAAGCAGTATGGCGCAGACCGCACCCATGAAGTTGAAGGCGGTGATGTGCTCTTCTCTGGCGGTGCGCCAGAACCGTCGTGCGGAGAAGTCGTCGACGACCAGCCGGGCTCCGGACATCACCGCGGGGAGGAACGCTGCATGCCGGGCATTGACGTGTTGCCAGGGAAAAACGTTCAGCAGAACATCGTCGGTGTCGTACGCCATGGCGCGGCAGACACGTTGGGCCTGACCGATACCGACGCCATTGCACAGGAGTGCGCCTTTCGGGCGCCCTCCGGTACCCGATGTCACCATGATCGCCGCCGGGTCGCCCACGGACGTCCGAAAACGGGCCGGTCGGGGCCCGGTACGGTCGGTCACCGCAGCCAAGCCCTGCCAGCGGCCGTCGACAGTCATGGTGGAGACGCCGATCGACTCACCGAGCTGAATCAGATGTGGCTCCGCGGCCAACCGTGCCGGTGACGCGACAGTGAGCACAACACTGCCCGCATCCATCAGTTGACGAGCAACGCCGGGATCCAGAGCCGTGGGGATCGGCAGTTCGATTGCTCCGAGCCACGAGATCGCAGTGGTGAGTATCGCGGCGGCGGGTCCGGATGAGCACGCGGTCGCGACGACGGTGCCGGCGCCGACGACGGTGGACATCGAGCCGGCCATGGTCAGCGCATCTTCGAGCAGCCGACCGGCGCTGATGCTCGGACCGCCGACGCGACGGATTACTTCACCGTCGGCATCGGCGTGCGCACGAAGCTCGAGCGCCTCGGCCCACGAGGTCGGGGTAATCACGCCGGCTGTGCTTCGCCTTCGGCCACCAGACCGAGAGAGCGTCCGATCTTCGTCATCACATCGGTTCCGATGTTCCCAGATTCGATAACGGCGACTCTGGTGGCGATTGGCATGGATTTACCTCACTCGACGGACTGCGGCGTCACTGCCGTTGTGGCAGAACTACTCCAGCCTCGCAGCTGAACGACGTTCGACGAACGAATCGGGTCCGTTGAGCGATACGGGCTCCGCCAGTCGTTGTGCCGCAACGACGCCGGGCGTGCTCATTGCCGCGCGAGTGTGCTGAACGGTGATTCCGTGCGATGCGAGCCGCAGTGCGTTGATCAATGCGGCGTCACCGGTGTGGTCCACCGGCACTGTCAGCGACAGCGCCGCGATGGCGTTGTCGCCGGAATCGTAGATGGGCACGGCGAAGCTCTTGTATCCGACCAAAGCCTCTTCGCGCTCGGTGGCCAGGCGCTGAGTGCGAATCGACACCAGCTCGCGGCGAACGGCTTGCATGTTTCGCGCGCTCTGTGCGGTCAGCCGTGGGAAGTCGCTGTCCATCAGCTGCTCGAGAAGTCGGTTGGGGTCGGGAGCCATAGCGAGAAGCAGCTTTCCCGACGCAGTGCACGTCAGTGGAAGACGGCCGCCGACACGAGAGAGCGAGTGCACACTCCGTGTTCCGCCCAGCTTCTCCAGGTAACAGGTATGCGTGCCTTTGAGGATTGCCAGGTGTGCGGTCCCGCGCGTCGACGCGACCAGATCGACGAGGACCGGCCTGCCCACTCGCCGAAGCAGCGATGTGCTCCCCGCACGTTGACTCAGGGCGAAGACGCTGAATCCGATTCGGTACTCGTGACCGACACGCTCGAGCAAACCGAGAGCGACCAACTCTTGTGCCAACCGGTAGACCGACGGCTTGGGCACCCCACTGCGCTGACAGAGATCGACGAGGCGCAGGGAATCACTGTCGCCGTCGAAGGCCGAGAGTATCGAGAAGGCTTTTCCGAGCACTGAGTTCGGCGGGGCCAGCGACGAGTCCTCATCCAGGTCGTCGAACGGGTGTGCCAACACGGACATGGTTGCCTCCTGCGCTTACGGGTGACGGGTGTGCGCCCTGTCACAACTACCATCATTATCCAGATGGATAACAATGTCCAGCCCGGTGAGCAGATTGCAACGCGCTGTTTACGACGCATGGAACGTTCGGGGTCGGTTCGGTCACCGAAACACTTCGATACGGGGTCGGCTTACGGCTGGCACATTGGACCGTCGAAGTCCAATATGGCGCTCGCCGAACGAGATGTTGAGGAAACACATGCACAACACGCAATTGCTCATCGCAAACGAGTGGGTCGATGCCTCCGACGGCCGTACCGGCGAGACCGTGGATCCAGCTACGAACCAGGTGATCGGACGGTTCGCCGAAGCCACGATCTCGGACGTCGACGCTGCGGTGGCAGCGGCACGTGCGGGGTTCGAATCCAACGCCTGGCAGGGTATGAGCCCGGACGCACGAGGGCGGCTTCTATGGAAGATCGCTGACTTGATCGAGCGAGACGCCGAGGAAATCGCAGCACTCGAGACCGCCGACCAGGGGCAGCCGACCTTTATGAGTGTCGGCGTCAACCTACCGCTGACCGCTCAGGTCTTCCGGTACTACGCGGGTTATGCAACCAAGATCGAGGGCACCGTATCTCCCGTGTCCATTCCCGGGAACCTCAGTTTCCAGCAGCGCGTGCCGGTCGGGGTCTGTGCGCTGATCACACCGTGGAACTTCCCGTTGGCCATTGCCGCGTGGAAGTTGGCACCGGCGTTGGCCACGGGCAATGCGGTGGTTCTCAAACCTGCCGAACAGACGCCGCTGTCGACCATGAAGCTGGTCGAATTGTGCCTCGAAGCGGGAGTGCCGGCAGGGGTGGTCAACCTGTTGACCGGAGGACCCGAAGTCGGAAAAGCGTTGGTTGCTCATCGCAATGTCGACAAGGTGTCGTTCACCGGCTCGACCGAGACCGGGCAGCACATCGTTCGAGCCTCGGCTGGAAATCTGAAGCGAGTATCGCTCGAACTCGGTGGGAAAGCCCCCAGCATCATCGCTGCCGATGCCGACATCGATGCTGCCGTCGCCGGCAATCTGCAGGGTGCGGTATTCAACACAGGTCAGGCCTGTGGCGCCTACACCAGGTTCTTCGTGCACAGCTCGCGTGCGGAGGAGTTCACCTCCAAGATCGCCGCGGCGGCCGATGCTTTGCAGATCGGTCTCGGATCGGATCCGTCGACCGTGATCGGTCCGTTGGTATCCCAGGAACATCTCGATCGAGTGCATTCCTACGTGGAATCCGGCCAGTCGCAAGGGGCCGAGTTGGTGACGGGCGGAAGCCGCGTCCAGGGAGATCTGGCCGATGGTTTCTTCTACAAGCCAACGGTGTTCGCCGGAGTGCGCGACGACATGACCATCGCCCGTGATGAAATTTTCGGGCCGGTGCTGTCGGTCATGGCGTACGACGACGAGGACGAGGTCATCGCCCGGGCGAACGACACCGACTACGGGTTGGCTGCGGTGGTGTGGACGAAAGCACTCGACTCCGCTCTCACACTCCCGCCCAGGTTGCGCTTCGGCACCGTATTCGTCAATCAGCTGCCGCTGCTCGACCCGGCATCACCCTGGGGTGGTTTCGGGATGAGTGGCTGGGGCCGTGAATTCGGTTCCCATTCGATCGATGCCTACACCGAAGTCAAGACGACGTTCATCAACCTCGCCTAGCAGGGCCGAGTCCGCACGGCGGTGGGCTGAACTTCGTCCATCGCCGTGAGTGAGCGGCTTCGCCACATGCGCGGAAACTCGTTCTCTGCTACGAAGTTCCGCTCACTTGCGGCGAAGCCGCTCTTCCAACTATTTGCCACAGCCGTTGAAAGCGCACACGGTGGGGTGGCACGTCCCGCCTCCGCGCGCAGCACCCGCCGGTTGGAGGCACCGCATTGCCTGCAGGCTGCGCGAAATTCCGATTCCGGCGGTACGCAGCGCTCCGGCAACGCGATTGACGTTCATTCTCGAGGTCGGTGCGGTCACCGACAAGGCGCCCGCCAGGACAGCATTGCCGCTGAAAACGGGTACCGCGACGCTCATGTAGCCCAGTCGCGTTTCTTCTACTTCCACCGCCAATTGGTCCTTGCGCATTCGCTCGAGTTGCTGAGCCAGGACCGCTACCGACATCGTCGTGCGTGAGGTGTGGGCGACGAAGCCCTGCGCAACTACCTCGTCGAAGACCTCTCGTGGCGAGAACGCCAACATGATTTTTCCCGTTGCCGTGCTGTACAGCGGAAGTCGCCCCGCCACCCTCGAGTTCTCGTTCAAGCCCCGATGGCCCACGATCTTCTCGATGTAGAGCACGTCGAACCCTTCACGCACAGCGAAGTGGACGGTCTCTTGAGTGGCGAGAAGTAAGTCCTCCATGTACGGCAGGGCCGCGTCGCGAAGAATCCGCTGCCGGGGGACCATCTGGCCGAGCTCGAACAGGCGTAATCCCAATCGGTACTTCGTGCCCGCACGTTCGAGCAAACCCCACTCGACCAACTCGCCGGCAAGTCGATGCACGCTGGCTTTGGACACTCCACTGCGGCGCGTGAGCTCGGTCAGCGAGAGGTCGGTGTTCGTACTGTCGAACGTGTCGACGATCAGCCTGGCTTTTGCCAACACCGACGTCATGTCCGCAGCCGGCTCGATGTCCAGTGGTCGCGGACCGTTCGCAGTTCGTGCGGAGAGTGCGGAAGACATGCTCACCTCTAACGTCGAAATGTCGGAAACCCCGACATTTCGACGTTAGGCCCTTGTTTACTTTTTGTTCGGGTTTCAGGGTCCACTGGGTGAACCCGTTTCGAGGTGTTAACAATTGCGCAGGGCTATCGGGCCGGCCGTGCTTCGACGCCCGCACCGACACATGACGGTGCGGGCGGTAGCGATCACTCCCCGAACGAGGGTCACGCGTCGAAGATGTCCGGCTCTTCAGCAGCAATTTTCTGAATGATGGTCGAGTATGCGAACCAACCGACCTTGTCCACCCCGACCGCCTCGAATGTCTGTGCCGCGATCTTGTCGTGCAGAACCACTGGATCTCCGGCCGCGCACGCGGCCAGCTCGGCTTGCATGGACCGTTCCATCGAGACGTACCACCACACGGCAGCCTCGACCGAGGTTCCCACGGTGAGGTGGCCGTGGTTGGAGAGGATCACGGCCTTGTTCGTACCAAGGGCCGCGGCAATCCTCGACCCTTCTTCGGCGTCGAGTGCGACTCCGTGGTACTCGTCGTACAGTGCGTGATCCTGGTGGAAAGCGCAGGCGTCCTGCGTGATCGGCTGCAGGAGCCGGTGCAGGGCCGAGAACGCTTTGCCGTGCAGCCCGTGTGCGTGTACGGCTCCGGATCACATCCGGGCGTGCTTCGTGCACCTTGGAGTGGATGACGAAGGCCGCGCGATTGAGCGGTCCCGATCCGGACAGAACGGTGCCGTCGGCACCGACGTGCAGTAGCTCCTCGGGCCGTACCTGTGAGAAATGGCGTCCGAACGGCGCGGTCCAGAACGTGTCGGGATCTTCCGGGTCACGGGCGGTGATATGGCCGGAGATGCCTTCGTCGAGGCCGAATCGCGACAGTATGCGGTAGCCGCCCACGACCGCGATCTTGCGTCGGGTGCGCTCTTCCTCAGTGGTCAGACCGGTAGGCGGATCCGGTATCGAGGCGAGTTCGGCAATGGATGGGGCCGGGCCCGGAATCACTTGACTCCGTAACGGCCGAGGAACCGTTTGGAGAGCAATCTCAGTACGCGGTCGAACAGAAAGCCCATGATTCCGAGGGTGATGATGCCGACGAATGTCCAGTCGATGCGGCCGTAGTTTCGCGCTTGCCAGATCATGGAGCCGATGCCTGCATCGGCGGCGACGATCTCGGCCGACACGATGGTCAAGAAGCTGTTACCCATGGCCAACCGAGCTCCGGTCACGATTCCCGGGACCGTGGACGGCAGTACGACAGTCTTCATGATCTGTAGCCGGCCGGCACCGAGGTTCGTGGCGGCTTGCAGCTTGTTTTCGCTGATCGACACTGTCGCAGCGATCGTACTCACGGTCACGATGAACACCGAGGTGTAGAAGATGAGGACGACTTTGGACGTTTCGCCGATGCCGAACCACACCACCGCGAGCGTGACGAACGCGATGGGCGGGATGAACCTGAAGAATTCGATGTACGGATCGAGCAGCTGGCGGACGATGTTGATGCGTCCCATCAGGATTCCTACCGGTGCTCCCACGATCACACCCATAACCCAACCGATGAGGATGCGTTGTCCGGATGCCTGGATCGATGTCCACAGGACCCCGCTGTCGGACAGTTCTTTCGCAGCAGAGATGACGGCTGCCGGAGACGCCATGGTCGTCGGTCCGTACCACCACGCCAGGAACGACCAGAGTGCGAGACCGATTGCGGCCGAGACGACGAACAGAGCAGCGGTACGTACAGCAGATTTTCCCGCACCCCACGCCCGGTTGCCCCGACCAGGCTTGGTCGACGGTCCAGCCTCGGTGCGTCCAGCGATCACGGCGGTCATAGCGTGTCCTCCTCGATTCCTTGATTGCGAAGCGAGGCAACCACTTCGGCTCGAATGTCATCTCGTAGTCGTTCGTACAGGTCTACAACGGCGGGATGATTGCGGTCACGCGGACGCGGAGCATCGACCTCGTACACGCTCTTGATTCGAGCGCTCGGACCGGCTGTCATGACGACGACACGGTCGGCCAGGGTGATCGCTTCGTCGATGTCATGGGTGACGAACACGACGGTGCATCCGGTGCGCCGCCAGATTCCGTCCAGTTCGGTTTGAAGAACTTGACGCGTCTGGGCGTCGAGAGCACCGAACGGCTCGTCCATCAGCACCAAGCGAGGTTGATTGGCCAGCACGCGCGCGATCTGAACACGTTGCTTCATGCCACCGGACAATTGCGTGGGGTATTTGCTGCCTGCGTGCTTCAACCCGACCATGCCCAGGTACTCGGCTGCGATACGGGACTGTTCGGACTTGCTCGATCCGTGCATTCGGGGGCCGTACGCCACGTTCTGGCTGACCGTCATCCACTCGAACAGCGCTTCCGAACTCTGGAACACCATGCCGGCGTGGGTGTTGTTTCCTTTCACCGTCTCGCCGTCGCAACTGATGTCGCCTGCTGCCACCGCTACGAACCCGGCAAGGGCCGACAGAAGCGTCGACTTGCCGCAGCCACTGGGCCCGAGCAGACAGACGAACTCGCCTGGTCGAATGTCCAGGTCGATGCCGCTGACTACCTCCAATTCTCCGAATCTGATGGCTACGTCGCGTGCCTCGATCGGAACGCCCTCCACTGTGTCCACACTCATCGCGATCCCTCCGTCGACCAACCGACGAGGAGCGCCGTGTTCAGGTCGGGTTGGTTGTTCATGACGCCGATCTCGGTATAGAAATCGACCACGGTCTGTGCATCGGCGACACTGGTCGCCGTCAAATCCTCCACCGCGTAATCGATTTCGTCGATCGCGGTCAACGTCTGTGCTTCGTCGGTGTTCACTGCGGCCATCGTTGCCGCCGCCGCGGCCTGCGGGTCTGCTTCGACATCCGCACTTGCCTCCGACAGCACGTCTCGAACGGCGCGTGCGGTGTCCTCGTTGCCGTCGAGCCACGATTGGGTCGTGATCGCCCAGTGGTGGTAGTACCAATCGAAGTCGCCTGTGGTCGCTACGACCCTGCCGGTTCCTTGCTCGATCGCAGCTGCCGGCCAGGGCTCCCACATCACATATCCGTCGATGTCACCGCGACTGAGGAGTGCGGGCATATCCGTCGGTGTTGCCGAGATCATCTCCACGGAGTCGGGAGACACACCGTTCGCTTCCAAATACTTGACGGTCGAGATCTGGCTGAGGCCGGCAACGATGCCGAGCTTGCGTATCGATTGCGGACCGTCGACGCCGTTGCGGAGCACAACTTTGATGTATTCGCCCGAGGACTCGTACGAGTACATGGCACGCAGCGCTGGGTTCTGTTGGAGCTGAGCGATCGTGGTCGTATCCGAACTACCCGCCATCTGTACCTGGCCGGTGGACAGTGCGTCGACGGCTTCGCCACCGCGGCCGAACTGAACCAATTCGACGTCGAGGCCGGCCTTCTCGAAAAGGCCTCGCTCGTCGGCAAGGAAGAACGGTGCATATGAGGCGTCGATGCCGACAGCGATGCGAATGCTGCCGGTGCTGCTCGCCGCATCCGCGGACTCGGTCGCCGGACGGCTGCACGCCCCTGCGAACAGCGCGGCGACTGCGGCGATTGCAACAAGACTCGACTTCTTGATTGTCGATCGTGGGGCCATGGGCGCACGCTTTCCTTACTGTGATCTGGACCGCATTTGCGGTGGTGTGAGGCAAAGCTAGTGGCGGTCTGAGTTCACGCCCACCAACTCGGTCCACCGTGTGGACCCGACCGAGGTCTTAACGTGGCCGAAATCCAGGACACCGACGTCGAGTGAGTCCATGGCCGTGTCACCCCGGGCTCGGGACGTCGAACGACGGGTCTGGTGGCCGGACCGTCGGACGTACACGTCGGCGCGAGTTCCGACATCATCATGTTTTCCGATACACGGGACTGCTGGCGCACCTGTTCGACTGCAATCCACATCGAAAGGCAAAATATGCTCTTCACACGCACTCTCCCCACCGCCGGTCGGGTACTGGCCGTCGTCGTGGCCTCTGTGGTCGTGTTCGCAGCAGGCTGCTCGCGACCTGCCACCGAAGCAGCGGCGACCGCCGATCTGGTACGAATCTCGGTCGGTGTCGACCCGTCGTACGCGCCGATTTTCCTCGCCGACAGTGAGGGAATGTTCGAGGCCGCAGGCCTCGATGTCGAGGTCATCCAGACAGAGGGCGGGGCGGCCGGCGCGCAGAACGTGGTGGCGGGAACTTCGGAGTTGTCCGGGAATGCCGATTCGACCGCGCTGACCGTCATGGCTGCGAACCCGGGGCTTCGTGCCCTCGGGGTGTTCCAGGATTCGGATCGCTACTTCCAGGTCGTCCTCCGGGACGGGGTCGCACCAGCGGACATCAAGACCATGGGGGTGTTTCCCGGTATCGGTTTGTACTTCACCGATCTGTACCTTCGGAGCCTGGGGTTGGATCCAGCTGCGGTGACTCTGGTGACCACGAGCCCGCCGGAGCAGCCGGCGCTTCTGGCGCGAGGTGACATCGACGGGTTCATTTCCTTCGACCCGTGGATTGCCCAAGCGGAGGATGCCGGGTCGACAGTTGTCGCGACGACCGGTGACTTCGGTGCCAAGTACTCGCAGTGGATCATTGCATCCGAGGGTTGGCTCGAGGCCAACGAGGAACTCGCTGGAAGGGTGTTCTCGGTCATTGCCGAGGCATCTGCCATCGTGAACACCGATCCGGCTCGTGCAGCGAGGGCGGTGTCCTCGGAGATCCAGATGGATGCCGCCGAAGCGCAGGATCGGGCGTCGCAGATCGACTTCGGTGGTCGAGACTTCACCGAAGCCGACGTCCAACAAGCGCAGAGCTTGGTCGACTTCTTCACAGCACAGGGCAAGATGGCCGGGCCGGTCGACCCGTCGAAGGTGCTGCTCAGCGGCTGGGTCTCACAGCACGGAGGCTGACGGCTGGGAGAATCACGCGTCGTACGCGACGTAGTGCAATTCGGCGGCATGGCGCTCGTCGTACAACGCCGTGTATGCCTTCGCGATGATGTCCGGTTCTGCCTCGGGATGACCTCCCCCGATGAGGGCGGTGATGCCGACATGGGCGACGTAGACGCCCTTGGGTTCGAGGGCGTTGTGCAGGTTCAGCACCCAGTTGCGAAGGCCCGCGGCGGCGATGTTGATGTTCCCCAGGAACGGCATCGGACTGATCGAGCCGCCGCCGGTGGTCACGAGAATGGTTCCGGTGCCGGCGGCGACCATGTCGGGGATCACATCGCCGATGGCGTGTAGCGCTCCGCCGATATAGAAGTCGATCTGCGGCTGCAGGTTCTCAGGGGCTACGTCGAGCACGTCGACGGGAACGAGCGTTGGATCCGCCGGGGAGAATTCCAGCACGTCGATCGGTCCGAGTTCGGCCTTGATCTGGCTGAGGGCGGCTGTGATCGTGTCGGGCCGACTGACATCGGCGGCAAAGCCGCGAGCTCGAAACCCTTCATCGGTCAGCGTGCCGGCGAGGGCATCGAGCTTGGCCTGGTTGCGAGCGACCAGGGCGATATCGAAGCCCTTGCGGCCGAATGCGCGGGCGATTTCCAGACCGAGGCCGGGGCCAGCTCCGATGATGGTGATGAGAGGCATGTGGATCCTTTCGCGAGCCGCCGGACAGGCGGTGCAGACACGTGATGGGCTAAGTTGAGGTTGGCCTCAATTAACTTGTACCCTAACTTGAGGCCATACTCAACATCTAGGAGCTGGCATGGTCCCCGACAAAACCCTTCGGCGCGACGCACAGGCGAACTTGGACAAGCTCCATTCCGCAGCCCTGAGGGTGTTCGCCGAGCATGGGTTGGGGGCACCCCTGGAGGACATCGCCCGGGAAGCTGGCGTGAGTATCGGCACGCTCTACAACCGTGTCGGATCACGCGAGGCACTCATCGACGCCGTCGTTCCTGCCGTCGCGGGCGAGAAGCTCATGACACTCACCGAGCACACGCTGGCTCAGGGGTCGCCCCGTGCGAGGTTGCAGACGTTCGTCGACAGCATGATCGATCTTCAGCTGAGCGACCCGGCGCTGAACGACGCCATGCTCCGGCGGTTTCCGAACGCGACCACGTTGATCGACGCCTGCGAGCGCTCGACGGCTCTGGGCGGTCGACTCGTCGAAGAGGCACATGGCGCCGGCGTGCTCTCGACGTCGTTCTCGGCGGACGACCTCATGGCGATGTTGTGGATGGCAGGCACCGCGAGCCGCGACGAGGCGGCACCGTCGGGCTGGCGTCGCGTGGTCGACCGCGGTCTTACCGCGGCGTGGACGCAGTAGCTCCACTGCGCAGCGACGTGTTCCCTCCCTCTCCCGTTGCTGCGTCGTTCACGGCCGCGATGCGCTCGGCTGCACCGCGCAGCGCGGTCGAGATCGCGTACATCGCCGGGGTGTACTGACGCCGGGCGAGTGAGGCGATGTAGATGACGCGGGTCGGCACGCGGTCCGATTCCGGAAAGGCAATTGCGGTGACGTCGGGTCGGTGGTGCACCACCGACAATCGAGGCACCATGGCAATCCCGACGCCCGCGGCAACCATGGCCTCGATTTCTTGATAGTCGTGGGCCTCGTACACCACGTCGGGTTCGAAATTCGCCACCCGGCAACTTCGATACAGCACTTCGGCAGCAGGGTGGTCGTTGCTGCGGATAATCCACCGAGCGGTCCGAAGCTCATGCAGGGACACGTCGTGTTCGACTCGCTCGTCGTCGATCGGAAGCAGCAGTACGGTCTGGTCTTCCATCAGCGGCTCGAGTGACAGCGATCGCTCGGCCTCCTCGGTCCAGGCGTAGCTCCACAGCAACGCCAAGTCGATTTCGCTCGAATGCAGCATGTCGAGCAACTGTGGACGCACTGCCGACCGCACACGCACGTCGATCCCCGGCCACCGCGAGTGGTAGTCCTTCAGCGCATCGGAGAGTAGCGACGCGCTGACGGTCGGGAACGATCCGAGGCGGACCGACCCGCGTTCGAGACCCCGGATGGCCTCCAGGTCGCCACTGGCAGCACGCATCTCCCGGCGGAAGAGGCGTGCCCGGCTGGTGAGTATCTCACCGGCTTCGGTGAGCTGCACCCCGCGTGGCAACCGAGTCAACACCGGCTGCTTGATGCCGAATTCGAGTTTGCTGATCCGTTGGGACGCAGCAGACGGTGTCATATTCGCCCGCTCGGCCCCTGCGGTCAGGGAGCCGGCCTCGGCGATGTCCAGCAGAAGGAACAACGTCACGACGTCGAAGGTGTGGTTCATGCGTACATCTTTCAGCTGAGCTAAACGACTAGGTAGCAGAACGATATTGTCCTAAAAGTCTTGCGTCAATAATGTGACAGATACAACGTTCGAGTGCGGATGTAACCGAGCACTTACCCAGCCACCTGAAAGACGCCCATGACCTCCATCGAGATCCTTCCGCTCATCGCATTGGTTGCGATGTTCGTGATCGCAACCTTCTTTCCGATCAACATCGGCATCCTCGGCTTCATCGGTGCCTTCGTAGTCGGGTACTTCGCATTGGGATACGACGACAAGGAAATCCTCACCGCGTTCCCCAGTTCGATCGTGTTGACCATCGTCGGCGTCACGTACTTCTTCGGTATGGCAAAGCGCAACGGCACAATAGACCTACTGGTCAACAGCTGCATCCGGGCAGTGCACGGGCGGGTGACGGTAGTTCCGTGGGTGTTCTTCTTCGTCGCCTCGGTATTGACGGCGCTCGGTACCTTCAGCCCAGCCGCAGTCGCGTTGATCGTGCCCGCAGCCATGGCATTCGCCGCCCGTACCGGTATGAGCCCGCTGGTCATGGGAATCATGGTGATCAATGGTGCGCACGCAGGCGCGTTCTCTCCGATCTCCGTATCCGGCGTTCTCGTCCGAGACATCGTCGAAAACAACGGCCTCGCACTCGACCCGTGGACCCTGTTCTTCGCCAGCTACGGCATCAACCTGCTGCTCTCGGTACTGACGGTCGTCGGCTACGCGGCCCTGGCACGCGTGAAGGGCTTCGAATACACCGCAACCGGATCGACCGACCCCGCACCCGGCAGTGGCCCGGTGGGTGGATCGGGCGTCAAGACACCGGTCCCCGCCGGCGGCGGTACCGGTGGTAGCAGCGCCGGCGGTGGCAGCACCCAGGTGCTCACTCGCCCGACGACGACCGCGCTGGTCGACGCCCCGGCCCCGATCACGTTCGTACAGAAGCTCACGCTCTTCCTCATCGGCGCGCTTCTCGTGCTCGTGCTCGTTCTGCACCTGCCGATCAGCTTCATCGCCATCGCAGCCGGCGCAGTCCTGGCGTTCACGGATCTGAAGAAGCAAAACGAGGCCATTGCAGACATCAGCTGGTCGACGGTTCTGCTGGTCGCCGGCATGGTTACGTACATTTCGATCCTGCAGGAAGTCGGCACCATCGATCATCTCGCCGAGATGGCCATCACCATCGGCGCTCCCATCATCGTGGCCATCGTGCTCTGCTACGTCATCGGCGTCACCTCGGCCTTCGCTTCCTCCACCGCGCTGCTGGCCGCCGTCATTCCGCTGGCGATGCCGTTGCTCGGCACCGGCGCGCTGCCCGTCGTCGGCGTCGTCGCAGCTCTGGCCATCTCCGCCACCGTCGTCGACGTCTCGCCCTTCTCGACCAACGGTGCTCTCGTGCTGGCCAACGCGCAGAACATCGAGCGCCCACGCTTCTACCGTCAGCTGCTGCTCAACGCCGGAATCGTCGTGGCGATCGCGCCTGCCCTGTGCTGGTTGATCCTGGTTGTCGTCCCCTCCGTGTTCTGACCGCAGCCTTCGCGTTAAGCGCTGCTGCACGGCGTGAACATATTTCGTAATTGTGCTTGATCATCCTCTGTCGCAGGGTGGAAGCATCGGATCCTGATCGGAAGGCACACCAGATGTTCACTCTTCGAGGAACGTGGATGCGCGGAGGCACCAGCAAGTGCTGGCTGTTCAACGCGGTCGACATCGACCCGTACATCGCCGACGCCGGCGGTCTCGACAACATCCTGACCGCAGCCTTCGGTTCCGGTGACCCCCGCCAGCTCGACGGGGTCGGTGGAGGTAGCTCCACCACCTCGAAGGCAGCCATCGTGCGACGCTCGAGCGCGCCCGGTATCGACGTCGACTACCTCTTCGCTCAGGTCGCCATCGAGAACCGCACCGTCGAGTGGGCCAGCAACTGCGGAAACTGTGCGACGGCGATCGGCCTCTACGCAGTGCAGACCGGCCTCGTCGCCGTCGATGACCGCGTCACCGTGGTGCGAATGCGTAACGAGAACACCGGCGCGATTCTGGCGGCGGAGATCTCGACGCCCGGCGGACGTATTCCTGCGGAGGGCGACGCGTCCGTCCCGGGCACCACGGCCCTCGGCGTTCCGGTGGGCTTGACCTTCACGGATCCGGCCTCGGACCGCGTGACGATGCTCCCAACCGGCGCGGAGATCGATCGAGTTACCCTCGACGACACCGAGTTTCGAGGAACGTTCGTTCGGGCGGGCGCGCCCGCCGCATTGTTCGACGCCGCCGATTTCGGGCTGAACGGGTCGGAGGGCAACGACGTTCTCGCCGCGTACGTCCCCACGCTCATCGCGCTACGCCGACAGGCAGCTCTGCGGATGGGTCTAAGTAAGCCCGAAGAGCCTGTCTCGCATGCTGTTCCGAAGGTCGGAATCGTCGGACCGCCACAGGATTACGTCACCACGACGGGCGAGCATGTCGCTGCCACCGACTACGATATCTCGGTGCGCATGCTCTCGATGATGGCACCGCATCCGGCCATCGGGCTCACCTCGGCGGTAGCCGTGGCCGCCGCAGCAACCGTCATCGGCGGGGTAGTGACGGCCAACGCAGGCGCTGGCCGTCCGGGGACCATTCGTATCGGTACCGCCGCGGGGGTGCTCGAGGTCGACTACACGGTGGACGGCAACGGGTTGCTGCAGTCGGTCACCCTGCACCGCGCAGTCCGGCGTATCGCCACCGCAGACCTCTTCGTGGTGCCGATGCCCGCTCTGGTCGGCGCACACTCCGCCTGAGGTTGTGCGGTGCCTCAAAACCGCGCAGCAACGTCCTTGAAAATCTTCAGCAGCACCGTCGCACTCGGTGATAGCTTCTGCTCTGTCAGGTGCGCCAACAAAATTCGACGCGACGGTGCACCAGTCAAGGGCACCAGGCGCACATCGTCACGAATATTCGACAGCGCCATGCGCGGTGCAAACGAAACGCCCAGATCCACAGCTACCATCGCCTGAGCTTCCTGGTAGTCGTTCGCCGCGAACGAGACGGTGGGGGAGAAACCCGCAGCGTGGCATGCGCGCTCGAGCGCGGTGCCGACCGGATGAGTGTCCTCCCGTGTGATCCACTGCTCGTGCTCGAGCTCGGTCATGTCCACCGAATCACGTTCTGCCAGATGGTGGTTGACGGCGACGACCAGCATCGGCGGGTCGACGATGAGCTGGTGCACCGTCAGGTCCGAGTCGGTGATTCTGGCCCACTCGTAATCCCAGAGTAGAGACAGCTCCACCTCGCGGGTGTCGAGCATTCCTCGCAGTCCGGCGAACCTCGAGCTGCGCACAGTCAAAGCCACAGCGGGATGGCGGGACTTGAACAGTTTGACCACCGGTGGCAGGAGACTTGATCCGGCCGTGGGGAAGGTGCCGATCCGCAATGTTCCGGCGCGGAGACCCGACAGATCTTCGAGTTCGTTTCGTGCGGCGAGTAATTGAACTTCGATCCTCTCGGCGTGCCGCACCAGGACCTCGCCTGCCTCGGTGAGTCGGACCCCTCGGGCATGACGCTCCAGCAGTGGCTGCCCAGCCTCCAGCTCGAGCTTGCTGAGCTGTTGCGAAACGGCAGATGTGGTGAAGCTCAACCGACTTGCGGCTGCCGTGATCGACCCGCTGCGCACGACTTCGACCAGAAGCAGTAAGCGTCGGGTGTCGAACATGATCGAACCGCCTTCAGTAAAAGTTAAGGTATCTCGACTTTTTCGTAATTGTACTCGACGGCTGTGTGATGCAGGCTATGTGCAGTAACTGCGCGAGAGCTGCGTCACATCATGGAAGCACTCCCTCGAATGTTCAGCTCCAAGAACGTTTTCGAGAGTAACGATCGGAAGGTAGCCGAGAATGTACTCACTGCGTGGCACGTGGATGAGGGGAGGGACCAGCAAGTGCTGGCTCTTCAGCTCCGTCGACGTCGAGCCACTGATCGAACAAGCAGGAAGCCTGGACGAGATCCTGGTCTCCGCCTTCGGGTCCGGGGATCCGCGCCAACTCGACGGCGTCGGCGGTGGAAGCTCCACCACTTCCAAAGCGGCTATCGTCAGCAGGTCATCCGAGGACGGCATCGACGTCGACTACCTCTTCGCTCAGGTGGCTATCGGTGATCGAAAAGTGGAGTGGGGCAGCAACTGCGGCAACTGTGCCACGGCGATCGGCCTGTATGCACTGCAGCAGGGGCTGGTGGCAATCGATCAGGTCACCACCGTCGTTCGACTGCGTAATCGCAATACCGGTGCCGTCCTGCTCACCGAGATCGATACCCCCGGCGGCGTCGTTCCGTCCGAGGGCTCGGCCCAGGTCGCCGGTACGTCGGCCCTCGGAGTCCCGGTCGGGCTGACGTTCGTCGATCTTGCTGCCGATCGCACCCGATTGCTTCCCACCGGCGCGGTGGAGGACACCGTCGAACTGCACGGTCAGCGATACCGCGGCACCATGGTCGTCGCCGGAGCTCCCGCCGCACTGTTCGACGCAACTGATCTGGGTATGACCGGAGCAGAAACCAGTGCCGAACTGACAGAGCGGGTTCCGCTGCTCGTCGAACTTCGTCGTAGTGCAGCGCTGCTCATGGGTCTTTCGCGTCCGGAGGATCCGATCACACACGCGGTGCCGAAAGTCGGCATCATCTCCCCGCCCGTGGACTACCACCTGGAGGACGGAACGCTCGTCAGCGCCGGTGAGTACGACGTCTGTGTGCGGATGCTCTCGATGATGGCCCCGCACCCGTCCATCGGTCTGACGTCAGCAGTGGCGGTGGCCGCTGCCGCCACTGTGCGCGGCGGTGTGGTCGATCGGGTCGTCGACGGTGCCGCCACCTCGACTCTGCGGCTGGGGACACCGGCAGGTGTGTTGGCCGTCGATGTCGACATCGCTGCGGACGGCAATCTCACCAGCGTGACCCTCCACCGCGCTGCACGCCGAATAGCGACCGCGGAATTGTTCGTTTCGGCTGCGCGGACGGCGCTTTCGATCGGTTAGCTCGACTGTGAACACGGTATTGACGACTGAAGAAAAGGAAGATCATGAAGGTTAGTATCGAGAATCTCAGCCTCGCCTACTCGGGAAACACCGTCGTCCGCGATCTCGATCTGGAGATCGCCGACGGAGAATCTCTGGTGCTGCTGGGGCAGTCCGGGTGCGGTAAGACCAGCACGATGCGCTGTGTCGCAGGGCTCGAGACCCCCAGCGCCGGCCGCATCACCATCGGTGACCGCGTGGTCCACGACTCGGACAAGAACAAGACGATCCCGCCGCACAAGCGCAACGTGGGCATGGTCTTTCAGTCCTATGCCGTGTGGCCGCACCGGACGGTGTTCGACAACGTGTCGTTCTCGCTGAAGATGCAGAAGGTCAACAAGACCGAAATGAACCAGCGCGTTCTCGAGGCACTCGACCTCGTCGGGCTCGGGGAAATGGCGCACCGGGGAGCGAGCCTGCTCAGTGGTGGCCAGATGCAGCGCGTGGCGCTCGCCCGGTCGCTGGTGATGCGTCCCAGCGTTCTTCTTCTCGACGAGCCCCTGTCGAACCTGGATGCGCGACTGCGCGAACGACTCAGGATGGAGCTGCGCGAATTGCAGCTCCGTCTCGGACTGACCACCGTCTACGTTACCCACGACCAGGTCGAGGCATTCGCGCTCGCAGACCGAATCGCGTTGATGCAAGACGGACGCATCGTACAGATCGGCACGCCGGAGGACATCTACACCTCACCGACGTCTGCCTCGGTGGCCGAGTTCCTCGGCGTCGGCAACATCTTCCGTGCCACACCGGCATCGGGCCCCCGCGCAATGATGGAACTGACCGACTTCCAACGCATTGCAGTGGCGGTCGATACCGCTCCGGCGGGCGACGGCCACGTTGTAGTGTGCCTGCGGCCCGAGGATCTGTTGGTCACCCCGTTGGACGATGCCGGGCCGGAGGGCCAGTCCTGGATGGGCACTGTCGACGTCGCCAGCTACCAAGGTGCGTCCATCCGGTACCGCGTCACCCTCGACGACGGACCCGAGATCGAAGCAGTCGCGACCGGTCACGCCAGCCGAATCCTGGGCATGGGAGAACGCGCTCGAATCACCGCAGTTCCCGGCGGAGCCCAGGTTCTCGTCGACGATCGCGTCGCCTCCGAGGCGGTGCCGGTATGAGCGCACCTACCGACGATCGACCCGTCACCACGGCCAAGCCGACCGTCGACACTCCGACACCCCAGCGCAGGCCCGGTCTGAAGAAGTGGATTCCGACGCTTCTGCAGTTGGCTCTGCTCACCGTGATCGTGCTCTTCCCGATGTTCTTCATCGTGATGGGCGCATTCACCGACAACGCCGAACGAACGTCGCTGTTCGACTTCGGCAACTTCACCCTCGACAACTTCTCGCTGCTCGGATCCTCGACCGCGCAGAGCGCCCTGTGGAATTCGGCACTCGTCGGCATCGGGTCCTCGATCGTCGCGTTGGCGATCGGGTGCACTCTTGCCTTCCTCGCAGCACGTACCAACGTTCCGGGTCGAAAGATGATCTACGGCATCGGTATTGCGCCGCTTTTCCTCCCGGCGCTCGTCGGAGCACTGGCCTGGGCATTGTTGGCCGGGCCTGCCACCGGGTACATCAACCTGGTTCTGAGCGCGATCGGTCTTCCCGGCTTCATCGACATCTACAGCTTCGGCGGGATGATCTTCATCCTTGGTATCTACTACGCGCCGTATCCGTTCCTGATGGTTCACTCCGCGCTCTCGTTGATGAATCCCGACCTCGAGGACGCCGCCAGTCTGCACGGCGCGAAGTTGACGAAGATGCTGAGCAAGATCACGTTCCCGCTCGTCATGCCTGCCGTGATCGGCTCGGGAATCCTGGTCTTCGCGCTCACTGTCGAGAACTTCCCGGTGGCACAGGTGATCGGTGTGCCCGGCGGAGTCGATACGCTGCCGACTCTGATCTATCGACTGATGAACGCATCACCGGCCCGCGGCAACGACGCCGCCGCTGTCGCAGTGGTTCTCACCGTCTTGCTGGTGGCCGTCGTCGCCTTCCAGCAGCGCGCGATGAGCAGCAAGGAATACACCACCGTCAGCGGCAAAGGTGTTCGGGCGCGGCAGGTTCCGCTACGGGCATGGCGCATCCCGGCTGCTGTGTTCGCGTGGGTGTACTTCACACTGGCCGTTCTGCTGCCCTTGATCGCCTTGGTGTTGGCGGCGTTGCAGACCAGCCCGTACGTAGCGAACATCGGTCAGCTCTTCGACTCGGGTGCGCTGTCGTTCTGGGGACTGGGAGAAACGTTGCGCAGTGCCGACTTCCACAGCGTGATGACCAACAGCGTCATCGTCGGTGTTGCCACTGCCGCTATCGGTACCGCGTTCTGCTTCGCCTTGGCGTACACGAGGTATCGGACGAACGCTCCCGGCCGGAAGCTGTTGGAATACCTGGCGATGCTGCCGCTGGCGGTTCCTGCCATCGTGCTCGGCCTGGGTCTGCTGTGGACGTGGCTGGCGCTTCCGCTGCCGATCTACGGAACGCTCGCGGTGCTGGTGATCGCGTTCGTCGCTGTCACCATTCCCCAGGGCTACCGCGGTGTCTCTGCGTCGATCATCCAGTTGGACAAGGACTTGGAGGACAGCGCCGTCATGCTGGGTGCACGGCGGCACCGGGCGATCTCGTTCGTCACCGCTCCGCTGCTCAAGGTCGGTCTGTCCTCGACCTTCCTGTTGCTGCTGATGCTGTCCATGCGTGAGCTCACCGCCGCGCTGTTCCTGTTCACCTCCGACACCCGGTTGCTCTCGATCGCGATCTTCGACGCCTACGACAACGGCTCGTTCCAGTCGGCGGCTGAGCTGAGCCTGCTGTACTGCGTCGTGATCGGTGTGCTCGCCATCCTCTCGCGCCGCTTCGGATCCAAGGAAAGTGTCTGATGAGAAAATTGGTCACAGGAATCGCGCTCGGGGTCGCACTGGCAACGGCCACCGCGTGTTCACCGCCGCCCGAGCGACCCGACCTGGCTCGTGCCGCAGAGGAGATCATCACCGACAACGGACTGGTGATCGACGGCGAGCAGATAGCCGATCCGGATCTGTGGACGCAGGCTCAGGCCGAGGGTGGCATTACGCTCTACAGCGGCTACACCGCCGTCACCGAGGCAACGGTGCTGAAGAACTTCGAGAAGGACACCGGTCTCGACGTCAAACTGGTTCGCCTGACACCCAACCGTCTCTACGAGCGGTTGGTCGCCGAGTACGGCGCAGGCCGTCTCGATGCTGACGTCGTCCGGATCTCCGATGCCGGCTTCGTCAGCGGACTGAGCGAACGTGGTGTCTTCCAGCCCTACACGCCGCCGACGGCGGCCGAGTTGCAGGACGACGTGGTGTTCGACGGTGGCAACTACTACCGCACCTTCGACCCGATCTACACGATGGGTTACAACAGTGCGCTCATCGACGGCGACGACAGGCCGACGTCGTGGGCGAATCTCCTCGACGATCGATGGAAGGGCAATCTGGGTATCGCTCAGGCCGGAGCCGGTGGTAGTGCACTGGCGCTGACTCGGTTCCAGCGGGAGGTGCTCGGCGACGACTACCTCCGTGAATACTCCTCGGAAGCAAGAGTATTCGATTCCATCGGAGCCCAGCTCGATGCACTCGCCCGCGGTGAGATCGAAGCGGGGACCGTGGTGGTCAGTAGCGTCAACATTGCCAACAACGAGAATGCGCCGGTCAACTTCGTGGTACCGGAGGAGGGTCTCACGGCCTACGACTACTACACCGGGGTTGCATCCACGGCGAAAAACATTGCGGCCGCTCAGGTGTTCATGAACTGGAACCTCTCCAAGAGGGGGCAGCAGGTGTTCAGCGATCTCGGTGAGTACTCGGTGCGCAACGACATCGATCCACCGGTGATTCGCGGAATCGAGCTGCCGGAGTTCACCGACCCCAAGGTCAACCGAATCACGCAATCGGAATCGATCGAAAACTCCGCCGACGACCAAGAGGCATGGAACGCGATCTTCGGCTACAACGAATAGCAAGTGCATCACCGAGGCGGCCGCTGTGTTCACAGGACACAGCGGCCGCCTCTGTCGGGTCTTTCGGCTCGCCGAGAAAGATCACGGCACCGAGCCCCGGATACACCCCTGAGGAGAAATTGATGGGTCTGCGGGTTGTGGGAGCAACATCAGGTGTCGTCGCCGTTCGGGCGAGCCTTGGACAGCGTCGATCGCGTAGCGATGGTCTCGGCGATCTACCCAACGCTGCTCGACTGGGCGGACAGATGCAGGAACCGCGAAGTCGACAATGTGATCGCGGCGTCCGCGGAGGGCTACGCGTTTCCGAAGAACCTCGACCTGGATCAGCCGCTCAGCGGGCTGGCGGGGGAGACTCACGCGGAGTTGGTCAGGCGAGCAGTCGCCAGCCGAATGGGACAGTTGGAGTTCGACGATGCGGTTCGCGCGCTGCACACCCGGCATCAGGCCTGACGTTCGGAGCCTATCCATTTCTCGCCAGCCAGATCCGGCCCGCTTCAGGATTTCGTGGTGCTTGCGAGTGCGGTGCGGTTGCGGCCTTCGTGTTTGGCGCGATACAGGGCCTCGTCGGCGGCAGCCTGTGTTGCGACGAACACCTCGCGAGGTGAATCCCCAACCCGTTGAGGCAGTGCTGCACCGATACTCACGGTAATCGGAGTTTCGTCCTCGACGTTGTGGGTGGCGTGTCGCAGCCTGTCTGCAAACGCTCGGAGGTTCGGAGTCGGATGGGGAACTACGACGGCGAATTCGTCCCCGCCCAGACGGGCGACGGTGGCGTGCCGCCCAGCGGAGGTGGTCAATCGCATCGCAGTCAGCCTGAGTACAACGTCACCGGCAGTGTGCCCGTGGCTGTCGTTGACTGCTTTGAAGTCGTCGATGTCGATCAAGAGAACGCACTGGTGCGAAGGGTCGACCCGTCCGCTGGCATCGAACGCCCGGGCTTCGAGTCCACGACGGTTCGACACTCCCGTCAATGGGTCGGTCATGGAGTCGGAGAGGTAGATCCGATTGGATTTTAGGATGGCAGAGGAAAAGGTCGACAACGATATTACGGCCCCGTTGACGACGAGGATGGCCACTACGACTCGCAGGCCGATGGAGATGGTGTCCTGCCCCGGCAGAGTAAGTGCCCAGGCTCCGAGTGCCAGGACGTAGCTGGTGCTCCACGCGATGTGGAGCCAGATAGCTTTCGGATGTGCGAAGTGAGCAGCGTACGCGCCGACAAGCGCGAGCAGCATCGCGCCGTGCAAGGCCGCCACTGGATCTGCAAAGGTCGCTGTGACGGTCGTGACGCCTAGCTCGCAGTACACGACGAACCAGTTGTTGACGGGTGCGCGTCGGGACCACCAGTCGACACCGAAGTCGGCCCTGTTCATCACTATCGCGACGGGAACTGTCGATACACAGACTCCGTACACGATCACCGTGCCGAGCCCCTCGGACGGACCGTCATGCGCGAAGGTAGCGACGACGCCGAAAGCACCGAACAGCAGTGTCTGCACGACGACGGCGATACGCAGCACCGGGGCTGGCGGTTCGGAGTGAAGAGCCGGAACGGCCGCCATGTCGCCGGGATAGTCCGGCGCCGACATGCGCGTGCTTTCTCGGTGCCTACCCATGAGGTATGTCCCGGGTCATCGCTCGCTTCCACACTTGGCCGGTCCGGATGGCGTCGGCGACGAGCAGAGCGAGGTCTGAGTTGTCGCGGGTCGCCTGCGGAGTTTTCGGCTCCCGTTCTGTCCGCGACATCGGTGTTCGGTCGGAATCGGGGCCGCGTCCGTCGCGCGACGGCCGGTCGGTGGTGCCCAACAGGAACGCGTGGCGCGGGGCGAGTCGCTCGAGGGGCAGCTGTGCGATGGTGCGCGGCATCGTGGAGCAGTCCACCGTCAGAAGCAGCTGATCGGGGTGACCGAAAGTCTGTTTGTCGGCTATCGCTACGTGGAGTCGCCGGTTCTCTTGGGCCCGGGCGGCCAGATGCGTCATGATTCGGCGAATTCGTTGACTACATTGCGTGTGGTCGGCGGAGACGACCAAGGTTGCCTCGGGCAATCGTGAACGAGTCTTCCTGGCATCGGCCTCGATCGCATTCCAGCGGAAGTCGTCGTCGAAACAGGTTCGTACGAGCCACAGTTCGGATTTTTTCGAGGCTTCGGGCATGGATATCCAATCCTGATGCTAAGGGGCACGGTGGACCGGACGATCAGGCGGTGGGAGCCGCCCGCAGCGTCAGCGGCACGTTGTCGGCGAGGAAGGTGAGTTGGTCGCCGATCACTGCGGAAAACAGCGGATCGACGTAAGGGTCGAAGTGGCCGCCGTCGTAGGTACGGACCGTGGCCTTGCGAATTTTGCCTGCGGCGCGTTGCGCAACCGCGGCAGGCGTCACGACATCTTCGGACATGATCTGCACCAACGTGGGGCACGCGATTGACGACACCGTGCGGCCGGGGGAGTATTGCCAGATTTTCAGGAGAATGCGTGCGGCAACGGTTTCGGGATAGTCGCCGTCGGACAGGCCGGATTCCTGGACCAGTCGATCGCGACCGGTGATCGCATCCGGGGAGACCATCACCGCACGCGTCCCAGGCAGTCCGACACTGTCGATGTAGTGCGGTGGCCGCCGGAGGAGTGATCGGATGCCGTCTCTGATAGCGGCAGGTCCCACGCGGAGTGAGTGGCGCAATCCGACTGCACGGACGGCGGCGATACCGTCGATGTGCGGCACTTGCGCTATGACGGCGGCGAATTCGACGCCCGTGCCCGCGAGGGTGAGTACGTGGCCACCGGCGAAGGATGTGCCCCATCCGACGATCCTGCTCGAATCGACTCCGTCGAGTGTGCGTGCGAAGTCGACCGCAGTGCGCCAGTCGACGAGCTGCTGGGCTACGTCCAACAATTGTCGTGGATGGCCGTCGCTGTCCCCGAAGTACCGGTAGTCGAAGACGCACACGATGTAACCGGCCGCAACGAACTGCTCCGCGTACGCGTACAGGCGCATTGCCCGGGGCGTGCCGAATCCGTGCGCCATCACGATCGCCGGAAGCGGCGAGGCGTTCGCCGTTTCGGGACGAAATACAGTTGCTGCGCAACGGATGCCGCGCGATAGGAACGATGTCTCGGTGCGGGTGAAGTTGGGGTGCTCGTTGGTGGTCATGCGCAGGTTCCTCTGTTTTGCGGCTGTGCCGGTCTGTTCTAGCGTTGTGCGCTCAGCACATTGGTCTTCGCGGTCTCAGTGTTTGAACGGATTGAAGGTTCGACCCAGGTAGTAACCGAAGCGGGTGGGAATCGGTTTGACTGCGGCCGCAGTCACCTTGTTCACAAACCCCGGTATGCAGACCGGTTTGCCGGCGTTGACTGCGCGCCAGCCCTCCCTCGCAACGTCTTCGGGATTCTGCCAGAGGACCGACGGCAGTTTCGCGGTAGCTGCATCGCGGGTTCCCATGACGTCGTGAAATTCACTGTGAGTGAAGCCCGGGCACAGGGCCGTGACGTGGATCCCGTGCGGACGTAACTCCATGTCGAGTGCTTGCGAGACATCGAGGACGTAGGACTTGATGCCGGTGTAGAGCAGGCTCGCAGCCGGTGGCATGAAGGCAGCCAACGACGACAGGTTGATTATCCGTCCGTATCCGCGTTCTTTCATTCCTGGAACCGTGCGGTGGGCAAGCTCGGTGACGGCGGTGATCATCACCTGTATTTCTGCGGAAAGCGCATCGAACGGGGCGTCCGCAAACGTCGAATTTCCGGACATTCCCGCGTTGTTGACGAGGACGTCGATGTCGATACCCAGAGCCTGCGTGCGTTCCATGATGGCGCGGGGAGCGTGACGATCGGCCAAGTCTGCGGCCACTACGTCGCACCGCACGTGGTGGCGAGTGGTGAGCTCCTCGGCCAGCGCGGTCAGTCGATCCTCACGGCGAGCGACGAGAACGAGATTGTTGCCCTCGGCGGCGAGGTGACGGGCAAATGCTGCCCCGATGCCTGCTGACGCCCCGGTGATCAGGGCCGTACGTCCGGTGCGCGGCATTGTCCGGCCTCCATCTCTTGAACGGTCATCAAGAACAGTAGCAGGGTCTTGAACGGCATTCAAGATAGACTGACCGGCATGCCCAGGAATCGCGGACTGCACGACAGGGAGAGCAAGCGAGACGATATCGTGGCTGCCGCTCGCGACATGTTCGTTTCCGACGGCTTCGACCGTGCATCGATCAGCCGATTGGCGAAAGCTGTCGGCATCACCTCGAACACGGTGTATTGGTATTTCGACGACAAGGACGACATCCTGGTCGCCGTGCTGACCGCGATCGCGGCGGAGGACACGGCGGACTACCTGAACGTGGCGGATCGTCCACTGGCGGACCGCTTGGTCTGGCTGGTGGAGCGGTTGCAGAGAGTGGGCCCGCTGGTGTCCACCGTGCACGACCGTGTATCCAAGTCTCCCGCGATAGAAAACTGGCACAACGGTTTTCATTTCTTTGCCGAATCGCTGTTCACCGCCGATATCGAGGCATCGGGCCTGGTGGGCGACGAAGCCGATGCCATGCTGCGCATCGGGACGTTCGTCGTGGAGGGGTTGCTGACGCACGCTCCATCGCCCGACGTCGTGCGAGCAGTGATCGACCAGCTGGTCGAGTCCATGCTTCCTGCATCGCGTGTTCCTGCGGCTGAATGACCTGGCCGGCGCGCGGGCACGGGCAGTCGGCGAACCCCACATTCGGACTTGCGCATACTATGGTGTGATGCGGGACACACGCTGAGTCGTGCGCTGCAGCTTGTCGACGGGAAGTACACGTGCTCGGCGGGTTTCGACATGTCGATCGCACAGTGCACCTACCGACGAGGAGAACTCATGGCAGACAACAGAGCAGTTGCGTACGCCGGACCAGGGAAAGTGGAAGTTCAGGACATCGCTTATCCCGGGTTGGAGTTGACCGACGGTCCGGGGGTCAACCCGGCCAACGTCGGTCGCAAGTGCGAGCACGGCGTCATCCTCAAGGTTGTGTCCACCAACATCTGCGGTAGCGATCAGCACATGGTCCGCGGACGCACTACGGCACCGGAGGGGCTGGTCCTCGGGCACGAGATCACGGGCGAGATCGTCGAGGTCGGGCGAGATGTCGAGTTCCTGAAGGTCGGGGACATCTGCTCCGTTCCCTTCAACATCGCGTGTGGACGGTGTCGAAACTGTAAGGAGCGCAAAACCGGAATCTGCTTGAACGTGAATCCAGATCGGCCGGGTTCGGCCTTCGGCTACGTGGATATGGGCGGTTGGGTGGGTGGCCAGGCCGAGTACGTCATGGCACCGTATGCAGACTTCAACCTGCTCAAGTTCCCCGACCGCGATCAGGCTATGGAGAAGATTCTCGACCTGACAATGCTCTCCGACATCTTTCCCACCGGCTTCCACGGAGCAGTGACCGCTGGAGTCAAGCCCGGTGCCACCGTGTACATCGCGGGTGCGGGTCCGGTCGGACTTGCCGCTGCGGTGGGTGCTCAGCTGTTGGGGGCATCGGTGGTGATCGTCGGCGACATGAATGCCGAAAGACTTGCTCAGGCTCGCACATTCGGATGCGAAACGGTCGACGTGGGCAAGGGCGCGCCGCAGGACCAGATCGAACAGATCCTCGGTGTTCCCGAGGTCGACGCCGCAGTGGATGCCGTCGGCTTCGAGGCCAGAGGTCACGGCGGCGACTCGTCCCACGAGGCCCCTGCGACAGTGCTCAACTCGCTGATGGACATCACCACGGCCGGCGGCGGCATCGGTATCCCCGGGCTGTATGTCACCGGAGATCCCGGTGGCGTGGACGAGGCGGCCCAGCGAGGAGCGCTCTCGCTCAGCCTCGGTACCGGATGGGCGAAATCGCTGTCTTTCGCAACAGGCCAATGCCCGGTGATGAGCTACCATCGCGAGCTGATGAACGCGATTCTGAAGGAACGAGTTTCGATCGCCAAGGCTGTCAACGCCACGGTCATCTCGCTCGATGACGCGCCCCGTGGATACCGCGAATTCGACAGCGGAGTCGCCCAGAAATTCGTCATCGATCCGCACGGAATGATCGCGCGCTGACTGCACACACTTATCGCGGTCACCCTCGGTGCGGGTTCGGCGAGGGTGACCGTGTGCGTTGGAACAGTTTTCTGGTGCGCGGAATGTGTGGCATCAAGGGCTACGGGGTAGCCACCCTCTCATGAGCAGCACCGTGAGCGCCTATGCGCAGACGAATTTCATTCTCCCCGACCCCTCCATGAATGTGCAAAAGGCGTAACAACTCTGATGCAGTCCCCAATCCCTGAATACCTCGAGTCCGTTCTGCGGGAGTGTGAAGATCTCGACGAGGGTTCGATACCTCGAGGCAACGACGAGCTCGCCGCAGCCGATCCTGAGCTCTTCGGAATTGCACTGGCCACGGTCGGCGGATCGATGTACACCGCTGGTGACGCCGAGACCGAGTTCTCGATTCAGTCGATCGCCAAGACACTCACGTATGCGCTTGCACTGGACGACCACGGGCTCGACGCATTGCTCGAGGTGGTCGACGTCGAACCGTCCGGTGACTCGTTCAACGAGATTTCGCTCGAGCCCGGCACCGGTCGCCCCCGTAATGCGCTCATCAATGCCGGTGCACTCGCCGTGCATTCGATGGTCCGTGCCGACTCGGCCAGTCACCGACTCGAGCGAATCCGGGAGCTGCACAGCCGGGTGGCGGGCCGAACATTGCCGGTCGATGACGCTGTGCACCAGGCGGAACTGGCAGCGGACGATCGCAACACCGGGATTGCTCATCTGCTCAAGGCCATGAATAAGTTAGGGGCGGAGCCCGCTGAGGTCGTCGATGGTTATGCCGGCCAGTGCGCCATTTCGGTCAACTGCCGTGATCTCGCCGCAATCGCGGCAGTGATGGCCAACGGGGGCATCGACCCCCACGGTGGTGCGAGGCTGTTGGATGCACGAATCACTCGGCACGTGTTGTCCACGATGGCAACCTGCGGGATGTACGACGGGAGCGGAAACTGGATGTCGAGTGTCGGCATTCCCGCCAAAAGCGGTGTGGCAGGCGCGATCATGGGTGTCCTACCCGGTCAAGTCGGGATTGCAGTGATTTCACCACGGTTGAACGAACACGGCAACAGCGTCCGTGCCGTCGCCGTCTTCGAACGACTCTCGCGGGATCTCGAACTGCACATGATGCATGTCAGTGCCTCCGGGGAGTCCGCAGTTCGCTCCATCGAAGAACGATCCGGTACCACCATGATCGAATTGCAAGGCGATCTGCGATTCGCTGGCGCCGAGTCGATTCTCACCCGGCTTACATCCGGGTTCCCCGACGGTAACCGTGTGGAGCTGTGTTTCGAGAATGTACGGGCAGTCGACGACGCCGCTCGTCGCCTACTCACCGAGGCAATCGGACGACTAGGCGCCGATGGCCATCGGGTATCGATAACCGACCCCCACGAGCTCCTGTAAATCAGATCCTCCAGCGGGCGACGGGTTCTGTCGCGGATCCACCTGTTGCGGTATGTGCATTCTGTGTGCAATATTCGCAAATGAGTCCGGTGTGCACCGCACTCACCACCGAGGAGGTCCGATGATCACAGTGACCAGCGCCGCGGGCGGAGTCGGACGGCTCCTCGTTCGGCAACTGACCGCACAGAATGTGCCTGTCCGCGCTGTCGTGAAGAACGAGGCTCAGGCTGCGACGACCCGCCAAGACGGCGCAACCGAGGTCGTCATCGGTGATCTTCGGTCACCGAAGACTTTGGACGCAGCCCTGACCGGAGCCAGCGTTCTGTACCATGCCGCGCCGACGCAGATCATCGACGAGCGACCCATCGTCGAACACCTGATCGCGGCCGTGCCCGCAAACGGAGTGCAGCACATCGTGTTCCACTCTGTAATTCATCCGGACCTGCATCAGCTGACGCACCATCATCAGAAGGACGTCGCCGAAGGCCTGCTATGCGAGAGCGGGATCCCCACCACGGTGCTCAGGCCATCGCACTACATGCAGAACTATCTCGAGGTGTGGGAATTTCTACAGGCGGGAGTCATGCCCTACCCGGTCTCACCGGACAGTGTCATGGGCGTCGTCGATGTCGCCGACGTCGCCGAAGCGGCCGCGAGCATCCTGATCGACCCGACACCACACACCGGTCGCACCTACGACCTCTCGACGGTGGAACTGACACGCCACGAGATGGCAGAGATATGGTCGCGCGTGTTGGGCCATCCGGTGACCGCCGTCAGAATCCCACCCTCGTCCCTGACGAACTCGTTGAATATGCTGCCTGCGGTGGCCTCGGTCGTCGGACATGCTGTGCGATCTACGAAATTGCACTCCTTCAGGCACCTCATCAGCGGTGCGCAGGCAGCGTCGAACCCTCGTGACATGAAGAATTGGCCAGCGGACGCACGCCGGGCGTATCGGACGATGATGACCCACTACGACGGCCATGGCCTACCGGCAGGCGACCTGACGACTTTGCCTGCACTACTCGGACGCGAACCCACCTCGTACGAGGAATTCGCGCGCCGCTCCACAGCGGAACTCGAACGCACACGGAATGATTCGGACCGATGAGTCGCATCATGTCTCGCTGTCGGCCGGCCCGCTCTCTGATCACCGGCGCGAGTTCGGGAATCGGCGCCGAGTTTGCGCGAGTGCTGGCCGCCCGCGGTTCCGATCTGGTGCTCGTCGCACGACGGGAAGACCGCCTGAAAGCACTGGCGGAAGAGCTCGTGTCGACCCACGGCGTGGACTGTAGAACCGTGCCGTGGGACCTGTCCGAGCCCGCAAGCGGCCGCAGGCTGCGCGACGTCGTCCCCGAGCGCATCGACCTCGTCGTCAACAACGCGGGATTCGCCGTACAAGGACCTTTCACCGATGGCGACGCCGACGACTTCGAGCGGCTTGTCGCCGTCGATATCCGGGCTGTGGTGGACATATGCTCGGCCTTCCTGCCCGACATGATCGCCCGCAGAGACGGCACCATCGTCAACGTGGCCAGCACGACTGCGTTCCAGCCTGTCCCGACGCTCGCCGTGTACGCGGCTGCAAAAGCATTCGTTCTGAGCTTCAGCCAGTCCCTGTGGTACGAATCGGCACAACACGGAGTCAGAGTATTCGCGCTCAACCCCGGACCCACGCACACCGAGTTCTTCGACGTCATCGGCGACTCCGCCACGGCCACAGGAACCTACCAGACTTCGGCCCAGGTCGTGGCCACCGCGATGCGAGCGCTGGACACGAGAAGGAGTCGGCCACATGTCATCTCGGGCCGCCGCAACGCAGTGCAAGCAGCCATGGCGGGTATCGTCCCCACTCGGGTTCTACTGCCCGTCCTCGCGCGAATCCTTCACCAGCCCCCTTCGATCTCGTAGACCACGCCGGTTCCAGGAATGTACTGTCACGACCATGGCCAGAGTCTCCAAGTTCACACTCGCCGATCGCCAGGAGGCAGTGGCACGGGCATTCGGGGGTGCCGAAAGCCCAACTGCCGTAGCGGGATCCCTGGGCATCCACACCACCACGTTGTACCGCTGGGTCGAGTCGTCGACCACAGACAAACCAGGTCCAGCGCGGATGCGTCTCGTCGAGGCAACACAGGAATTGCTCCGGCACGCCGATTACGTGGACATCACGATCGAAAGTGTTGCTGCCCGATGCGGTCTCGCGCCCAGAACTGCATTCCATCATTTCACGAGCAAACGTGAACTCTTCCAGGCCGCAGTCGACGATGCTGCCGCCGTCCTGATAGAACGCATCCACGACAAGTCGGTGAACGCCACCTGGCCGGACGCCCCGCTCGAGCAACTGCAGACATTTCTGCGAATTGCCGCCGAGAGCATCTATGACACCCCGCGCACCCACGTATTGTTCCGCAATCTCGGGGTCCCGCAATCAGAAGGTACGGCCGAGCACTGGCACGACAACTTTGTCGAAGCCATCACCGAACTGCTCCGTTCCGCTGCCCGAGAAGGACAGATCGACCCCAGGACTCGACTCTCCGACGCAGCCCGGCTCCTCACCGGGGCAATGCGCGGCATCCACACTGCCGTTTTCGATGGAGCCGACCCCGACACCGCCTTGAAACTCGTCTCCAGAGTGCACCTCCTGATTCCAACATCCGAAAACTGATCCAACGTTCCACAGAACGACGAACGATTAGACGGGACAGTTCGATGCGGGGGTTCGAACAAGGCGGTATCGAGTAGGTCAGTTCCCGTCGTTGCGGAGCGTGGGGATGAGGTCCGACGATCCACTGGGGGTGTTCGCACGCACCGTCTGTTTCTTTGCGCCGGGCCAGCGGTACGAACCTGGCCTACGGCCCTCTTTTTCGATCTGGTCGATGACCTTCGTGCAGACAAATTCTTTGATTGTCGCTGCCACTTTGCCGCCGATGTAGAGACCTCGCGGTGTGTCGTTCTTCTTCGACAGTTGAATGGTGCCGTAACGCCGTCCGATGCTGATGTTGGTTCCGACGAAAGCCTGTGTGCGAGCCACTGGCTCGCGTCCGGCGACGAGGTCGAGCACCGTGCCGGCTGCTCGGGCAGCCAGGGGCATTGCAGCTTGGCAACTCATCCGTAGCGACTGTCCGGACGGCGCCGCTGAGTCCCCAGCGGCTACTATTCGCGGGTCATCGAGGCTGATCAGGGCTTCGTCGGTCAGTAGCCTTCCCATCGGATCCGTACGAAGACCGCTGTCGGCTGCCAGTGTCGGCACCCCGAAGCCGGCGGTCCAGATGGTCACCGTTGCAGGCACTACCGTCCCGTCTGCGAGGCACACCTTGTCGGACTCGACCTTTGCGACGATCGCCGTGTCCTGTACGTCTACATTCAGCCGCTCGAGCTGGCGACGCGTCGATGCGCGAGCGCGTTCACCCAACGTTGGACCGAGAACGCCTCCACACAACAGCACGACCGTGACGTCGGGTCGCTGTTCGGCGAGCTCGGCTGCGGCCTCGATTCCGGTCAGACCTCCACCCACTACGCATATTCGGGCTTTCGGAGGCGTTTCGTCGAGCGTCGAGCGGAGCCGCTCCGCCTGCTCGAGCTCGCCGATCGGGTAGCTGAACTGCGCGGCTCCGGGCACAGAGAGTGGGACCTTCCCGGTACTGCCTACGGCGTAGATCAAGTAGTCGTAAGAAATTTCTGCGCCGGACGCGAGTTCGACAGTGCGTTCGGCAGGGTTCACTTTTTCGGCGGTGTCGACGATCAGGTGGATACCGTCGCCCAACAAACCTGCGAGGTTCGCGGTCGCTTCGCCGCTTCGGGCAACCATTTCGTGAAGTCGGACACGGTGAACGAACTCGGCGCGCGGATTGACGACGGTGACATCGATTGATGGGTTCTGTTGCAATCTGTTGGCGGCAAGGGCGCCCGCGTAGCCGCCTCCGAGTACTACCGCTCGGGTTCGGTCCATCGAATGGTCCGTCATGTTGTTCGGCGACATTGCAGTCCTCCTGATTGTGGTGGTTGTCGATCACTAGACAACGCAGACCGCAGTTTTGTGAGGTGCCGGACCTGCTTGTGAGGTGGTTCACGGCACGAGTTGGTACGCCGAATGTCGTCGCACCTCACACTCGGTGTCGCTACCTTGTCTGATGGGCATGAACTTTCTCGTGCTTCGCGCGCACGCTCTCCACAGGGCATCCCCGATAGGACGACCCCGGGCCGCCTCGATCCGGAACGGAAGGTGACAGGAGATGGACGACCACGATGATTCATTTCACGCGGATGTGATCGGCGAACGTCGTCAGCTGGTTTCACTGGCGTTTCGCATGCTCGGCACCGTCGCCGAGGCGGAGGATGCGGTGCAAGAGGCGTACTTTCGGTGGTATCGATTGACGCCCGAGGAGCGCAAGGCGATCGACATCCCTCAGGCTTGGTTGATGCGGGCCGCCAGCCGCGTTTGCCTCAACATTCTGGCGTCTGCTCGCCGACGCCGCGAAAGTTACGTCGGTCCTTGGTTACCGGAGCCTGTTCCGGCTTATGCGTTTCCAGCAACGGGATCTGCCGCCGAGGACCCTCTCGAACACGTCACCCTCGATGATTCTGTCAGCACTGCTTTGCTCGTTGTCCTCGACTCCATGACTCCGGCAGAGCGCGTCGCGTTCGTCTTGCACGATGTCTTCGCCGTTCCTTTTGCCGACATCGCCGAGATCGTCGGACGTACGCCGGCAGCGTGTCGTCAGCTTGCCTCCTCTGCCCGGCGCCGTGTTCGGACCAAGCAGAGTAGCCGCGCTTCCCGCGCGGCGCACGACGACATCGTTCGTGCCTTCGCCGCTGCAGTTCGAACAGGCGATGTTGCCGGACTCGTTGCAGTGCTCGATCCCGGTGTGGTGCTCCGCTCGGACGGTGGCGGGTTCGTGACGGCTGCCCGCAATCCTGTCGCCGGCGCGGACAAGGTCGCACGGTTCCTTCTCGGATCGCTGGCGAAATTCGGCAATGCACTGGTCGAGGAACAGGACACTCCCGACGGCCTCGGATTTGCGCTGTGGGACGACGGAAAAATCCTAGGAGTGGCGACACTGGAGGTCGCCGGCGACGTTGTCACCGACATTGCGTTGATGATGAATCCCTACAAGCTCACCCTGTGGAATCAGCGTCGATGAGCGGTGAAGCGAGCGCATCGGCAAGCATGTGCATAGCTGCGGTGGTGGACAGTGCACGCACGCTTGCCCTGTCGCCGGGAAGCAGGAGTGTGCGGGTGACGGTCGGCCGGCCGTCGACGGCGATTGCGAAGCACACCGTGCCTACCGGTTTCAGATCGGTGCCGCCGCCGGGTCCTGCGATTCCGCTGGTCGATACCGCGATATCGACGCCGACTCGGCTCACGGCACCCTCCGCCATCCGGGCTGCCACCTGTTCACTCACGGCGCCGAATTCGTCGATCATGCTTGCGGGGACATCGAGTAGACCGGTTTTGGCCTCGTTCGCGTAGGACACCACGGCACCGATCACGTATGCCGACGATCCTGCGCGATCGGTGAGACGCGCTGCGATCAAGCCGCCCGTGCACGATTCCGCAGTCGCGATCCGGTGGCCGGCCAATCGGGTCGCCACGATGTCGTCGATGGTGGATCCGTCGGTCGAAAAGATCGTGCCGCCATGATTTTTCTCGACCAGAGCCGACAGGTCCTCGTATGCGGCCGCCGCTGTTTCCGCGAAACGGGTGACCATCTCGAGCTCGCCGAGCCGTAGACACGTGGTGATCTCGAGATCGCCGAAGCCTGCGATGTCCTGCTCGGCGCTGCGCAACGTTGCGGCGAGGTCGGCCTCGGAGAGGCCGTACGCGCGGATGGTGTCCTGACGAACTTCTCTGCGGTTCAACAGGACCTGAGCGACGGGTGGGCTTTCGAGTGCCTGCGGCCACATTGCCTGCAACTCCGTGGGAGGGCCCGGCAAGATCAACACTGTGGGCAGAGTTCCCGAACCGGTGGCCGGGATCGCGAGACCCGGGGCTGTGCCAGTCGGCGCGATTGAGGAAGCGCCGTCCGGGACCATCGCTTGTTTGCGAATGCCGGCACGCAGGGGCTCGGAGTCGACAGCAGAACTCAGCCGGCTCCGCCAGCGCCGGACGATCTTTTCGATGCGTTGCTCGAGTTCGACATCGAGGTGCACCTCGAGACCGTAGAGAGCGGCGACGGTCGAAACGGTGAGGTCGTCTGCGGTAGGCCCCAAGCCTCCCGTGGTGACGATCAGGTCGACCTGCTGATCCGCAAGAAACTGCAGCTGTGCGGTCATGTCCGCCGGCCGGTCGCCGCACACCGTTATGTGCACGACGTCCACCCCCATTTCGAGGAGCCGCTGGGCGACCCATGGGCCGTTCCGATCGGTGACCCGACCGGAGAGGACCTCGGTTCCCGTAACCACTACACCCGCTCTTGGCGCCATACTTCGACCTTACTGGCGATTGGTGGCCCCGAAGACGTACAGGAGCTGCGTCGCTCCGAGTGCGATGTCACTGATCGGAATGTGACGCCGGCCTCGACGATGCCCGATCTCCTCGTGAGCGAATTTTCTTCACCACGAAGAACCCGATCAACAGGATCAGCGCACCGATGACTATGTACTGGAACACCGATGCGTAGTTCTCGACGTAGTGCCAGTTCTCGCCGAGGAAGTAGCCGGCGAGAACGAAGATGGAGTTCCAAATCAGACTGCCCAGGATCGTGTAAACAGTGAACTGAGCCAGCGGCATTCGCGACACACCTGCGGGGATGGAGATGCCCGATCGCACGACTGGGATCATTCGTCCGAAGAACACCGCCGATCGCCCGTGCCGGTTGAACCAGTCCTCGGCTTTGCTGAGGTCTTCGGTACCGACGAACGGAATGCGATCGACGATCGCGTACATCCGATCTCGGCCGAGCTTGATTCCGAGCCAGTACAGAATCAAGGCGCCGACGACCGAACCTGCTGTGGTCCAGAAAAGCGCACCGAACAGTGTCATCCCGCCTTGCGACGCGGTGAAGCCGGCGAGAGGCAGGATGATCTCGCTCGGAAGCGGTGGAAAGAAGTTCTCCGCAGCTACCGCGATTCCGGCGCCCGGGCCTCCGATCGCCTCCATGAGGCTGACGGCCCAGCCCGCTATTCCGCCGAGTTCGGTCTCGTTCATTGCATCGACTCTAGCGAAACGGACGAAACGACCACTCCCGCACTTCGTGTGTCGCACGGACTTGCTCTCTAACACATGCAGGCGCTGGGGGCGCGCCGTTCAACTGAGCTGCGTCTTCCGCCACGCAACAACAAGAGCAGATTATTGAGAGGCGTTGGATTAACTCCCCAGGTCGAAGCGCTGCAAACCGGTACGGGCAGGCGTCCCGGCATTCAAGTCGAGTGATGTAGATCACTCAATCCAAACGTTTGCTTTCGGCCACGAAAACCGACTATAGAACTGCAACTTTCAACAACACCTACTGGAGAGGACGGCCACAATGAGCTTCGTCGACAAGGCCAAGAATGCAGCAGAAGACGCAATCGGCAAGGTCAAGGAGGTTGTCGGTGACGCCACCGACAACAAGGATCTCGAGGCCGAGGGCAAGAAGGACCAGGGCGCAGCGGGCGTGAAGAAGGTCGGCGAGAACATCAAGGACACGTTCAAGTAGTCCCGAAACTGCTCCACCCCTCTATGCCTCGAGGGCCGCTGATCTCCAGGATCGGCGGCCCTCGGCCCCCGATCCACTACCCCCATCACCTGAAGGACCATCATGATCGCGACCGATTCCACCTCCGCTCACACCGCCCCACGCCGCCGTGGAGGATTTGCCTCCAAGCTTGCGTTGGTTGTTGCTCTCGTGTTCACCATCGCGCTGGTGATCTTCGTTCTACAGAACACTGTCCACGAGAATGTGAACTTCATCGGCTGGAACTTCGGCCTTCCCCAGGGGGTATGGCTCCTCGGCGCCGCCGCTGTCGGCTCCGTCATCACTCTCGCCGTCACCGCAGCGTTGCGTGTACGCAGCGCCGTTCGCTGACACGAGCCTATCGATCGACCGCCGGGTGCAGCCTGAAAACCCGGCGGATCCCGCTTCCTATGTCCAACTGGAGGAAAACAATGTCCGATTTCATCGACAAGGCGAAGCACAAGGCCGAAGAAGTTGCAGGCGAGGCGAAAGCCCAGATCGGCGAGGCCACCGGCGACGACGAACTCCGCGGAGAAGGAACGGCGCAGAAGGCAAAGGGTAACGCGCATCAGGCAGCCGATACCGTGTCCGACGTCGTGGACGACGCAGTGGACACGGTCTCCGACGTCGCTGATTCGGCAGTCGAGAGCGCGTCGTCGATCGCTGACACCGCTGCTGCCACGGCGTCCGATGCCGCCGACAAGGTCACCGATCTGGCTGACACCGCGGTTTCCAAGGCCCGTGACATCGACGTCGATACCGTGGTCGACACGGCAAAATCTCCCCGTACGTTGGTGATCGCCGCAGCGTTGGCCGGTGTGGGTCTAGTCGCGGTCCTGCTCAACCGTCGGAACCGTCGCCGTCGCGTGCGCAACGCGTTCATTGCTCCGCGGGTCGGTCGATCGAAGTCACTCTTCGGCCGCTGATGGTTGCACGCTTGGACGAATTTCAACGGAACCATCCTGGTGCCGGATTCCCCATCGCGGTCGTCTACAAATTTCTCGACGACCGCGGTGGGTACCTCGCCGCGCTGATCGCGTACTACGCGTTTCTGTCGCTGTTTCCACTGCTTCTGTTGTTCACCACGCTGCTCGGAATCGTCCTGTCGGGAAATCCCGACTTACAGGAGCGCATCCTCGACTCGGCAATGAGCCAAATCCCGGTGATCGGCGATCAGCTCGGCGAGCCGGATCGTCTCAGTGGCGGCGTCACCGCAATAGTGATCGGCGTCCTCGGCTCGCTGTACGGCGGCCTCGGGGTGTCGTTGGCTGCTCAACACGCCCTGAACACCGCATGGTCGGTGCCGCGCAACAACCAACCCGACCCCATTCGAGCGCGGCTCCGGGGACTGCTCCTGCTGACCACAGTCGGTACGTCCATAGTCGGCCTGACTGTTCTCAACGTGGTGGCATCGTCGGGACTGTTCGGTGTTGCCGGCGGTATTCTCGCCCTCGCAGGGGCGATCATGGTCAATGTCGTGGTCTTCACCGCCGCCTTCCGGATCGGCACGGCGCGACAGCTGACAGTTCGGGATGTCCTTCCCGGAGCCCTTGTGGCTGCGGTCATCTGGCAGGCGCTCCAGTCGTTCGGTGGAATCTACATTCGATATGTAGTGGGGAATGTCAGCACCAGCAACGGTGTGTTCGCGATTGTTCTCGGCCTGTTGGGATTCTTGTACGTGGCGTCGGTCCTCATCGTGATCTGTATCGAGATCAATGCTGTTCGAGTGGACCACCTGCATCCTCGAGCTCTGCTGACCCCGTTCACCGACAACGTCGAGCTGACCGAGGGGGACAAGAACTCGTACACCGGGCAAGCCGAAGCCCAACGCAACAAAGGCTTTCAAGACATCACTGTCACCTACGACGAGAATCGTCGCTCGGAGGAGCACACCGATCCAAGTTAGTTAACGCACAATCTATTCGTGCACGCTCGATTCGGCGTAAGGTCGACTGCATGGCAAAGGCAGTAGTGACCGAGGATCCACTCGCGCTCGAACGGCAGGTGTGTTTTGCGCTCGCGGTGGCCAACCGTGCGGTGCTTGCGGTGTATCGGCCGTTGCTGGAGCCGATGGGTCTCACACACCCTCAGTACCTGGTGATGCTCGCGCTGTGGGAACAGTCACCCCGGTCCGTGAAGGGTATCGGTGAAGCGCTTCAGCTGGATTCGCCCACGTTGTCGCCTCTGCTCAAGAGGCTGGAGACGGCCGGACTTCTCGAGCGCAAACGCAGCGCGGCCGATGAACGCGTGCTGGAGGTGCACCTCAGTGAACGCGGCGCCGCCCTGAGATCGCGGGCGGAGGCGATACCAGGCGCAGTCGTAGACAAGCTCGGCGTCGATGTCGCCGAGTTGGAAACGCTTCGACTTGCGTTGACTCGAATCAACGAATCAGCAACTGCCGCAGGAGCTCTGACCCTGTGAAGAATCGTATTCGTCCCTCCGTCGCACAATGGTTCATGTACTCGGTGTTCGGCAGGCCGCTGCCGCGCTCCATGCAGAATTGGGTCCGCAGGGACCTGGTCGGCCCCGGCGCGGTACCTCGACATCTGATCCGTGGGCTTCTGCCGTTCACGCCGATCTTTCTGGCGTTCCTTGTGCTCTTTCCCGGTGCGCTGTGGTTGCGCGGCGCAATGGTGCTTCTCAGTGTCCTGTTGGCGTTGTTCTACACCCTCGCCTTCATGGATCTGAACCGGGCGAGACGGCTCGAACTGCACGGACTGCCGCCCGATCTGAAAAGCGATCGAGCACAGAAACGAATGGCGCAGGAGCGATCGACATACGAGAAGTTGCATGGTCCGTCTCAGGAACGGCCTCTGCCCCCGACTGCCGGCCGACGAACCCTCGATTGAGACGGCGTGAACGGGGTAGTCGATGTCTGCCGGCCGTAGTTCCAGACACGGGCACGCCACGCCGGCTCCGGCTCGACGAGGAGGATCCGCATGAGAGCAGTGACCTGGCACGGCAAGCGAGACGTTCGCGTCGATACCGTTCCCGACCCCATCATCGAGAAGCCGACGGACGCGATCATCGAGGTCACGTCCACCAATATCTGCGGGTCCGATCTGCACCTGTACGAGGTGCTCGGCGCATTCATGAATCCGGGGGACATCCTGGGGCACGAGCCGATGGGGATCGTTCGGGAAGTCGGCTCCGAAGTAACCAACCTCGCTGTGGGCGACAGGATTGTGGTCCCGTTCCAAATCTCCTGCGGCAGCTGTTTCATGTGCAATCAGACGCTGTACACACAATGCGAAACCACGCAGGTGCGCGAACAGGGTATGGGCGCAGCACTGTTCGGATATTCCGAGCTGTACGGAAGTGTCCCGGGTGGGCAGGCGGAACTGCTGCGGGTGCCGCAGGCGCAGTTCACTCACATCAAAGTGCCTGAGGGCCCTGCAGATTCGCGCTTCGTGTACCTGTCCGACGTCTTACCCACCGCCTGGCAAGCGGTCGCGTACGCAGACATTCCTGACGGGGGTTCGGTCGCTGTACTAGGCCTTGGCCCGATCGGCGACATGGCGGCGCGCATAGCCGCGCACCTCGGCTACGAGGTCATAGCCGTGGACAGAGTTCCCGAGCGGCTCGCACGGGCGCAAGCCCGCGGAATTCGAACTGTCGATCAGTCGCAGCACGCGGGTGATCTCGGTGACGTGATTCGGGACCTCACGGACGGCCGGGGTCCCGATGCTGTGATCGATGCGGTCGGAATGGAAGCCCACGGTTCGCCGATCGCGAAGGCGGCCCAACAGGTCACCGGTCTGTTGCCGGACTTCATGGGAAAAGCGATGATGCAGAAGGCGGGTGTGGATCGGCTCGACGCGTTCTACGCGGCCATCGACATCGTGCGCCGCGGCGGCACTATCTCTCTGATCGGTGTGTACGGGGGCATGGCCGACCCGATTCCGATGCTCACGCTGTTCGACAAGCAGATTCAACTTCGCATGGGCCAAGCCAACGTGAAGAAGTGGGTCGACGACATCATGCCCTTGCTCACCGACGAGGACCCCCTTGGAGTCGACACTTTCGCCACACACACTCTGTCGCTGGACGATGCTCCGCATGCATACGAGATCTTTCAGAAAAAGCAAGACGGGGCGGTGAAGATCATCCTTCAGCCGTGAGGGATTCCTGCCGTTGCAGGGCTGCATGTTTCGGGGAATCGCAGGAGGGACATCCTTGAACCATGCCCACAAACTTGTATACCGCCACAGTTACTGCCGTCCCAGGATCGGTAAAGTCCAGTGACGACGAATTGTCCGTGAACGTCCACGAGCCAACGGAATTGGGCGGCCCCGGGGGTTCGACGAATCCCGAGCAGTTGATGGCCGCGGCTCTGGCGTCGTGCTTGATCGAAGCGTTGCGAATCGCGGCTGGAACGGCGGGGGAAACCGTGGATGGAGCAGCGGTCGAGGCGTCGGTCACTCTGTCAGACACGGACTCCGTCGGGTACAGCGCAGGATTCTCGCTGAGGGTGAGTCTCCCGGACTCGGAAAACCCGAACGACACCCTCAGTCAAGCAATGTCGATCTGCCCGTTCTTGAAGGCGGTCGAAGGGGTCGACGTGGCACTTGCATAGGCCCTCCCTAGTAGACTGCCGCAAGGCGCGGCCGAACTCAGATGCCGCGTGTAGACGTGCGGCATTGACGCGGCTTGGAGGAAGAAACGTGCCTGACAGCTCTAGTGGTCCGCGCTTCGAGATCGAGGTCGAAGCCTTCGGTTCGACATCGGTGGTGACGGTGATCGGAGATATCGACATGACCACCACGGAGTCGTTTCGGTCTGCAATCGAGTCCGCACTGACGGCGTCACCGACAGCCCTGGTCGTCGACTTCACCGAAGTGGGGTTTCTCGGCACGAGCGCGATGACCGTCCTTGTCTCGGCGCATGATCGCGTTGGCGAAGAAACGTCCATCCTCGTCGTTGCAAACAAGCCGGCAACTCGTCGTCCCTTCGAATTGGCCGGTCTCACCGACGTATTGAGCGTGCACAGCACGCGCACGTCGGCAGTCGAGTCCGCGCAGGGATCTGGGCCAGGCACCGACTGAGGGAGTTCGGCAGGCGGTCAGCGCACCGCTTCGACGGCGTCATCCAGGTCGGTCACTGTGGTGATGACACGGTCCAGGCCGCTCAAAGTTATCGGACGCTGCACTCCGGGGTGTGGTGCGATCAACGCGGCCGAAGCGCCTGTCGGTAGAAGGTCGACCGTACGCAGAAGGGCTGTGAGTCCGCTGGAGGACAGCATGTCCACCTCCGTCAGGTCGATGATCAATCCGTTGTTCGCGTTTTCGGCGGCGGGCGAGGCTGCGTCGGTCAGGTGTACCGACGTGACCACATCGAGCGCTCCCCGCACCGAGACGACCACCACGCCATCGTGCTCGGATACGCCGACTTCGAACGAATCGTCCGCGGGATGGTCCACCATTTCCGCGACGGTACCCGCACACGCGGACTCGGCGGAGCCCGCACGCTTCTCGGAAACGTCCACGAAGCCCCGACGCCGGTGTAAAACGACGAGAGTGGGTAGCCCACAGACATGATCGTCCAACGAACGTCGAGTGGTCCGACATGATCAGCGACCACGCCGTGAACGATGGATCGCGGTGGACGTACAGCGGCACCGCCACAGCCGAGGCAGCCGGGATGCTGCGTCGTCGGTTGTATGCATGGCTCGAACAACGTGGTCTGACGGCAATTACGAACGATGTCGCTCTGGCTGCGTACGAGGCGATGGCCAACAGCGTCGAACACGCGTACACGGGGGTGTCAGGTGTGGGGCCGCTGACCATCACTGCGGTGCACGACGCGTCGATGGTCACCGTCACGGTTTCGGACGCCGGAGAGTGGCACCCCCCGACGGCGAGCGCATACCGCGGACGCGGTCTGGACCTGGCGTCGAAGGTAACCGACAGATTCGACGTGGAACACGACGGGGTCGGGACAACCGTCACCCTCGGATGGGACGCATCGCCCGTCGAGACTGACCGAACACCCCCGCGCGCATAAGGTCGACGATCGGGTAGAACGGAATTTGGTAGAACTTGCAGGTACGGGGTTCTGAGTTCAAGACAACGACGTGGACGATCGGAGGCGGAAAACCATGACGTCGAGCGACGATCTCCCCTCTGTGTCCGCCGACTCCAAGACAGCTAGCGACTTCGAGGCATCCGGCGCACTCGATCCACGTCAGGCTCTTCGGCTCCTCGATACCGCGCCGACCGGATACTTGGCCGTAGATGCATCGACCGGCATCATCCGTTATGCGAATGCGACTCTGTGCAGGGTCGTCCAGTCGACGGTCGACGACGTCGTCGGTAGCTCGGTCGGTGCTTTGTTCGCTCCGTCCAGTTCGTCCACGATTGCCGCCCTGTTGGATTCCAGCGTCGAGGCCGACGCCGAAGCCGGTATGGCTGTCGGAGCATCGGCGGACTTGGTCACCGGTCTCGATGCTTCGGTCGCGGTGCAGATCATGGCGAACCGTAGCGTCGAGCCGTCCGGGGCGGTGGTTCGGCTCAGTCTGCACAGCGCTGCCGCTCACCGCATTCGCGAACGGAACTTGATCGATGCCCGCGACGACGCCGTAGCTGCTCAAACCGATGTCGAAAACGCGCTGACCCGATCTCAGTCCGCTCTCGGGGAGTCGGAGGACGCTCGCAAGACTGCCGAATCCGAACGCACCCAGATTCAGATTCTGGCCACGACGCTCCAGCGCACCCTGCTGCCTCCGGTTCTCTCCGCTCCGGCGGGCATGGAGGCAATCGGCTACTACCACCATTCCTCGACCGAGGAAGTCGGCGGAGACTTCTACGACGTGTTTCCTCTCGATGACAAGACCTGGGGCTTCTTCCTCGGTGATGTCAGCGGCAAAGGTGCCGGCGCTGCGGCGGTGACATCGTTGACGCGGTACACGCTGCGCGCAGCGGCTGTGTTCGACCGCGACCCGGTGACAGTCCTCGACAATCTCAACACTGTGCTGCATCACGAATTTCGCGGTGACGACCCCCGGTTCTGCACGGTCGTCTACGGAACGATCACCCCTGGAGAGACTGGTGTGGCAATTCACCTGGCCAGCGGCGGACATCCACCGGCGCTGCACATTCGAGCCGATGGCACCGCGGACTACGTCGACACCATCGGCGGACAGCTCGTTGGAGCTCTGCGCACCCCTCATTTCCGGGCGGCGGAGATCACTCTTGCCCCCGGGGACGTGGTGCTGCTCTACACCGACGGACTGACCGAAGCGCACGTCGGTCCGGGCCGTGCCCGCTACGACGACTCCGGGGCGCTCGAGGCGTTCGCCGCGGCGGCTGCTCCGACGACGCCCGCGCGAATCATCGACGACCTGGTGGGACTTCTCGCGGGATTCGGTGCGGGGCTCCAGGACGACGTTGCGCTACTCGCTCTCGGAAATTGAGCGCTACAACAGGGTGCTCGATCGATTGGGCGCGGTAACGATTCATATCGTTCGGGTGCCAAAGTTACGCATGGTGCAGTGGGGTAGTGAATACTGCAGCGGTGATGTCGAAAGAGCAATCCCGACTGTCCGTCGTACCGATGGTGGTCCTGGCAATTACGGGCCTGCTGTTCGCCTCGCAGGGAATCAGTGCAGCCGCGCCGTCAGCGGCGCAGTACACGATGGTGGCCTTCAGCAATGTCAGCGACCGAGACTTGGACGTCTACCAATCGACCGACGGCACACAGTTCGACGCGATTGGACTCTCGGCCTACCGACCGGCGACGGGACTGATGCGCGACCCGAGCGTGTTCAAGCACACCGATGGGGCGTACTACATCACCTACACGACGGGTGGGACGGACATCGGCTTCGCGCGAAGCGAAGACCGCATCAACTGGACGCCGATGAAGTCCCTGCCAGTGCCCTTGTGCTGCTTCCTGTTGCCTGGAACGGGCGATGGTAAGGGGCTGCTCTCGGGATCGGCCGGCTTCCCGGACATCCCGTCGCTGTCGCCGTTCACGACCAAGGCGTGGGCGCCCGAATGGTTCGTCGACGGTGACCGCGTCAACATCATCGTCTCGCTGTCGACCGGAGGCGGATTCGTTCCGTACCTTCTGACAGCGCAGGATTCGTCGCTGAGCACGTGGAGCATGCCGGTCCCGCTCGCAGGGCTCGGGGCGGACCGAATCGACACAACCATCGTCAAGGTGAACTCGACCTATCACGCGTTCACCAAGAACGAGACACACAAGTTCATCGAACATGCGATTGCGCCGTCGCTCACCGGTCCGTACACGTTCGTCCCGCCGGGTGATTGGGGCACGTTGCGCGAGGGCCCTGCATTGGCCGAGTTGCCGAACGGTGATTGGCGAATCTATTACGACGCCTACATCGAGGGCAAGTACTTCTACTCCGACAGTTCGGACGGGCTCAACACGTGGTCGGCGCCCAAAGAACTCCCCGGCCTTTCGGGGTCGGTCCGCCACGTCGGGGTGCTGCGCGAGCCGGCCTGACACCGACTCGGTCGTCGGTCGGTTCCACGAGCCGTCGACGACTGCCCCGTGCTCGCTCGAAGACAAGAGTCCCGATGTCCCGCCGGACCGTCACCCATACGTCCACCGCCGTGCTCCGAATACCTACCTGAGCGCACCGCGCACCGAAAAGGTGCTGGGCCGAGTGCGGAAGGCAGTCAAGACGGAGGTTCATCGACAGTGCGAGGCAATCGGAGTCACCTGAGTGTTGTGCGCACCCCGGAGGCCGCAGCCGCGTCGGGTCCGGCTGTATCGGTTGCGGCAGTATCGGTGGTACGGACAGCCACGGGTGCGAACGTGATCAGGGTGCGTGCGGAGAACCTGGTCCCCGGTCAGGTGTGCGAGGTGTTGCACAACGGCGTCTTCTCGCTGAGCCACAGTGTGGTCGTGCCGGCGGGGGAGAGCAGCGTGACCATGTCGACGTTCGCTCTGGCGGGTGGACGCTACGAGGTTTCACTCCGAATCGACGGCACCGTTCAGGTGCCCGCAGTCAGGAGGACGGTGTTCGTCCGCACGCGGAACGAGACGAACTCCTCTGCGGTCTGACGGGTCGGCACGCCCCGAGATTTTTCTGTCCGGCGTGCTTCGGCAATTGACGACGGACGGCCGCATAGCTGTTTGCTCAACCACGCCACCGTCCGCGGGCGTCGCAGACTGCACGACGCCGACATAGCCATTCCTCGTGAGCGTGCACTCGAAACCCATTGTGCGAAAACAACCGTTCGGGGATCAGATGTCCGCAGGGGTCGGGTGATCTGTTTCGACGAGTTCGCGGGCCACGAGGTGCAGTCGCCTGTTCTGTTGCTGAGACAGCTTGGACAACAACTCGAAGGCCTGCACGGCATCGATGTCGAATCGCTCCATGATCATTCCCTTCGCCTGACCGATGATGTCTCGGTTGGCCAGGCCCGCTCGGAACTGCTCGTCGTCTCGCGCAGCGAGCATCGCAATAGCTGCGTGGGCCGCGAACGCCTCACCGACGGTGACTGCGTCGGCATCGAAGGCTCCGGTCTCCGCGCTGTAGAGCTGCAGGACCCCCAGATCGTCGGCGTTGCTGTAGAGCTGAAAGGCAGCGAGTGATGCAATGCCGTTGCCACGGGCGGCGACTGCGAACCGCGGCCAACGGTTCTCGTTCTCGAGATCCTCGGACACCACGACGTCGAGATGTCGAACCTCGGTGATGACCGGTCCCTCGTCGAGTTCGTATTGGAGTAGACACAACTCTTCGGCCAACGGGTCCGTGGTTGCGAGGACGGTTCGCTCACCCTTGTTCAGGGTGGTGATGCACGCAGTGGTGGTGCCCGCGATCATAACCCGTGCACTACGGAGGATCTCGTCGAGCGTCTGCGGCATCGAACGCCTCGAATCACGAAGAGTACGAGCGAATTCGGCGAGTGATACAGCCGTCTCCGACTGGCGGCCTTCATTCGGCGTACGCGGCATCCGCAGTTCCCTCTCGTAGTGAATCCCGCAGTTCCCCTGCTCTGGATCCCCGGTCGTGCGCCTTCTGCTGGACGCCCGTACCGGCAGGTAAGGCCGGCTTCGCAATTTTATACGACCACGTGCGGCGAACGCCCGGGTCGTCGGTGTCGTCTACGATTCGGATCGAAATCTCCAACACATGACGGAAGGCGTCACAGCGTGATCACCGGCAGCGTCGTTGCAATTGTCACCCCGATGTCCGAAACGGGGGAAGTCGACCACGGCGCACTCGAAGTGCTCGTGGAACGCCAGGTCACCGCTGGTACGTCGGCCATCGTGTCCGTCGGGACAAGCGGCGAGGCGTCCACGCTGTCGGTGACCGAACACACCGAGGTCATCCGACGCACGATCGACGTCGTAGCGGGTCGTGTGCCCGTCATCGCAGGCACCGGGGCCAACTCGACCACCGAGGCGATTCATCTGACCACGTCTGCACGGGCTGCGGGCGCGGACGGTGCTCTGCTCGTGACCCCGTACTACGTCAAGCCACCGCAAGAGGGGCTGTACCGACACTTCGTGGCGATCGCCGAGGCCGTGGACATCCCGCAGTATCTCTACAACGTTCCGTCTCGAACGGGCTGCGACATGTTGCCGTCGACGGTCGCACGACTGGCGCAGGTGCCGAACATCGTCGGGCTCAAAGAAGCCGCAGGCGACCTCGACCGAGTGCGGGACCTCGTCGCACTCGAGCTCGAAGATTTCGCGCTGTACTCCGGCGACGACGGCACGGCCCGCGCGAGCATGCTGGCAGGCTTCCACGGAAACATCTCCGTCACAGCCAACGTCGCGCCCGAGGCCATGGCTCGTATGTGTGCGGCAGCATTGGCAGGCAACGCGGAACTGGCATCCGAGATCGACGCGACCCTGGCCGGGTTGCACAGCGCACTGTTCGCAGAGCCCAACCCGATCCCGGTCAAATGGGCACTCGCCGAAATGGGATTGATGAAGGGCGGAATCCGGCTCCCGCTCGTCGAACTCGACGAGTGGCACCACGAAGACGTGCGCGCAGCTCTTCGGACCGCAGGTCTTCTGGACTGAGCCCGCGCCCATCTCGGGCGTCCGATTCGAATCGACCGGGCACCCTCGGCCATAATCGACGCATGTCCAAGATCGCGTACGTCATCGCAGGCTCGGAAGCCACCGGGGGAGCCGGCCTACAAGCCGACCTCAAGACCTTCGAGAGGCTCGGTGTCTACGGCGTCGGAACGATCACGTGCATCGTGTCGTTCGATCCGAAGTCCGATTGGGGTCACCGTTTCGTACCGATCGCCGGTCCCGTCATCGCCGATCAGATCGAGGCCGCAACCGCGGCCCATGATCTGGACGTTGTCAAGATCGGCATGCTGGGAACTCCGGACACCGTGGAAACCGTCGCGAATGCACTGAAGAAGCAGCCGTGGCGACATGTAGTGGTCGATCCCGTCTTGATCTGCAAAGGCCAGGAACCGGGGGCAGCGCTCGATACCGACAATGCGTTGCGCAGCGAGATCCTGCCGTTGGCTACAGTCATCACCCCGAACTTGTTCGAAGCACAGACGCTTTCCGGTATGGAGACGCTCGAGACCATCGACGATCTCGCCGAGGCAGCGCGGCGCATCGCCGATCTGGGTCCGCGCTATGTCGCGGTGAAAGGCGGTACCGGACTGCCCGGCGACGAGGCGATCGATGTGTTCTTCGACGGCAAGGACGTGACGATTCTCCGCGCGCCGAAGATCGGAAACGAACGCGTTTCCGGTGCAGGATGTGTATTCGCCGCCGCCATCACAGCCGAGCTCGCCGCAGGGTCATCCGTTCTCGACGCCGTCGGCGCGGCCAAAGATTTCGCGCACGCAGGAATCGTCGGTCGGATCACCACTGCCGCACCGTTCACCGCAGTCGGCTGGCAGAACTGACCCTGACCGCAGCTCGAGCCATACCTTCGGGCGTTCTATAGATCGACTATGCCCGCGATGTGGGTGTCGAGGTTGATCCGGACTCGTCCCGAGGGCGGGGGCGAGCCGATGCCGAACGCGCGTACGACAGCTGCGACGGACGCACCTCCCAGAGCAACGTCGCCCCCGAGCTGTGGCCACGTGGACAGCGTCCGACCGATTTCCGGTATCGATGCCAACATTCGTGGCGTCAGTTTCGACGGATCGAGGATCCGGGCCGCGAGCGGGGCCTTCTGTTCCGGTGTGATGTCGGCCAGGGCTGAGGCGTCGAGATCACCGAGCAACCCGTGCAGCAGTGGACGATCCGGCTCCAGGTCGAACCGCTCTACATCGAGGATTCCGCCGTCGCTGGTTTCCATGACGACCGGGATTCGACGGCGTCGCGCATGCTCGCGGAGAACCAATTTCGTATCGAGCGAATCGCATTCGTCGATGACGATGTCCAGTCCGTCCAGAAACGCGTCGAACGTACTCGCGACAAGTCCCTCCGGGAAGGTCGTCACTGACAAGTAGGGGTCCAGTTCGGCGATTCGGCGTGCGGCGACGACGGTCTTGTTGACATCGAGGTCGAAGAGTGACGCCGGAACGCGGTTGAGGTTGGACAAATCGAGGTCGTCGAAGTCTGCGAGGCGCAGTTCGCCGCACAGCCCTTCGATAGCGAGGGTGTGTGCGACGGCATGGCCGACACTGAGCCCGACGACACCGACTCGAAGCTCGGTCATCGCGTCCTGCTCGACCGCAGTGATCTTGTTCCGGTTTCGATCCAGCCTCAGCAGGCGGAACGCCCGTGGGCCCAGTACGCGAACGAGGGAACGGCGCCAGGGATAGTGCACCCAGCGGAGGTCTTCGTCGAGAATGTCCTTCGAGGGTGTCGGCAGAAGTTCGCCGAGGGACCCCCGCTGATTCGGAGTCGTATCCACGACATGAGTTCCACCCCGACCGATCAGCTCGTCGTACCGTGCGCGGTCCGCCGCTACACCCAGATCCAGTACGTGATGCTCTGCCACGTCCACCCTCGTTCGTATTCCATGTGCGGCGTTGATTCGCCCGCTGCCGATACGGTATCGGACGCGAAAATTCTCGTGAGCTTCCACAAACTTCGGGTGCAGATCCTGGACAGTCAGCGGCACCCGTGTGTGCCATCTCATCACTTTGGACGGTTTACCGACCACATCTGACCAGTTCAGAGGGGAAAATAGCCGACCCAGCAGGAACAATGAAGGAACTGTCGTCCGGCAGTCGTATCGTCCGGCCCGCTCGGAGTCGGACTGTAACCGAGGAGTAGACGTGGTTGTGCACACTGCGAGAGCCGCTTTTCCGTCGACCGTTCACCACAGAGGTCGAGACACGAACCCCCTCAGGACGCGGCTGTCTCCGCGTCTCGGTCTCCTGAATTCGTCGTTCGGACCGCGTTCCAGCGTGTCGGCCGACGGGACAATGGAGCTGGTCGTGGCCACTCCTTCCGCAGCGCCGAATCTGTGGGATCGCTATGTCGACGGCGCGTGGGCATCGTACTCACGGCACGGCGTGACTCGCGCGCTCGACATCGACGAGGTCGCATCCGGCGCGACCACGACACTGTTCTACGTCGTACTGGGTCGTGAGGGCGAAATGCTGGGTGGAGTTCGCGCGCAAGGCCCGTACACCGTGATCGAGCAGTCGCACGTCCTCACCGAATGGGAACACTCGCCTGGGCTCGATGTGGTTGCCGGTCAACTACGTTCGCGCTTGCCGCAGGGCATCGTCGAGATGAAGAGCGCGTGGGTCGGAAGCGGAGGTCCTGGCCGTCAGGTGTCGGCGATGCTTGCCAGAACAGCGCTTCCTACGATCGAACTGACGGGAAGTCGTTACCTGTTCGCCAGCGCCGCCGATCACGTTCTGCGCCAGTGGGAGTCGTCGGGTGGACGTATCGATGTGACGGTGCCCGCCGCGGCATACCCGAGCGATCAGTATCGGACCCGGCTGATGTGGTGGGACCGCGAGACCTTCGGCCGCGAAGCCCAACCATCGGTGTGGGAAGCAATGGTTACCGACGCCACTGCATTGTGCGGCCACGACTTCTCCTCTGCGGTTGCGTGAGGAAGGGTCACGGCATCGCCCGGCGCGCAAGATCTGCGGCGATCTCGCTGCGTTCCTCGGCGGTGCGGGCTTTCCATGTCACCAGGACAGCGCCGGCGTGGGCTGATCTGTCACGGCCGCTGGATTTCGCATCGTAGAGCGCGTTGTCGGCCGCATGCATGATCGTGTCGATGACGTGCTCAACGTGCGGACTCTCGTGCTCGGCTTCAAAGCTCAGGCGGGGATCGAGAGAGGCACGTACGTCGACCGTTACCGAGCCGACGCTGACGGTGACGTCGCATTCTGCCCGTACTCGTTCGAGGATGGCTGCTTCGAGAGGGGCCCGCGGTTGTAGTTCCGTGAGAATGAGAAATTCCTCGCCGCCGATCCTGGACACGATCGCTTCCTGCGAACCGGTCCTGTCGGTTGCGTGTCGCAGGGCCTCGGCGATGGTGACCAACACCTGATCGCCCGCAGCATGACCGAAGCTGTCGTTGACGGCCTTGAAGTGGTCGATGTCGACGACGTACGCCCACACCCGACCTCGGCTGGTGCAGGCCTTGTCCAAAAGCGCCTCGACCTGGGACAGCATTCCGCGACGGTTGAGCAGTCGTGTGAGCGGATCGGTGTTGGCGAGCACGCTGAGGCGGTCGTTGACCGCGAGCAACGAACGCCGTAGCGCTGCGATCAGAACGACGGGAACCAAGACAGTCGTCGCTGCAGCACCCACTGCGACGAACGTGACGGCGAGCCCGGATTCGGACAGGGTAATGACTGACAACCACGTCGCAAGAAGCACCGAGCCCGACGTCACCGCGGCCGTCACCCGTCCGGGCGACCCCGAGGCAGCGATCGCGGGCACGACGGCCAGCATCGATGTAACAGCCCGGGTCCCGGTGGGGTCGGCGATCAGATACGCGGACACCGCGACGCCGATCATGCCGCCGGTGCCGAGGATGGCGAACTGAACATCGGTCAATCGACCGATCTTTGCAGCGAACAACACTGTGATTGCAGTGAACGCGATGATTGCCGAAAGCAGCGGGAATGCTCCCGGTTTCAAGAACGTGGGTGAGACCATTGCGATGAAGAGCAGCGGGAGCGCCCCAGAGGCGCTCGCGATGACCATCGCCGTCCGCGTATCGAACCGTGACGCAGAGCGACGGGGCTCCGTACTCGTTCGGCGCGGTATCACGCTCATATGTCGGCTGCCTCGTATCGGTGCGGACGGTCGGTCCACGCCAGCATAGCCTCGACCACCCCCGATTTCGATGATCCCAACCAACCCTGGAACCGACCCAATGGTCCGTATCAGCGGACTGAAGCATCACAAACGTCGGTGCACATTTTGCTTGGACGTTTCCGCGGACCAAATTTCGGACATGCGGTCAACATGTCACTTGCGGCACGTCTGGTTGTCGCGGCCAGAGAAGCGAAGAACGACCTGGCGGGAAAAGACACAGCACTGATCGCCGGTGGGCTGACGTTCTACGCCGCGATCGCGATTGTTCCTTTGCTCCTACTCACGATCAGGGCGTCGAGTGCGCTGTGGACGCGGGAATGGGTCGTCGACCGTTTCGGTGACATGGCGATGCTGCTGCCCGACACGCTCGGTGCTCGCACCGCCTTGGCTGCACTCGTTCAGGCGGGAGTCGATCTGGGTCCCCTGGGAATCATCGTCTCGCTTTTCCCCGCGACGTTCTACGGAGAAGGTCTGCGGCGCGCACTGACCCAGTTCACTCCGGTGGAGGAATCGTTTCTCGGCTGGCGGGGGCGCATCTTGGTGCTCCCGTTCGGCTTGCTCGCGCCGATACTTCTGTCGATACTGCTCCTGGCGGCAGAGGGATTGGAACGGTTCACCACTGGGGGAGGCGCCGGCCAACTGACGCTGAGGGTCTGGCTCGGATTCCAGTGCTTGTGGTTGGTCCTGGCGGTTCCGCTCGGATGGGTCTACGGGATCGTTGCGCCGCACAGAATCCGGTTGCTGCACCTGATTCTCGGTTCGCTGGTCGCGTCATCGATTGTGTCGGGATTCGTGTGGGGCTTTGTGCTCTTCCTTGCGATACCGGTCGACATCGGCGCGCCCTTCGGGGGTCTGGACGCCATCGGCGGTGGGATTGCCATCGCGCTGTGGATGTTCCTTCTGCACGTACTCGTCCTGGTGGGGTGGGTGGTGCTGTACCAATTCGACCGCGTCAGCTCAAGCGACGGCGAAGAACGGCCATCAGTTGCACGAAACCGATGAGCGCAAGCGTCACCCCGACGATGCTCGACATGAGGGCGACGAAAGCACTCGAACTCGGCACCAAACCACAGCCGATGGTGAGAACCAACGCCGTCACCACTCGTGACGGGCGCTCCCATACGGTCAGCACACCTACGTCGTCGAGTCCAGCGGCCACGGCCCGAGCTCTGGCAGATTCTTGTAGGAGCGTCGACGCTCCGATCGCGATGAGCAGAGGTACCGGCGCGCCGAGCACGAATGCGCAGCCGAGAAACAGCAACTCGCTGCATCGGTCGGCGACGGTGTCGAGCACGTAGCCCCAGCGCGATTCGGATCGGCCCACCACCGCAACCGCGCCGTCGACACCGTCGAGAAGCGCCGACAGCGCGATGACGCCTGCAGCGAGCAGGGGCCAGTGTGCACCGGCAGCCGACGCTGCGACGGCGGCTGCGGCCATGACGACTCCAGCCGCCGTCACGCTGTGCGGTGAAACGCCACGAGCGACCAGCGGGCGGCTCGCCGCATACATGACTCGGAGCCACGGTGCGACGAACCTGACGGAGCCTGGGTCGATATTGCTGTGCAGCGCAGACCAGTTGGCGAAATATCCCTGCCGGTCGAGCATGTCAGCTCGCGCGGGCGACGATCTTGCTCGCGACGCCGGACAGAATCTGCGCCGGTCGCTGCTGCTCACCCTGCTGTGCTCCCAGAACGACGATCACTCCGGTGAGAACTGGAAGCGCCCACTGCAGGTACTGCAGCTGCTTCTGCGCCGACGCCGCCTCCGGTGGTGTACCCGAAGCAGGCTCGGTTGCCGAGTCGACGGGGTGGCCGGATGCCTGGGCGGTCTTCGCGCCGAGAATGCCGCTGTATGCGGTGGCGGCCAATGCTGCGCCGGTCACGACAACCTTGACCGTCGTGTTGGCCGTGACCCCCTGCTGGTGCTTGGCTCGCTCGCGATTGGCGATGAGGATTCCGGCCCCACCTATGACGTGCGCACCGATCGCGACTGCGTTCGCCGGTGACCATTTTGCCCACCCGGCGGCGGCCACGCGTGCGCGGTCGCGTGGGTCGTGAACCGCTGAGGCGGCCCCGTTGACCCCGATCGCGCCCATGAGCGAACCGCCGAACCACGCCGCAGCGCCGACGTCGTGAAGTGCGCGAATCACTGTGTTCTTTGTTGGCATCGAAAGCCTTTCGAATACCTGCGATGACCACGAATCGGCGACCCGTGATCGTTTCGCAAGTGGATGGCGCAAACGAAACGGCTGTGGCTGCACCGAGTTGTCGCCTCTGCGTCAATACCCGACGTTCGCGAGTTCACACATCCCCGTGGCGGGTTCGAGTGCCGTTACTGTCCTGTTATATTCCGTGATCCGTTCGTGATCTTTGCGACGGGCCAGCTGACACCCCGCGTCGACACACTCGATACCGGAAGCACCTTGAAACTCCTCGAACGTGAGTGGTAACTGCACCAGCGCTACTCACGGTCGAACCTCTCGTACCGCTCCAACCACCGCGGAGGAAACTCATATGACCGCAATTCTTTTCGGATCCATCAGCACCCTTGCCGACACGTCCGAGCTTCAGCGGCGTTCGTTCAACGACGCCTTCGCACAGCACGATCTGAGCTGGAACTGGTCCCGCGAGGACTACGCCTCGATGCTGGGCAGCAACGGCGGGGCTGACCGAATCGCCACCTTCGCCGCATCGCAGGGTCAGGAAGTCGACTCTGCCGCAGTACATTCCACCAAGTCCGAGATCTTTCGAAAACTACTGTCCACCGAGGGGATCGAGCCGAGGCCCGGGGTACTCGAAACCGTGGCGAGTGCACGCGAGCACGGACTCAAGCTGGGACTGGTGACCACCACGTCACCCGAGAACGTCTCGGCCCTCCTGGACTCGTTCGAAAAACTCAGCGCAGATGCCTTCGACATAGTGGTCGACAAGACGCAGGTCAGCGGAGTCAAGCCCGACCCGGAGGCGTACCGCTTCGCCGTCGACGGACTCGGGGAGAGCGCGGAGCACTGCATCGCCATCGAGGACAACGTCGGCGGACTCGAATCCGCTGCGGCTGCATCCATCGCGTGCGTCGCATTTCCGAACTCCAACACCACCGGTGGAGACTTTTCTGCGGCAGTTGGAACGGTCGACCGTCTGGATCCCGACCAGCTCCGCAACTGGGCGGAGGGCCGACGATGAGTGAGATGGAAGCCACGGTCACCGCCACAGAGCGCGCATTCCACGTCGAGGGGTACGAGCGGATCGAGTACGACCTCGTCTACGTCGACGGGGTGTTCGACCCTGCCAACACCGAACTTGCCGACAGCTACACGCCGTACGGCAGGGCTCTGATGGTCGTGGACGAGACGGTGTACGGCCTGTACCGCGATCGTATCCACGCCTATTTCGATCACCACTCGATCGATCTCACAGTCGTCCCCGTGAAGATTGCGGAGACCGCGAAGTCGCTGGAGACATTCGAGCAGATCGTCGGCCGGTTCGACGAGTTCGGTCTGGTACGAACCGAGCCGGTCTTGGTGGTGGGCGGTGGATTGACCACCGACGTGGCGGGTTTCGCGTGCGCGAGCTATCGACGCAATACCCCCTACATCCGTATCCCGACCACCCTGATCGGGCTGATCGACGCCAGTGTCTCCATCAAGGTCGCGGTCAACTACGGAAAGCACAAGAACCGCCTCGGCGCGTATCACGCGTCGCAAAAGGTGCTGCTCGACTTCTCTTTCCTCGGAACGCTTCCCGAGGATCAGATCCGCAACGGGATGGCTGAGCTCATCAAGATCTCGGTTGTCGGAAACGCCGAGATCTTCGATATGCTCGACGAGCACGGCGTCGAACTTCTCAGCACACGATTCGGGCATCGAGGCGGATCCGCCGAAGTCCGCGCCATCGCGGACAAGCTCACCTACAAGGCCATCGAGACGATGCTCGAACTCGAAGCGCCCAACCTTCACGAAATCCAGCTCGACCGCGTCATCGCGTTCGGCCACACATGGAGTCCGACACTCGAACTCACCCCGCCCGCACCGTTTTTCCACGGTCACGCGATCAACATCGACATGGCTCTGTCGACGACCTTGGCCGAGGAACGTGGCCTGATCACTACCCAGGATCGCGACCGAGTACTCGGTACGATGAATCGACTGGGACTAGCCCTCGACAGCGAGTACCTCACTCCGGAGTTGCTCGCAGAGGCGACGACGTCCATCCTCAGAACACGAGACGGAATCCTGCGTGCAGCGGTTCCCGATCCCATCGGCGCGTGCCGCTTCCTCAACGACATCACTGTCGACGAACTGGCCGACATCTTGACGTTGCACAAAAAGGTATGTGTCGACTTCGAGCGTGGCGGAGCAGGAGTGGAGATGTTCACCGGCGGCGTCGATGCCTGACGTGCGGGCTCGGACGCCGCGGTCGGTGACACCGACAACGATCCTGGCGTCCGAGCTCGCTCAGTTGGTGCGTGCACATGACGAGGGTCGGGTGGACGAGGAGTTCCGGTCGAGGCTGAGGCGAGCGAGTGACCTCGCCGCAGGCCTCGATCCGTACCTCGATCGATGCACCACCGACGAATCTCTCGCGCTGTCCGAACTGTCCCGGAGGACCCGCGAAATCAACTGGGAGGCCCGAGGGCTCGTAGCGGGGTCGGGTCCGTTGGAACAAGAGATGCTGTCCGGGCACGTCGAGGGCCAGGTGCTCAAGTTTCTCGTGCACATGACCCGCGCCGAACGCGTTCTGGAAATCGGAATGTTCACCGGCTACTCGGCTCTGGCGATGGCTGAGGCGGTGCCACCGCACGGGACGGTGGTCGCCTGCGAGGTGGATGCGTTCGTTGCGGACTTCGCGCGTGAATGCTTCGCAGCTTCGCCCGCAGGTCACAAGATCACAGTCCAGGTCGGGCCGGCTGCCGGCACTCTCGAACGGCTGGCCGAAGCTGGATCGGTGTTCGATCTCGTGTTCATCGATGCGGACAAGACCGGGTACTTGGATTACTACCGCCGTCTCTTGGACAGCGGGTTGCTTGCGCCGGACGCCGTGATCGCAGTGGACAACACGCTTATGCAGGGTGCGCCCTATGCCAGCGAAGCGGGCAGGACGCCGAACGGCGACGCCATCGAAAAATTCAATCGATTCGTCGCCGCCGATCCGCGGGTCGAACAGGTACTTCTGCCAGTGCGTGACGGGGTGACGCTCATTCGTCGGGTGAACCCATGACGGGCTCGTCGATGCTGAAGTCGATGGCAGCCCTCGGGGGACTCGCGCTCACCGTGCCCATCGACCTCGCGATCGTGGGAGCAGCGCTCGTGGTTCGGCGCCCTCGTCGGGTCCCGGCATCGGGGCGCACCGTCCTCGTGAGCGGGGGCAAGATGACCAAAGCCCTTGCCCTCGCGCGGGCATTCCACCTCGACGGACATCGCGTCGTGCTAGTCGAGTCGTCCAAGTACCGCTTCACCGGCCACCGCTTCTCACGGGCGGTCGACAAGTTCTACGCCATCCCCGACGTCACCGACCCCGGGTATGCCCGAGCGCTACGCGCAGTGGTGGAAACCGAAGGTGTCGACGTGTTCGTCCCCGTCGCCAGCCCGGCCGCAAGTATTCATGACGCGGATGCGCGCGCGCTGCTCGACGACCTGTGCGAAGTCGTGCACGGTGATTCGGCCACCGTGCGGATGCTCGACGACAAATCCACGTTCTCAGGCGCGGCCGAGTCGTTCGGCTTGCGGGTCCCACACTGGGAGCGCATCACCGACGCCGAACAGGTCAGCTCGTTCGATTTTCGACCGGGCAGCGAGTACATCCTCAAACGAATCGCCTACAACCCGGTGGGACGCATGGATCTGACGCGGCTGTCGGCGTCGACGCCCGAGCGCAATGTGGAGTTCGCTCGTAGCCTGGGCATCTCGGATTCAGACCCGTGGATACTTCAGGAGTTCGTATCCGGCCAGGAGTACTGCACGCACGGAACAGCCCGCGACGGCAGCCTCCAGGTGTACGCATGCTGCGAATCATCCGCGTTCCAGGTCAACTACGAGATGGTCGACAAACCCGAGATACGATCGTGGGTAGAACATTTCGTGAAATCCGTCGGTGCCACGGGGCAGCTTGCGTTCGATTTCATCGAGGCCGAGGACGGTCGTGCATATGCGATCGAGTGCAACCCTCGAACGCACTCCGCGATCACGATGTTCTACGACAACCGACGATTGTCGGCTGCGTACCTCGAGGGGACATCGGAGGTTGTCGTGCCGACAGCGGAGTCGAAACCGACGTACTGGATCTACCACGAGCTGTGGCGTCTGCTTCGTGAACCTGAACGTGCGCAACGTATTCGGACGATCTTCCGCGGTACGGACGCAATCTTCGCAGGGTGGGATCCGCTCCCGTACTTCCTGGTGCATCACCTTCACATCCCGTCGTTGCTGGTCAAGAACCTCGTAGGCGGAGGCAGTTGGTCTCGAATCGACTTCAACATAGGCAAACTCGTCGAATCGGGAGGGGACTGATGATCAATCTGTTGACGCTGGTCGGATCCGCTGTCGACGATTTCCATGCCGAGTTGTCACGGGTGTACGCGCAGGGATTTCTCGATGCGATGGTAGGAAACCCCGACTATTGCGTGTATGTCGCGGTCGTCGCTCCGGACGGCACGTGGCGGTTCCCGTCGGGCCTCGACCTCGAGGGTATCGAGGCCGCCGAGCCGTTGGCGACACCCGAGGCGCTGGCGTGGGTGATACGTAACGAGATCGATGTCGTCGTACCCCAGATGTTCTGCAGACCTGGCATGACGACCTTCCGTGCTGCGTTCGACCTGATCGGCGTTCCGTACGTCGGAAACACACCCGAAACGATGGCTTTGACAGCGGACAAGCATCGCGCCCGCGCGGTGGTGGCAGCAGCCGGAGTGGCGGTTCCGCGCGGCGAGGTCGTTCGGTCGTCGACCGGTTCGCTTGTTGCTCTTCCGGTTGTCGTCAAGCCTGTGGACGCCGACAACTCGATGGGAGTATCGCTCGTCCGGGACTCGCAGGAGCTCGGCGATGCGGTCGATCTTGCCTTGCAGTATTCGGCATCAGCACTGGTGGAGCAGTACATTCCGTTGGGACGTGAGGTGCGGTGCGGGGTCGTCGATCGTGACGGTGAGCTGATGTGTCTGCCGCTGGAGGAGTACGCCGTGGACACGGAGATCAGGCGCAGCACGGACAAGCTCGACCGATCCGACTCAGGAGATCTGTTCCTCGTCGCGAAGGACGACTCCAAGGCGTGGATCGTCGACGCCGACGATCCGATCGTCGGCGCAGTGTGGGCGGCTGCCCGGACGTGTTATGACGCCTTGGGCTGCAGGCATTACGGATTGTTCGACTTTCGGATCGATCCCGAGGGTAATCCCTGGTTTCTCGAAGCGGGTCTGTACTGCTCGTACTCGCCGAGCAGTGTCGTCGCGGTCATGGCCGCCGCCGCAGGCATCGAAGTCCGTGAATTGTTCGCGATCGCATTGGCGGAGATAGAACGAGAGGTGAACGGCCGATGAGGGTCGAGACACTGGCACCGCTGGGTGCACTTGTCACCGAAGTCGCTGTCGGAGCACTCGATTCGGCGTCGGTGACGACCATCGAGCGCGTGCTCGCCGAGCGCGGGGTGATCGTGCTGCCGAACCAAGTGGTGGACAACGATGCCTTCCTGGCGTTCCTGATGTCGTTCGGCGATCTGGTGTTCACCGAAGGCGAGACGCCCGTCGACGGATACCCGGATCTCAACGTGATCAGCAATCTCGGCCGGAAGACCCGCCGAAATCCACCTTCCACGTCGACACGACCTACGTGTCGAACCCGCCCGCGTACACCGCACTCCGCGCTGTTGAGGTTCCGTCCCGCGGAGGTACGACCGTGTTCAGTGACCAATACCGCGCCTACGACACCCTCCCGCGCGAGGACCGGGCATTCATCGAAAAGCGGACCGTCACCCACAGGGTCACGGGATTGGACGGGATCGACGGCTCGGCAGTCCATCCGCTCGTCAGGCAGCATCCTATCTCGGGGCGGAAGGCCCTGTACCTGTCGGCACCTGCCCGTTGCGTCGCGGTGAGTGGAATGGCGCAAGACGACGCAGGGGAGTTCGTTCGCTATCTCGTCGATCATTCCACGCGCGAGGACAATCTCTACCGTCATCCCTGGGCGCCGGGCGATGTGGTGATGTGGGACAACCGATGTGTCATGCACAAAGCGGATCACAGCGGCGTCGAAGGAGCCAGAGTCATGCACCGCGGAATGGTGGCAAATCAGCCCGAGTCGTCCATGACCGGCCGTCCGTAACCTGCCGCCGTTGACTGGTGTCCCTCCGCGAATGCCTGGGCCGATCTGATCGGTGGTCGTGTTTTACCCGGCAGCCTCTCGGGTAGCAAACATCGGTGCGGGGTAAAGAAATTGTGCGGAACAGCGGCGGGCCTTGGCTCGTCGCTGCGGCCAAGTCGACGATTGCTGCAGTAGTGGCATGGTGGTTGGCCGATGATGTGGTCGGAAGCCCTCAGAGTTTCCTGGCACCGTATACAGCTTTGTTCATGATAGGCGTGACGGTACGCGCCTCGGGTTCTGCCGCGGTCCGTCAGGTCGGTGTGGTGACCATCGGTGTCGCGCTCGCGGCCGCGGCTGCTTTCGTGCTGCCCACGGTTCCGGCGGTCGCGGTAACCGTTGCGGTCGGAACTGTGATCGGTCGGTGGAGGATCTTCTCCCCGGACGGAATGTGGATCGCGATCACTGCGCTGTTGGTTCTGTTGTACGGGACCGCGACCGACGAAAGCATGGTGCTCTATCGAATCGTCGACGTCGCTTTGGGAGCGGCGGTGGGCATAGCGGTCAACGCAATCGTGCTACCACCGGAGTTTCTCTCCGAGGCACGGGATCTCATCGTGGCGCGGTCGAAGGGCCAGGCCGATCTTCTGCGCAGTGTGGCTCGCGTGGTCCGAGACGGGCAACACGTCCAGTGGGAACTTCGTACCGAGCTCTGGGAGCTGTTCAAGGCCTCGGGCGTGACCGCAGCGCTCGATCGGGGCAAGGACAGTCTGCGGGGAAATATCAGACGCTGGGGATGGGCCCGCGTCGGCGGCGACGGAATCTATCGTCCCGTGGCTACCGCCCTCGATCGGACTCTCATATCGCTGGCGGCCGTCGTGGTCGGGGTCGAAGGTCTGTCGCAGATGTCCGAGGAGGGCCGTGAGGGGCACCGCGAAGACGTAGCGGACCTTCTTGACATGGTCGCCGACGCCATGGACGAGTTGGGGCACGATCCCGCTCGTCATCACACCCCGTATTCACGGTTGACGAGCGATCACCTACCCGAGGCGATGCGCCTGAGCGAAGTCGTCCGATCTTCTCTGCACGACGCCGGCCGCGATGCCGATGCGATCGCGGGGATCGTCGTCGCGATCGACGCCGTCAACGCCACGCTCTACCGACTGGGTGACGGGTCTGTTGCCACTGGGTGAGAGGGTGCCTGCACCACCCACAGCGGCGGTTCACCTCGGAGCACTCGCGCGGTGTTCTCGGCGACCATCGACGAAATGCGCCGTAGTGCAGTCGAAGTACCACCGGCAACGTGAGGGCTGAGGAGCACGTTGTCCAGCGTGCGGAGGCGTGAGTCGGCGGGGAGGGGTTCGGTGGCGACGACGTCGAGAGCGGCGCCGCCGATACTTCCGGTCGCGAGGGCGTCGATCAACGCGCCCTCGTCGACGACGCCTCCCCGTGCGACGTTGACGAAGATGGAGTCGGCCGGCATTGCGTCGAAGTGAGACGCACCGATCAGGTTGCGTGTGTGCGGTGTCAGCGGCACGGCAACGACGACGATGTCCGACGCCGCGACGAGATCCGGCAACAGGCGGTATTCCAGTCCTGACGCCGGCCTCTCGTGTCTGCTGAAGTAGCTGACCTCGCATCCGTACGCCGAGAACAACGTCGCGGCTCGCCGGCCGATGTCGCCGAACCCGACGATGCCCACGCGGCACTCGCCGAGTTCGCGGCAACCCTCGTACAGAATGGACTCCTGCGGCCATTCGCCTGCTCGAACCTGCGCGTCGGCCCATCCCATCGATCTGTTCAGGAACGATGCGGCTGTAACGGCCCACTCCGCGACGGACTCGGTGTTGCCGCCTGGGGCGTTGGAGACGGGAACACCCGCTCGGGACCAGGCGTCCACGTCGATGAAGTTGACTCCGATGCCTGGCTGTTGAATCAATTTGACACGAGGGCCGAGTGCCGCTTCTTCCGGGCCGAGAGGGAGGTCGCCGCTCCAGTCCCCGATGACGACATCGGAATCGGGCAGAAGCTCGCGCACCGCCGGCAGTGTTCGCTCGGCCGGCCGGACGACTCGACCGCCGTCGCCGACGGCCGATTCGATCGCGCGTGAGATGACGTCGTCCTGGTCCGTCGTGAGCAGCAAGATCGTGTCCATTGGTCGAGACTTTACCGACCAGGTTCGCCGCGGACCCCGCACGTCACACGACAGACGCCGACGGATTCCGGCGAAGAGGTGCCTGTGATGAAAAGTAACTGGTATTGTCAGTTACACATAACGTCTTCACTGTCGACGGAGGGATGGAAGCACATGACCGCATCCACAGCAACGACCAGCATTCTCGATGCCGAGGACGTCTCGGCGCGTTTGCTCGATTCGGCTGCGCAGCTCTCGTACGACCCGTCCGAGGAAGTGGCGTGGGACGAGGATCTCGATCCGAAGCTCTACGGCCTCAATCCGGAGTGGAGCACGCTGTACGGAACCGACCTGTGGAACGAGATGACCGAGGATCAGCGCATCCTGCTCACGCGCCACGAGGTCTGCTCGATCATGAGCACAGGCATCTGGTTCGAGATGATTCTCCAGCAGATGGTGCTTCGCGATCAGTACTGCCAGGACTCGTCCGACTCCGACTTTCAGTTCGCGCTCACCGAAATCGCCGACGAATGCCGCCATTCGATCATGTTCGCTCGCGCGTGCACGAAGATGGGCATCAAGGCTTACCTGCCGCGGCGCATGAGCATCGAACTGGGCCGCGGTTTCAAGGCGCTCGCCTCCGCCGAGGCCGCCTACGGCGGAATTCTCGTTGCCGAGGAGGTTCTCGACGTCATGCAGCGTGACTGGATGCGCGGCGAGAACGTCCTTCCGCTGGTTCGCACGACGAGCAAGATTCACGTCGTCGAAGAATCGCGTCACATGACCTTCGCTCGCGCGCAGATGCGTGAACGCATTCAGGGCAAGAGCGTCGGGCGCCGCAAGGCCAGTGCTCTAGTCGTCGCAATCGCCGCGCGGATCATCGTGTCGAACATGGTGAACAAAGGTGTCTACGAGGCGGCAGGCTTGGACGTCGACCGCGCTGTTCGGGAGGCGAAGAACAACGCTCACCATCACATGATGATGCGGACGTCGAGCGAGCATTTGATGGCGTTCCTGCACGATTGCGGGCTGGTCACGAAGCCGGCCGAGGCGATCTACAAGCGCCTCCACATGCTGTGATCTCTGCTTCTCGACACGAAAGTACGGAGATCTGACGTGGCGTTCGCCATCACCCAGAACTGCTGCAACGACGCGTCGTGCCTGTCGGTGTGCCCGGTCAACTGCATCCACCCGACGCCCGACGAGCCGGATTTCGGCAAGACCGAACTCCTCTACATCGATCCTCGTAGTTGCATCGATTGCGGCGCATGCGCCGACGCGTGCCCAGTCGATGCGATCACCAGGGTCTCGAGGCTGACCGGCGATCAGGCGATCTACGCCGACATCAACGCCGACTACTATCGGGATCGACCCTCGGTGGCGGAGTGGGGCGCACCGAAATTTCCACCGGCGTCGATCAACAGCATGCCGCGTTTCGACGTCGCCATTGTCGGCACCGGACCCGCCGCGTGTTACGCCGCGCAGGCGTTGCTCCGCGTCCCGAGCAGCCGAATCACGTTCTACGACAGGCTGGCTGTTCCCGGTGGTCTCGCGCGTTTCGGCGTCGCGCCGGACCACGTGGGTACCCGAAGAATCGGTGAACACTTCCGCAGCGTGTTCGTGCACCCTCGGGTGACGATGAAGCTAGGCGTCGACATCGGCACCGACATCACGCACGATGATCTGGGCCGCCGATTCGATGCAGTCGTTTATGGCACGGGTGCCGACAACGACCGTCCCCTCGACATTCCCGGTATCGACCTCCCCGGATCTCTCAGCGCCAGAACCCTTGTGGGCTGGTACACCGGCCATCCCGATGTGTCCGCCGATGCCATCGATCTCAGCGATGTTCGGCGCGTGACCATCATCGGCAACGGCAACGTCGCACTCGATGCGGCTCGCATCCTCACCGCGGATCCCGCCGACCTCGTCGGTACCGACATCTCGCCGCACGCTCTTGCCGCCCTTCGGGGGAGCGCGGTGACCGAGGTCGTCGTCGCAGCACGCCGGGGACCTGAGTTCGCGGCGTTCACCAGATCGGAAGCTCAGGCTCTCGTGAACAGGCGCGGTGTCGATGTCGCTGTGAGCGGCCCGGCCGAGGCACTCTCAGCGATCGACGAACTCCCTATCTCGGCTCCCGGGTCGGCGCTGCAGGGTGTTGCGAGCGTGGACGATGCAGTCCCGGGCACCGCGCGGCGCGTCGTGTTCAGCTTCGGTCGTGCCCCTGTGCGGCTGAACGGTTCCCCCCGCGTCGACTCGGTCGAGTTCTCCGACGGAACAACGGCGGAGTCGGACCTCGTGCTGCTGGCCATCGGATACCGCGGTACGCCCTCGCCGGGAATGCCGTTCAACGAGGTCCTCGGGGCGATCCGCAATGTCGACGGCCGTGTCGTGGCCGAAGACGGTGAGCCGATGGCGCGACGCTACGTAGTCGGGTGGGCCAAACGCGGAGCGACCGGTGGCATCGGCGACAACAAGGTCGACGCCGAGGAAACCGTCGACGCACTGCTGCAGGATATTGCTGCGAACCCTCCCGAGCCGAAGAAACGTTTGTCGCGGCTGCGCACTCGGTAGAACAACATCGTCGGCACTCAAGCGGGAGCGAGCAGCCCCAGCTGTTCGAGATCACTCAGGTACTTCGCGATCAATGCGCGATCGAGGTGCGGAATATCGTCACCCTCTTCGGCGACCGCGGCACGGAACGCTTCCGCGGGAAGGTGAGCGCCTGCGGCTGGATAGTCCGGCTGCTCGTACGCGTGCAGCAGCGGCAACAACGAGCGAGATCTCTGTGATTCCGGCAGATCGTCGATCGCAGAGGAGAATCGGGTGAACCACTCGTCGTAGTCGTCGATCCGTTCGATGGTGCGACCCGACTCGATCATCCAGTCGACGAACGTGTCCAGGGAGATTCCGTCGTCGTGCGGGTTGAGCACGTCGAAGGTGCTGTACCCCGCAGTGACGTCGCCGCCGAGGGCCGTGATTGCAGCGGCGCTGAAATCGGCAGGAAGCCCGTCGTAGTGAGCACGGGGTCGTCCGGCTGCATCCAACGGCGCGCCGGTATCGGTGCGGTAGAAGCTTCGAGGTGCGATTCCGGTTGCAGCCACCGACAACACCAGTCGAGTGAACACATCCGGCACGTTCAACTGGCCGGTCCAGGTGCTGTGCGCGAGGATCATGTCCGAGCGGAAGACCGTGACCGGAAGACCGAACTCTTCGAATGCGTTGCGAAGCAACACTTCTCCGGCCCACTTCGATGTTCCGTACCCGTTGGCGTACGACTCGTCGACGCTTCGCGACGGACTCTCGACGCGGATGTCGCCGTCCTCTACGAAGTTCTCGACGCCCGCTGCGACCGCCACCGTGGACAGGTAGGTCACCGGCTTGAGATGGTTCGTGGTCGCGAGCCGGATTATTTCGGCGGTGCCGACTACATTCGGGCCGAACATGTGCTGGTAGGGAAGCGCGTGGTTGACCAGGGCCGCGGGGTGGACGATGCGGTCGACCCGCGATGCAAGTGATGTCCAGGTCGAGTCGGCGAGACCCAGCCTGGCCTCGCCGATGTCTCCTGCGACGACTTCGAGGGCCGAGTCTGCGAGATGGAAGTATCGAGCGGACAATTTGTCGTCGCCGGAGTCGAACGCAGCATCCAGACGGGCTCGCGCGTCTTCCGTGTCCCGGCCGCGGACCAGGCAGATCACGGTGCCGCCGACATCGGCCATGCGCTGAAGCCAGTCCAAGCACAAGAAGCGTCCCAGGTATCCGTTGGCGCCGGTCAACAGGACGGTGCGAGTGTGTGCGTGAGGCTCCGATGCGTTCTGCGCTGTTGCATAAGCATCGGCGTCCAGGAACGCATCGAGCGTGAGATCCGTTGCGCGGACTTCGCCTGCGCCCTTTCCGTGCACCGAATCGAACGTCACCGTGTCCGCGTCGGAACCCAGGCGGGCCGTGATGTGATCGGCGATGGCGCGGAGATCGGTCGACGGCCCGGTGACGATGCCCACCGGCACCTCGACGTCGAAGATGTCGCGCAGCAGGTTGGAGAACGTCAACGCGGACAACGAATCTCCACCGAGATCGGCGAATCGGGCGTCCGGGTTGACGTCGCTACCTGCGCACCCGAGAAGAGCCTGCGCCGACTCCGAGACCGTTTTCAGGACCGGAGCGTCCGGACCGAGGCGACGCAGTTCGCGGAGACGATCGGTCTGCGAATTCTCGAGTTCGGCGTATCGGGTCTCGAGCTTCGAGCCGTAGCGTTCGATCAGTTTGGGACGCAACTGCTTTCCGGCACCGGACAGCAGACCGTTCTCCTGTGAGAACGGCTCGGAGTCAACGATTACCTCGCGTGGAATTTCGTACGACTCGAGCCCCTCGTCACGTGCGATTGCCTGCAGTGACGACAGGACGGATCCAGCGTCGCGCGCTGCGGGAGCGGGCACGACGACGGCGAGCAGATAGGCCCTCTGACTGTTGCCGTACACGAAGATTTGATCGACGAGTTCGCTCGTTCCGAACAGTGCCTCCAGCCGGGCGAGCGCAACGAACTCGCCCTGCGCGAGCTTGAGTACATTCTTGCGTCGGTCGACATACGCGAGATGGTCGGGTGCGAGCTCGGCCACGACGTCGCCGGTGCGGTAGAAGCCATCGGCGTCGAACATCTCGGCGGTGACCTCGGGACGCTTGTAGTAGCCCGGTGTGATCGATTCCGTTTTGAGCAGTAGCTCCCCGCGAGGGTGCGGTGTATCGCTGATGAAGTATCCGAGTTCGGGAACGTCGGCGAGCTTGTACTCGAGCACCGGGGGCCGCCTGACGACGCCGTCGTGCAACACCATTCCAGCCTCGGTCGATCCGTAGTTGTCCTGGACCTGCGTATCGAGCATCTCTGCGACGAAATCCTTCACCTCGGGGGCGATCGGCGCAGTACCGACCACCGCAGCGAGGATGCGTCCGCCGAAGGTATCGGTGCGGAACTCGGTGAGAACTTGCTCGCGGACGGTCTGGGGATCGGCACCTCCGTCGAGGCGAAAGTCGATCTCGGCGAGGGCGTTGTGGCGAATCATCTCGCACACACGAGGGATCAGCAGAGCAAGGGTGGGCCGCGTCAGGGAGAAGTCCTCGAACAAGGTCGAGAGGTCACTGGAGCCGGCGAAATTCACTGTGCCACCTGCTGCGAGCGTCGAGAACACCAGACCGCGGCCGGCGAGGTGGCTCATCGGCAGGTAGTCGAGTGCCACGACCGGAAATCCCGGTTCCGTGTCCTCCGACGAACCGGTGCTGTGCCAGGCGCCGGTCCAGGTGCCGGACACGATACGTTCGGTGTGTATGGCGCCCTTGGGAGTTCCAGTGCTGCCCGAGGTGTAGATCAGAGTGGCGAGGCGCTCGGGATCGGAGGACTCGACGAGTGGAAACTCGGACTGCTCTCGACCCCGCGCAACGCAATCTGCCAGGGGCTCGACAATGACGCCCACCCCTTGCGCGGCGGCAAGCCGCTGACTGTCGAGGTCTACGCGAGCGTCGTGATTCAGCACTACGATCCTGCGTACGGATGGGCACCCCTGCGCGACTTCGACTGCCACGGAAAGGTTCTCACTGTCTGCGGCGATGATGCTCGGCGCCGCCTCGGCGACGATGTCAGTGAGCTGACGTGCGCTCGCACCTGCTTGCAGCGGCACGGCGACGGCGCCGAGTCGTACGGTTGCGAGTTCGGCGACCACATAGTCGACGCCTGCGAAACCGAGGGTCGCAAAGAATTCGCCGGGTTCGACAGCGTTCTCGCCACTACGCAGAGCTGCGGCCAGCGCGCCTGCCTGCTCCCAGATCTCCGCGTACGTGACTGTGTCCATGCGTGGCAGCAGTCGGACCTCGCCGTCGACGACATCGCGCGCACGCTGTCCGAGCGCGGGTCGATCGGCGTACCCGGTCATGATCTCGGCGACGACGCGAGAGAGGTTCGTTGTGTGGGCCAAGGCTGCGTCGGCGACAGCGGGATCCGGCTCGGCTGCGCGAAACTGCTCGTCGGTGCTGTGCAGGTCGGCAAAGCGACGCGTGAGTGTGGTGTCCGTGGCAGAAGTCATGCGTGAAAGTCCCCTCCGTGAGCCGGTAGTCATTTCCTTACCTAAAGTAAGGATATGCCCCTCGGGGGGTGACGCAATCGTGACACTGCTCATAGTCCGACTTGTCCGTTAGATCCTGAAAATTACTGTGCCAATGGACTATTCGCTGGTCAGGACGAGAACTCCGCATGTAGTTCCGGAAGGAAACCGGCCAAGTGGTTCATCTCTTGTCCGCAGTGCAACATCAAATCTCTCGCCAGGTCGAGTCCGAGAACGAGGTCCGTCGGATCGATCGACGGGCCTCTGCTCACGGCGCAGGCCGCTTCTCGCAGATTGGGAACGTGCATACCTCGCATGTTCAGGTAGAACCGACTGCGCATTTCGCATCCTTCGGGCGTCGGACGCACCTGATGGGCGAGCCAGCCGAGATCGACGGGAGCGATGCTGCTCCCGACGCGGCCGAGTACCACGGTGTGTTCCGCAGGGATGTCGAAGCCGTGCTGGACGGGATCGCGAAACTCGATCGCGAGTTGCTGAAGTTTGGGGCCGACGTACTCGTCGACGTAGGTCGTGTTGCCGATGTACTTCGCCCTGTCCGGAATCGCAGCGGCTGTGCGGTCGTCGCGAAGCGACGCGTGAAGATGTGCGTCGGGATGCCACAGCTTGTACCGGGCGGGCTCGGTGGAATGCCACCCGAACCACCAGTCCCACATCGTCGCGGTCACCCGCGGCATGTCCGTCTTGACGGCGGCGAACACAACTCCGTCGGGTAGTCGGCCGAAACCGGTTTCGACGGGTGAGTATCCGGAAGCGGCCAAATCTGCCGTCACGGCATCGAAGGTCGGGATGGTCGCGGGGTCGATCGGGCCTGCGGCGTACGCGTCGAGAACAGGCCGCGGAGCGCGGGCAGTGCTCGCGGCCATGAAACGTGCGTAGGGGCGCGCAAAGTCCTCGGGTCGGTAGCCCTGGTACCGCGCTGCGCACGACTGTGCGAACGGTTGTGCGGTCGCTCGTCCGCGCGAGCCGAAGGCGGCTGCGAACACCGAGACCCCGGCTGCACCCAAAAACGTCCGGCGATTCTTGATCCACGTCATCGATCGGCCCCAGGTCTCAACATCTGTTGAGGATATGCCGGACGTGAAACTTCGGTCAAGGCCCAGGGGGACCTTTCAGCTCAGTTCCACTGCCCGAAGTCGTTAGGCTCGGACAATGGAACTGAGCCGAAAGGGCGCTCTGGCCGCAGCCGCAGTGACCGTGCTGGCCGAGAAAGGGCCACGCGGACTGACTCACCGAGCTGTCGACGCGGCCGCCGGTCTCAAGCCGGGGGCGGTGAACTATCACGCGCCCAGTCGAACCGACCTGCTGACATTGGCGCTTCGTGAGGTGTTCGTTCGCGACTTGGCCACAGCTGCGAAGCACTTCTCACTGGAGGAGTGGTCGCACGAAGTGGTCGTCGATGCCGTGGTCGGTTTCGTCACGGACATGTGTTCCGAGTCCAATCGAGCCCGCGTGATTGCGAGGCATCACTTGCAGGGTGAGTCTTTGACACATCCAGTGTTGCGTGAGACCTTCGACGAGCAGTTGGGGGCGTTCGTGCAGATGGTTCGTGACGGGAAAGCTGCAGCGGGGGTTGCGTCCACCCCGGCAACCGCAGAACTCTTCGCCCTTTCGGTCGACGGTCTGTTGCGCAGGCAGGTGATGATCGGCAACCGGCCGCTGCGGGGTGAGGACGTGCGCGAGATCGCGGCGATTGTGGCGTCGCAGTAGTCCGTATCCGAACGACGAAGACCATCGAAGGTTTGCAGGGCCGAGAAGTCTGGGAACATGGACATATGTCCACCACTTCGCCGATGGTCACCGAATACGTCGTTCTCGTCGACGACGAGGGACGCGCGGTCGGTACGTCGCCCAAAGCCACCGTTCACACCGACCGGACTCCGTTGCACCTCGCCTTCTCCTGTTATGTCTTCGACTCTCGGGGAAACGTCCTGATCACGCAACGCGCCGGTCACAAGAAGACGTGGCCCTCGGTGACGACGAACAGCTGCTGCGGGCACCCCGCGCCCGACGAGGATCTGGGCAAGGCTGTCGTGCGCAGGGTGAACCAGGAGTTGGGGATTGTCGTCGAGGCAATGCGGTTGCTGCTGCCGGACTTTCGGTATCGAGCCGTGATGGACGACGGAACCGTGGAGAACGAGCTGTGTCCCGTGTTCGGCGCCCTGTACGACGGCCCCGCCCCCGTCCCCAATCCCGACGAGGTCTCGCGTGCCGAGTGGATTCCCTGGGCGGAGTTCGTTCGGTTCGTGGACGAAGGCGGGGCGGTGTCGCCATGGTGCAGAGAGCAGCTACCGCACTTGCGGGCGCTCGGTGACGAGCCGTCCCAGTGGCAGACAGGACGACCCGAGGACCTTCCTGAGGCGGCTCGATATCTTCTCGACCAGGCCTGACCGCCCAGCCGGGCTGCTCGCCGTCATTCGAACAACCGACGGCGAGAAGATATGATTGACCAGTGCACTACATGCAGAGGGCGTCGAATGGGACGAAACGGGTAGAACGATCGGGCGGTGCTCATGCAGCAACGCGCTGAGAACACCCGTCAGGCCGTCCTGTTGGGTGCGGCGGTCAGCTTCGAGAAGTTTGGTTACGGGACCGCAAGCTTGTCGACGATTCTCGCCCACGCCGGGGTGACCAAAGGGGCGATGTACTTCCACTACGCGTCCAAGGAAGAACTGGCGCACGCCGTCATCGACGCGCAGCACCAGATGGCCATGGACGGCGCGCTTGCGATCGACTCCCAGGTGTCGGTGGCCCTCGACGCCCTGATCTACGTAAGTCAGGAGATGGCGCGTCAGCTGGTGGAGGAGCCCATCGCTCGCGGAGGCATGCGGTTGACGCTCGAGATCGGCAGTATCCAAGGACCGGTCCAGCGGCCCTATGTCGACTGGATCGAATCGATCACTGCTCTCGCGAAACGGGCAGGCACAGAAGGCGACCTCGCCGAGGGTGTCGACGCCGAGGCGTTGGCGCGGTTCGTCGTCGGTGCGTTCACCGGCGTGCAGACTCTGTCCCAGGTTCTCCACGGACGCGACGACCTCTACGATCGCTTGTCCGAAATGTGGACTCTGCTCCTACCGGCCGTGGTCGCACCGCATGCTCTCGAACGTGCCGTCGGACTGGCCAGGTGCGCACCGCGAACGTGGAGCGTGGCTCGCTCGACCGCTCTCGAGGCAAGCGCCTAGTCTGGATTTCATGACCGAAGTACTGTCCCGTCGCGACCTCGATTTTCTGCTCTACGAGTGGCTGGACGTGGAGTCGCTGACGTCCGATGCGCGCTTCGCCGAGCATTCGAAGGAGACGTTCGACGCCGTCCTCGACCTGTGTGCCGATATCGCGCACAAGCACTTCGAACCGCACAACAAGCTCTCGGACGCCACCGAGCCGCGCATGCGACCCGACGGGACCGTCCAGATGATCCCGGAGGTCAAGGCGGCGCTCGACATCTACGCAGGCGCAGGTCTGATCGCAGGCCAGTTCGACGAGAGCCTTGGCGGCATGCAGTTGCCGACGACCGTGGCCAGAGCAGCGATGGCGTGGTTTCAAGCGGCAAATGCGTCGACCTCGTCGTATCCGTTCCTCACGATGGCCAACGCCAACCTGATCGCCACGTACGGCACCCCGTCGCAGATCGACGATTACGTCCGGCCCATGCTCGAAGGTCGCTGGTTCGGCACCATGTGTCTGTCCGAGCCGCAGGCGGGTTCGTCCCTCGCCGACATCACCACGCGAGCGGTGAAGCAGGACGACGACAGCTACCGCATCACCGGAACGAAGATGTGGATTTCGGGAGGCGATCACGAACTGACCGAGAACATCGTGCATCTCGTTCTCGCCAAAGCCGCAGGCGGGGGCGCGGGAGTCAAAGGGATTTCGCTGTTCGTCGTACCGAAGGTGCTGCCCGACGGAACCCGAAACGACGTCACCCTCGTCGGGCTCAATCACAAGATGGGCAACCGGGGTACTACGAACACGTTGCTGAACTTCGGTGACGGAACGCACTGCGTGGCAGGCGAATCGGGTGCAGTGGGGTACCTTGTCGGCGAGGAGCATCGCGGGCTGTCCTACATGTTCCATATGATGAACGAAGCGCGCATCGGGGTAGGTTTCCTTGCGATCTCGCTCGGCTACGTCGGATACCTCAAGTCGCTCGAGTACGCGAAGGTTCGAACGCAGGGTCGCCCACTCGGAGCGAAAGATCCGTCCTCGGCGCCGGTGGCCCTGATCGAACACGCCGACATCAAGCGCATGCTCCTGGCACAGAAGTCCTACGTCGAGGGGGCGTTGGCGCTCGGGCTCTACTGCTCGAAACTCGTGGACGAGCAGGAGAACACGCTGCTGCTCGATCTGCTGACACCCATCGCGAAGAGCTGGCCGTCGCAGTGGTGTCTCGAAGCGAACAGTCTCGCGATCCAGATCCACGGCGGATACGGATACACCCGCGACTACGACGTCGAACAGTATTACCGGGACAACAGGCTCAACCCGATTCACGAGGGTACGCACGGCATTCAAGGGTTGGACTTGCTCGGCCGCAAGGTGACGATGCAGGGTGGTGCCGCTCTCGGGCTGCTGGACGCTCGTTTGTCCGAGACTGTCCGTCGGGCGCGCGACATCGGCGGCGACACTGCAGCATTCGCAGAGCAATTGGAGTCGTCGTGGAGACGAATCGTCGATGTCACGGCGGCGCTGTGGTCGACGGGGGATCCGGCGCTCGCGCTCGCGAACTCCACTGTCTACCTGGAAGCGTTCGGACACATCGTCATTGCGTGGATGTGGCTCGAACAGCTCACAGCCGTGGACTCCAAGAGTGGAGACTTCTACGACGGCAAGCGTCAGGCAGCCAAGTACTTCTTCGTTTACGAGCTACCCAAGGTGACGCCGCAACTCGATCTGTTGTCGAGCCTGGACCGAACCACGCTGGACATGGATCCAGCGTGGTTCTAGCCGTCAGCGCATCAGCAAGGTGAACGAGTGTTCTCGTACGAGAATTGTCTTACCTGACTTCTCGTAGGCCTGGTCCGGATCGCTCGAGAGCACCTGCTGCCAGTCCGCGCCGGGCAGCGTGAACTCGACTGTGCCACCGGAGCTGTTCACCAGCCAACCGAAGGTCGACTCGTCGTCCACCGACGCGAGCTCGACCAGCAGCGACAGCGCGGCGCCGTCGGACCAGTCCTCGTCGGTCAGTTTCGCGCCGTCCGCACGGTAGAAATCGACGTAGGTGTCGGCGTCGGAGTCGCTGTCGTGCCGGAACCACGTCGGCCGAAGGGCCGAGTGCTCGCGTCGGAGATCGATGAGATCGGCGGTGAACTGCCGGAGATCCTGATCGGCGTCGTCCCAGTGGAACCAGGACAGCTCGTTGTCCTGGCAGTAGGCATTGTTGTTCCCGTTCTGAGTGCGGCCGATCTCGTCACCACCGAGGATCATCGGAACCCCGGCCGACAGCAGCAGGGTGGCGAGGTGGTTGCGTTGCTGCCGCGCACGCAGAGCGCGTATTCCTTCGTCCTCGGTCGGGCCCTCGGCGCCGCCGCCCCACGATCGGTTGTCGGATTCACCGTCCTCGTTGTTCTCGCCGTTCGCATCGTTGTGCTTGTCGTCGTAACTGTTCAGATCCGCGAGAGTGAACCCATCGTGAGCGGTGACGAAGTTGACGCTGGCCAACGTCGGTCGGCGGGTGCTCTCGTAGACGTCCGGGCTGCCGGTGATCCGCTGCGCGAAGGCCCCGAGTGAGCCGACCTCACCGCGCCAGAAGTCGCGAACGTCGTCGCGGAACTTGCCGTTCCATTCCGACCACCGAGCCGGAAATCCGCCGACCTGGTACCCATGGGTGTCCCAGGGCTCGGCGATGAGCTTGACCGACGCCAGCGTCGGATCCTGGTGCACCAGATCGAGAAACGCGCTGTGCTTGTCGAGATCCGAGTCCTGGCGAGTCAGCGTGCTGGCAAGGTCGAATCGGAAACCGTCGACGTGCATCTCGGTGACCCAGTAGCGCAACGAGTCCATGATCAACGCCAAAGCCGCCGGGTGACCGACGTTGACGCTGTTGCCGGTCCCCGTCGTGTCGAAGTAGGAGCCCCTGTCGTCCTCGACCAACCGGTAGTAGGAGCGGTTGTCGATTCCCTTGAACGACAACGTCGGTCCCAGGTGATTGCCCTCGGCAGTGTGGTTGTAGACGACGTCGAGGATGACTTCGATGCCCGCGGCGTGAAGCGCCTTGACCATCGACTTGAATTCGTCGACCTGACCACCGGTATCACCGGCGCTGCTGTACTCGCCGTGCGGAGCGAGGAAACCGATGGAGTTGTAACCCCAGTAGTTACGGCGCCCCTCCTCGAGCAGATGCGAATCCTGGACGAACTGGTGGATGGGCATAAGCTCGACGGCCGTGACACCGAGATCGGTCAGAGACCGTATTGCCGCGGGATGTGCAAGGCCCGCGTACGTACCTCGGATGTTCTCGTCGACTCCCGGATGGAGCGCAGTGAACCCCTTGACATGGACCTCGTAGACAACGCTTTCTGAAAGAGGGATTCGAGGCGGAGTGTCGGTACCCCAATCGAACTCGGAGTATGTGACCACCGATCGAGGCATGGAGTCGGCGGAATCGGCCTCGTTGAGCGTCTCCGGTTCGTCGTGCAGATGGGAGAAGACCGACTCGTTCCAGTCGACCGATCCGGTTATCGCGCGAGCATAAGGATCGAGAAGGAGCTTGTTCGCGTTGTGACGCAGCCCTTCTGCGGGGTTCCAGGGTCCGTCGACCCTGAAGCCGTAGGTCGAGCCGCCACGCATGCCATCGACGAATCCGTGAAAGACGTGTCCAGTTCGGTCACGCAACACTGTCGACGACGCCTCGGCGCCATCGTCGTCGAAGACGACGACCGTGACGACATCGGCGGTCTCGGAGTACACCGCGACGTTGGCTCTGCCGTTCGGCAGCAGCGAAACTCCAAGAGGATAAGGGGTGCTCACTTCGGTCATTGCTGGTCATTACCCCGCGGAAGGGGCAGCAAACACGTTTGGGAACACCCCGGTGTCGGGTACGGCACACACATGGCTGATTACAGAGTTCTCAACCCGACAGGCGACGTCGTCGCGACCAAGAACATCGACAGCGCCGAGGATGCGTACACATGGTTCATCGACGAGAAAGCCGACAACTCCGAACTGGGGTGGCGCCTCGAAGTCGACCACGACGGTGACTGGGCTTTCGTCGATGACACCGAGGGCAATTCGGCCAGCAAGTAGGTCCGATTACCGCTGGTTCGTCTGATTCCTGATCAGGGGGACCAGCGGTACCCCGTTGTCGATTTTCTCGTCCCCACATTGAACGAATCCATGGGCCAGATACATGTCCACGAGATAGCTCGGTGAATCGATTCGGCATGGGGCCTCGCCCACGTCCGCCAGAGCCGCCTGAAGTAACCGTGTGGTGTGGCCATGGCCACGGTCAGAACGCCGCGTGCACAAATGTCCGAGCCTGAAGGTGCTCGAGTGTCCTTCCGATTCCTCCAGCAATCGCACGGTCCCGATCACCTCGCCGTCACGTTCCAGCCAGAAATGGCGCGTCGACGCAAGCAGATCGAATCCATCCAGCTCGGGGTAGAACAGTGCCTGTTCTACGACGAACACCTCGACACGCAGCTTCAAGAGCGCGTACAGACGGTCGGTGGCGAGGTCGGGTGCCCATGCTCTGGTGAGAGTGGGTGGACGCGTAGCAACACCGTTCATGGGTAGCGTTGTCATCTAGGGCGTTTCCTCCGTGTTCGCTTTATTGTCCAGTATTCGTATACCCGCAGGTTCCGAGTTCACCCGTTCTATCAAACCGCGGCGTTCGAACTCGTCGAGCCAGCCCGTCATCGGCCAGCGGTTCCAACGGCGATGAAACACTGTCGAATTGCGCACTATGTCGACCAGATGCTCGACGGGCGGTGACGACACGGGGTGATGAAGGTGATAGGCATGGGCCCCGCCGACCCACCTCACACCGATTCCCGACGCCTGTGCCACGGCCGCGAAGTCGGTGTCCTCGCCGCCGTAGCCGTGGTAGCCCTCGTGAAACCCGCCGATCGTGCGCCACGTGCTCGGGGTGACGGCGAACGACAGTGACCAGAACAGGTCGTAATCGGTACCGACGATCACGGCGCCGTCGTCCGGGTTGGGGCGCGCCGGGTGTGGATCGGTTGCCGAGCGCAGTTGCGCTGCGCTCCAACCTGAGTCGTTGGGCGGCAAATACGTCACCGGCCCACACAGCAGGGTGCCGTCGTGTCGGTCGGTGGCCGCGGCGTAACGGGTCAGCATGTGTTCGCCGGGGGTGCAGTCGACGTCGAGAAATACGAGCAAGTCGGCGCCCCGCTCGATTGCAGTGCCGGCGCCGAGGTTTCGGGCCCTCGCGAGCGGCAACGACCGCTCCGTTCGGTCGAGATACATGACCTCGGCGTCGCTGTCCGCTGCGTCGACGACTCCGCGGATCCCGTCGTCGCCCATCGACACCACCACGTGTTTACAGGCTTTCAGCGAAGACCGAGCTAGACCTTCGATCTGTGCGGTCAGGTGGTCGTGACGACCCGCGACCACAGTGATCACCGCGATCTTCATCGGTTTGCCGTATCGACGAGCGCCTGTGCCGCGCGAAGTGCTGCGCGTGTCGGACGAAGTCGATCCCATGCTCTCGTGTCGAGTGCCCGCGCGCGCGGCAGCAACGCTGCCCAGTCCTGTGGGCTCGGCCACTGCGGGGCCAGGACGGCCGCGCCCGCGGCCTCCAGTGCTCGGGCGGTCGCGTGCTGTTCGTGAAATGGACGTTGCTGGGGAACGACGACAGCCGACCCACCGGCGCACGCGCAGTCCGCAATTGCGTTCTGGCCGGCGTGGGTGACGACCACCGTTGCCGAACACAGTGCGGGCCATACGTCGTCCATCCAGGAGGCTTCGTCGAGACCTGCTGCACGCCAATGATAGTGGGGGTTCGCAGTGTGGGCGGCGGCGATGTCCGCGGTGGTCAGTGAAGTCCCGCCTGCGCCGCCGAGGACGAGCACCGTGGGCTCGGCTGGCAACGGTTCCTTCGGACGACCGTCGAAGCGGCTGATCGCCCCGACGTACCAGGTTTTGGACGAATACGGATGCAGCCAGCTGGGATCGTAGAAGCCCTGTGACCACGGCGCAATGATCGTCGTGGCCGCCCGGTACGCAAGCTGATGAGGATCGTCGGTTCGTTCACCCGGCATGGCCATTACCGTGACCTTCACGCCGAGCAAACGGACGAACAATACGACCTCCACGGAGACGTCGACGACGAACACACTCGGCCGCTCCCTAGCGATCCAGTCGGCGATGGCGGCCATGCGGTCGGTGAGCCCTCGGACGCCGACCGGTGCCCAGTGAACGATGCCGCCCGCGGTGTGATCGGACGGCGCTTCGGTGTCGCTGTCGTCGGTGTCGAGTGGGAGCGTTATCCACTCCACCTCGCTGTGCGCCGGTCGCCGACTCGACGACAGCACGGTGACGGGCTCGTCGAGCGCGGCTGCGATCGATGTCGCCCGCGTGACGTGACCGGAACCGTGGTGATGTGCGTAGTACCCGATCACGCGGCCACGTCCAGCACCATCGATCGGTAAAGCCCCAGATACTGCTCGACCATTCGGGTCTCGGAACAGACCGATTCCGCACGGGCCCGCGCGTCGACGCGAGAGAGCTCGGCCGCTTCGAGAATCGCTCGCGCCAGATCCTGCACGTCGTCCGCATCCGCGAGCCGACCGGACGATCGATCGACGATCTCGGGGATTCCGCCGCGCGCGAATGCGGCAACCGGGGTGCCGCACGACAATGCCTCGGCGACGACGAGACCGTACGGTTCCTCCCAGACTGGAGTTACGAGCGCGACTGCGGAAGCGCCTACGAGGGTGGCCAACTCCTGCTGGCGAAGATGGCCCGCATACGTGACGTTCCCTCCCAATCTCGGGGCGACCTCGGCGTCGAAATACGCGGTGTTCGAGATCGGTCCTGCCAGTACGAGAGAAATTCCGGCGAGCCGGGCCGCATCGATGGCTAGGTGCGGGCCTTTCTCCGGAACCAGGCGGCCAGACCACACTGCGCGGTCGCCGCCCGGGCCCGAGGGCCAGCGATCGAGTGAGATGCCGTTGAGGACGACGTTGATGTCGCCCACCACGGGCGCCCACTGTCGCGCGGCGTGTGCACTGACAGCCGCGAACTCGGAGGCCGTGCTCCGCGAGACCGCGATCGCCGATTCCAACCACGCGAACGGGGGTGTGTGAAGTGTGGTCAGCATCGGGGTGTGGACGGTGCGCGACATCGCGATCGGCAGGTAGTGCAGGCTGTGGTTGTGGATCACGTCGAACTCGTCGCGGCGTTCACCCGCGAGCTCGAGCATCACCGACAGGTAGGCATGGTGCTCGCTCACAGCCAGTGCAGGCGTGGTGATGTCGGCCTTCGATACAGCACTCAACTCCAAGCGCGCGACCGTGAGTACGTTCTGCGCGACGTCGATTGTCGAGCCCTCGGCGGCGAACAGGGTCACTGAGTGTCCGCGTTCGGTCAGAGCTCTTGCCAACTGGCCGATGTGAGCTTCCATGCCGCCCGCATACGGCTCGGCGACAGGAAAATTGGACGATCCGAGTAAGGCGATCCGCAAGTTCTCGGTCATGGCTGCGATCCGGCCGTGACTGCCACGCGGGCGAGCGCGCGTGCATAGATCTCGTGGTGCGCCGAGGCAAGTGCGTTTCGCTCGTGCTCCCTGGCGTCCCTGCTCGCGGTCGGTTGCCGGGCACGATCGGAGTAGCTCGCCCGGATCGCGGACGCCAGGGAAGTCGGGTCGAATCTTCCGTCTCCGAAATCGAATGTGCGGCAGGGTCGCTGATCGGCGAAGTAGCCGCAGTCCGGAGCGATCACCGCGGTCCCGACGTCGTAACACGCCTCGAGCCAGCCCGAGTGCGTGCCGAACCGATAGGGGAGTATCGACACGTCGATCTCGCGCAGGTATTGCCACAATTGTTCGTCGTCGAATCGTGGATGAATTCGAACGTCGACACCTGGCATCGCTCGATAGCGCTCCAACTCCGTCCAGGTTCCCGCCGTACCCTCAGTGCCTTCGTCGATGTCGATCCGTACGCGGGCATCGGGAAACCCGAGCGTCGTGTCCACTACCGAATCGAGAACGGCGAAAGGGTCGAGGTTCGCACGGAGGCTTTTGAGGTGCACTCCGACGACGAAGGTCGACGACGACGCACGCTTCGCGCCGATTTGATCGAGCGGTACGACGTGCGGATGGGGCAGCACGACCGCGCGTCGATCCCACCTGGCTGCGATCTCCTGCGCAGCTCCGTCGGTCAAGGTGATCACCTCGGCGGCCGCAGGTACGAGAACGTCCAGATGCGCGAGGTGCGTCGAGTTGTCGACGAAATGTGGATTGTGCAGATCGTGAACGGTCAGCACCAAGGGCTTGCCCGCCGTCCCGAGAATTCGCACGATGTCCTCGAGGTCTGCGACAGCCATGGCGTCGAACCCGAAATGCACATGTAGTACGTCGAACTGGTCGATGTGGGCAACCAACCATTCCGGGTCGAGCCAGCGCGGTGGCCACCAACGACTGGTGCCTTCTGCTCCCGGCGGCACCGGATCGGGCAGCCTGATGACCGATTCCGATCCGCCGACGGCATCGAGGTGCGCAACGTACGCATGACCGGTCGGAACCGATGCGACAGTGACCGGGCGCCGGCTCGGATCGGGGATGATCGAGTAGGAATTGATCAATCGAGGGTTCCTTTGCAGCGCGAGGGGCTATACGGGGGTGTGGTCGACCCGGCCCGGCTGCTCGAGAGGGGGAATTGATGTCTGCGGAGACACTCGAATACTACAGCGAGCAGCGCAGGCTGCATTACGGCGAGTTCTACGGACTCGCTCGGTCGGCCGATGACCGGCCGATCTGCCTCGTATGGGGAAACTGTCAGGCAGAGGCGCTCCGGATCGTGTTGTCGAGCGCGGAGGATCTGCCGTATCGAACGATGCGCGTTCCCCCGGTACACGAACTGGAAATCGGAGACCTCGAGTACGTCGAACGCGCGGTGGACGCGGCAGCGGTGCTGGTATCGCAACCGATCCGCGCTGGTTACCGCGGGCTTCCGATCGGAACGTCCGACATGTTGGCGAGGTCGAATTCACCGTCGACTTCCATCGTGTGGCCAGTCGTTCGGTACGGCGGCCTCTACCCGTTCCAGGTCATCGTTCGGCATCCGTCGAATCCGTCGGCAGTGCCACCCGGTGTGCCCTACCACGATCTACGAACGATTCTCGGCGCCTGGGACAAGGGTGTTTCCGCGGCCGCTGTGCGTGCCGCAGCCGAGTGGAGTATCGACGAACTCGCCAGGCGAGAGCGCGAACACTGCGACATCGGAGTCTCGGACACGCTCGCTTCGTTCGGAGCACGTGCGGCGCACACGATCAACCATCCGGGGAACGAGGTACTTCTCGAACTCGGCCGACGAATCCTGGAGCGTCTCGGTTGCTCGAACCCTGTGCCGCCGCAACGAGAATTGTTGGGAATGATCCGTGCGCCGCTGGAGGACGGGGTCATCGACGCACTGAGGCTCGATGCGCAGGTGCGCGAGACATGGACGGTGGACGGCGCACCGGTCGGCCAGGAGTGGATTCGAAAGGTTCAAACGCGCTGGTACGCAGAGCATCCCGAGTTCGTCGACGCGGCGGTCGCGCGTTACGGTGACCTGATCGACATTCTCGGTCTGACCGTATGACTCTGCCCGACACCAGCCCTGCGGTGGGACATCTTGTCGTCGGACCGAACACGCATGGCGTCGTCAGGTACGCGCTCGACGTAGCGGAGGCGCTGACGAATCTGGGTGAAGCGCATTCCGTCGCCCGGATGGATGCGCCCGACGCGGACGTTCCCGAATCGATGCGTCGCTGCGAGTGGATCCACATGCACGTCACGGATCGCTTGTTCGGACGTTCTCCGGCAGACGCGACCGAGGCGATACGCCGAATATCGAACCGGCTTGCCAGGCCCGTGTCGGTGACGATGCATGACATCCCTCAGCCTTCCGACGGTGGGTCGATGGCCGCCCGTGCAGCGTTCTATCGGTCGGTTGCCTCAGTCGCGGCCGGACTCGTAGTGTCGAGTCGCCACGAGGCAGTGTTGCTCGCCGAACACGTCGACGCTCGGTTGAACCCGGAGATCGTCCCGCTCGCCATCGAGAGTCATACGTACGAGAGACCGACGGCGTGGAGCGAACCGACGGTGGGAGTACTCGGATTCGTCTACCCGGGCAAGGGTCACATAGAGACCGCACGTGCGCTTCGGGATATGCCGCAGTCGGTGGCATTTCTTGCTCTCGGAGCGCCGTCACCGGGCCACGAGTATCTGATCGACGAACTTCGCGAGGAGGCTCGAAGATCAGGACGACGCTGTGAGACAACGGGTTTTCTTACCAACGAGGAGCTGCGTCGAAGGATCGCCGGTGTCACCGTACCTGTGGCGTATCACCGCCACATGTCCGCATCGGGGTCCATCAACACCTGGATCGGTTCCGGCCGAAAGCCGCTCGTGCCGAAGACGTCGTACACAGTCGAACTCGATGCGCGATCACCCGGATCGGTCTTGTTCCACGAAGACGACGAGACGTCGCTGCGGGAAGCGATAGCCGAATGCCTCGCGGAGCCGTCCAGGACGTGGCGTGAGGTCGACATCGAACCGGTACCGTCGCCCGCCGACGTTGCGCTGCAGTATTCGACACTGTTTCGAAGGTGGGCGAGATGATGCTGCGTGACGGGCGCTCGGTGGTGCCCGACAATCGCTTCGACCTTGCACCGGAGCCTGCTGGGCTGCCGACGGTCAGTGTCGTGATTCCGTACTACGACCAGCCGCGACAGCTCGATCTCGTGCTCGCTGCCCTGACATTGCAGGACTATCCGCCGGAGAAGATCGACGTAGTCGTTGCCGACGACGGCTCGGCGGTGCCGCCCGCGCTAGGTCCGTGGACCCCGCGGCTCGACGTGTCTTCGGTTCGCCAGGAGGACGAGGGGTTCCGCGCTGCCGCGGCACGAAATCTTGGCGCCGCGGCGTCCGTCGGAACGATTCTGTGTTTCCTGGACGCCGACACCGTGCCCGCTCCGGACTACCTACGCCGAGCTGTCAGGCTGCCCTCGGTGCTTCCCGACGCGCTGGTGGTCGGACGCCGGAAGCACACAGACCTGTCCGAGTTCACGCCGACATCGCTGCGCCGGTGGATGGCCGACGCTGTACTCCGACAGGATTCGAACGAGAACGAACCGTCCTGGTTGGTCGACGGTTACCGCCGGACCGACAATCTGCTTTTCCCGGGATGGGACGGATACAAATACATCATCAGTGCGGTGCTGACCTGCAGTCGTGAATTGTTCGACGATGTAGGCGGTTTCGACTCTTCGTTCACGAGTTACGGTGGTGAGGACTGGGAGTTCGCGAACAGGGCGTTCATGATGGGAGCCGTGTTCGCACACGAACCCGATGCTGTTGCCTGGCACGACGGACCCGATTGGGGCGAGCGAGACGTCGCACGCAGGACCGAGCAGAAGAACGGCGAGGCCCTCGCGCTGGCGCCGCTGATCACCGATCCTGCGGCTCGGATGGCGGGTTTGCGGTATCGCGTACCCGACGTCGCGGTAACGGTGTCGGTCGATGGACACTCGCCTGCATCGCTGACGAGCACCGTCGCCTCGATACTTCGGCAGGGCGACTGCGCAGTGTGGCTGGTCGGCGAAGACGCGGAAGCCGTTCACGGCCGGCTGGGGGTGTGGGACTCACGCATTCGAATCGGTCGGCCGGACGAGTCGATACTCGGTCGAGCCCGATTTTCGATCGACGTCGTGGGCCGCGTGCGCTTCGCGGACGAATCGCTGAACAAGATGGAAGACCTACTCGGGCCGGGCCGAGCGGGCGGCGTCGTCGTCGAGTTCGAAGTGTCGTCCGGTGCGTCGGTGACGGTCTGGACCTCGCGGGCGATTCATCGCGCACGACGGTGGGTGAGCTACTCGGACTTCGACGACAGCGATCTTCGCACCGCGTTGTTCGGTGTTCGGCACGTCGGCACCGTCGACCTGGGTCTGACGGTCGTCGCCGACGAACCGTGGTTGAGCTGGTAGCACATAGAATGAGACTCCTGTCACGCAGATGTCGAGGTCGCCGCCGATCCGCGCGATCATGGACCGAGACGAGAGGAGATCGATGGCGCAGCAACCGTCCGGCACGAATGACGTGCGGTACATCGCCGACTCCGTGGAACCTCCGGGCGATGCGCTCCGCACCTACGGTGGCCGATCCGTCGATGATCGCCGAGCCGAGCGGCGATCGAAGTTCCTGGCCGCCGCGCTGGACGTCTTTTCCGAAAAGGGTTACACCGCAAGCTCGGTAGCAGATCTCTGCAAGGCGGCCGGGCTTGCCCGCCGACAGTTCTACGACGAGTTCGCCAGCCGCGAGGCTGCTCTCATCGCGCTCTACGACTCCATTCAGGCGGACGCCAAGGTTGCAACCACCGAGGCATTGAGCCGCACCGATTCAACCGATCCTCACGATCTCGCGGCCGTAGCGATGGCAGCGTACGTCGAATCCATCGGAAGCGACGCACGACGAGCGCGAATTTCGTTCGTCGACAGCGTCGGAGTCAGTCCGATGATGGAGAAGCATCGAATGGACGAGCGGGCTGTGTGGCGTCAGTTCTTCGAGAGCACCATTCGGGGCGCAGTGGGTGTGGACTACGTGCCGCCCGGGGGCTATTCGATGGCGTCGACAGCCTTCATCGGCGCGCTCATTGCCTTGGTTCAACAATGGAGCACGACGGAACCTCGGCCGCCGATCGACGATCTCACGGACGTCATGGTTGCCTTCCTGGATTCGATCATCTCCCGCTGACCTGTGTCGCGGCTTCAAGTGCGGCGAGGGTTGTAATCCATGTCACTTGGCTCTACTGTCCATTCCAATCGAAGTTAGACATCGATATCTAACTTCTCGGTCGGGGAGGTTTCGTTGTGTTGAAGAGCAGATGGGTTGGGTGCGCCCTCGCTGGGCTGGTTGCGCTGGCGCCGCTGACCATGGGTCTACCCGCGGGGGCGCAGCCGATACCCGCGTTCCCGAAAATCCCCGAGCTCGACGCGGAGTTCTACTCTCCGTCCGCCGATATCGTCGAAGCGGCGTCGCCGGGGGAGATCATCTCGTCACGCCCGGTCAACGTCGCGAACCTGGGGGTCATCCCGGTCAATGTCGATGCGTGGCAATTGTCCTACCGGTCCAACAACAGCCGGGACGTGGCGATTCCTGCCGTTGCCACCGTTCTGAAGCCTCGTGGCGTAACGACCGAACCACGGCCGCTGCTGTCGTATCAGATCGCCGAGGACTCTCTCGGCGGATACTGCGCGTCGTCCTATGTGCTGCAACAAGGTTCGATTCCATGGCCGCTGACCGGCGCCGTCACCGGCGGCGGGCAGTTCCTGGAGATTCAAGCAGCCCTCGCGCAGGGGTGGGCAGTGGTGGTCCCCGACCATCAGGGGCCGAACTCCTCGTTCGCGTCGGGTCCACTGGCAGGGCGGATCACGTTGGACGGAATCAGGGCGGCCGAGAATTTCGACCAGCTCGGTCTCGCGGGCAGGGACACCAAGGTGGGCATGCTCGGCTATTCCGGTGGCTCGATCGCGACCGGCCATGCGGCTGAGCTGCGCAGCTCGTATGCGCCTGATCTGAACATTGTCGGAGCGGCCGAAGGCGGCATCGTCGCGGATGTCGGGGCGCTCGTGGACAACGCGAACAATGCGCTCGGCTCGGGCATCGTCGCCTCCGGAATCATCGGCGTGAGCCGCGAGGACCCCGAGATGGCCACGTTCGTCGCGCAGCACCTGAATCCTCTCGGCCAGGCCTTGTTCGCCGCCAAGGACAACCTGTGTGTCGCGTGGAATTCGTCGATCTTCCCGTTCTTGAATCTCAAGGGATTGTTCGACACCCCGGGTGATCCCCTGCTCGAGCCGGAGGCCCAGCGCGTTCTCGCCAAACTCCGAATGGGACAACGGGTTCCCGATGTCCCGATGTACATGTTCCAGTCGAATCCCGATTGGCTCGTACCCGTCGGACCGGTCAACCGATTGGTCGACGCCTACTGCGCAGACCCCGCCGCGAGCGTCGTGTACACGCGGGACCATTTCAGTGAGCACCTGACCCTCGACGTGATCGGCTTGCCGAAGGCGCTGTTGTGGCTGGGAGACCGCTTCGCCGGAATACCTGCGCAACAGGGCTGCAGTACTACCGACGTCGGGTCGATGGCACTGGATCCCGAGACGTGGCCGGTGTGGCAGCGCACGGTGGGCGACCTCGTAGCAGGGTTGTTCGGGACGCCGATCGGTTCCTAATCGGTCCTGTCGTGTTCTCCAGCTGCCCGGCCGAAGGGGCGGGCAGCTCGCCGTGCCTCGAAGCGCGACAGGACCGCACGAGCACATCGGACAACCGTTCCCCGATCGTGCGAGACCACGTATTCGAATTCGCGTTCGTGGTCGCTGTTGCCGCTGTGTAGATCTTTGGCGGAGAGGGTGCAGCAGAAGAACTGACCGAGAACGACAACGTTCCACTCCTCGACCAAGTCGTCTACCGGATCGAGCGAGCAGGTTACGATTCCCGGCGTCGAGACATCGGCCATCTCGATGCCGTACACACCGGTGTAGGCGGTCCTGGCGGCCATTGTCTGCCAGCGTCGCCTTGTGCGGGTGGAGAATTGGCGGGCGTGCTGAAATGTGCCGAGGGTCAACGTGTCCGGTCCGGCGTCGGACGCCTGTAACTCGATCTGCGTGCTCATCTCGATGAGGAGTTGCTTGGTGCTGACCGTGCTGGGCTGTTCGGCGGACGCGATGTCGAACGGTGAACGAGAGTCCGCTGGCGGCGTACTCCACGTCGGTGTGGTCATCGGTCCCTTTGCCGGGTACTTGGCAGCGGAGACGGGCGGGAACAGTTCGCCCATTCCATAAGTCGCGCCCAGGGCCAGTGCCCGTCTCCGGTGACGTTCGGAGTCGACGCCGCTCGCGATGATGACTGCACCGGTGCGTTCGGCTTGAGCAGCCAACACGTGAAGTGCGCGTGCAGCGGCGGAGACATCGGCGTTCGCGCCTGCGAGTTCCGGGGCGAGAACGATGATGTCGGGTTCGATGAGGGGCAATATCGACAGCGACTCCGGCCGGGTGCCGACATCGGTTACCGCGATCCGACGGTGTTCGTCTCTCGCGCGGTCCACCCGGGCCAGCAGGTCCGCAGGATTCGACATCAAGGATCTGTCGTCGACGACACAGGCGTCGGAGAGCAGGTCGACCCGATGCGCGCCGCTGTCTACGAGGGTCAATTCCGATGCTGGACTTCGCCCGGTACTCACCCGGTTACTGCGCTACGAGTGGTCACGGTACGGCCGCAGCCAGAACGGCCGTACCTAGAGCGCCTACCGCGAAAATAAGAGCTGCATCCTCGTGTGCGCACGCCACGTCTTCCATGTTCTTCTCTCTGCAGACTCCGACGGTGTCCAGCGTGACCGAAGAACATTTCTGCGAAGCCAACCGTTGTGTCACGACTTCATAACGGAAATAACGTAAAGATAACGGCTATCGGTGCTCGCAACTGTGTATGGGCGGACGGTCGAAGACGCCGCCCGACGCTTCGAACGGGTAGTCGCTGGGCCCGTGGCACACTGCAGATCATGACCGACGTCGAGGTGCCAACTGCTGTAGTCGAACTGGCACGAAGCGCAGAGCGTATTGCTGTCTTGACCGGAGCCGGGATGTCCGCCGAAACCAGCATGCGATAACAGCACTCCGTGGCAGAATGCCGATATGACGACACCCCGGATGGTCACCTACGCCCGTGTGAGCATGGACCGATCCGGCGTCGGCAAGTCCGTCGAACAGCAAGTAGACGCATTGCAGGCCGAAGCTCTGGCACACGGGTGGACTCTCGGCCCGGTAGTGAAGGACGTCGGTATCGGGGCATCGCGGTTCTCGACCAAGGATCGACCCGGCTACGCCCAACTGAAAACGATTCTCGAATCCGGTGACATCCTGGCCGTGTGGGAAACCTCTCGCGCTACTCGTCGCACGGATGAATGGGCCGCGCTGACCGAGCTGTGTCGCGCCCGTGGTGTCCGTCTGTTCACCGGTACCCGGTTGCTGGACCTCGACGACCCGGACGACGAGCAGCAGGCCAATCAGAGCCACGTCGCCGCCGTCTACGAGACAGCGAAGACCCGAAAGCGCGTCAAGCGCGACGTCGACGCACGGGCGAAGCTCGGTAAGGTGCACGCTCAACTCGGATTCGGATACCGACGCGTGTTCGACCCCGCAACCGGCGACAAGACATGGGAACTCGACCCCGTGGCAGCCGACGCAATCCGAGAAGCAGTGGACGGACTGCTGGCCGGAACAACGACGATCTATCGAATAGTTAAGCGCTGGAACGATTCCGGTCTGACTACGAGCACGGGTAAACCGTGGCAGACTCGCACTCTGCGGCAGATGCTCCTCCGTGAGTCATTGGCCGGTATCCGTGTGCTGCGCGGTCAGAAGCTCGACGGCCCTGCCGTGTGGGAGCCGATCATCACCGAGTCGCAGCACCGGCAACTCGTGGCGCGGTACGGCAATCAGGCCGACCCGAACCCACGGCGCGGACTCGAAGTGAAACACCTGCTGACCGGCATCGCCACGTGTTACAAGTGCGGCCAAACGGTCAACTGGCAGAATCGGCCCGACAAGGTTCCCCAGTATCGTTGTCCTACAGGCCATGTCAGCCGCCAGGCCGAGGAGGTCGACAAGCTCGCAGTGCGCCACCTACGCCGGTTGATAGAGCAATGGAGGGTCGACGGATTCTTCGCCGAGGCAGAACCGGACGCCGCGCACGAACACCTCGAAGAGGCCGCACGGCTGGAAAAGCTGCTGGCCGACGTCGACGCAGCCTACTCACGCGGTGATATCTCGATAGACCGTCTGGCGGCGCAGGAGACGGCACTACGACCCCGGATCGAGGCAGCCCGTGAACGTGCCGCGTCCGTCGCGACGAACCCGATTCTGTACGCGCTGGCGTTCGATTCGGCGGTGACGTGGGAGAGTGCTGATGTGCCGCAGCGCCGGTCGTTCGTGCGTGCGTGCCTGCGGATCGAGATACAGCCGACCGGTAGGGGGCAGCGCGTGTTCGATCCGGCGTCGGTGGCGTTCTGGGACATCAGTCGCGGCGCGTCGTCGATCCTGCTGCTCAAAGAATGAGATTCATTTGACTCTGGACACGACGATGGCCCCGGCAGGCTAGACACCAACCGAGGCCATCGTGCCAGCGGACATCACTTCGCCAGCAAACAGAACCCACACAACCCTCGTCAAGAGAGAACCCATCGTAAGGCCGGTGGTCCGTCGGCAGCAACGTTTCGTCATGTCACGAGTGACCGTGCGGCGTACGTAAGAAGGGCCCGATGTTTGGCCGCATCTGGATACCCTCCATGGTTACGCTCAGCTTTGCGCCGTAATGCACCACAGTTCCCGGTCTGGTCGGGACATCGGCAGCACCTCAGCACCTCCGAAGGCACCTCAGAGCATCGCACCGTGGACGAACCAGAGTCCAGTCGAGTGGAAGCCGCTCTGTCACAGCAATATTCGGAAGGACAGCCATGCCGGAATATTTCTTCACCCTGGACGAGGTAGCCGCAACCCTCAAGCTCCAAAAGCGCACCATTCAGTACTACATCAGCCGAGGGCAGCTCAAAGCGCACAAGCTCGGCACCGCCCAGAACTCGCCCGTACGGATCGCTCAGGCCGACCTCGACGCGTTCCTGACTACTCAGCGCGCACGATGAAGATGTACGGGCAAGTCAGTGGGCAGCGCCGTGACGACGATCAGACCGCCGACGCCGCCGAGATAGCCGATAAGCGCCGTCGACGTCTAGCCCAGGATCAGAGCGCACGAACCGTCTTCGACCTGTTGCCGGGTGGTGATCGCTGATGTCCACGCGTAACGAGTCAGCCGCAGCGAAACAGCACACGTCCCGATGTGCAGTGTGTGGAGCGAAGCCCCGGCACGGTCGCATGCGCGATTGGAAATTCACATGCGGCGAATTACTGTGCCCGCAACACAGGCCGGTGATGGAGCAGTGAGCGACGAAATCATTTGGGCAGAGAAACTTCTCACCCTGGACGGCCTGAAGAACCTACCGACGCCGGAACCGATCATCGACAAGTTTCTCTACGCCGACACACTCGCGCAGATGTCCGGCCAACCAGGTACGTACAAATCGTTCCTGGCGCTGAGTTGGGCGTGCGCGATCGCGTCCGGCTTGGAGTCGTGGGAGGGCTTCCCGGTGCGCAAGTGCGGCAAGGTCGTCTACATCGCATCCGAGGGTGCGTCGGGTGTGCTGCTGCGCGTGCTCGCATGGGCCGAGGCGACACTACCCGGACCACGCAACGCCGGTAAACGAGCTGCACTGCGTGAGAACCTGCTCGTACTACCCGCCCCGTTGCAGTTGGGGGCGCGGGGGCAGTACACGTCGTTCGCTGAGCAGGCTGTCGAACTCAATCCGGTGCTGGTGGTGTTCGACACACGTTCGCGCTGTACCTCCTCGCTGGACGAGAACAGCGCCAAGGACATGGGTGACGCCGTCAACGCCGCAGACCTCATTCGGCACAAGACGGGCGCGACGGTGTTGTTCGTGCATCACATGGCACGAAGCGGAACGGCAGCCCGAGGGTCGACGGTGTTCGATGGCGCGGTTTGGACGAACCTGATTCTGAAATCGGACCGCCTCAAGCTCATCGTCACCGTCGACAAGCACAAGGATGTGGAGACACCCGAGCGCCCGTACTACTTCGACATGAAGCCCTGGACGGTGGCAAATCAGGCACTCGCACACCTCCCCGAAGAGCGTCGAACGAGCCTGGTTGTCATGACGGCTGGAGTCTCAAAACCCGATGAGACAAAGGGGTCGAAATCTCACGAAACCGGAGCGAAGTTGTCTCAGTTGGTGTCTCAACACGCGGACATCGATGGGCTTACCGGCGCGATGATCGTCAAGCTCGCCAACGAGTTCGATATCTCGCGTCCGACGGTCCTCAGATGGCTTCCCAAGCTGGTCAAGGACGGTGCGCTGAAGCATGTCGATCCGAACAAGCGCCCTCTTCGCTACCTTCCCGCAGTTGGTTAGCGCGGTGAACTGTCTCAAAGTCTCATTTGAAGTCTCACTGAAATCTCACTCGAAATCTCAAGTCTCACTGACTGGGGGGTCTTTAGACCCCAGGAGGAATGAGACAACCGCTAAATCTCACGGAATTGGAACTTACTTATGACCACCAACAGCGCACCCAACACCAGCGCCCACTACCTCACCGCCCGAGAGCTGAAGGTGCTGCGCGTTCTCGACGGCCACGGCCCCCAGACGCTCAAAACACTACGTAACCTCACCGGACTACCCAAAGCGGTCATCTGGACGCTCACAAGCGCTCTCAGCGACCTAGGCGACATCGCCGAAGACCGGACGGTCCCACAAAGCCAGGAGACCCAGTACGTCATCACCGACAAGGCCCGTCTGGAGCTACACGCATGATGACGCGCTACTGCAAGCGCCCCAGGGGTCGACGGGACATTCTGGGTCCGTGTCCCGTGTGTGGAGCCCCGGCTGTATTAGTTCGGAGCATGGACCGCTTCTATCACGCCAACGGTTCGGATTGTTCCGCCTGTATCCGCGAGATGGGCATGGTTCCGAACTACCCCAAGCCGGAAGACTTCGCAGCACTAGACGAACGGTACGACGACGAATGATGACGCGCACGGATCAACTACTCCTCCGAGTTCGATCACATGTCCACGGTGAGACTCTGGAAAGCCTGGAAAGAGCAGGATTCACGCCCTGGGAAGTCGAGAGGCAGATCGGATACGGGCATCTCCGAGCCGGCGAGAACGGCCGAATTACCTACGTATACAACGACGAAGACGCATCGTGAAGGCGAAGATAGCCAGCACATGCCCGCTGTGCAACGGTCCGATACGACTCGGACAGGAGATCACCTACTACCTGCTCGACGGTAGATACAAGTGGGTCTGCTGCAGGAAACCCGAAGCGAACGAACCGAAGCCTAGAAGCCGCATGTGGAACGAAGGCAAGTTCGCAGTACCTCGACGAAAGAACGGTAGAAGATCATGACCGACGAAGAACAGCTAGAGATAATCAACCGCAACACCTCCACGCTGCTACTGCACGCGATCGGTTTACAGTCCGAGGAAGTCCGACAACAGATCAGAGATAACCCTGGGATCACCGGACGTATCGAGGGTGAATCGGTCGAGTACTACGCGGGAGATGTGTTGCTGGCGACCGTCGACCGAGAAACGCTTGCCGATCCCGACTTCGACGTCAACAGCGGCCAGTTCGTCACAGCGCCCGACGACATCTCCGAGCTGCTGGACTGAAAGTTTGTAGCTAACCGCGCAGGCCGATAGACTCGGCACCGAACAGAGAACTACCGAGCGAACTGGTTTGGCCGTCCGATTGGATGTGCGCCGGATTGCAGTTAACGCCAGGTGGCAGGCTCATTCGGTGCCGGGTCGATCGACCTGTGGGCACATTCACCAAACCCGAAGTGAGACAACGATGGCCACAAAGCCAGCACTCACGCGGAGTTTCGACGTTCCTTTTGAAGTGCGATCCACCGAGGACGACGGTGACGGTTTGACTATCGAGGGCTACGCAACAGTCTTCGACACCGACACCGAGATCCATTCGTACGAAGGCCACTTCATCGAACGTATCGCTAAATCCGCGTATCCGAAAAATGCAAAGTTTCCGCAGATGCAGTTCAACCACGGGCGCGATGTCCGGGTCGGCGCTGTACCGATCGGTGCGTATACCGAGGTCCGTCCCGACGATCACGGCCTGTTCGTGCGTGGACGACTGTTCGACAACGATCTGGTTCTACCCGTACGCCAAGCTATCGCAGGCGGGGGTATCACCGGAATGTCGATCACCATGAACGTTCTACGCGACACATGGCAGAACAGCCGAGGTAAGTATCTGACGCTGCAAGAAGTCGAAACCGCGCTGTACCACCCAAACGGTGACCCGATCCGACGCACCATTACGTCGCTCTCCGTGAGCGAATGCGGCCCCGTAGTGAGACCCGCGTACGCGACGACATCGGTAGGCGTTCGATCCAACGCACCGCGCACACTCAGCATTTCAGCCGCACGGCGGCAACTACAACTGATCGATTTAGGAAGGTAAGAAGATGAGTAGACGACGTAAGAACACCGCGACAGCGGGCAACAACAACGGCGCAGCCGACACGCTCGGACTCCGTGGACTCAACGGAGACGCTGCCGAGAGCCGCCGCGAGGAATTGCGTTCGGAGCTGGCTAATCTGGTGCACGAAAACGAGACACGCGGCGAACTCGACGAGAACGAGAGTTCCCGATGGGACGAGCTAACCGAGGGTATCGAATTCCTCGACGACCAGGCCGAGCGCTTCGCCGAGGCAGTAGCACTCGTTCACGGTGGGCACTCCGAGGACTCGTCCAAGCGCACTCACGGCCCGTCGACACGCACTGCACCGACCGAGCGTGACGCGGTACTCCGCAACCTCGACGGCGACGTCAAAGCCAAGAACATGACCGAGGACGCCGCAGGCACGGTGGAAAAGCTGCTCGGTGGCGACGAGGGTCGTTCGGTCACTCGGTGGGCTCGTGCAGTCGGAGACCCGGCGTACAGGACCGCATTCGCAAAACTGGCCGTCGATCCCGACCGTGGCCACCTGGAGTGGACCGCAGCCGAGGCGGACGCGTACAGGGCCGTACAGACCGTTTCTCGTGCACTCAACGAGGGCACCGGATCGCAGGGCGGGCACCTCGTGCCGCTGAGTCTCGATCCGTCGATCATTCTGACGTCGGGAGGGTCGGTCAATCCGATCCGTGAGATTGCAAGGAACGTGACGATCACCGGGCAGGCGTGGCGTGGTGTCTCGAGTGCTGGTGTGACCGCTGAGTGGACGCCGGAAGCCACCGAAATGGCCGATGCATCTCCGACACTCGCGAATCCTGTTATCCCCGTGTACAAGCAGGATGCGTTCATCCCATTTTCGTGGGAGGTCGAGCAGGACAGTGCAGGCGATTTTCTGGCCGAGCTACAGGCTCTGTTGGCCGACGGACTCGAACAGCTCACGGCAACCGCGCTCACGACCGGCACAGGCACCAATCAGCCGAGGGGCGTAGTCACCGCGTTGCTCGCCGCAGGTGCACCGTACATCCTCACGCCGGGTACGCCCGAGGTTGTGTCTGCAGCGGACATCTTCCGACTCCAGAGCGCGCTACCGCCGAGGTTCCAGCCGAACGCACAGTGGGCCGTCAATCTCGGTAACCTCAACGTGCTCAGGCAGTTCGAAACCGGAAACGGGGCGTTGAAATTCCCCGAGCTGGCCGACGGGCGTTTGCTCAACCGCAAGATCAACGAAGTATCGAGCCTGGACGATATCAACCCGGCTGTGACCGATACGGCGAATGTTGTTGTGGTCTATGGTGATTGGTCCAACTATGTGGTGGTCAACAGAATTGGGACAACGCTAGAGTTTATTCAGAATCTGGTCGGACCGAGCCGTCGACCCACCGGACAGCGCGGGGCAGTCATGTACGCCCGTGTCGGCGGGGACGTCGTCAATCCCAACGGATTCCGAGCGCTGAACGTTGCCACAACCGCGTAATCTGGTGGCACCCTACAGTTTCACGACCGTAGATTCGGAAGGGTCTACGGTCGTGGTACCGAGGGGCAGCCGGACCGAACGAGGTTCCGAGTACGCACTCCGTGACCCCGATCGATGGATCGACGAGCCCGAGAACTACTCAGCATGGCTGTATGGCCTGGACTCGTTACCTCCGCGCACCGCAACGTATGCCCCGGTTTATCCGATGGCAGACTGAATTGATCTTCCCGAACAGGCGATCGCGTGTTCGCACACAACCGATGCGGCATCACGTTCGGGATCGCTTACCGGCTAGCCGCCCGAAACCGCCGAGCTGGTGAGCAACGTAGCCCCGATCTTTGTTTCAGCGCAGGAGCTTCTTCTCGATTCCTCCGAGCGCTGGCAGAGGTCGGGGCTTTCGTGTTATCTACACCGTCGCTGGCGTGAGCGCCGCAGTCAGTCCTCTGAACAATGCAGCAACCACAATCTCTGTTGCTTGACCTGTCGTGTTCCATGTCTTGCTGAACAGTGATTGCGTTGTGTCGCTTGTTATCCAACCAACGTTGACCAACCACTCGAAGTGCATACCACCCAACCCGAACACGCCACCGTGAACCGAGTAGAGGAAGCGCGCCACCCATGCCAGTGCGTAGAGCGTGAGAGACAGTGCAGCACCGACAGCTACCACCATGCCAACCGTTGCAGTCAGTGCTAGTTGCATCGTTGTTCGAATGATCATTGTTGTTGCTTGTTCAGTTCGTTTGTGTTGCAACAGCTTCACTGTCTTCAGCGTGAGAGTGATTGCGGTGGAACGGATGTGGTCGGTGCGCTGGCTGGCGACTGTGGCGTCCATGGTCTGTGGCGTCCTGGTCTGTGGGTTGGGATGACGATGCGTCTACTTATCTCAACACCACTATGCGCCTTGGCATTCCAACGTGTCCAGTACCCGTGCCCATAGGCTGGAGCGGATGACGGATGAATGGCTATGCATCGCCGTGGATGGTGGCCGATGGTAGGGGGGGAGGGGTCGGACGTAAAAATCCGGAGGTGGCCGACCCCGCTCTCGGCCCGATATCTCTCTCTGATGAAAAATCCTCACAAAACGCCTGGTCAGAGGCTTAAACCGCAGGTCAAACAGGGTAGGTTTTGAGTTTTTCAGATTTTTGTGCTTTCGGGGTGGCCAAATAGGCTACTTTTGACAGGACAAACAGTCAAAGTTTCTGCATGGTTTGTGGATATTTTTTGGATGAAATCGGCCCGTCGACTTCTCCGTGATGAGACTTCGATGGGTCGATTTTTCCGTGTGCACGGCCTAGTCAGGTGCACGAAACCCGCCCAGCAAGTTGATTCGATTCTCGCGTATGGCGTCCAGTGCGCCGTCCTGGATCTGCACGAGCTTGTGATCAAGGGTGTAGTTGTCGCCGCGCTTGGTGCGCTGTGCCGTCACGCGGCGTGCGTAGTGGTCCAGCCGTGCGAGTGCCGCGTCATCGCCATCGACGGGCCTGAGTAGGAGTTCCTCCCGCGCCGTCGCCCAGAACACCGCCGCATCGTGCAGCTGTTCGCTGGTGGCTCTCTCGGCTTCATCGTCTGTAGCCATCTCTCACACCTCCGGTATCGTCCAGCGACCGCTTAGCTCAATCGTCCTCCTATAGGCGCGCACGCACAGCGGAACGCCCCCGACTGCGTGGTGAGACGAGCCGTCGCGCACTACCTCTCGTCGGCGGATTCCTCCAGCTTCTCGCACTCGTCCACCCAGCGCGCCAGCACACTTAGCGCGGACAACTGTTCGAGCGCTACCTGCTTCGGAATCTCGTCGACCGAGTGTGTCAGTGGATTTCGAATCGCTTGGAAGCAGCCCACGGAGAACGCGCGGATGCCGTCGTTCATCGCTTTCACGGTGAGGGCAGCAGGATCGCCGGGCCAGCGCAGGCGCGGACGGCTCTGTTTCGGCGGCGCGGACGAAAATGCCTCCTGCATAAGCGCTGCATCGTTCAGGTCATAGCGCCCGATCAAATCCTGCACGTGCCCGCTCAGGTTTGTCGCTGCACGCTGCACGGCCATTCCGTGGTGACCACTTGCCCACAGAGTCGACGCTGGTGCCCACACAGAGGTGTGCAGCTTATCGGCGGACAGCGTGGGAGCAGTCGACCCGAGAGCTTTGGTGATGTCGGCGCTTCTATCGAGAGAGCCGAGAGCCTGCCGGACAAGGGTCGCACCGGGAATAGTCTCAACGCGTTTCGGATCTTGGATCTTCGAGTACTCACGCTTGACGATGTTCGGGATCTGCGGGTTGTTGAGTACGCGGCGCACAATCTTCAGGGTGCTGATGTGCCGGTCAAACAGTTCATTGACAAGATCAATTCGTTCGATGTTCGCTGAGGTGTACGACGAGTAACGGATCTCTTCCAGCCGGTCGGCCAGCTTAAGCCAGGTCTGCAGCTCCACCTTGATGCGCGCTATGTCCACCTGATTGAGTTTAGGTGCGCCGACCGACACTGGTTGCGACCATGCGTTTTGGCCGGGAAGTAACCGGCTACGAACAACACCCGTTATCGCATTTCCGCCGAGTCCGGGATACCCACATTCCGAGACGCGCAGACCGGACTCTGGTCCACCTTCGAGCCGGCGGATCTTGCGAGCCCCGAGGGCTGGGCGCGCGACAGCGATCTGGTGTGGGGCTGGTATCAGTGGCGCGCGAAACTCGTCCAGCAATCGGAACCGAACGCCGGGCACCGTGCGCTGACAACATGGCAACAGAGTGCGCATCTCGACATCGCCACCCAGAACGTCGATGACTTACACGAGCGTGCGGGCTCGACGGTCGTTGCTCACGTACACGGCAGCTTGTTCGATCCACGTTGTTCGGAATGCGGCGTCCACTCACAACCAGAACCCGAGGAACTCGACGAGGCAGTCGATCGCATACCCCCGCCGCCGTGTCCGGAGTGCGGAGGACCCATGCGTCCGGGGGCAGTCTGGTTCGGCGAGCCTCTGCCGGAGGCGGAATGGGGTAGGGCGGTGAGCACTGTCGAAAACGCTGACCTCGTTCTCGTGGTGGGAACTTCCGGAGTCGTATTCCCATTTGCAGGTCTTCCGGCCATGGCCAGGAGTGTGGGAGCGAAGGTCGTCGAGATCAACCCCGTGGAGACCGATATTTCGGACATGGCTGATCACCGGTGGCGGACCACCGCGGCGATCGGGCTTCCGGCATTGGTGCACTCACTGATCTGAACCGTGACCGGTCACTCGAACTCGAGCCGCATCGATCGCACTGCAAAATGAAGCAGAAGTACGAAGCCGCCGATGGACACGACGACGGGAGACCACACGACGAACGACATCAGGACCGCGACGCCTTCGTACACGACTACGTATATCGCGATGAAGCTCGTTGCAAGGATGCAGAACAGCACGTGGAACGCCAGCATCCACCGTTCGAAGAAGAAGCCGACGAACATACCGATTTCGATGAAGAATGCGGTTTTTCCGAGCGTTATCTCGGGCGGGAAGTCGGCGACGATGGTCGCGGCGAAGATCGCGATATTCGCGATGACCACGAACGCAAAGGCCTGCCTCAGCGTCGGCCAGGGGCCGAACAGCCAGAACAGACCCATGATGTAGGCCGCGATCATCGATGTCCATTGGACGGCCGTCGGAATTGGCGTCGTTGCGCCGTACCCGAACGCAATCTCGAGGGTGACCACCACCGCCATGCTCAATGTCGCGAGGGCGACGACCTTCTTGACGATCCCGCCCACGGCGAGCGAGAACATCAGGTCGACGCCCCATTCGTAGTGCACTTCGGAGGACGCCACTGCCCTGGTCATGTTGCTTCACCCCTCGGGTCGATACCTCTGACCGATTCAAACACACCGATTGCTTACGCCGAGGTTTTATCGATTCCACAGAATGGGCCGCGCGGAAGCGTGTTCTTGAAATCATCTCGAGTCGAAGGGTTCTCTCCCTTGAACACCGTCGCGACGCTGTACCCCGACGGTGGTTACGCACTGAGGTAGAACGGTCACACCACAACGCCTGACCCATTGGAGGGAAAGACATGCCTCGACGCTCAGCGCGCCTACGCAAGCTCGGATTTCTGACGATAGGACTGTTCGACCCGGACCGTCCCGCGCTCGGTCACGAATCCACGCTGAAGATCATCGAGTTGGGCGAGCGACTGGGATTCGACAGTGCATGGCTGCGGCACAGACACCTTCAGTTCGGGATATCGTCGCCGATCGCTGTCATGGCTGCCGCGTCGCAGCGAACCACGAGAATCGAGCTCGGCACCGCAGTGACTCCGCTCGGTTGGGAAAACCCGTTGCGGCTGGCCGAGGATCTGGCCACGGTGGACATTCTGTCCGGTGGACGTATCAACCCGGGGGTGAGCGTCGGTACTCCTATGCAGTGGGACCGGGTCAAGGATGCGCTGTACCCCGACACGGCAGACGCAGAGGACTTCGGCTACCAACGCGTCGACAGATTGCTCGGACTCGTCGCGGGCGAACCTGCCTCCGACTGGAGTGGCACCGTCGGAATCGAGCAGTTCTCGGACCGAGTGCAACCGCACTCTGCCGGGCTGCGCAGTCGTATGTGGTACGGCGCTGCGAGTCTCGGTTCGGCGCAATGGGCAGGCGAGGCACGGATGAACCTACTCGTCAGCAGCGTCGTCAAAGCCGAGGAGAGCGAGGACTTCGACGCGATCCAGCTCTCGCACATCCTGCGGTTCCGTGCGCACCATCCGGACGGGGAGAACGCCCGCGTATCGCAGGGGCTCGTCGTTATCCCCACCGATTCGGCGTCCGACGAGCAAATCGCGAAATACCGTGCGTATGCGGAAGGCCGATCGGCACGCACAACCGAACCTCAGGGGCCGGCGCGGATGATGTTCGCGGCCGACATCGTCGGCACGTCGGAGGAGATCGTGGAGGCGCTCTACGCAAACGCCGCCTTCCGGGAGGTGGACGAAGTGGCCTTCGCGCTCCCGTTCAGCTTCGAGCACGAGGATTACGTTCAAATACTCACCGACATGGCCACGACGTTGGGACCTGCGCTCGGATGGGAGTCGACGGCGTTCTGAACACCACCGATTCTGAACACCACTGTGTCGACGACGAAGCCCCGCGCCGGTTCGACCGGGCGGGGCTTCGTCGTGTCGATTCACTGCATGTGGATCAATAGAAAGTTTTGCGTCCGCCCACTGCGCGGCCTGTTGCGCCGAGGATGGTGAGGACTGCACCGACGACGACCAGAATGATTCCGATCGTGGTCAAGATGCTGATCTTGGCGAAAAAGCCGATCAGCGCGAGGATGATTCCCAGGACGATCACTGTCTTACCTTCTTTCGATTTCCGGTGCCGCTGTCGCGACATCCGCCGACCTGCATTCGTTGATCGCCGAACTCCTCCAACGTACCCGGGTATTTCGTCGAATATGCATTGTTGCAATGGAATTCGTACTTTTCACAAGTAGTCGATCCGTTGCTGCTCCGCGTGCACCCACCACAAATTTTCCTCGGTGCGCAGATGTCACCACGCACTGAAGTTGCTCGGGCGGGCACTTCGCCGATGCGCCGGGCAACTGGTGGTACCCCGGCGCATTCGGTTCGAAACATCGATCGTTACTGCAGTCGTTCAGCCCGGTCGGGAAAGAGAACGGACACTGCTGACCGGCGCGCAGAACGCCCCCGCACAAGAGTGTGCGAGGGCGTCAGTGCGAAAAATGTCAGCTTGCGTCGCGGGCTGCTTCGTTCTCGCTGCTTGCGCCGGCCGTCGACAGCTGTCCGCCGGAGTTCTCCAAGTGCGCGCGAACGAACCAGTGGAACAACTCGAGCTGACCGCTTTGGCCGATCAGCAGGTCTTCGGTAACCGGGTCGATCTTGCCGATCTCGTCGATTGCCTTGCGGGTATCGCCGATCACCCCCACGTAGACGAGATCAAGTGCGCCCAGGTGTTCGATCGCCGTAGCGCGGCCGATCGAGTAGTCGTCCCACGAGCGCTGCTTCACGATGGTGCCCGGGGTTCCGAGTGCCGAGGAGCCGAGAGTGGCGATGCGCTCGGCGACGTCGTCAGCGAATCCTCGAACAGCTTCGACCTGTGGGTCGAGCATCTCGTGAACCGAGATGAAGTTGGGGCCGACCACATTCCAGTGGATGTGCTTGAGGGTCAGGTGTAGATCGTTGTAAGCGTTCAGGCGGTCCTGCAGCAGCGCTGCGATGCGCTCGCCTTCGTCGGTGCTCAAACCGGGAACGGTGTACGAATTCGAAGTGCTCATGAACACCGGCTACCCGGGGTGCTTCTGTACGAAACACCTCGGGCAGCCGACGTGATGATCACTACTTCGTGTCCGGATCCTTCGAGAGCGATCCTGCCGACGAAGCATCGGCGCCGGGGCTCGAACCGAGACCTGTGCTCGACGGGTCCGCCGAACCGGTGTCGACAGCCGGGTCCTCCGGCTCGTTCTTGGGCGGGATTTTCAGGCTCAAAATGATCGAGCCTGCCAGCACCACGATGATGACCACCAGCGAGATGTAGGAGGGAATCTCGGGGATGGACGTGCTGATCACCTTGTGGCTTGCTTGGAGTACCAGCTTGATGCCGATGAACCCGAGGATGATCGCCAGGCCCTTGGACAGGAAGTGGAACTTGTCCAGCAGTCCGGACAGCAGGAAGTAGAGCGCACGCAGGCCGAGGATTGCGAAGGCGTTGGACGAGTAGATGATGAACGGATCGTCGCTCACCGCGAGGACCGCGGGGACGCTGTCCACCGCGAACACGAGGTCTGCGGCTTCGATGGCCACTACGACCGCCAGCAGCGGCGTCGCGACGCGCTTGCCTGCTTCCTTGACGAAGAACTTGGTGCCGTCGTATTCGTCGCGGACCGGAATGATCTTGCGCAGGAGGCGGACGGCGATCGACTGGCTCGGATCGTACGAATCCTCCTCGTCCTTCATCAGCTTCCATGCGCTGTAGAGAAGGATCGCTGCGAAGACGAACAGAACGACCGTGAACTTGCTGACGATGGCCACGCCTGCGGCGAGGAAGATTCCGCGGAAGACCAACGCGCCGATGACACCGAAGAACAACACACGGTGCTGGTACTCACGCGGGACTTTGAAGTAACCGAAGATCAGGGCGAAGACGAAGAGATTGTCCACCGACAAGCTCTTCTCGAGGAGCCACGCGGTGGTGTACTCGACGCCGGCAGTGGTGCCGAGTGTTGCGAAGACGACACCGCCGAAGATCAATGCGACGCCCACCCACAGTGCGCTCCACCATGCAGCTTCCCTGAAGCCGATGATGTGCGCGCCTCGGTGCGCAAGTAGGTCGATGGCCAGCAGGATGACAACAACGGCGGCGAATGCCGCCCATGCCCATACCGGGACGTTCATCGGCGAGTGTCCTTATTCTTGAGTCGAGATCCGAGGCTTTTCAACTTGGCCTGGTTCTCGGGTTTGGTGGCGTAGGCGCGTGCCTGCGCGATCAGTTTCTTACCCTGCGGGCTTCGTGCGAACACCTGCAGTTTCGAGATCATCGATGCCATGAAACGGTGCTCCTGTCCTTCAGTTCACTGCGGCGGTGGTGGTTCGGCCGCGACTTCTCCAGTGTGCCTGTTGTGAATGCGGCATTCACTGTCCGAATCCGGATATGTTTGTCCGATCTCTATTGCCGTAATCCGGCAACAAAGCACAGATCACGTGGTCGGCCACCCGAGCAACTTGGCCCCGTACACCGCAGTCTGCAATGAAAAGCGCTCGCTGGGGTCGTTGACGTCGTGGCCGGAGAGCTCGGCGATGCGTGCGAGTCGGTAGGTGACCGCTCGAACGGACAAGTGCATTGCGCGCGCTGTCATTGCGGAGTTGCCGCCGGAATCGAAATAGGCGAACAGCGTGTCCAACAGCGGTCCGGCACCTCCGCGCGCTGTGGTCAGCGGAGTCAGCACGGTCTCGACGAGATCGGTGATCGCAGCTCGATCATCGAGCAGCACCCGGTAGACGAGCAGTTCCCGGGCGTCGACGACCACCGCGGACAATCCGAGCCTCGAACCGAGGTCGAGCGCATCGAGTGCTTCACGATAGGAGGACACCACTCCTGTCACGCTGGCGCCTGCACGCCCGACACCGAGCTTTCGGGACTTCCCGTCCGCGTAGGCCTTCTCGGTTGCGATGCGCACACGGTCGACCACGTACTCGACGGCCCGGTTGTCCGGCGCTGCGAATACCACGACGAGCCGCCCCTGCTTGCTGGCGACCAAGACGCCGGTGTCGGCTTTGCTGCCCTCCACCGAACGTTCGACCTCGGTGATCACGGCACTGCCGTCGGTGAACGGCACCGGCCCTTCGACGACGATCACTGCGTGTGGGCTGGTGAGGTCCAAACCGAAGTTCTCGGCACGGCCGATGACCCCCGCGATGTCGGCGCTACCCGAGAGCAGGTCGTCGACGAACTCGCGCCGAGCCGATACCTCTGCTCGAACGAGTGAGCGTCGTGAGAGCTGATAGCCCTCCGCGAGCTCGGCGACCGCGTCGTCGACGGCGTGCAGCATCACCTCGCCCGCCGTCACCACCGCGTCCGGGTCCTTCGCGGCGTTCACCACGGCTGGCAAGGTGCGCCACAATCTCCACGCGGAAGACAGGTACAGATCCAACAACGCGCGCAGCGCGACGCCCTGGCGCGCTGCCGTGTCGCCGTGGGTGCGCAACGTGCGCAGCTGGCGTTTGGACAACGGCCGGCCATCGGACACCGCGGAGGTCAATACGTCGAGGAAGTCACCGAGCAGTTCGGTCGGCAGTCCACCTGCATCCTCGGCCGCAAGATCCGCGACGGCTCGTTGCGATCCGTTCTCGAATGCAGAATTCTGTGCCACCGGTCGATGGTATGCGGCCGGTCAGCGGCCCAGCGCCAGCACCGAGAGCAACTCGTAGGCGACGTGCGCGGCGGCGATGCCCGTGATCTCGGCATGGTCGTAGGCAGGTGCCACCTCGACGATGTCGGCACCGACAACGTTGACACCCACGAGTCCGCGCAACGTGTTCAGCAATTCGCGCGAGGTCATGCCCCCGGCTTCCGGCGTCCCAGTTCCCGGTGCGTGCGCCGGATCGAGCACGTCGATGTCGACCGAGACGTAGACCGGTCCCGTATCGAGGCGTGCGCGCATGCGATCGACGATGCTTGCCACGCCGTCGAATTCGTAATCGTCGGATCGGATCACTTGGAAGCCGAGGATCCCGTCGTCCTCCAGGTCCTGTTCGCTGTAGAGCGGACCGCGGATTCCGATGTGTTGCGACCGCTCCAGATCGATCAACCCTTCCTCGCTCGCCCGACGAAACGGAGTGCCGTGGGTGAAGGGGGCACCGAAGTAGGTGTCCCAGGTGTCGAGGTGAGCGTCGAAGTGGAGCACGGCGAGAGGTCCGTGATCCCGGGCGAGCGAACGCAGAATGGGAAGCGCGATGGTGTGATCCCCGCCGATCGTGAGCACCGAGGACCCGTCCTTGCGTAGATCGGTGACTGCGGACTCGACGGTGGCGAGGGCCTCGGTGATGTCGAACGGGTTCACTCCGATGTCCCCGAAGTCGGCGACCTGTTGATTCGCGAAGGGCGATACCTTCAGAGCAGGGTTGTACGGGCGAAGGAGTTTCGACGACGCCCTGATGTGACTCGGGCCGAACCGAGCCCCCGGTCGGTAGCTGACTCCCGAGTCGAACGGAACTCCGAGGATCGTCACGTCGGCGCGTGACACCTCGTCGAGCCGGGGGAGGCGCGCGAACGTGGTGGGCTCGGCGTAACGCGGTACTTTCGTGGCGTCGACAGGCCCTACGGGCCGATGTTGGTCGGTCATGAATCGACTCTGTCGTACTCCGGAGAAACGCGCTCGATAACGGTGACATGTCTTGGGGCGTCAGCGCGGTGCGGCCATCGGTCCGCAGTCCCCGCAACCATGTCGTTCGGCGAGTATCGTCCGCTTCAGTCTCCAGCAGAGAGGAAGCAGCCATGACCGCGACCGTCCGTGCGTCGTTGTTTCAAGGCCCGCAGTTCTCGGGGGAGGTCCGCGCCAATCTCGACGCGATAGCCGGTGCCGCCGAACGCGCTGCGGATGCCGGGGCGAGCATCCTCGTCACACCCGAGATGTCGGCAACCGGATACGACATAGGCGACCTCGTCGATGTTCGCGCGGAACCTGCCGACGGACCGATCTACGAGTCGTTTTCGTCGATCGCGCGGACGACAGGAGTGGCCATCGTCTACGGCTATCCGGAGTCGGCGGACGGGGGAATCTACAACTCCGTACAGGTGGTCGACGCGGACGGGACGTCGGTGGCGCGGTACCGCAAGACCCATCTGTTCGGTGACCTCGACCGAGGGCACTTTCTGGCGGGTAACGACCTCGTCGTGCAGTTCGACATCGGCGGAATAACCTGCGGGTTGTTGACCTGTTACGACGTGGAGTTCCCCGAAGCCGTTCGCGCACATTCGGATTCGGGAACGCAGTGGCTCATCGTGCCGACCGGTCTGATGATGCCGTTCGACATCGTCGCCACCCATGTCGTGCCGGCGCGAGCATACGAGAGCCAACTGTTCATCGCGTACGTCAATCGCTGTGGACGTGAGTCCGACCTGGAGTATTGCGGGCTCACATGCGCGATCGCGCCCGACGGATCCGAACTCGCTCGCGCCGGTCGCGTGCAGGAATCCATCCTGGTCGACATCGATACCGCCACGTTGCTCGAATCCAGAACAGTCAACACTCATCTCGACGACCGGAGGCCGGATTTGTACACAGCACACGGAAGGGGTCGTTCGTGACCACTCCAGTCACACCGGACAGCACGTCCACGGACTCCGATGCTCGGCCGCTGACGATGTTCGGGCCGGACTTCCCGTTTGCATACGACGACTACCTGGCCCATCCCGGCGGTCTAGGCTCCGTACCGCAGTCGGCAATCGGGACCGAAGTCGCGATTATCGGCGGCGGGCTCGCCGGGATCGTTGCTGCATACGAATTGGCCAAGCTGGGGCTCGAACCGGTTGTGCACGAATCGGATCAGATCGGTGGTCGCATGCGTTCGGTCCCGTTCGACGGGCACAGCGGCATCGTCGCCGAAATGGGAGCGATGCGGTTTCCGCCGTCGTCGACCGCGCTGTTCCGGTACCTCGATCTGCTTGCACTCGACACGGAACCGTTCCCGAACCCGCTTGCCGAGGTCACTCCGAGCACGGTCATCGACCTCAAGGGTGAAAGCCACTACGCGCAGAGCCTGGGTGATCTGCCCGAGGTGTTCGCCGAGGTGTCGCTCGCATGGCAACGCACGCTCGAGGATCACGCCGACCTCGTGCCGTTGCAACGTGCGATTCGAGCGAGAGACACCGCCGAGATCAAGCGACTGTGGAACGATCTCGTCGTTCGATTCGACGACCAGACCTTCTACGGTTTTCTCGCTGCGTCGGAGCACTTTCGGTCGTTCCGGCTACGAGAAGTGTTCGGGCAGGTCGGTTTCGGAACCGGTGGTTGGGACACGGACTATCCCAATTCCATCCTCGAGATATTGCGCGTCGTCGTCACGGCCGCCGACGATCACCACCGCGGGATCGTCGGCGGTGCGCAGCAGGTTCCGGTCGGCTTGTGGAATGCGCCGCTGGAATCTCCGCACTGGCCCGCAGGCACGTCGGTGGCGTCCCTCAACGGTGGCAATCCTGCGCCTCGGGTCACGGCGCTTCGCCGGACAGAGGCGGGAATTCTGTTGCGGGACGCCACCGGCACCGAAAAGACATACCAGGCCGCTGTGGTGACCGCACAGAGTTGGATGCTGCTCAGCTCCATCGAGTGCGAGGACGACCTGCTGCCGATCGATCACTGGACCGCGATCGAGCGCACTCACTACATGGGCTCGACGAAGGTTTTCGTTCTCGTCGATCGACCGTTCTGGAAGGACAAGGACCCCAAGACCGGTCGCGACGTGGTGAGTATGACGCTCACCGACCGCATGAGTAGGGGAACGTATCTACTGGACCAAGGTGAAGGCAGACCCGGCCTGATCTGTCTGTCCTACACCTGGTCGGACGATTCGCTCAAGTTGCTGGCCCTGAACGCCCGCGAGCGCGCCAACATCGTCCTGCGGTCGTTGGAAGGAATCTATCCAGGCGTCGATTTCAGATCGCACATCATCGGTGAACCGGTCACGCTGTCGTGGGAGACGGAACGAGACTTCATGGGCGCGTTCAAGGCGAATTTGCCTGGGCACTACCGCTATCAGGAGAGATTGTTCGGACACTTCGTTCAAGATTCCTTCGCCGAGCGCCACCGCGGGCTTTTCCTTGCGGGCGACGATATCTCCTGGACCGCCGGGTGGGCCGAGGGCGCCATCCAGACGGCACTGAATTCGGTCTGGGGCGTCGTACATCATCTGGGCGGCCGATCGGCACCGGGCAACCCTGGTCCGGGCGACGTGTTCGAGCAGATTGCGCCGCTCCGGTTGGGCGACACGTAGGGGTGGGGCCTGGTGGGATAACGTCTACGAGGGGCCGGCGCCGCGTCGGGGGCGGCGCCGGTTCACCGAAAGTTCGGCCATCATTGCCGGTCTCCTGTGGCTGCCGCGCGTTCCAGCAGCGGTGTCGTCCGATACGGAATCAGTTCACTCATTGCGATGGCCATGTTGGTGCGCTCGACTCCGGGAATCTTGAGAATCAATCCGGCGACGCGATACAGGTCGTCCGCGTCGAGCGCGGCAATTCGGATGTGCATGTCGGACGCGCCGGACAGACCGAACACCTCCAGCACCTCAGGGATGGTCCGTAGGTGGTCGGTGACCGAGGCCAAGGTGTGTTGATCCACTCGTGTGGTCACGAACGCTTGTAGCGCATATCCGAGGCTTCGCGGACGCACCCGGTGGTCGATGGGTGTGAGCGCATCCCTGTCCTCCCACCGTGCAAGCCGAGCCTGAACTGTATTGCGGGACAAGCCGAGGCCGTTCGCAAGCTCGACGCCGGTCGCGCGTGGTTTCTCACACAGGGCGAGCAGGAGTCGGGCGTCGGTTCGGTCGAAATCGGTCATTCGTCCACGGTAGTGCGCATCGGTCTGCCCGGCATCAGATCTGCGACGCGGAGGCCGCGCTCGACCGCGTCGACGGGCACGGAATCGCCGCGAACGAGCGCTGCGCCGACGCGCGCAAGGGCAGCGCACGTCTGAATCCCGTACCCGCCCTGGCCCGCGCACCAGAAGAAGCCGTCGACAGTGTCGTCGAAACCCACCACGGGTGTGCGATCGGCGACGAAACTTCGCAGGCCGGCCCACGACGACCTGACATGCCGTGCGGTCAGTGTCGTGGTCTCTCCGATGGCGTCCAGTGCACGGGCGATCTCGAGTTCGTCCGGACGCGCGTCGTACGGTTCTGTGGGCGTCTCGTCCGCAGGCGAGCATAGAATTTGCGCGCCTTCGGGCTTGAGGTAGAAGCTTTCGTCAATGTCACTGAGGGTAGGGAGAGCGTCGGCGTCGATCCCGTCGGGCGCGCTGATCATGAAGATGGTGCGACGCAGAGGTTGCAATCCGACTCGTGATGCTCCAGCCCGTTCGCCGACGGAATCCGCCCATGCGCCCGCGGCATTCACGACAATCGATGCCCGACGGACGGTGCCGTCAGCGGACGCGACGACCCACATCCCGTCTTTCCGCTGCAGGCCGACGACGCCGCTGGATGTGGCCACGGCTCCGCCGCGGCTGCGGAGGCCGCGAACGAAACCCTGATGGAGGGCGTGCACGTCGACCTCCATCGAGCCTGGCTCAAACAGTGCGAGATCGATACGTTCGGGTCGCAGCAATGGACAGAGCGTTGCCGCATCGACCGGGGAGATCAACTCGGCATCGGGCGTCAGCGTGCGGACACGGGAGTACATCGCCTCCAGCGTGTCACCGCGTCCACGTGCAGCGAATTGAAGCAAGGATCGCGGCGAGAGAAGCTCACTGTCCCAGTGCCCGGGAGGGTCGCTCAGGAACTGCCTGCTCGCCGTCGTGAGGGCGCGAATCGTGTCGTTGCCGTAGGTCTCGAGGAACAGAGCAGCCGATCTGCCCGTCGTGTGGAACGCCAGCGTCGCCTCGGACTCGACAAGGCAAACCGAGCGGTCTGCGGCAAGCTCGTATGCGATGGACACTCCGGCGATACCGCCCCCGATGACGATCACGTCGAACCCTGGCTGCTGATCGTCCATGCGCTGTGACTGTACTGGCCCATCCGGGCGGACTCGGGCACGCCGGCGGCATTCGAGGACGATGCTTTGTCGAATTCGACATACCGAAACGGACACGTACCCTGTCCACCATGCGCACTGGCCAAACGGCGCCGGACTTCCGGCTACCGGATCACGAGGGAAACATCAGGTCCCTCAGTGAACTGCTGGCAGCCGGGCCTGTCGTGCTGTTCTTCTATCCCGCAGCGTCGAGCCCGATCTGTACCGCCGAGGCCTGCCACTTCAGGGACCTCGGCCGCTCGTTCGATGCGCTCGGAGCCCAGCGAGTGGGTATCAGTACCGACACCTCGGACAAGCAGTCACATTTCGCACTGCAGAGATCGTTCGACTACCCGTTGTTGGCGGACTCCGACGCCTCGGTTGCAGGAGAGTTCGGAGTGCGACGCGGGGGCTGGTTTGCCAGGCGTAGACGCCGGAAAGAGATCGAGAGTCGAAAGTCACATGCCGCGCAGCGAGGAATGATCCGTCAGCTGCTGTCGGTCAAGAGGACGACCTTCGTGATCGACCGAAACAGGGTGATCAGGTTGGTGGTGACAAGCGAGCGTGCACACGTACACGCAGACAAGGCGCTGGACTATTTACGCTACCTGTCCTGAGGTGTTCTCCCCGCTGAAGAGCGTCGTGTAGACGGCTGGCTTCGTGTTCTCGGAGGGGGCGTCGACGGCGGCGTTGTCGATGTGGCTGAACAATGCCTCGGTCTGCTTCGATGGTTCCATCCCACGAGCATGCTCTCGATCGTGTGGAAATGCCACTCGGACTCGCTGATTGTCGCCCAGGAAAATACCGACGTTCGACTTGTCCGAACAGCCACGAGACCGAATGGAAGACTCATCACGTGCCCGACCTCGAATCAGTCCTTGCCGGACTGCGCCGCCGCCCCGATGCGGAGGCAACCAATCTCTTTGCCGTCGACGCGGCAGACCGCCTGATACTCGACGCGGTGAACGAGGGCGTTCCCGACGTCCGCGCTCGGACCATTGCAGTGATCGGCGATCGTTACGGCGCCTTGACCCTCGGGCTCGCCGCGCGGCACGGTGTCACCGACATCCGGGTGCACCAGGATTCGTACACCGGCGAAATCGCGTTGTCGCACAACGCAGCCGACGCCGGGCTCGATGGTGTGCACCGTCAGCACGGGCTGGACGAAGCGCTGCTGCGCGAGGTGAACCTGGTGGTGATGCAATTGCCGAGGAGCCTTGCCGAACTCACCGAGATCGCCGAGGCCATAGCCTCCTTCGCCGCTGCCGACGTGCAGGTCTTTGCCGGAGGACGAGACAAACACATGACCCCGGCTATGAACTCGGTACTGGGAGCATCGTTCGGCTCTGTGGTCGCAGGGAGAGGACGTCAGAAGGCGCGCGTCCTGACAGCGACGCACCCGATACGCCCGTCTGCGAGGACCTTTCCGATGACTGCGGACCTCGCTGACGTCGATCTCACCGTCGTGGCACACGGTGCGGTCTTCGCAGGCACCAAATTGGACATCGGTACGCGGTTCCTCGCGGGATTCGAACCGCGGATGATGCCGGATGCGCGCCAGATCGTCGACCTCGGATGCGGGACGGGAATTCTGGCCTGCTTACTGGCGCGGGCCCGCGGCGACGCACGGGTACATGCAACCGACCGTTCCGCGGCAGCCATCGACTCGGCGCGGGCGACCGCCGAAGCGAATGGACTCGACATCGATGTAGTGCGCGACGACGCGATGTCGACGTTCCCGGCAGCGTCGGTGGATCTGATCGTGTGCAACCCGCCGTTCCACGAGGGGGCGTCGCTGCACACGGGAAGCGCCGAGAAGTTGTTCGAGGCGGCGGGCAGAGTGCTTCGGTCGGGCGGCGAAATGTGGACGGTGTACAACACGCACCTGGGTTATCGAGGGGCGTTGGGAAAGGCCGTCGGACCGACCGCGGTGGCGGGAAAGAACGCGAAATTCACCGTCACCCGGTCGGTCGTGTAGGCGTCGGTCGCTACTCGACCGGTCCGCCGTCCTCCGGCGTGCCGTCGATCTGGCCTCGATTGCGCCCACGATCTTCGACGAGAGTCCCCTCGATGATCTCGGCTTGACGCTGACCGTCGGCATAGTCGATGTCAGGTGCCTCGTCGGATTCGAGAATCTCGTGGTCGACGACTTCTTCGGTCAACTCGTCGTCCGGAATCTCGTTGACCGAGCGGTCGTCGTCTTCGAGCGGGGTGTCCGGTTCTTCCTCGCTCAGCTTCTCGTCCAGGCTCTCGCCTTCGCGCGCTTCGGCAGCGGTGGTACCGAACTTGTCCGATTCGCTGTAGTGATCGGGTGCGTCCACCACGGTGTCGCCGTCGTCGTTGCGAATCTCGTCCGAATCGACGCTTTCGCTCTGGTCCAATGTGTCGCCTGGTCCGTCTTCGATGCTCATCACTCCATAGTCCATGCCCACAAGAAGGCGCCGAGAAACAGGGGTAGGAATGCGCATTCGACCCCACGAGGCGGTAAAGTCCGATTTGTCGGGAGTTGAGGTCGGTCCGACTGGGAACTTTTGTCCGTATGTGGCACGTTCTACGTACAACAGCCCGGGGACCCCCTCGGCAATCGGCCCGAATCTACGAAGGCATGCACCTTCAGAAGGGACGTGACACGGTGCGCACCTCCAGCAACCCGGTGTTCCGCAACCTGCCCAAGCAGGAGGGCGGCGGATACGCCACTTTCGGCAGTGCGACGGCAGGCGCCTCGCAGGCCACACAGTTCGGCGGACCCCAGGGTCAGCCACAGCCGTACCAGACCGGTCCGGACACGCGGGCCATGACCATCGACGACGTCGTGACCAAGACCGGCATCACGCTCGGTGTTCTTGCCATCACGGCCATCGTGTCCTACCTCCTCGTCGACGGTAACCCGGGCCTCGCGGCACCGTTCGTCATCGGTGGCGGCCTCGTGGGTCTCGGCCTCGTCCTCTTCGCCACGTTCGGTCGCAAGATGGACAACAAGGCGATCGTGTTGGCATACGCGGTAGCCGAGGGCTTTTTCCTCGGTGCGCTGTCGTTCATGTTCACGTTCCCGATCCAGAATGTGGCTGCAGGGACTCTCATCGCCCAGGCTGTTCTCGGAACATTCGGTGTGTTCTTCGGAATGTTGGTCGTCTACAAGACCGGCGCCATCCGCGTCACGCCTCGTTTGACCCGCATGATCGTCGGCGCACTCATCGGCGTCGTCGTCCTGGCTCTCGGCAACCTCGTCGCCAGCTTCTTCATGGATGGCGGCCTCGGCCTCCGCGACGGTGGCCCGATCGCGATCATCTTCAGCCTCGTCTGCATCGGCATCGCCGCGTTCAGCTTCCTGCTGGACTTCGACCAGGCCGACCAGCTGATCCGCGCTCAGGCTCCGGAGAAGGCAGCATGGGGCGTCGCCCTCGGCCTGACCATCACCCTCGTGTGGTTGTACGTCGAGATCCTGCGTCTGCTCAGCTACTTCAACAACGACTGATCTAGCACCAATCGGGAAGCTCCCCAGTTCCGATCTAGCCCCTGGCCTGCACTTTCGAGTGTGGGTCGGGGGCTTTTCGTTTCGTCAGGCTGTGTCGGTGACACGCTTTGACACAACTGCGCCGTAACTCTCGGCGGCGGCAGTCAGGGCATCGTTCTGCGAGTGCAGGTACACCCGCGCTGTGACGTCGGCTGCGTGGAAGGCAGCGTTCGCTGAGTTCCTTGCTGCCCGTACGGCGTGGTCGCAGGAACATGACGGTGCGCCGTTGCCCACGATCGAGGTGAACGGCGACGAGCCGTTCGACTGGTCTCGGTTTCGTAAGTCGGTGCCGGACTGATCGGCGTCAAACTCACCGCGCCCGGGGTTGAGGTGAGTTGACCGGTGAGCGGAATGCATGAGCGGTGTCTGCATCCCTCAGCGCCGATGCGACAGCCCGCAGGACATCCGTGGAACGATGCCTGCGGGTTTCGTCGTTCACTCGTCGGTGAGTACCCGAATTGGGGCGTTCATGCCTCTCTTGCTCCAGCGCAGTCCCGCAGCGTCGAGGAAACTGAAGGTGACCTTGTATTCGCCGGTGCGGTGGTTCAGAACTGTTCCCGTCGTGTCGAGGTGCTCAACGGGAATCATGAATTCACCTTGGGCGTCGATGGTGTTCGTCTCTGCTCGTGCGCCTCGGACCCGCGGGTTCACTCTCCAGATGGCATCGGGCGAGTCGACCTTGACGACACCTTCCAGTGAAACATGGTGAATCGGTGCGTCGCTGCGGTTGACGATCGTCACTTTGACGCCACCGAACGCGCTCAGCTCGAAGAATATTAGGCGTGCTTGCGCTGCTTCGAGATCGCGGCGCTCTGCGGCACGAACGACTTCGTCTGCCGCATACCGGCGGCTGTCACGGACCGCGAGGGTGAGTGCTACAGCCACGGCGCTGATCGTCCCCACCGCGCCGAGCCAGGCCGGTACCGATCCCCAATCGATCATGAGGTGGACCATATGCGAAATTGGGGATCCGCACCTTGATCGAGAGACTGCTCCAGCATTTGAACTTGGCCGACTGCTGCATACCGGCTTGCTGATGTGAGAAGGTGTCGCGGTGGACCAGGACACTGCCAAACCGGTGAAAGATCGCGCATTCTTGTTCAACACACTCGCGCTGGTCTTCGGAATCGGAACGGCGGGAGCAACTTTGTTGTCTCGAACCACAGAGGGCAGTGCACTTGTCGCCGTGAACATTGCCGCTACCGTGCTAGCAGTTCTGACTGCCGTGACGGTGTTTCTCAAGTCCCGTAACGAGCACAAGGTGAAGGAGTCGCTGAAAGCGTCAGAGAAGACAGTGAGGAGGCAGCTCGACGAGACCGAGTTTCGCACCAAAGCTGAAGTGAACGGTGCATTTCTCGGAGCCTCAGACCGGCTCCGCGAACTATCGGTCGCCAAGTCGGACAAGGACTTGACGGGCTTCTTGCAAGATGTCGTGACAGCCACATGCACGCTATTGACGAACGACAAACCTCGCGTCGGCTACTTCCAGGTGAGGGACTTAGCGGCACCGACTCGCACCATGAAACGAGTGGCATCCTGGGGTCCGGACCGTCTAGACGAGTTCACGACGGACTTCGATGAGGCTAGTGGCACGGACACTAACGTGTGGCGACTGCTCACCAGTGACAACGTGACCTACGAACGTGACATTGCGGTCCATATCCCTGACGGGTCGAACTTCGATGGTCGAGTGTATAAGTCGTACGTATCGATAGCCGTTCGCGCCGGCGGAATCGAGATGGGGATGCTCACGGCCAACACGCTTGAAGTCGACGGATTCAGCGACGTAGACGTCGCGATGATGAGGGTGCTCGCCCGGCTCATCGCCGCGGGCGAGGCTACGTGCATGTCACCTCAGAAAGTGAACGCAGCGCGCAGCGCAGCAGAACGACGTATCGTGACCGGACCTGAACAACATGTCTGACCCAGAGGCTAACCTCAAACATGAGGAGGTTGATCGAAACATGAGCACAGCGACACCGATGCCGAGTGAGCAGATTCGAGAAACGATGCGGCGTGCGTTCGAAGAAGCCGTTCAAGCACAGGAGAACCGTGATCCCGAACGCGAGGCGATCCAACGTCGTCGGCTGCACAACTGGGTACAGCGTGTACGGAGCGAAACCCACGGCGCTTCGTAGGCACTGGCCGCTCGTAAAGTTTGCTGGGTAGCTAGCGACACGACGGCATCTTGGGCACAGGATCGGTCGGCACGTCCTACACCGACGACGAGATCGAGCTGAACGAACGGATCGCACCCAGCTTCGACGCCCAAGAGGAAGCCGCACCGAACTGTCCCACCCGACGCACGGACGACAACCGCGCGTACTGGGAAGCCAACGCAGCTCGTGGTGGCCACACCCTGAGCGAGCTACTGGCTGACACGATCTGAACGGTTTCGGCGTCAAACTCACCGCGCCCGGGGTTGAGGTGAATTGACCGGTGAGCGGAATGCATGAGCGGTGTCTGCATCCCTCAGCGCCGAAACGACAGCCCGCAGGACACCCGTGGAACGGTGCCCGCGGGCACCGTCGTGTTCAAGACTGGGAGCGTGATCGATCATCTCGTCGGCGCCAACGAGATAATCCCGACCAGCCACGGACCGTCGAAGTCCGGCTATAGGCTCGCCCCCATGTCTGCCGACTTTCCGACTGCCGCATATTTCCCCTACAACCCCGACACCGGTTTCGATGCACCGGTGCAGCTCGCGATTGCGTTCGTGCTGCGGCACGATCCCAACCCGACGATCTTGGTCCCCAGCATCGGAAGTCTCAGTGGAACAAGGTCATTGGAGTCGTTCGCGAAGAAGCGGCCCGTGCTGACGCCGCTGAACGAGGGCAGGTCTCACGCGGTGAGGGGTAGTGCAATGCTGGTCTATGCGCCGGCGTTGAAGGAGCTCGAACTCGCTATGCGATATGGGCGCCGCGGTTCGATCGCTGTAGTCGAAGATCCGTCGTGGCTGGCAGACAGATGGGCGGACGAAATCGGTGCCGCGAATCTTGGTTCGGTCCCGCCACGAATTCACTCGGTCTCGAGGACGCCCGAGCACGAACGAATCCTCAAGGCCATCGATTGGGCCGGGAACAACGGCTGGCACGACGCACCCGGCAAACGAGACCTCATCCGCCTGCTCGGCGAACTGAACGGCATCGGCAAACTCGACAAGGGGGAGGTCGTGGCCTACCAGCTCGTCCACGGCCGGAACCACCGCTACCAGTCGCTACTCGGGCTTGAGAAGCAGGTCGACAAAATTATCGGTAGGCGCGGGTAGGCCAGCGGTGTACATCTGTCACCCGCCAGAGTTGTGACGTACGGGGCAGACCTAGACCACCACTGGAGATCGGCATCCTGGGTCACAGGGCTCGCTGGACTGTGGCTGCTACTGCGCGCCCAGCAGAAAAGCTTCCAAACTGGACTCGGAATCCGCCGAGGAGAACGACGGCCGGGTCCGGGCCGTGCTTCTCGTGCTCTTGGTAGAACGCGTGCTCTTCGTGCTCTTCGTCGGGGACGTGCTCACCGTGCAAGGGCATGTTTGACGGGTAAACCCAACCCGTCGCCCACCCAGGTCGTAAACGATGCCGCCGTCGAACCAGCCGAGGTGCCGACCGTTCCAGCCGTAGACACGGTCAGAGTCCAAGTAGCTCTGAGCGCGACCTGACCACGTGTAAATCGCGCCATCCTCGACGATGTAGGCGACAGACTTGCCATTGCGGTCGTACAGGGTGGTTTCGGTCATGCTGGACAGTCTGGTCTCTCCTCCAGCGCTACGGACGGCGGTTTCTCTGAGGGCGAACCATGACCACACCGAGCGGCTATCCCGCCGTATTCGGTAACGCCGCCCAGCAGTACCCTGCTCCTGTCGTCGCGGACGTTGTGTACACGCGCGGGCAGGCGTCGACATGACGCGACCCACAGAGTCGAATTGATACCCAACTTGAAACGACAGTGAGGTAACTTTGAGTCATGACCAGGATTCGGGCGATCAGTCAGGGGTACAGGACCATCAGCCTGAGCAACGGGAGTCGCACGACTCGAGCAGTGTTGACCGCTCGCAAAAACTCGCGGACGCGAACGGTGCGGGGATGGGTTCAAGTAGGCGACTCGCTGAGCAAGCAGATGCAGATGCAGAATCCGAGGTAATTCCTCCGGAGCAGATGGAACTGCCTTTCGAGGGTTCAGTCACCCTCAAGTACTCGCGGAGCGGCCCTCTCCCGTCGGCGGCTGAACTTGCCGACTATGAGCGCGTAATGCCCGGTCTGGCTCGCGAGATTGTCGATGAGGCCCACGCAAACATGAGGTCCGATCGGCGAATAAACGAGGTTGGCGTCGATACTGCGGTGAAGTTGGACCTTCGTGGCCAGTTGTACGCAATATTGCTCTGCGTCGCATGCCTAGCCTTAGCCGCGTGCTGTGTGTTTCTTATCGACAATTCCACGGTGGCAATCGGGGGCGCAACGGTTTTCGGCATCGGTGCTGCAGCGCCCGTCGTTAATAGCTTCTTGCAGAGAAAGTCATCAGACCGTCCAGACTCGGACCCAGGCCAAGAGCTGGCTGACCGCGACTAGCTGTCAGTCAAATCGCCGTGCCGCCTTCCGATCATCCTGCGGATGCCGACACTGATCGTCCTGCTCAATCGTGTCCGGTGGTCGGCATAGGATTCCGCCATGACCTGACACCACGCCCGTACCGCTCAAGGTCATCGCAGTTAACCCGCCGTCGCTGAACGACGTGGACGAGAACGGTCGATACATGGTCACGCTGAAACTTTCTCGCCAGGTCACTGCAGCCGAGTACCACGGTGTTCCGGCTATCGCGCGAGGCATGCGCGCGTACGGGAGCACCCTGGAGATCGCGTGGACGACTTTGGAGACGGTTGCCGAGACCACTGACGACATTGCGTCGATTTTGGCGACCGTAGAGGCTCGTGGTCGAACGCAGGACGAGCACGCAGCAATCGTCGCGCGCAGAGAGGAAGAGGCCGAGCGTGCTCGAATCGCAGAGGTGGAGCGCCTGCGCCAACTCGCCGAGAAGATCAAGTTCGACTGACTCAAGCGCGTTGCTGACTCAGCAGTTACTCAGAACGTAGCGACAATGCCAGCCACGAAACTAAGCACAATACCGAGAGCAAGGCACGTTGGTCCCGCAACGGCCACGATCTTGCTCGTTCGGTTGACCGAAGTGCTGTAGTCGGCAATCCGCTGTACGGAGAGGTTGACGAGCTGGACGCGTCTGTTGGTGGCGACGGCTTCGACCGCTATGGGTGCGAATATCCCATCGTCAACCAATTCTCCATGCACCTGCTGCCTGGCGTCTTCGTCGGCCGTGTTCCACACCTTTGCGATCTCATTCAACTGATGGCTCAGCGTGCTGGTCAGATGAGATGCTCTGCGTAATTCCTGCACCACCAGGTAGACGCCGATCAGCTGAAAGGCTAACGCGAACGTAGGCAATACATAGACTGCGGAGACGTTCTGCACCGCCTGAGTGTGCCGCACAGGATGGTCAACGAGGCGAAAGCCCCGAGCAGCCACGATGCTGACGTCGGCACGCTGTACAACCACGGTGTTCAGAACTGTGGTCATTCGAACGGTTGATTTCGGTCGGCCGTTGTCCATTTCGGGTGGGTCGGTCGATACCGTGGGCGGATGATGATCAACTCGGAGCAGTACAAGGAGTTCCAGCCGTTCTGTACTTCGTTCAACGGCTACGCGCCGACGATCGTGATGCAGGGTCTGATCACATTGACGGGCGGTCAGGTTCCTACCGCGGGGATCGCGGACCGTGCGTTCGGTGACGGCTCCAAGACAGTCTGGCGGGGCCTGTGGCTGACGCCGGTGTGTCTCGCGTTCGTGGAGTTCGAGAACACTGGTGACGACGACTGGCAGGCCGGGAGTTCGGGTCGGGGTGAGGTGACTCGAACTGATGGGTGGGTTCGCCGCTTGTCGTCGATTTCGTCGATCGAGCTGGGGTCCGTCCAGGCAACCCAGCGGGAATTCAATTCGGAGTATCCGTGGCGGGCCAGTGGTTCGATTCGCTTCGGCGACGGTGTTGAGGTGCAGGTGCCGTTGGTCGATGGACCGGCAAATCATTGGGTTGCGGACTCGGCGAGCGACTTTCTTTTGTCAGTCGCCACGGAATTTGCGCGGGACCCATCGGCGGCCTGATTACCCCGGTCCTGCACGGTTGGCCACCTTTTCGGTGGCGTCAACAAAACGGGTACTCAACGTGCCGCGCGGGTGACACCCGCAAGGGTCGGATCTCGAATCCGATCCCCGGGTCCACACCCGAACCGCGTCAACTGCGGCGATGACACAACCCTGTGTCATTCGCCCGGGTTCACAGGTGTGCGGAAGAATGCGTTCACCCGCATTGACATCGAAAAACGTACGGAGCCGATCCGCCGCGAACTATTAGAAGTCGATTCAACAACGACTAGTACTCACCGAAAAGGCCCCGCACACTCATCGAGTGTGCGGGGCCTTTCTCGTGTGTGGGTGTGTCAGCTGAGGCGTTCGAGCACCATTGCCATGCCCATGCCGCCGCCGACGCACATGGTCTCGACACCGAACGTCTTGTCCTGCGTCTTGAGGTTGTTGAGCAGGGTCGTGGTGATACGAGCACCCGTCATGCCGAACGGGTGTCCGACAGCGATGGCGCCACCGGAAATGTTCAGCTTGTCGTGGTCGATGCCGAGATCGCGGGCGGAGCCGAGGACCTGAACGGCGAAGGCTTCGTTGATCTCGAACAGGTCGATGTCGGAGATGCCCAATCCGGCGATCTTCAGCGCGCGCTTGGTCGCCTCGATCGGGCCGAGGCCCATGATCTCGGGGGAGGTGCCGGTGACGCCGGTGGACACGATGCGCGCGAGTGGGGTCAGCCCGAGGGCCTTCGCCTTGGTGTCGCTCATGATGACGAGCGCAGCCGCACCGTCGTTGAGGGGGCACGCGTTGCCTGCGGTGACCGTTCCGTTCGGACGGAAGACGGGCTTGAGCCCACTGATCTTCTCGTACGTCGTGCCGGCGCGGGGGCCGTCGTCAGCGGTCACGACGGTGCCGTCGGGCAGGGTGACCGGGGTGATCTCGCGTTCGAAGAAGCCTGAGTTGATAGCTTCCTCGGCGCGGTTCTGGCTGCGGACTGCCCAGTGGTCCTGCTCTTCGCGGCTGATACCGGTGAGGAGTGAGACGTTCTCTGCGGTCTGACCCATGGCGATGTAGGCATCGGGCAGGTCGCCGTTCTCGCGCGGATCGGTCCAGCTGTCCGCGCCTTCTTCCTGGGCCTTCTTGGTGCGGGCTTCGGCGTCGGCGAACAGTGGGTTGTGGCTCTGCGGAAGTGAGTCGGAGCTGCCGTGGATGAAGTTGGAGACGCTCTCGACACCTGCGGAGATGAACACGTCACCCTCGCCTGCCTTGATCGCGTGCAGAGCCATACGAGTGGTCTGCAGCGACGACGAACAGTAGCGAGTGATGGTGGTGCCCGGCAGCGAGTCGTAGCCGAGAAGAACGGCAACGATGCGAGCGAGGTTGTTGCCCTGCATTCCGCCAGGGAGGCCGCAGCCGAGCAGGAGGTCGTCGATGTCGGTCGGATCCAACTCGGGCACCTTGGCGAGCGCGGCGGCCACCATTTGCACGGTCAGGTCGTCGGGACGAATGTCCTTGAGCGACCCCTTCATCGCGCGACCGATGGGTGAGCGAGCGGTACTGACGATCACTGCCTCTGGCATGAACTCTCCTTTGGATTGTGTACAGCTGAAGTTACCGCCCAGTAGAGGGCGGATGAACACCCCTACCCGTTCTGCGCCTCGATTTCGGCTCCTCGTCGACGAACGAAACGATCGAGCGAGGCCACCGCGCGCGGTAGAAATCTGCGTGACTCCGCCGCAGCAGAGACCTCGGGCAGGTCGGGGAGCGGACCGCCGTGCCATTCGCCGAGCGCGGCGGCCAACACTGGCAGCAGCTGACGTGCAGCAAGCTCGTAACCGGCCGCAGACGGGTGAAAACGGTCGGCCGAGAACATCGTGTCGGGTGCGGCGAGGAACTCGGGAGCGAGGAGGTCGGCGAGCGCCACAGGATGTCCGCCGGCTTTCAGCGTTGCCTCGGTCTGTGCCCGGGCAAGGCGAAGACCCCAATTGCGGACCACGGTTCGCAGAGGCTGGGGGATGGCCGTGATGACCCCGAGATCGGGGCACGTTCCGACGACCACGACAGTTCCCGCGGCAGTGAGGCGTTCGACGGCGTTGCCGAGCCGCTCGGCCGACGCCGCGATGGAGAACTTCTTGGTGACGTCGTTGGCGCCGATGAGAATGACCGCGGCGTCCGGTGGCGGCCCGGCGACGAACATTGCGTCGACCTGGCCCTCGAGGCCCTTCGACGTCGCCCCGCCGATTGCTTTGGTGCTGAGCCGGATTCGCTTGTCGGTCTCCTCGGCGAGTCCACGCGCTACAAGAACGCCCGGCACCTCGCCCGCAACCGCGCAGCCGACGCCCGCTGCTGTCGAGTCGCCGAAGATCATCAGGTGAATATCTGCTGAACTCCCGAACCTCCACCGCTCCGGTTCGAGGTCACCTGGGCCGTAGACGCCATCGGCCTCGGGTGGTTTCGCGGTCGAGCGCCCGATGACGCCTCGCGCCGACGTTGCCTGCGACATGAGGTGCCGGTACGCAGCCCACGACGCCGTCCCTGCTGAGGAACCTGCAATGACCGTTGCCGCCCCTGCTTTCGCTGCGTTGCGCCACCCGTTCACCGGCACGGTTTGTCTCCTACGTTCTGCGCCACGACCCCATCGTATGCATTCGATTCTCAGGCCACGCCGGTACCGAGCAGCCTGCATAACCCGTTACTGGTCATTCCGCAGGCTCCGCTCCTGAAGCCATCTGGGAAGATGGAGCCATGCGCATTGCTCAGCACGTCACCGAACTCATCGGCAACACCCCCTTGGTCAAGCTTTCCTCTGTTGTCGGCGACAACGCGGGGACGGTTGCAGCCAAGATCGAATACCTCAACCCGGGTGGCTCGTCGAAGGACAGAATCGCGATCAAGATGATCGACGCGGCCGAGGCGTCGGGCGAATTGAAGCCCGGCGGAACGATCGTCGAACCGACCTCGGGCAACACCGGCGTCGGACTCGCCCTCGTCGCACAGCAGCGCGGCTACAAGTGCGTGTTCGTCTGCCCCGACAAGGTCGGTGAGGACAAGCGCAACGTCCTGCGCGCCTACGGTGCCGAGGTCGTCGTGTGCCCCACAGCCGTCGCCCCCGAGGATCCCAACAGCTATTACAGCGTGTCCGATCGCCTCGTCCGTGAGATCGACGGAGCGTGGAAGCCGAACCAGTACGCAAATCCGGCGGGCCCGCAGAGCCACTACGAGACGACGGGCCCCGAGATCTGGGCCGACACCGACGGCAAGATCACCCACTTCGTCGCGGGCGTCGGCACCGGTGGAACCATCTCCGGCACCGGCAAGTACCTCAAGGAAGTATCCGGCGGCAAGGTCAAGGTCATCGGAGTCGACCCCGAGGGCTCGGTGTACTCCGGCGGGACCGGTCGTCCGTACCTCGTCGAGGGCGTCGGAGAGGACTTCTGGCCGTCCGCGTACGACCCGTCGATTCCCGACGAGATCATTGCTGTCTCGGACGCCGACTCCTTCGACATGACACGTCGCCTCGCTCGTGAGGAGGGCCTGCTGGTCGGCGGATCTTGCGGCATGGCAGCAGTCGGTGCCATCAAGATCGCCGAACGAGAAGGTCCCGACGCCTTGGTCGTGGTTCTGCTCCCAGACGGTGGCCGCGGCTACCTGGCGAAGATCTTCAACGACGACTGGATGTCGTCGTACGGCTTCCTGCGTTCACGCCTCGACGGAAATACCAACGAGCCGCTGGTCGGCGACGTGCTTCGAGGGAAGTCCGGCGCCCTGCCCGATCTGGTGCACACGCACCCGTCGGAAACTGTCCGCGATGCCATCGAGATTCTGCGCGAATACGGCGTCTCCCAGATGCCTGTCGTCGGCGCCGAACCCCCTGTCATGGCCGGTGAGGTTGCCGGTAGCGTCACCGAACGCGACCTACTCAGCGCTGTGTTCGAAGGACGTGCTGCGTTGGCCGATCCGGTCGCCAAGCACATGAGCAGCCCGTTCCCGCTCATCGGCGCGGGCGAGCACGTCTCCGACGCAACGAAGGCACTGGGGGAGACCGACGCGCTCATGGTCGTCGAAGAGGGCAAGCCCGTCGGCGTCATCACCCGACACGACCTGCTCGGATTTCTCAGCCAGGGCGCTTGACCTGCGGGCGGCTCCGCCGCCAGTGGTGTGGTTATGTGCCCCCTGGGGCACATAACCACACCACTGGCGCGGAGCGCCTACCTAACCGCGCTCGACCCGGTGAGAGCCTGGCCGACGACGAGCTGATGCACCTCCGAGGTGCCCTCGTAGGTGAGCACCGACTCGAGGTTGTTGGCGTGCCTCAGCACTGGATATTCGAGGGTGATCCCGTTCGCACCGAGGATCGTGCGGCACTCCCGCGCGATCTTGATGGCCTCGCGGACGTTGTTGAGCTTGCCGACGGAGACTTGCTCGCCTCGTAGTTCGCCTTTGTCCTTGAGTCGGCCGAGGTGCAGAGCGAGTAGCTCGCCCTTGCCGAGCTCGAGCGCCATGTTCGCGAGTTTCGCCTGGGTCAGCTGGTATCCGCCGAGTGGCTTGTCGAACACTTCGCGGGTCTTCGAGTACTCGATCGCGGACTCGATGCAGTCGCGCGCCGCGCCCATGGCGCCGAAGATAATGCCGAACCGTGCCTCGTTCAGGCAGCTGAGTGGTCCGCTCAGCCCCCGGGCCTCGGGCAGCATCGCGTCCTCGGGCAAACGCACGTCCTCGAACACAAGCTCACCGGTGATCGAGGCTCGGAGCGAGAGCTTCTTCTTGACGGTGTTCGCAGTGAATCCGGGCGAGTCCGTCGGGACGACGAAGCCTCGAATTTTGTCGTCGGTCTGTGCCCACACCACCGCGACATCGGCAACGGGTCCGTTGGTGATCCACATCTTGCTGCCGTTCAGGATCCAATCGCTGCCGTCCTTCTTGGCGCGCGTACGCATCCCGCCGGGATTGGAGCCGAAGTCCGCTTCGGTCAATCCGAAGCAGCCGATGAGGTTGCCCTCCGCCATCCCGGGCAGCCAATGCTGCTTCTGCTCTTCCGATCCGTACTTCCAGATCGCGAACATCGCGAGCGAACCCTGAACGGAGACCAGCGAACGAATGCCCGAATCCATGGCTTCCAGCTCCAGGCAGGCCAGCCCGTAGGCCGTGGCCGAGGTGCCTGCGCAGCCGTAGCCCTCGAGGTGCATGCCGAGCAGACCGAGCGCTCCGAGTTCCTTCGCCAGCTCTCGCGCCGGGACGGTGCCTTCCTCGAACCAGTCGGCCAGGTGGGGCCGTATACGTTCGTTGCCCAGCTTTCGGACGGTGTCGCGGATCTCCTTCTCCTCGGTATCGAGAAGGGAATCGATGGAGAACAGCTCGTCGACGGACTGTGAATCGGCCACGTTCAAACGCCTCATTTCGCTAGCGGTGTCTCCCGCAGGCTACCCAGAACTCTCGCCCATTAGTCTGAAAGCCATGAGTGAGCACCGCAGCAAGGCAGACAACCTTTCCTGGCAGGGATTCTCGACCAAAGCGGTTCATGCCGGTTACGAGCCGGACCCATTGACCGGTGCGGTCAACGTCCCGATCTATGCAAGCTCGACGTTCGCTCAGGACGGCGTCGGCGGAATGCGCAGCGGCTTCGAGTACGCCCGCACCGGCAATCCCACGCGTCGGCCTCTCGAAGCCAATCTGGCCGCCATCGAGTCCGGCACGTACGGTCGCGCATTCTCCTCGGGCATGGCAGCCACCGACGCACTTCTGCGCTCTACTCTCCGGCCGGGTGACCACCTCGTCATCCCCAACGACGCCTACGGCGGCACCTTCCGGCTGATCGACAAGGTCTTCACCCAGTGGGGCATCGAGTACTCGGTCGCAGCGGTGTCCGATGTCGACGCAGTGCGCGACGCGATTCGCCCCAACACCAAGCTCGTATGGGTCGAGACGCCGACCAACCCGCTTCTGAACGTCGGCGACATCGAGGCACTTGCGGGTGTGGCGCACGAGAAGAACGCCAAGCTCGTCGTCGACAACACGTTCGCGTCGCCCTACCTTCAGCAGCCGCTCTCACTCGGGGCCGACGTGGTCCTGCACTCGACGACCAAGTACATCGGCGGCCACTCCGACGTCGTCGGCGGCGCACTGATCACGGATGACGAGGAACTCGATGCGGCCTTCGCGTTCCTGCAGAACGGCGCGGGCGGCGTGCCCGGCCCGTTCGACGCGTTCCTGACCCTGCGAGGCATCAAGACCCTCGCGCTGCGCATGGAACGGCACAGCGACAACGCCGAGGCCCTCGTCGAGTTGCTCGACGGTCATTCCGCGGTATCGCAGGTCATCTACCCCGGGCTCGAGTCTCACCCGTCACACGCTGTCGCGGCCAAGCAGATGCGACGCTTCGGCGGCATGATCTCCGTCCGTTTGGCCGGCGGTAAGCAAGCTGCGCTCGACCTGTGCGCGCGAACCGAGATATTCACCCTTGCCGAATCGCTCGGCGGAGTCGAATCACTCATCGAGCATCCGGGCGCGATGACGCACGCGTCGACGGCAGGCTCGCTTCTCGAGGTTCCCGACGATCTGGTTCGTTTGTCCGTAGGCATCGAAGACGCTGCCGACCTGGTCGGCGACATCGAGCAAGCGCTGGGCAAGTAGAGAAGATGATCGTCGGACTGATCGACTCGGGGCTCGGCATGCTGCCGACGTCGGCATGGCTGAAGAAGCTACGTCCCGAGCTCGATCTGATCCTGCTGATGGACCCGGATCAGGCGCCTTGGGGGCCGAAGCCCGACGCCTGGGTGGTCGAGCGGGTTCTCGGCGCAGTGGATCGCGCGATGGACGCCGGTGCCGGCGTGATCGTGCTGCCGTGCAACACGGCAAGCGTGACAGCGTTGGCGCACGTTCGCGCCCATCTCGGTCCGTCCGTTCCTGTAGTCGGCACAGTGCCTGCCATCAAACCTGCTGCCACGGTGAGCAATCGGATCGCGGTGTGGGCCACCGCAGCGACGACGGCCAGTGCCTATCAGGCCCGGTTGATCGAGGAATTCGCCGCGGGACGGGACGTCGCGGCGATCGCATGCCACGGGCTCGCGGATTCGATCGATCGCGGTGACGCCGAAGGTGTCTCGGCCGCAATCGCTGCGGCTGCAGCGGCCACACCCGACGACGTCGAGTCGCTGGTCCTCGGGTGTACTCACTATCCCTTGGTGGTGTCGGAGATTCTGGCGTCGCTCCGGCCTGGGGTTGCACTGTTCGACAGCGCGGAAGCGGTTGCACGACAAACCCTCCGGAGGATCGACGAGTCGAGCGACACGCACAGGGGATCGGGTGCGGTCACGGTGTCGCTGAGCGGACGACCCGGCGCCTTGCCGCAGAGTGCTCTCGCCTATGCAGAGGGGCGATTACTTGCTGGGGAGCAGCCGGTCCACCAGTGACCTGGCGTAGCCGGAATCGGCCCCAGGAATCCCGAAGAGAACACGGAAGTAGAGCGGCGCGACGACGACGTCCATGACGGCCTCGTGGGTGGGAGGGCGTTCTCCGCGATCGGCGGCTTGGCGCAGAATTGTCTCGACTTGGACTTCGCGTTTGTCGAGGCAGTGGCTCTTACCTGTGTCGTCCTTGGTGGACCCGACCACGGCGCGAAGGAAAGCTGTCCGCTCCGGCCGTGCGATGTCGGTGACGAGGAACTCGCACCAGATCGACAGGTCGCGTCGCAGATCACCGGTGTCGGGTACCGCCGCATCGGCGGTCAGAACCTCGAGTGCCACCTCGGTCCGCAGGGAATCCAGATCGCCCCAGCGCCGGTAGACCGTCGTTGGAGCAACACCAGCTCGCTCGGCGACGAGGGGAACGGTCAGCGGTTCGGCATCTTCGCCGATCAACTCGGTCACTGCGCGGTGAACATTCGCACGGATGCGGGCGCTGCGGCCTCCAGGGCGCCGATGAACCGAATTCTCGGAAAGGGACATACCACCATTAAAGCAAATCAATTGGCTTTAATGGCGAGTTCGGTCTATCGTGAGTTAAAGCAACGGATCTTGCGTTAAGCAAACGGCGGAGGCATGCATGGTCAACACCCAACTCGGCGGCGTGATTCCCACGCGGACGGGAAGACACATGAATCCGGCCCTGGCGTTCTGGACCGTCGGCATCACGTATCTGGTGGTCATGGCATCCTCAGCTGCGCCGTCGCCGCTGTATCCCGTGTACCAGCAGCAGTGGGGCTTCTCGGCGACGATGGTGACCGTCGTGTTCGCCGTCTACGCCGTCGCGCTCCTGCTCGCGTTGCTGACCGTCGGGAGTCTGTCCGATCACATCGGGCGCAAGCCGATTCTCATCGGCGCTCTCGTGCTTCTGGTGATAAGCCTGGTGCTGTTCATCGTGGCCGACGGTGTGCCAGGGTTGATCGCAGCCCGGGTGGTGCAGGGGCTCGCGGCAGGGACCGCCACCGGCGCACTCAGTGCCGCTGTCATCGACCTCCAGCCCAATTCCTCGGCCGGACCACTGGTGAACAGTGTGGCGCCGTCGGTCGGTCTGGCCTCGGGGGCTCTCGGCGCAGGCCTTCTGGTTCAACTGGCCCCAGCTCCGACGGTTCTGGTCTATGCGCTCCTCATCGGCGTTGTGGTTCTGCTCGCTGCTGCACTGGTGTTCGTGCCGGAAACCTCCGCGCTGCGGACGGTCGAATCGCGCAGGCACTTGGCCACACTCCTGCTGCCGAGGGCGTCGTTCCCGACCGGTGCGCGGGTGCCGTTCCTCATGATCGTGCCCGCCTTGATCGCGACATGGTCGCTCGGTGGATTCCATCTCTCGCTCGGTCCGTCGATCGTCGGTTCGATCTTCGGGATCGACAACCACATTGTCTGCGGCCTCGAAATCTTTGCGCTGTTCTTCTCCGGTGCACTCGCTGCTGCCTGCGTTCGAACCCTGCCGCCGCGGGCCGTCATGATCGTCGGCGCCATAGTTCTAGCGCTAGGCGTCGCGGTGTCCTTGGTCTCGATCTCGCTGGTGTCGGTGCCCATGTACTTCCTCGGTTCGGTGATAGCGGGCGCCGGCTGGGGAGGCACGTTCCTCGGTGCGATGCGGACGCTTGGCGCGCTTGTTCCGGCCGACGAGCGGGGGAGCGTGTTCGCCACGACGTTCGTGCTCAGCTACCTGGCGTTCAGCGTCCCCGCAGTGATCGGTGGACTCGCAGTTCATTCATTCGGCTTGGAGCCAACAGCCCTGGTCTACGGCGGATTCGTCATCGTGCTGGCTCTCGCATCGTCCATCGGCTTCACCGTGGCGTCTCGCCGCGAGCGGAGAGGCACCTGACCTACTCGATCGACCGGATCGGCCACGGCGACCTAGTGGTGGCCGATCGATCCACTGCCGACCCTCGGGCTCTGTGGCACCATTCGTACATCTGAACAAGTGCTCAGATGAACGAGGAGGGTCGATGATCCGGACCGGGTCGGTAGTAGGTCTCGCACTGGCCGCCGCCTGCGCCCTCGCACTGTCGTCGTGTAGTGCGCCGACCGGCTCGCGAGACCCGCAGAGCGCTGACGGGCTCGTGCTCGCCGACGGTTACGAGTTAGGCGGATACAACCCGATCGCCGGTTACGGTGCTGCGGGCGAGGCCAAGATGTACGACGGACTGCTGAAACTCGACGGTGCCGCAGGACTGCCGGGCTTCGTGCCTTCGTTGGCGGCAGAGCTGCCCACCGCGAATGCCGAAGCAACCGTGTGGACGATTCCCCTCCGCGAGGGCGTCACGTTCTCGGACGGTTCGACCTTCGACGCGGCCGACGTCGTTGCGACGTACGACGCAATCCTCGACCCGGCTTCGGCGTCGGAGGCCCGTAGTTCCTTCGACATGATCACCGACGTCACCGCACGCGACGACCGGACCGTCGAATTCAGGCTCGCCTACCCGTACGCAGCATTTCCGACCAAGCTCCTCATCGGGATCGTCCCGGAGGAAGCGGTCGCGATGCCCGGCTTGGCTGCTGAATCTCCCCTCAACACGGCACCGATCGGGACCGGGCCGTACGTACTCGTCGACCTGACACCCGACCGTGCGGTGTTCGAGGCGAACGAGACCTACTTCGGCGGCGCGCCTGCGATGAAGAAGCTGACGTTGCTGTACGTGCCCGATGACAACACGCGGGCACAGAGGATGGCTGCAGGTGAGATCGACGGCACCAACCTGCCCCCGCTGCTGGCCGAGACTCTTGACGACCGCGAGGGAATGTCGTTGTCGTCCAACATCTCCGCAGACTGGCGTGGGGTGTCGCTGCCGACGAACAATCCGGTCGCAGGCGACAAGGCCGTGCGAATGGCACTGAATTTGGCAGCAGATCGACAGTCGATGGTCGACAACGTGCTCGGTGGGTACGGCCGCGCGGCCGCGACGCCGATTCCCGAGGTGTACGGGGACGCATACGATCCCGCGGCCGTGTTCGCCTACGACCGGTCGGGTGCCGAGCGCATTCTCGACGACGGAGGCTGGGCCCGAGGCAGTGACGGGATCAGATCGAAGGCCGGCCTGCGGGCGGAGTTCACGATCATGTACAACTCCACCGACACCGTTCGCCGAGATCTCGCTCAGGCCTTTGCATCCGATGCTCTGGCCGTCGGGATCGAGGTGAACCTCGAAGCGCTGTCGTGGGATCGTATCGATCCCCGCATCTCCTACGACGGCACACTGCTCGGAGGGGGATCGGAACCGTACGATCCGGACACCCAGGTCTACAACACCCTCGATTCGGCTTTCGTGCAGCAGGGCGTCGGCAGCATCTACGACAACGCGAGCGACTACGCCAATCCCGCTGTCGATGCTGCACTCGACATCGGACGGCGAAGTCTCGATACTTCGGAACGCACGTCGGCGTACCGGCAAGTCCAGCAGGCCTACGTCGAGGATCCCGGATTCGTGTTCCTCGTGTTCCTCGATCACACCTACGTGTCGAAGGATTCGGATTGGACCGCATCCGGACCGATTCTCGAACCGCACAGCCACGGCGTCACATGGGGACCGTGGTGGTCGCTGCAGACGTGGTCGAAGCAGTCGTGACCGCCGTTGACGCAAGACCGGTGGCTTCGACCACCGCGCGTCACGACCGAGGTTCCAGGCGTCGCGAAATTTTCCGGATGATCCGGCGACGGCTCCTGTTCGTCGTACCCGTGTGTGCTGCAGTGTCTGCGGGGTTGTTCGCCGCGGCCGCGCTCTCGCCGTTCGATCCGCTGGTCGCGTATCTGGGCGTGCGGTACACGTCCACCTCCGACGCGGACAAAGTGATGATCGCCGACCAGCTCGGTCTAGAGCGACCATGGTTCACGGCCTACTGGCAGTGGATACAGGGGATTTTCACCGGCGATCTCGGCATGTCGCGGTCGTTCGGCCAACCTGTGATCGATGTGCTCACCTCGCGCGTGCCGTGGACTCTGCTGCTGGCGGGTGTCGGGTTGGCGGTGGCGGCGACGCTCGCGCTTGTGCTCGGTGTCGTGGCGGGTATCCGGAGCGGCGGGGTACTCGATCGCTGCATCACTGCTTTCTGCATTGCCGTACAGGGGCTTCCACCGTTCGTACTGTCACTGGGAGCGATCGCACTCTTTGCGCTCGGGCTCGGATGGCTGCCCGTCGCGGGGCTTACCGACGGTGGCGGCGACCCCACGGTCGGGGGAGTGCTGCGGCACATGGCCCTTCCCGTCGCCGTTCTGGCCGTGTCTCAGCTTCCGTGGTTGCTCCTGGCGGTCCGGGAGTCCGTGTCGACCTCTCGCGGTGAGGATTTCGTCGCTGGGGCCGTGGCACGCGGCATCCCGGCACGGACTGTGACGACCAAGCACATCGTGCCTACCTCTCTTGCGCCGTTCGTCAACGTTCTCGGAGTGAGACTGCCCGAACTCGTGGTCGGAGCGGTGCTCGTCGAAGAGGTGTTCTCCTGGCCGGGTATTGCCGGAGCGATCGTGCAATCGGCTCGCGATCTGGACATGGCCCTGCTCGCGATCTTGACCGTCGGAACCACACTCGCGGTCATGATCGGATCGCTACTCGCCGATATCGCCGTCGCGGTGCTGGACCCGCGGGTGAAGACCGATGGATAGGCGCAGGGCGTGGGTTGCGGGAACGGTGTTGGCTGCGCTCGCGCTCTACGCGATCGCCACACCGTGGCTGTCCGGGCTGGACGACCGAATCACCGACTTCGCCGCGGCACGCCAGGGCCCGTCGTTGTCACATTGGTTCGGTACCGATTCGGCGGGACGAGATTTGTTCGTCCGCAGTGCGGCCGCGATTCGAACCTCACTGCTGATCGCCGCGGCCTGCGCGCTGCTCGCAACCGTCATCGGCAGCATCGTCGGTGCGGTGGCAGGAGTGTGGGGCGGACACGTCGATCGCGTTGTCATGCGCAGTACCGACGCGATCAACGCACTTCCGCACCTGCTGCTCGGAATCGTCATCGTCGCCATGTTCCGCGGGAGCCTCGCGGCGATCGTGCTGTCGATCGCGTTGACGCACTGGACGCAGGTGGCGCGGATCGTTCGTTCGGAGATCCTCGGGCTTCGCGAGCGTCCCTACATCGATGCGGCAATACTCGCGGGTGCGAGCAGACACCACGTCGTCATTCGTCATATTGTGCCCGCGGTACTTCCACAGGCGTTGATCGCCGTGGTGCTTCTCCTCCCGCATGCGATCTGGCACGAATCGACCCTGTCTTTCCTGGGATTCGGCCTCCCACCGCACGAACCGAGCCTCGGCACGCTGTTGTCCGAGGCGCGCAGTTCGCTGCTACTGGGCGGATGGTGGACCTTGGTGTTTCCGGCTGGGATTCTGGTGCTGGCTACGGTCGCCGTCGCGGTCGCAGGTTCGGCACTCCGCTCGGCGGTGTCTCCGCCCACTCCCTCGGAGCTACAACTGTGAGCGCACTGTCGATCGAGAATCTCACGATTCGAATCCCACTCGCGGACGGGTCGGTCGTGCACGCCGCCTCCGACGTGTCATTGACCGTGGAGGCTGGGTCGATCACCGCGCTCGTCGGCGAATCGGGTTGCGGCAAATCGATTCTGGCTTCAGCGGTCATGGCAATGTTACCTGCGGGGGCCTCCGTGACGGGATGCGTGCGGGTGACGACCGCCGACCGAACGATCGACGTGTTCGTCGACCGCGATTTCCGGGGCCGTGACGTCGCGTTGATTCCGCAGTCGGCTGCCTCCCACCTTACGCCGGTGCGCAGCGCCCGATCTCAACTCAGCGAGACGGTCTCGGCTCTCCGCTCGCGCCACCGGCCCGACGACCTCGCCCGCACAGTGGGACTCGATCCACGCGACCTCGACTGCTACCCGCATCAACTGTCCGGCGGCATGGCTCAGCGGGTTGCAATCGCGGGAGCGCTCGTCGGCGATCCATCGGTGATCGTGGCCGACGAACCGACAGCCAACCTCGACGGTGAACTGACCGAACGAATCCTGTTCTTGCTCAAGCGATCCGCCGACGACGGAGCGGCCGTTCTGCTGATCACCCACGACGTGTCATCGCTGATCCGCACTGCTGTCGCCGACCGCGTCGCGGTGATGTACGCGTCGCGCATCATGGAAACCGGCCCGGCCGCCCTGGTGTTCGAGGACCCCCTGCACGACTACACCCGAGACCTGCTGAGAGCTCTACCCTCTCGTGGACTCCATCCCATGCCTGGAAGTCCGCCGCGGCTGACGAATCTGCCCGACGAATGCGTCTACCATCTGAGGCGGCCTGAGACATCTCAATCGGGTGGACCGACCGAATTGGTCACCGTCGGTTCTCGCGCGTATCGAACGAAGGTCAGAGTATGAGTCTGGACGCTGTGAACGTCACGGCCGGGTACCCTGGAACGTCCAATGTGCTCGATGATTACTCGATTTCGGTCCCGCCCGGTTCTCTCGTCGGGTTGGCGGGTCCGTCGGGAACGGGAAAGTCGACTCTTGCGCGGGTACTCGCGCTTCTGCTGAAACCGTCGGCGGGCTTAGTGTCGATCGACGGAATCCCGGCGCGCGGTGTCGGATACTCGGTGCCGGCCGATATCCGTCGACGGATCGCGATGGTGTTCCAGTCTCCACGGGCCGCTACCGATCCTCGCATGACGCTGCGCGCGATCATCGAACAACCCGCGTCGATAGTGCATCGCACGATAGTGGTGGAGGATCTGGCGGCGCGAGTCGGGCTCACGCCGGATCTGTTGTCGCGCCGTCCACACCAGGTGAGCGACGGTCAGCTTCAACGTGCCTGTGTAGCGCGAGCACTCGCGCAGGAGCCGAAGTATCTGATTTGCGACGAGGTGACCGCGATGCTCGACACCGCCACGACAGCATCGATAGTCAGGCTCGTGCAGAAGGAAGCCCGCGATGCGGGCATGGGCGTTCTGATGATCAGCCACGACACAGAACTCCTCGCCGCGGTGGGAGCGAACGCCGTCAGAATTCGATCCGTAGGTGGTCGCTGACCGGCCGGGCCTGGCACCCCAGGATCATTCCGTCGGCGATGTCCTCGTCGTCGAGGATCTCCGAATTGTCCATGGCCACTTCGCCTTCGAGAAGGGTGCACGCGCACGAGCCGCACTCACCCTCGCGGCACGAGTAGGGGACTGCTATGCCCGCCGCAAGCATCACGTCCACCAGAGTTTGTTTCCGGGGCCAGGTGAGGTCGTGACTTTCACCGTCCAGTTCCACCGTGGCGGTGGAACCGGAGCCGGTGTCCTCCTCTGCGGAGACAACGACGTCGGTGAACGGATCACCGGTCAGCGACGCGAACACCTCGCTGTGAACGCGACCGTGCGGAAACCCCGTCGCAGTCAGAGCTTTGTGCACCGCATCCATGAACGCCCCCGGACCACACATGAACGCCCGGTGCTCGCGATAATGCACTGCAGCAGAAGACAATTGATCGATGGTGGGGATTCCCTGCAGCGATTCGAGCCAATGTACGACGGTGAGTCTGCGCGGATACTCCACGGCAAGGGTGCGCAGCTCGTCCGCGAAGATAACCGAGCTCTCGTTTCGGTTTGCATAGAACAGGGCGATGGATCCGACGCCATCGTGCAACGCAGATTTGACGATCGACATGATCGGCGTGATTCCTGATCCGGCAGCGAACAGGAGCAGGTCGTCGTCGAGATCGGGCGGGGTGAACCGGCCGGAGGGAGGCAGGGCCTCGACGACGTCGCCTGCCGCGAGGTTGTCACAGACCCAATTGGACCCGTACCCGTCCGCGGTGCGTTTGACCGTCACCTTCGGCAGCTCGTCGGTATGTGGCGAGCTGGCGAGGGAGTAGCACCTGGCGACCGATCCGGTTCGTTCGCTGGGGATGCGCAGCGTGAGAAATTGTCCGGGTCGGTAGTCGAAGTTCTCGGTGCGCTCGAACACGATCGACCGTGCGTCGCCAGTCTCCTCGACGATCTCGGAGACAGTGAGCAGCAATGACCTGGCGCTGTGCCGCTCGTCGGCAGTGCTCATCGTCGCCCTCTCCCTCGAAAATAGAACGTGTTCTAGTTTACCGTGGCACGGGGTCGCTGCGCCACCCTGTGTATGGAAAGTCGGCTCGGGCGCCCGAACATCCATACAAGGGGTGCGGAGCGCCCTACCTGCCCGATCGGGTAGGTGAGCACCTGCCCGGCAGCTGGTGGGCGGGGGCGGTTGAGGAAGACTATCGTTGTAACGTGAATCACAGGCGGTAGCGGGTGACGTTGCCGCCGGGAAGCGCAGAGGCGATACCAATGATCGAAACGGCCGCGACCAGTCAGGCTTTGCATGACCTGCACTCGCACCGCAGCTCGATCGAGTCGCCGCGGGTGCTCAAATTTCATGCGCCCGAGATCGTGTTCGGTCAGGACTCGTTGGTCGAGGTCGCTCACGCAGCGCTACGACTCGGTGCGCAGCGGCCGATGGTCGTCAGCGACGCCGGTCTGATCGGCGCGGGCTGGGTAGCACAACTGACGCTGCTCCTCGCGGAACAGGGTCTCTCTCCGACGTTGTGGAGCGGGCTCACCCCCAATCCCAAAGACATCGAGATCGAGGCAGGCCACGAGATCTACCAGGAACGGGGATGCGACGTCCTGGTGGCACTCGGCGGTGGATCCGTCATGGACGCCGCGAAGGGTATCGCCGTGCTGGCCGGCAACGGCGGATCGATTCTCGACTACGAGGGTGTCGACCGCGCTACACGGCCGATCCCGCCGCTCGTCATGGTGCCGACCACGTCGGGCACCGGTGCCGACGTGTCCCAGTTCTGCATCGTCACAGATACTGCGCGCTCGACGAAGATCACCATCCTCGGCCGTGCACTCGTACCCGATATCACGGTCATCGACCCGACACTGCTCACGACGATGCCGGAATGGCTCAATGCTGCAACAGGACTCGACGCCCTGACCCACGGAATCGAGGCGTTCGTCTCACTCGGCCACAATCAGCTCACCGACCACCACGCATTGCGTGCCGTCACCATGGTGACCTCGCACCTGGAACGGACCATGGATGTGCCGTCGGACATGCGGGCGCGGACGTCGATGGCTCAAGCCTCGCTCGAAGCGGGACTCGCGTTCACCAATGCAATCCTGGGCGCAACCCACGCGATGAGCCATCAGGTGGGTGGGCTGCTCGACCTTCCGCACGGCGTCATCAACGGCGTATTGCTGCCGCACGTCATCAGGTTCAATGCCGCAACCGATCCGCTTCCGTACGTTGCCATCGCCACCAGTCTCGGCCTCCCCGAAGGCCGAGGCCCAGCGCAGGAGGCGGCGCTTGCGGTCGCCGAACGTGTCGAGGAGCTGGCCCGCAGTGTCGGCGTCCCGAAAGGCTTGCGTGAAATCGGCGTCAGCGACACCGACATCGATGTCCTCGCCACCAACGCGCTACGTGACGCCTGTATGTCGACCAACCCTCGTCGGGCGTCTCACGACGAGATGTCGGCCCTGTTCAGGTCGGCTCTGTGACCGCGCAGCAGCCGGATCTGTCACTGCTGACGGGTCTGCGATCGGGTAAGAGCACGTTCTACCCGCAGTACCGTGGTGCTGCCGAGCGGCTCGAACGCGTCGTACATGCGTTGGAGCTGATCTCGCGGGCACTCGTACGCACGGTCGATGGCCCCGAGACGTTGATCTGTGCCGTCGCCGAGGCTGCCCGTGCCCATCTGAGTGCACAGTGGGTGGTCTTCGCGCTCGCCGACGGTGCCCTGCCGGACGCCGGTCCGCGTCGATTGGTCCTCGGACCGGACGCGACGCCGTTCCTTGTCGACAACGTCGTCGGACCGCCACTGCCCGACGACGTGGTGGATTGCCTCGAAGCGATCCGTCTCGCCACTACCGGAGACGGTCGTGAACCTCGGATCGCGGCGCACCATGCTTTCGTTCCTATCGCGCTGGACGGCGGAGTCGTCGGTGCTATCGCGGCATGGACACCGAAGAGGCGGGTTCTCGACGCCACGGACTCGTCGGTGCTGAGCATCCTTGCAAGTCAGACTGCTGTGGCGCTGCAGAATTCGGCGCTGTACCAAAGTCGTCACACGCTGCTCGAACGCACCGAGACCGCCTACGCGGAAGCCAACCGCACAGCGGCGGATCTGGCACTTCGCAACGCGGAACTGGAAGCGACACAACGCCAACTCGGTGCGGCGCAGCGACATCAAGTACTCGACGACGAACGTCACCGCATCGCCCGAGAGCTGCACGACAGCGTCACCCAGGCAGTACTGTCGGCGGGGATGCAGATCGAGGTCTGCCGTAGTGACATCCCCGCTGCGGAGAGGTCGGAACGCCTCGATCTCGCCAAGGAGCTGACCCGCCGCGCCGTCGAGCAACTGCGATCGGCGATCTACGCGCTCAATCATTCTCAGGACGCCGACAGGACCACCCTGCCCGAAATGCTCGAACAGCTGTCGATCGTGCACATGCCGGACGAGTTGCAGGTGTCGCTTCGTGTCGAGGGAACACCGGTGGAACTCAGTAGCGAGTGCGAGCACGGGCTCCTTCGCATCGCAGGAGAAGCCCTGTTCAACACGGCTGTTCATGCCGGCGCGAAGAGAGCTGTCATCAGGCTCGCCTATCGAAACGAGCATGTCTACCTCTCGATCGCCGACGACGGTGGCGGTGACCCTGCACATCTGCGAGTGATGTTGCGTCTGGCCGAGAACAACGACGTCGACGGACGGCACCGAGGTTTGGCGAACATGGCCGCTCGTGCGCGCGAGCACGGCGGCGTGCTCGAAGTCCGTAAGGCCCGTATCGGAGGTGTTCGGATTTCGGTTCGGGTGCCTTCCTCGAGAGAATGAGCAGATATGACCGTGAACACTGCGCTGGTCCGGATCGTGCTGGTCGACGATCATGCAATTCTGCGCGATGGTTTGAGGTCGGTACTCGAACGCGAAGCGGACCTGTCCGTGGTGGGCGAAGCCTCCTCTCGCGGTGAGGGTCTCGCGGTCGTCGAACGGGTGAAGCCGGACATCGTGCTGATGGATCTGAAACTGTCCGCGAGTACCGACTACGAAGGTCTCGCTCTGTGTGGCCAGCTGTCGGGTGCGCACCCCGGCATCGGCCTGCTTGTGCTGACGACGTTCCTCGACGATCGACTGGTCGTGGAGGCAGTGCATGCGGGAGCGCGTGGATACGTCGTCAAGGATGTCGACACCACGGAACTGGTTCGAGCCATTCGTGCCGTCTCGAGGGGCGAGAGCGCGTTCGATTCGCGAAGCGCGTCGGCAGTGATCCGGTCGCTCAACGGTCAAGGATCAACGGTCGAGCGTCTGACCGACCGCGAACTCGAAGTGCTCAGGCTGCTGGCAACGGGACTGTCCAACAGCAGTATCGGCACCGCATTGTTCATCTCGGCAACCACGGTCAAGTTTCATGTCAGCAACATCATGCGCAAGCTGGGTGTGTCCAGACGGGCCGAAGCCGTGTACACGGCCAGCAAGAAGGGTCTTATCTGAGGGCTGCTGCTCGTGCGGTGTCCAGAACCAGCCAGCCCCCATGATGCTCGTCGACCTCGAACGGGACGCCCGTCCGTGAGCCGAGCGCGTGCAGCGCGTCGTTGTCGAAGGTCCTGACGTGCCCGTGACAGGCTGTGGCCTCGGATTCGTAGGGGACCGCCACCACGACGCGTTCGCGCGCAATTCGTATGGCCTCGACCAGAATTCGCTCGCCGAGGGCATCGTCGACATGCTCGAGGAGATGCAGTGCGGTGACGGTGTCGACCGAGTTGTCGGCGACCGGAACGCCTGCTGCGTTGCTGGTGATGACCTCGATGGTGACGCCGAGGTGGGGGGCGACCGTGCCGAGCAAGCGCATCGTGCCTGCGGAGAGGTCGGTGGCGGTCACCGTTACTCCACTCAATGCGAGCCGGAGCGGAAAGAAGCCGAAGCACGATCCCAGATCGAGGACCGATCCTCGGACGAGCGACTGCGCCCGGTCATGGATGGGTGCGAAAGCTGCGGCGCCGGAGAGAAGTTCGTCGAGCGAATTGCGGTAATAGGTGGTCCAGGCCTCTACAGGATCGGCGACGGTCGACCTGACAAGGCCGACCATGACCAGTTCGAAGTCTCGCTGGGACAGATCGAGGCCGGTGATCCGCTCGACGAGGCTTTCGCTGATCTGAGCCGAGGTCAGTCCGTGGCGGACGGTCCTCGGTGTGGTTGTATCGATTTCCACGGCGCCGACGGGCAGGTCGGCGGCGTACTCGACGACGACGCCGTCGTGGGCCCAACGTCCCGTGGTGCCAGGGGCGAGGGCGTCGAGTTCGGTCATGTGGATTCTTTCGGTGGGAGTGCGTACGCGCCGTCGAGGCCCAGGTAGAGAGAACGGGTGCCGTCGGACAGCAGTTGCGCGAGTTCGAGCGTTTCGTCGGTGAGCCACTGCTCGTACGCAGACATTGCCACACCGAGGACCATCCAGCCAACAGTTCGCGGAAAATGATCTGTCGGACTGGAATCCGTTCGCGCGGCCACGTATTCGGCGATGACCCCGCGCCAGCCCTCGTACATCAGCGTCGAGTATCCCTGCAGCGCCGAATTGCGGAGAATGAGTTCCATTCTCTGGCGATGCACGGGCTTTTCGTCCTCGGGGAAGGTATTGAATTGCAACAGCGCCGAGCGTATGCCCTCGGCGAGGGAAATGTTCGTCGGTAGTTCGGCCATGAGCGTCCGTAGTGCAGCTAGTTGCTCGTCGAAGTCGCCCCACGGGACTGCGTTCTTGGAAGGGAAATACCGAAAGAACGTGCGGCGAGCGATGCCGGCCGCCTCGGCGATGTCGTCGACACTCGTGGAGTCGAAACCGTTCTCGGTGAACAGTTCGATAGCGAGATCGCTGATCTGCCCCCGCGTAGTGGACGGGCGTCGACCTACCCGTCCGGACGGTTTCCTGCGGCTGACCACTTTTTTCTCCTCGATCGTAGCTATTCTGCACTCAATGCCATTATTGTGGTGAACCAGGTCACTGTTACCGCTGGCTGTGACTGATCCGATGATTCTCTCCGATGGAGGTACAAGATGTCTCAGAACCCCAAGACAGATGTTGTGAACGCTGCTGTGGTCGAATCCGACCTGGTCGAAGAGTCTCTCGTGGAAGAGGTTTCCATCGACGGCATGTGCGGCGTGTACTGACCATGACCGCAGATGTGAAGGTCCGCCAGGAGCTCGATCTGGATGCTCGCTGGGCTCTTCACCCGCAGGTGGCGCTGCGTCCCGAGTCTTTCGGGGCGCTGCTCTACCACTTCGGGACACGGAAGCTCTCCTTTCTCAAGAACCGCACGATCGTGGCGATCATCGAGTCCTTTCCCGAGCATCCCGATATGCGGTCGGCGATCGCGGCCGCAGGTATCAGCGAATCCGGTATGGCGCCGTATGTGAAAGCGCTGTCCACGCTGGCTGATTCGAAGATGATCTCCAAGCTCTAGCCACACCTGACGAACCAGCCCTTCGTCAGTGCTCTTTCACCCCGATCGCTCTTTCACCCCGATGGCTCTTTGACCCCAATGATCGAAAGAGGACAGCCCATGACCTCCATGCTCGAAAGACCCGCACCCCCGCCCGCGGTGGGCAAGTTGGTCGACCAGTTCGAACTCGGCCTCGACGCACCGATCTGCCTGACCTGGGAGTTGACCTACGCCTGCAACCTCTCGTGCGTACATTGCCTGTCCTCGTCCGGCCGGCGCGATCCCAACGAGCTCTCCACCGAACAGTGCAAGTCGATCATCGACGAGCTGCAGAAGATGCAGGTGTTCTATGTCAACATCGGCGGCGGTGAGCCGACGGTGCGTTCGGACTTCTGGGAGCTCGTCGACTATGCGACGGCACATCAGGTGGGCGTCAAGTTCTCCACCAACGGCGTCAAGATCGACAAGAAGGTAGCAGCGCGTCTGGCGGCGTCGGACTACGTCGACGTACAGATCTCCATCGACGGCGCGACCGCAGAGGTCAACGACGCGGTGCGCGGGCCGGGTTCGTTCGACATGGCAATTCGAGCGTTGGAGAATCTTCAGGAAGCCGGTTTCAAGGACGCCAAGATCTCGGTGGTGGTCACTCGGCACAACGTCAGCCAGTTGGACACGTTCAAGGCGCTGGCCGACAAATACGGTGCGACGCTTCGGATCACGCGTCTTCGCCCGTCGGGCCGCGGTGCCGACGTGTGGGACGACCTGCATCCCACCGCAGGCCAGCAGCGTGAGCTGTACAACTGGCTCGTCGCCAACGGTGAGGGCGTGTTGACGGGGGATTCGTTCTTCCACCTGTCCGCATTCGGTGACGCGTTGCCGGGTCTGAATCTGTGTGGTGCCGGGCGTGTGGTGTGTTTGATCGACCCGATCGGCGACGTCTACGCCTGCCCGTTCGCCATCCACGAGAACTTCCTCGCCGGCAACATCGTCCGCGACGC